>CAYMWL010000001.1:0-294399 GCA_964394305.1 uncultured Pirellulaceae bacterium
CTCCACCCCTCAGCCCAACCCTTTCCCCGGGGTACCGGGGCGAGGGAATGGGAAAGTGACCGAATTGCGCATTGCCCGGCGCACGGTTTGCGTTCGGAAACCCGCCCGGTTGTAATTCAACGACTACGCTAGGGAAAACAGTGAGCCCGCTGCGATGAACACCTTGCCTTCCACGTTAGGAACTCGTCCCATTCTGAAATCAACGACTGCGCAGATTGTCGGCTTTGCGGCCACCATCTTTCTGAGTGCATTTTTGTTGTTTCAGGTGCAGCCGATGCTCAGCAAGGTGCTGCTCCCGTGGTTCGGCGGCAGCCCGGCCGTGTGGACCGCGGCGATGCTTTTTTTCCAGCTCGTGTTGCTCGGCGGCTACTACTATGCCCACTTCCTGAGCACTCGCTGCACGACAAACCAACGGCTGATTATTCATCTGGCGCTGCTTGCGCTGGCTGCCACGAATGTGATGTGGGGCCGTTTGACGCCGCCGGCCAGCTTTCGGCCTCAGGGGGTCGCCGGCGAAGATCCGCTGCTGCAGACGTTGCTGCTGCTGGGCGTGACTGTGGGCTTGCCGTACTTCGCGCTCTCCGCGACGGGGCCTCTGTTGCAGAAGTGGTTTCACGACGTGTTGCCGGGTAGTTCGCCGTACCGGCTGTTCGCACTGTCGAATTTCGGTTCGCTGGTGGCGTTGCTGAGCTATCCGTTTTTCTTTGAAGTGCAGTGGGGCGTGACCGGCCAGGCCTTTTATTGGTCGCTGGCGTATTTGCTGTTTGCTGGTTGCTGCGCGACCTGCGCGGTCAGCAGTTGGCAGTCACGGCGAGCAGCCGAAGCGGTGAAAAAAACGGCGACAGCCGAAGAGCGGAAGCTGGCAGCGGCGGTATCGGCCACCGAGTCGGCGGTCAGCGCGGCGCCAACGGTTTGGAGTATGGCCTCTTGGCTTGGCCTCGCGACGTTGGCTTCGGTGATGTTTCTGGCGATGACGAACGAAGTTTGTCAGAACGTGGCGCCGGTGCCGTTGCTGTGGGTCGTGCCGTTGTCGCTCTATTTGTGTTCGTTCATCGTGGCCTTCGATCACAGCCGGTGGTATTCGCGCTGGACCTTTGCGGGCGGCGTGCTCGTGATGCTCGCGCTCGTGGTGCATTATGATCCGTGCATCGAGACGCTCGATGCGTTGCTGAATCGCGTCCTCAGCAGAAATGAGGAGAACGCTTTTTCGCTGGTCGACCTGTGGTGGCTGCAAGCGGGCTGTTATTTTCTCGCGCTGTTTTTGATCGCCACGCTCTGTCACGGCGAACTTGCGCACTCGCGACCGGCGCCCGAGTATTTGACGAAGTTCTATCTGATCATGTCGCTGGGGGGCGCGACCGGCGGAGTGCTAGTGAACCTTGCGGCGCCTTATTGGTTCGATACGTTCTTTGAGTTTCCGCTGGGCATGATCATCACGATCGTGACTGCGGCAACATTGCTCATCCTGGCTGCCGCGCACTGGCCACCGACGCCTCGCCGTCTGGCTAGTGGTGCGATCATCGCCCTGAGCGCCACTTCGCTGGTCGGCATTCTGGTGGACTTGCTGCCCGACAACGATCCGAAATATGTCACGGAGATGGAGGGGCGGAATTTTTATGGCCTGGTTACGGTGATGCATCGGGCCATCGGCGATCCCGAAGAAAACTACACTTTTTTCAGCGGCCACATTTCGCACGGCAAGCAGTTGGCCGATCCGGCGAAGCGAGGCGCGCCGCTGACCTATTACGGCGCAGGCTCGGGGTGCGAACGGGCGGTGAAGTTTGTGCAAGGGCGTTCGCCCAGTTGCCGGATCGGCGTCGTCGGCTTGGGCATCGGCACGATTGCCACTTATGCGCGGCCCACGGACACGCTGCGGTTTTACGAGATCAATCCGGAGGTGATTCGCATTGCTCAGGACACGCGCTGGTTTCATTTTCTCGCCGACTGTCCGCAGCAGCCAGAGCTCGTGCTCGGCGATGCACGGCTGCAGCTTGAACGCGAGTTGCGGACGACGGGGAGTCATCAATACGATCTGCTCGTGATCGATGCTTTCTCTGGCGATGCCGTGCCGACACACTTGCTGACGCGCGAAGCGTTTGAAGTTTATCTGCAGCACTTGAAGCCTGACGGCGTGCTCGCGCTGCACATCACCAACACGCATCTCGACCTGTATCCGGTCGTCAGCCAGTTGGCCGCACATTTTGAATATGGTCACCGGCGGATCTATAAGACCAGCGAGCAAAAGAAAATGCTCGATCGCTCGTACTACTTTTTGATGACGAAAGACGAGCAGTTTTTGCGCGAAGTGCAAGATGAGATTCAGGACCTGCCGGACTATTTGCGCCGGCAGCGAAATGTGCCCATGTGGACCGATGACTACACGAATTTGACGAGTTTACTGCGCTAAGGCCGTAGCCCCCCGAAGTATATCGACCAATTTGAAAAATGGTGGGCCGCGCGGAGTGCCGCTCGACCCACCCTCCCAGATCAATGGCGGAGCAAGAACTCACTCCCGTTCAGCAAGGCATGTTGGAGATCTTGCAGGCCGGCCGCGATGTCTTTTTGTTCGTGCAGATATTCGTCGGCTACTTTGCGTTCGCGCTCGGTGGGCCGGCGACTGAGCGTGGCGAGATACAATTGTTCGATGATCTCGGGCGTGGGTTTTTTCGCTGCGAGCGCGAGGCCGATGCGGCTCTTCGGCGATTCGATCCGCTTCACCAGGTTCGGATTGTTGAGCAAGTGAATGGCGCCGGCCAGGTCGGCGTCTTCTTCACGGGCACAATCGCAGGCGGTGTCGCGGACGGGTCGCGAAGTGGCCATCAGAAAATGATTCTCGACGGCTCCTTCCGCGAGTTCGCCCGCGCGGGTTCCGGCAGGATAGCCGGGATAATCATCGGGCACACCGATGGCCGAACTGATGGCGTCGAGCAGTTGCTCCGATGTGATCATCCGCACGTGCGTGTGCGTGAAGTAACGCGCAGCGGCCGCGGCGTGCTTCGTTTGCTGCGGCGCTGCGGCGGCCAATTGATAGGTCTTCGATCGCAAGATGAGCTTGATGACCGGCTTGATCTTGAATTCGTTTTTGACGAACTCCGCCGCGAGACCGTCGAGCAACTCGGGATGCGAGGGCGGGTTGGTATCGCGAAAGTCATCGACCGGTTCGACGATGCCGCGGCCGAGCAGGTGATACCACAAGCGATTGACCGTCGAGCGGGCAAAGTAGCGATTTTCCGGCGCGGTGAGCCAGGCTGCGAGCGGAACGCGGCGATCTTCGTCGGGGCCGACTTTTTCGGGCGTGTAACCAAAGGCGACGGGTTCGAGATTCTTGCGCGTGAGGGGATGTTGCACTTCGCCGTTGCGCTGGAGATAGACCACTTCGTCGTCCAGGCCGAATTGTTTGCCCTTGAGCTTCACGCGCGAGAAGAACGCTGCGAGGCCGTAATAGTCGCCCTGCGTGAGCGCTTCGAAGGGATGGTTGTGGCACTTGGCGCAGCCGATGCGTACGCCGAGAAACAACTGGCCGAAACTTTCCGCAGCTTCGTCGGGCGTACGAGCGACGCGATAAAAACTGGCCGCGGGGTTTTCGAAAGTGTTGCCGCGGGCGGTGAGGATTTCTTGGGCGAGTTCGGTCAGCGGCCGGTCCTCGGCGAAGTGATTGATCAAGTAACGATGCAAGCTGTGCACGCCGCGGAGCGAGATCGTGGTCCGGTTGCCACGCATGACGTCGGCCCATTTCAGGGCCCAGTAGGTGGCGAACTCATCACGGTCGAGGAGTTCGTCGATCAGCTTCTCGCGCTTGTCGGCGGCTGGCGAATCGAGAAAGCGCTGCGCATCTTCGGGCGAGGGCAAGATGCCGAGCACGTCGAGATAGGCACGCCGCAGAAAAACGTCGTCGGTGCAAACCGCGGCGGGCTGCAGTTGCAGCAGCTTCTGCTTGGTGAAGATCTGCTCGTCGACGAGATTCGCTGGCGACGGCCCTTGGAATTGGTAGTTGCTGTCTTGCTCGACGTAGGTGAGTTGCACGCTGCGAACTTGTTCCAAGTAGCGCACGAGAAGGTTGGCTTCGGCGGTGGCGGTGAACTCGACGAGGCCGTTGGCAGTGACGCTCACCGCGGGATCCATCGGCACGCTGAAGACGGCTTCGCCGGTGACATCGACTACGCTGCCGTCGGCGAACTTCGCCAGCGCGACGAGCTGCTGCGTCTTGCTGCCCGGCGCGAGATGCCGCGAACCGGGAAGCACTTCGAGGCTGACGAGTTGCCGCGGCGCGGTGGAGTCGGGACAACCAGCAGCGATCCAATCGCGGAGCACGCGATAGGCCGTATCGGTTGTTTGGAATCGCACGCCCCCTTGATGCGGCACGCGGCCTGTTCCTTTTTTCAGGATCAGGCTTTGTTCGGGTTCAAAGGGATTGGTGCGGCGATTGGAACCTTCGCGCACCAGTGTTTGCAAATCGCCCACTGCATCGAAACCGCGGAGGCTCAAGCGGAAACCACCTTTGCCTTGCGGCGAACCATGGCAGGCGCCCTGGCTGCAACCCGCGCGGCTGAGAGCGGCCATCACGTCGGTGCGGTAGTCGATAGTCACCGGAGCGGTGAAGTTCGTAACGGTGATGGTGGACGTTGCCGTACCCGCCGATGTGGTTGCGGTGATCGTCGCGCTGCCGTCTCCCTGGGGAGTGACGATGCCGGCGGCAGAGACTGCGGCGACTTTGGTGTCGGACGATTGGTACTTGGCGGAACGCGTCGCGTCGCTGGCGACAGATTTGTTTTGCTCGCTAACCAGCAGTTGCACCTGGGACCGGGGGCCGTTGAGGGTGAACTCGGTGGGTGCGATGGTGAGGTCGGCTGCTGCTGCGGCGCGAAACGCAAGCAGTACGAAGAGGAATGTTGGTGGATATCGCATGTTGATTTTGTGGTTGGAAAGTCGAACTCGCTTCAGCCCCTCACCCCGCACCGCTCCCCTGAGTACAGAGGAGAGGAAGTAAAACCGTTTGTATTCAACGCTCTATTTCTTCTTCTCCATCGGCGGCGTCTTCACTTCCAAGTCAAACTCCTTCGGCCGCGGCTCTTCTTGAAAATTGCCGACCTGGCCGGTGGCGGTGAAACGGAACCGATGACGGCCTTGGCGGAAGTCTTCGGGAATATGGACTTCGAACTCGGCGCTGTTGGCTTCGGGCGGGATGGTGATTTGTTCGGGCAGTTGCAGGCCGGCGATGGGTTGTACTTCGATGTTCACCGGCCCGGCGAACGATGGCAGCCGTTGCAATGCGAGTCGCAGCGGAAACTTGCTGCCCGGCGGCAACGTGGTGGGGGGCGGTGGATCAAGCGTGACTTCGAAGCCGGGCTTGACCGCGAGTTGCAAACTGCGTTGCAACGTGATGGTACGGTTACCCTGTTTGGCAACCGCGGTGACATCGATCCGCTCGGTCACGTCATTCGCGAGGCTGCGGGAAATGAAGAGGGCGGGAACATTCAGCTGATCCGTCGTCGCTACGGGTATGCGGGCGAAGACTTGCTTGCGGCCCTGCTTCTCTTCGCCGCATTGGCCGCCGAGCGCGGTGAACGAGATTGGCTCGGCGAAACCGGCGTCGCGCGTCGTGATGAGCGTTGCGGTCGCTTGCTGATAGCGGGGCAGCGTCACCAACGGTTCGGCGAGTTCCACGGTGAACGGCACGGCGGGGACGATCTGCAGCGCGATGCTGCGAGTGACCGTCGCCGGCAGGAACCGTTGATTTTCCCGCAGGGCGTGTTTGATCAGATCGACATTGATCAACTGGCGATCGACCAGCGGTTGCACCACGAGTTGGGCGACGATTTCTTCTTCGCCGACTTTGGTCTTCGCGATGACTTGCAGCGACGACAGGCCCAGCGAAACATTTTCCGCGGCGTGCAGTTTGCAATCGATGCTGTTCGTACCTTCGGGAATGGTGGTGGGTTCGAGTGTCACGCCTGGTGGCGCGTTGACGAGTTGGAGTTCGATTGCACCAGGGCATTCTGTGCGGATGACGGTGAAGGGAAGACGCTGATACGACCGCAGCGGCACCGAGAGCGCAGAGATTTCGGATTTGAGTTCGAGCTTCGGCTGCTGCGGCGTGATGTCGATTCGGTAAGCATGGGCCGGGCTGCCACTGCCGCTGAGGTCGCGGATTTGCAGCTGATAGAGGCCGTCGTCGCCGACGTTGAAATTGAACGTGGCTTCGTCGAGCGCACCACCAGGGAGTTGAACGTCGTCCATGCGTTGCATTTCGCGGCCGGTGCGATCGAGCAGGATCACTTCGAGGTCGGCTGCCGATTGCAGCGCTTTCGTTTCGGCCCGGACCGAGAACTTTTGATTCTTCGTCAAGTACAGCGTAAAGCAATCGACATCGCCAGCGGGATTCAGCACGCCCTGCAAACTGGCGGGAATGGCCGCGACGTGCGTCGGACTATCGCGTGTATCGTTGGGTTCGCTTTCGACGGCCGCCGGTGTGTTCGTAGCGACCAGCTTCAGCCAGGTTGCTGCAGCATCGTTCGGCCGTTTGACTGCCTGGAAGAAACCACCCAACGGCTGATCCGCCGCCGTTTGAATTTCAACAACGCTGCCCGGTGCTTCGGGAAGTTCGAGCTTCGTCAACGCGCCAGGCACCACCGTCGACGGCAACGAAACGCGGGCGGCGGGAAAACTGCCGATCCGCAGCCAATAGCGCCAATGTTCGGAACCGAGATAGCGACTGTCGCGAACTTCGAGCGTGTAGGTTCCCGCCGTCTTGAACGTGTGAGCAAACTGGCAGTCGTAGAACAGGCCCGGCGAATTGTCTTTTTGGACGATTCGTTTGCCGCGCTCATCGACGATGGTCAGCAACGGATCGGCATCGGTGCCGAAACGGCTGCAGACGATATCAAAGGATACTTGTTCACCGGCAGCCGCGACGAAACGAACGCGATCAACGTCCGCCCCGAGCAGATCCCCGGCGATGGCAGCGGGGAGCCCTTTCAGCGGTTCGTCTTTGTTCACGACGGTGAGCGGCAGTTCATCAATAGCGAACAACTGCAAATTGCTCAGGCCATCTTCGGTCGCCAACCGCAGGCCATATATCCCCAACGGACAATCGGCGGCGACGGTCACTTCCACTTCGGTCCGCTGCAAGTTGCTGCTGAGTGTTTTGACCTGAAAAAATCTGCTCGGCAGCGAAAACCACAGGTGCTGAGCCCGATCGAGTTCGTTGCCCACCAGCGTGAGCTTGTTGGCTTGGCCGCGGGTGAGAGCGGGCGGCTCGAGATGCTCGATGAAGGGCTCGGCCCGCACTGCGGAAACGCAGCCGACGGCCAACCAGACGAACCCTGCGAGGTGAGTCAACCAACGGAGCATCGGCGACTACTTTCCGAGGTATTAGGTGGGGAGGAAGGTGGGCACGAATTCCCCGGACAGGCCACCGCTGCGAGTACACAGACTGCAGATAAACCTTGCGGCCAGCCGATGATTTCGTTAGCGTTAATATATCAAGAGCCAGTAATGGATGTCACGCTGAATCCTGCCTATCCTATTAAGCCCACCTTTGTCCCGCCTCTGGACGGAGCAGTGCTCCGTCCTACGAAGGATCCTGCCATGCTGCGACTGATTGGCCCTGCTGCCTATCCGGGCGAACATGTGAGCCGCCGCGAAATGATCCGCATCGGCAGTATGCTGGCCGGCGGTGTGGCGCTGCCGCAGTTGCTAGGGCCTTCGATGGCGCGAGCGGCTGGTCAGCCGAAGTCGTTCGGCGCGGCCAAGCGGTGCATCATGCTGTATCTGTCGGGTGGCCCACCGCAGCATGACATGTTCGATCCCAAGCCAGACGCTCCGTCGGATATCCGCGGCGAGTTCAGCACGATTCAATCATCGAACAACGGCTACCGCATCGGCGAGCACCTGCCGCTGACGTCGAAGTGGATGCACGAGGTCGCGCTCGTCCGTTCGATGCACCACACGCACAACGATCACGCCCGCGGCTCGTATTGGATGTTCACAGGCTATCCGTTTCTTGGCGGCGTTCCCGAAGCGGACAATATGACCCGTGCCGACATGCCGCACTTGGGTTCTGTCATCGCAAAGGTCGCCCCGCAGGGTTCGCTGCTTCCTTGGGCGCTGGTGCCGCATCGGATGGATGTCGCCGGCGGTCGTCGCGTCGGTCAGTTCGCCGGCATGCTCGGTTCCAAGTACGATCCGCTGCTGCCCGGCGGCGATCCGAACGACGACAACTACAAGTTAGAACAAATTCCCCTCGCGCCGAACCTGCCCGCTGAAGTTGCTCGTCGACGGTTGAAGCTCGTCGATCAACTCGACACGCAAATCGAATCGCTCCACAACAGCGCTCAGGCTCAGGCCTTGCGGGCCAATCAGGCTCGCGCGCTCGATGTTGTCAGCAGTGATGCGGTTCGCAAAGCGGTCGATCTTTCGAAGGCCGAAGCTGCTG
Source organism: uncultured Pirellulaceae bacterium (assembly GCA_964394305.1). Taxonomy (GTDB): domain Bacteria; phylum Planctomycetota; class Planctomycetia; order Pirellulales; family Pirellulaceae; genus Anatilimnocola. The sequence continues at coordinate 8,435 of CAYMWL010000001.1, forward strand.
ACCGGGAACGCTACGGCCGGAATCTGTTCGGCCAATCGGTGTTCCTCGGCCGCCGCTTGTTGCAAGCGGGCACGCGACTGGTGCAATGCAACTGGCAGCGGACGCAGGGCTCGAATGGTTTTGCTTGGGACACGCACTGGAACAACTTCGCCGCCCTCAAGGACGATTTGATTCCGCCCTTTGATCGCGCGTTCAATGCCTTGATGACCGACTTGAAACAAACGGGCGAACTCGACGAAACGTTGGTCATCGTCGCCGGCGAGTTCGGCCGTTCGCCGAAAGTCACGCTGAAGAACGCCGGTCGCGAACATTGGCCCGATGTCTACACCGTGCTGTTCGCCGGCGCCGGCATCAAGCCGGGCGAAATCTACGGCAAGAGCGACAAGATCGGCGCCTATCCCGCCGAAGCGCCAACGACGCCCGCCGATTTCGTTGCCACCATCTACCATTTGCTAGGCATCGACCCGCATCGCGAAGAGCATGATCAAGTCGGCCGGCCGTTCGCGCTGAGCAAGGGGGATGCGATTACGGGGATTATGGTGTAAATCTGTTCGAGGACATGTCACTTTGCAATCGCGTCATAGCGGTGAATGTCCGTATAAACTCTGAAAGCGCCCGAGCAATTCCACGCCCCTTCGCGCCAAGTCCGCGGTTGAACATTTTAGACGTTCGCGGTTGATCAAATGGTTTGGGGGACCATTGCTCAAACTCATTGCAAATGGCCGCTATTTCCTGTTCAAGTTCGGCTGGAATTGTTCCCTTTAGGCTCAAGCACGCGAGTTCAAAATCAATCATGCAATCGATTAAACGCAGCCGAATGTCACCAGCAATGAATTTTGGATTCTGAGGGTCAGCTCCGCCCCAAACTAGCGAATGAATCGCCAGCAACAGCTTTCCAAGACCATGGTGTCGTGGGGCCGTACTCTCGTTTGACATCAGTTTCCCTTGCCGTCAGTGTTACTCATCAAATAATTCGCAACACCCGGCACGTTTCTTCGTAGCTGACTTCGAGATTTAGCGTTAACGTCAGCTGATCGGTAAGCCAGATCGGCAGTGACGGCAACGGTTCGCCGATGGCAACTGGACTCGACCAGACATCAAGCTTGCTCCCCTCTGTCGTCTCGCGCTTGCGGCACGTGACGGCATAAGTCGCTGGATGCTTGGCATTCGTGCCAGAATCGCTCCGTTTGATTAGCGTCAAGAGTTCGGCATAGAGATTGAACTGCCGAATCGTTATTAGATCGATAATCGACAGGCAGACGCCTTGCTTGAGCAAGTTCAGGCACTTTGCCGCAAACAGACGGCGGCTGTCCGGACGATCCTTGTTGGCGGGGCTGACAATTTCGATCGCGGCAACTAAACGGCGTTCAAGTTCGACGTCGAAGATCAATACTTCGTAGCAGTATTCTTCGGGGAATTCGGCATCGAGTGTGAGCGTTGGTGCAGGAGCCGCTTGCACTGCGGTGGCAATTGCCACGTTGGATTTTGGCGCTGGGCTGCTAAACGATTCGTCGTCTGCCGACTGCTCGAAAGCGCAAACGTCAATCTCGTAATAACTGCCGAGATGCACTCGTGGTTCGGCGACATATCCGGCAGGTAACGACGAAACGAGTTCTTGCACGATCATGCCCGGCCAAAGCCCGTGAAAACCTTCCCACGACGAGCGTTTCGAAATCGGTGGATGGAAATGATCGCGAAGCGGCATAGCATTCTCCTATGTGTCATTGTAGCCCGCGTGCGCTGAGCGTTCGACAATCACACAGTTGATTTTCCACTCCCCGCGCGCGACGATTCGAGGCCGAAGCTGCCAGCTTTGGCAATTCGATCGCTCCTTCACCAGCGCGGTGCTCTATGTTTCGTTCGCTCGCGATTCTGTTTCTCTCAACATTGCCTACACTGGCTGCCGATCCCGCCTGGAAACTGCACGCGATCGACGCCGAAGCCGAGTATCCCGCCTGCGCGGTGATCGATGTCAACCAGGACGGCAAGCTCGATCTAGTCAACGGTGGCTCTTGGTTCGAAGCACCGGAATGGAAAAAGCATTTCCTGCGCGAGGTCGAAGTCATTCGCGGGCGATTCGATGACTATTCGAACTTGCCTCTCGATGTAAATGGCGATGGCTGGACGGACATCATCAGCGTCAACTATCGGAGCAAGAGCCTGTTCTGGGTTGAGCATCCAGGTGAAGTGATTCAGGCGAAGCCAGACACGCCGTGGCAGAAACGGATGATCGATACGCCCGGGCCGATGGAAACAGGTCGGCTCGTTGATCTAGATGGTGACAGCGATCCGGACATTGTGCCGAATGGAATTGGCTTTGCTTGCTGGTATGAGTTCGATAAGGGGAAGTTCATCAAGCATGATCTGCCCGCGGAAATCGGAAGCCACGGCATTGGCATTGGCGATGTGAACGGCGATCGGCGGATTGATTTGGTGGGACAGCAGGGCTGGCTCGAAGCACCCCCTGATCCTCGCAAGGGGCGTTGGCTCTGGCATGCCGAGTTTTCGCTCAGCCGCGACGCGAGCATTCCGGTGCTCGTGCACGATGTCGACGGCGACGGCGATGCCGATTTGATCTGGGGCCGCGGTCATCAGTTCGGTTTGTATTGGCTCGAGCAAACCAAGCTCGATGGCAACCGCGATTGGCAGCGGCACGTGATCGACACAGAGTATTCGCAGTTTCACTCACTGCTGCTCGCCGATACTGACGGCGACAAAAAGGTCGAACTGATTGCCGGCAAGCGCTACATGGGTCACGAAGGAAAAGACCCGGGCGAGTACGACGCGCTGGGGATTTTTTCCTATCGCTTTTCGCCGACGACTCGCAGTTGGCAGCGATCAGTGATTCACCGCGGTGGCGAAGTGGGTTTTGGTCTCGATCCAAAAGCCGTGGATGTCGATGGCGACGGAGATATCGATATCGTGGCAGGTGACCGGGATGGATTCTTCTTCATGGAAAATGTACCCGTCAATCCCGCGCCCGATCTCGATTTCACATTCAGTGAAGGAGTGACGCCAAACGGCTACCATCAGTATCCGTTGCAATACACGGACAACACCACCGCGATACCGGTGAAGACGCCGCAACAATGGGCAATGCGTCGTGCGGAAATTCGCCAAGGGATGCTAACGGTGATGGGACAATTACCCGCACCCGATCGCCGCGTTCCGCTCGATGTGAAGATCATCAGCGAAGAAGAAACGCCCGACTACACGCGTGTCCTTTTGTCGTACGCCAGCGAACCGGGCGATCGCACGCCGGCCTATTTGCTCATTCCGAAAGCGGTGAAGGATCAGCCCAGCAAGAAGCTTCCTGCGATGCTTTGCCTGCATCCGACGAATAAGGATGGCAAGCTGCAAACCGTCGGCCTCGTCGGCGAACAAACTCGTCACTATGGACATCAATTGGCAAAGCTAGGTTTCGTGTGCATCGTGCCGGATTACCCCAGCTTCGGCGATTACAAAGACTACGACTTCGCCCAGAAGAAACCGGGTAGCGATGATCCGCTCTACGTCAGCGGCACGATGAAGGCGATTTGGACGAACATCCGCGCCGTCGATTTGCTGGAAACACTCGACTACGTCGACAGCGAAAAGATCGGCGCGATTGGCCATTCGCTCGGCGGCCACAACGCGCTGTACACCGCGGTGTTCGAGCCGCGCATCAAGGCCGTAGTCACCAGTTGCGGCTTCACGGGTTTTCACGATTACTACGGCGGCAAATTGGCCGGCTGGACCAGCGATCGGTACATGCCGCGAATTCGCGACGTGTACGAAAACAATCCGGACAAGATGCCATTCGATTTTCACGAAGTCCTAGCCGCGATCGCGTCGCGGCCGATCTTTGTGGCGGCGCCGCTGCAGGATGCGAACTTCGATAATGCCGGTGTGCGAAAAGTAATGTCAGCTGCCGGAGGCGTCTACGAACTGCTCGGCGCGAAGGAAAAGCTGCACGCAATTTATCCCGACTGCAAACATGATTTTCCCGACGACGTGCGCGAACAGGTTTACGATTGGCTGAAGAAGGAGTTCAAGTAAGCGCAGCGACGCATGCTTTCCCCGAGCGCCAGCGGCCATTAGAATGCTGCGGTGCTTTGTCCTCCCGCAGCCGCTTTTGGGTGAACCATGATTCTCTCCGGCGACGAGATCCGCAGACGCCTCGGCAAGGACATTTGCATCGAGCCGTTTGAGCCGGAGCGTCTGAATCCCAACAGCTACAATCTGACGCTGCACGACGAACTGATCACGTACGAAGAAGTCGTGCTCGATATGGCTCAGCCCAATCGCACGCGGCGACTGCGCATTCCGAAAGAAGGAATCGTGCTCGCACCGCAGAAGCTCTATCTGGGCCGCACCGTCGAACGGACGGAAACCCACAACTGCGTGCCGATGATCGAAGGCCGCTCGTCGATTGGCCGCCTCGGCCTGTTCGTGCATGTGACGGCGGGCTTTGGGGACGTCGGCTTTGCTGGGTATTGGACGCTAGAGATGTTTGCTGTCCAGCCGATTCGCATTTATCCAGGGGTGCCGATCTGCCAGATTTTTTATCACCAGATCACGGGCAGTTACACCGAGTACTGCAGCGACAAGTATCAGCACAATCGCGACATTCAGCCAAGCTTGCTGTATCGCGAGCTGAACCCAAGCAGCGAGCGGCGCGATCCGCAGTTGACGTTGTCATTCGGTGGCGATGGCGCGCCTTAAGATTGTCGTGCCACTGGCAATATGCTTATGCCATTGCAGACCTGCGCTAAGATCCGGACTGGCATGCGTACATTGCCAGTGACACCAGAATTTTGCTAAGTGATTCTGCGACAGCCGTACTAGCGGCTGTGGCCCTTCTTGGCGACCGATTTGGCGCGGAACTTGATTTTCCGCTTCAGTCGCTTCTTGGGCTTGGTTTGGGTCGCATTGCAACGTTTGCAGCGAGTGACCTGATTGTTGAGTTTGGCCTGGCACTTGGGGCAGCGGCGTTCGCCAGTCTGGTGCACAAACTTGGTGCGGGGGCGAGTCTTCATCGAAATTGTCTCAAAACAAGTGCCAAGAGGACGTTTATGGAAGCCCCGCAGTGTAGCGAAGAAAGCGGCGAGTGGCCAGAGGCATTGGCGAGGGAAATTTGGTCGACGGGGGCGACCCCCGATCTTTGATTCCCGCCCCCTGACCCCCTGCGTTCGCCCTCAGAAAAGCAAAAACCATCGCCCAACGGCACTTGTCGAAAACGCTGCAGACCTGTAAATTGTGCGTTTCCCCAAATCGGATCGAAATCGGCTGCCCAATATTTTGGGGCCGAAACTGTGGAGAGCTTTCGTGGCTACGAAGACTTACGGCACGAAGACATACATTGCCAAAGCGGGCGATATTGCTGAAAAATGGTGGCTTGTCGACGCCTCAGACAAAACCGTGGGCCGGCTGGCCAGCGACATCGCCATGGTGCTGATGGGCAAACACCGCCCAACCTACACCCCCAATGTGCTGACTGGCGATTGCATCGTGGTCATCAATTGCGAAAAGGTGCACTTCAGCGGCCGGAAGTGGCAGCAAAAGACGTATGCCTGGTTCACCGGTTACACCGGCCAGCGCACCGTGACGGCCGAAAAGCGGCAATCGTCGAATCCCGACCGCATCTTGCGTGACGCCGTTCGCCGCATGTTGCCAAAGAACAAGCTGGCCACCAAAATGTTGGCCCGCCTCAAGATTTACTCGGGCACCCAGCATCCGCACCAGGCGCAGCAGCCTGAAGTTCGCGAAATGGGCGCGAAGTAGTTCTCTCACCAAATCAATTCAACTTAGCGATAGCGGTAGATAATCATGGTTGCAGCGAAGAAAGATAAACTGACGGGTGACGCTCTCGGTACCGGCCGCCGCAAGACGGCTGTTGCTCGCGTTCGCCTCCGTGCCGGCAGCGGCGTGGTGACCATCAACGATCGCCCGCTCGAGGACTACTTCTCGGTCGAAACCGACCGCATGAACGTGCTCGAAGCTCTCGAAGCCACCGGCCATCGCGCCGACATGGACGTAATCGTTCGCGTCAGTGGCGGTGGTCCCACGGGCCAATCGGGCGCCATTCGCATGGGCATTTCCCGCGCGTTGCTCGCCATCGATACCGAAACCTTCCCAACGCTGCGTGGCGGTGGCTTCCTCACTCGCGATTCGCGTATGAAGGAACGGAAGCACTACGGTCTGCGTGGCGCCCGCCGTGGTACGCAGTTCTCGAAGCGTTAATCCGAGTTGTTTTGCGACTTGCAAACGATCAAGCCCTCTCCGAAACCCGCGGCCAAATGCTGCGGGTTTTTTATTGTCGTCGCTGCGCTCCGCGTCGACTCTGCATTTTGAGTACCCGTCGGCGACGATCAATCGCGGAGTAAGAGGTGACTCTGCAGCCAGTCGTTCACGAATCGTCGTTGCGGATCAAATTTTTCGCAAACCGCAACGAACTCGGGCAGCCGTGGATAGAGCGAACGGAGCTCTTCACCCGACAAGGGGCAGTACTTGCCCCAATGACAGCGGGCGTGAAAGAGCGCGGCCATTGCGGGCGCTAGAAAATCGCAAAAGCTGAAGAAGCCGCTCCGCTCGGTCGGCAACGCATAGCTGATCAAGCTGAGTGCGTAAAAATCGTCGTTTCCGCCGCTGCTGGCCGAGATCAGCGTGTCGTCGGGCAGCACGCGCCTTACGCACACTGGGTAGTGATGCGTATATCGCTCTCGCGGCACGTCGAGTAATTCAAGCAGTCCGCATTGTTGCAACACGGCGCGAGTGTCGTCGTCGAAACCCGCTCCGCCCTCGAACTCGCTTCCCTCGAACTCGCTGCTATCGAACTCGACAATGGCCTGGCGGAGGAAGTCGAGTGCGACCGCCAATTCTTCGCGCCGCACGAAGACTTCCATTTCGATGTGCCGAAACAGCTCGTGCTCCATGATCAGTTGATCTTGCGATTTATCGACGATGTGCCAGTGTCGCGGGATCGTCGTGAGTGCCAGCCAGCGAAAGAAAAGCTTTACGCCGGCCGCACTCCGAAGGGTTTGCACGAAGAAGCGGATGATCAAGTGCAGCAGAATGTCGATCGCGACGTACCAATACAAACGATAGATGCCAGCGAGCCAACTCCGTCGGCGGTCCACTTCGCGCCGATGTTGCCCCAGGTACCGATCGAGCCAAGGTGCGTAATAAAACTGCGTCAGCGGCCAATCGGCTTCGTACGCGAGCGTGGTTGCCAAATCCGGATGTACCGCGAGCCACTCTTCAACGTAGTACTGGGGCCGCGGTCGCACGGTCACGGCCACGACGATGCCCAAGCAACCCAGCGAACATCGCGCCGCTGCCAACTCGTTGCCGCTGCTCACTTCCGTGATCGTCGGTTCGCCCGCTGCGTCATAGTGCGCAATGCGAACCGTTTCGAGATACTGCGACAAACAATGCTTGCCGCTGCCATGGGTGCCCGTTGCTGTGGAACCGGCGATGGTTTGGTCACTGATCAGGCCAACCGCCGGGAGCGTTAGGCCCAGCGTATCGAGTTCGGCGAGAGCTTTTTTGATTTGGCAACCAGCGCCGATCGTGGCGATCCGCTCGCCAGCGACTTCAGTCACGGTTACCCGATTGAGATATTCGAGCGTGAGGTAAACATCATCGCTCCGCGCGGCTTCACTCCACGCATGCAAACTACCGGAAGCATGAATCCGCTCGCCTCGGTGATTGGCGAGAATTTCTAAAACTTCGGCTTCGCTCCGCGGCGAGTAATGGTGCCGCGGAGTGAATTGAACATTGCCGCCGAAGTTGGTGAAGGTCATGGTGGGCCTCATGAGTGCATTCGACCCACCCTCCGTCTACGACACCTTCGGAATCTCAAACCCCGCGCGTTGCTTGCGGGCCAGCATTGCGGCGGCTTCTTCGTCGCCGATGATCTGCTCGCTCTTGGGATTCCATTTCAGCGTGCGACCGAGTCGCGATGCGATGGCCGCAAGGTGGCAGGTGTTCATCGTCTGCACGTGGCTGAAGACGTCCGACACGGTCAGGCCGCCTTCGCGAATGCAGCGATAGAAGTTGTCCTTGTGACCTTCAGCTGGCTTGCCCTTGTAGAGCTTGACGACATCGTCGGCCGTGTACTGGTCCTTGTCCCAGTTTTCTTCGATCGGCTTGCCGGTGATCTTGCCGCGGTTGACAAAGATGCGGCCCTTCGTTCCTTCAAACAGCACGCCGTTGTCGCCGCGGCTGGTGATGGTCATTTCGATGCCGCTAGCGAATTTGCACTTCGAAGCAAAGTCGTGCGACGTGTTGTAGCGATCATCGACCGTCGGGAACCCCTTCTCGAACGGACAAGGATGCTTGGCATCGGTGCCGTCGACTTCGATCGGGCCTTGGCCTTCTTTGTCTTCGTTGATGGCCCAAGTCGCGATGTCGACATGGTGAGCACCCCAGTCGGTGAACTTGCCGCCGGAATATTCGTACCACCAGCGGAATTCATAGTGGCAGCGCTTCTGGCGATATTCGACCTTCGGAGCCTGGCCAAGCCACATGTCCCAATTCAAATTCGGCGGCACTTCAGCCACGGGGAGTGGCCCGCTGGTCGGACTGCCGTTAATGCCGACGGTGATTGTCTTGATATCGCCGAGCAGTCCCTTTTGCACCATGTTCACTGCGCGGAGGAACTTGTCCTTGTCGCTTCGTTGTTGCGTGCCGACGAGGAAGACTTGCTTGTCGAACTTCTTGCACGCAGCGCGGATGAGTTGGTTTTCCTCGATCGTAAGCGTCAGCGGCTTTTGGCAGAAGACGTGTTTGCCGGCCTGCAGCGCTTCGATGGCGATCTTGATGTGCCAGTGATCGGGCGTGACGATGCTCACCACGTCGATGTCTTTGCGATCGAGCACCTTGCGATAATCTTCGTAGGCGTCGGCTTTTCCCTTGCCGATCTTTTCATCGGCCTTGGCCCGTTCGGCGTGCTTCGAATCGACATCGCAGACGGCGACGATATCGCCGAACCGCGCATGGCCATGCGCATCGCCGGTGCCCATGCTGCCGGTGCCGATACAGCCGATCTGCGGCCGGTCGTTCTTGGCTTGATTGGCAAAAGCTTTGGGGGAAGAGAGGAAATAAGGGACTGCAGCTACAGCGGTGACGGCCGCGGTTTGCTGGAGGAATGCGCGACGGGAAGTGGTCTTCGTTTGCATGGACAGGAATCCTGCGGGGAGGGAATGTTGGTTTGCACTCGCAAAACTACAGTCCAAAGTGTAAGTGCCGCGGCGTGTGATTTCGAGAGTCTGGCTCCCACTTTCTACAATCAACTTTCTCCTCTCTACTTTCCATTTGCAACCCAAGCCAAGCAACGCGTGGTGACTAGAAAGCAGATTCGCAATGAGAATTGCCTACTTCGATTGTCCGAGCGGCATTAGTGGCGATATGACGCTGGGCGCCCTCGTCGATTGCGGTGTTGATCTCGCGGCGATTCAGGCCGGCGTCGATTCGTTGGGCTTCACGCCCGTTCAGTTTTCGGCAGCCGAGGTCAAGCGCAAGGGCTTTCGCGGACAGAAGGTCAGCGTCGACTATCCCCAGGAACGGGCTCACCGCCATCTGCATCACATTGTTGACAAGATCGCCGCGAGCACCGTGCTGACTGCTGCACAAAAGGATCTGGCCACGCGCATTTTCAACTGTGTGGGTGTCGCCGAAGCGCGCGTGCATGGCACGACGCTGCGCAAAGTGCACTTTCATGAAGTGGGCGCCGTCGATTCAATCGCCGATATCGTGGGCTCTGCGATCGGATTATCGCTGCTCGGCGTCGACCGCTTCGTTTGTTCGCCGATTCCGGTCGGCACCGGATTCATCGAGATCGAACATGGCCGCGTGAGTATTCCCGCTCCGGCAGTCGCGGAGATTCTCAAAGGCATTCCGCTGGCGGGCTCGACAGTTCCTTTTGAACTGACGACGCCGACCGGCGCTGCCATCATTGCGACAATCGCCCAGGAGTTCGGGCCGCTGCCGGCGATGAAGATTCAAACCGTCGGCTTGGGCGCAGGTGGGCGTGACCTGGTCGAGCAGCCGAATCTGTTGCGACTGATCATCGGTGAAACAGAGGAGTGCGCAACGAATGCCCATTTGCTCAGCGACGAGGTGTGGGTGCTGGAGACTAATCTCGACGACATCAGCGGCGAAGTGATCGGCCATGCGACGACGAAGTTGCTGGAGGCCGGCGTGCTCGATGTCTATACCACGGCGATTCAAATGAAAAAGAATCGTCCAGGCACGCTAATCACCGTGCTGTGCAGGGCGGAAATGATTGCCGTCGCCGAAGGCATCTTGTTCCGCGAGACGGGGACGCTGGGCATTCGCCGGTGGCCTGCGAGCCGGCATAAACTCGAACGCCGCGCGCACTCGCTACAAACGCCTTGGGGCGAAATCCAGGGAAAACTGGCGGTCCTTACCGACGGCAGGGTGAGCTTCTCGCCGGAGTTTGAGAGTTGCAAACAGATCGCCGCGGAAAAGCACGTGCCGCTGAACGATGTCTATGAGCTGGCGATGCGCATTTATCGCAGCGCGAATCCTTAGCCCACGAATCGAGATCGTGCTTAAGCGTCGGGCCGAGTTTGCTTAGGGTTTAGGCAGCAACCGCCCGCGGAATCGGAAAAGCTCCCAAAGTGCGGCAATTCTTGCGGCCGCTAACTGCTGCCATAGCAATAGCTTAACGATCTCGTCGAACGTTGATTAAAAACGGATGAGCAGTGGTGGCACGGCCCTTGCTTTCTGGCTCGCAGGCTTGCAGGCGGGCAATGGCCGATCTTGGGATCCCCGGCATTTGTCTCTTTGCATCCCACCTTGTTTTGCCGGGCCACTGCCATCCTCAGTGTCGCGGCCGATTGTTCCCACCAATTTCTACCAGGCGAGACCTCGAAAGATGAATTTGAAACCCTTTTGGGCTGGCTTATTGCCGGCTCTGGCCCTCTGCGGAGCGCTGCTCTGCTCCACTATCGTAAGCGCTCAGGAAGCTGCGCCAGAAACCAAGAAGGAAGAACCGGCCCCGGCGGCAACCGAAACGCCTAAGACGGAAGAGCCGAAAAAAGAGGAACCCAAGGCCGAAACACCTCCAGCCACGGAAACTCCGGCTGCTGCCACCACGGTCGCTGCACCCGAAGTAGCAACGGAAGAAAAGAAAGAAGAACCGGCCGCTGCTCCCACAATTCCGTCGTCGGCGGAAGTGGTCTACGCAATCGACAACATGGTGTTGTTCATCTGCGCGGTCCTCGTGATCTTCATGCAAGCCGGTTTTGCTCTGGTTGAGACAGGCCTCAACAGCAGCAAGAACGCGGTGAACATCATGTTCAAAAACTACATGGACTTCGTCGTTGGAGCCATCCTGTTCTTCCTCGTCGGCTACGGGATTATGTATCCGGGGCTCGACGACACGAAGCACTACATCAAGAATGTGTTCGGGTTCGCTCAAGTCGGCATTGCCGCCAGCGACCCTGCTGCCTTGCCGACTGGCGAAGCAGCTCACCCGCTCGACCCACAAGCTGACTTCCTGTTCCAAGTCGCGTTCGCTGCGACCGCCGCTACAATTGTCTCGGGTTCAGTTGCCGGCCGTATCAAGTTCCCCGCGTACCTGGTTTACACCGCTGTCATCTCGGGATTCATTTACCCAGTGAGCGGCATGTGGCACTGGGGCAAGGGTTGGTTGGCCGACATGGGCTTTGTCGACTTTGCAGGCTCGCTCGTCGTGCATTGCGTCGGTGGTTTTGCCGGCTTGGCGGGTGCGATTGCTCTCGGACCACGTTTGGGCCGCTATGTCAACGGCAAGCCGCAAGCAATGCCTGGCCACAATCTGCCTTACGTTGCTCTGGGTGTATTCATTCTCATGATTGGTTGGTACGGCTTTAACCCCGGCAGCCAACTGGCCTTCACCGGTGCTGCGAATACGCAAGCCGTTGTTTTCATCGCCGTCAACACGACGCTGGCCGGCTGTGCTGGCTCGATCATTGCGATGACGGTGGGTTGGATCATGTTCGGTAAGTCGGACTTAACTTTCGCTTTGAACGGCGGATTGGCTGGCTTGGTCGCGATTACTGCCAACTGCCACTGTGTGACAAACTTCGAAGCCCTGGCGATCGGCGGCATCGCTGGTGTGGTGGTGATCGGCGGCATCTTACTGCTCGACAAGCTGCAAATCGATGATCCAGTCGGAGCCTTCCCGGTGCACGGCTGCTGCGGCATGTGGGCTGGTATCGCCACTGGTATCTTCGGCGACCCGGTTATGGCTGCCACTCCGACCTTGAGCCTGACCACTCAGTTGATCGGTACCGCGGTCTTCGCCGGCTGGTCCCTGTCGACTTCGCTCGTCCTGTTCTTTGGCCTGAAGGCAGTTGGTCTGCTCCGCGTCGATGCGGAAGAAGAACTCGCTGGTCTCGATATCTGTGAGCACGGCATGTACGCCTATCCGCAAAACGTGGTCGCGCTCGATTCGGTCAACAGCAGCTTCGGCGGCGACCAGATCAAGCACTCGACCAGCATGGCTACCAAGCCAGTTACGCAATCGGTTTAGCACCCTACCCAGTTGTCCGAGGGCTGTCACGTCTCCGCGCAGACAGACCCTCGGACAACGGTCGGAGTCCTGGAAAATACAGTCCTGGAAAATACAGTTCGGGAAAACAGTAGCGAGTTACGCAGGTGATTCGCAGGTTGAAACAAGTTGAGAGCACTTCGGCCTTGCCTGGGCCAGAAGGATACCCCACAAGGCTCGGGTGAACGTCCGCCTCGTTCGCCCGAGCCGGGGTGTTTTTTCTGGCCCACTTTCATGGGACTTGCCGAAGTGCCCAGGCGCACGGAGTTCTGCAGCACTCTTGCTGCGTACGCAGCGCCGAACTAGATTCAGCGCATCGTCGTTGGTTTAGGAAGCCCGTCGCGTTAGCGAGGGAGTCCGCCGAAGGCTATGAAGTGAACATTTCAGCAACCGCCTCGCCCACCCTCGCTGACGCTACGGGCTACTTCAAGACGCGCCCTTTCGCGGAGCGAAAGGCGACAGAGAAACATGAAACTTATCATCGCCATCATTCAGCCCAGCAAACTCGAAGAAGTGAAAGCGGCACTCACCGAGGTAGAGGTCTTTCGGCTGACGGTGCTCGACTGCCAGGGTTTCGGCCGGCAAAAAGGGCAGACCGAACTGTATCGCGGTCACGAGTACAAAGTGAATCTGCTTCGTAAGGTTCAATTGCAAATCGCCGTGAATGATGACTTCGTGGAACCGACGATCAATGCCATCATGAAAGGTGGCCGAACGGGCGAAAAAGGGCAGATCGGCGATGGCAAGATCTTCGTTCTGCCCATGGATGACTGTGTCCGCATTCGCACCGGCGAACGAGGCAAAGAAGCGATTTAGTCGGTTAATTTCATTTCACACACCTAAAGCACAAGCGAAGGAATCATCGGCGGTTTCTTCCACTTGCGCTTCAGGCCAGTGGTCGACGGCTTGGGCTGTTTGCGATAACTGGGTAGAATTTCACGCAAGTTTGACGTTCATCGGGTGAGCCCTTTTGCCCCCAGCAACAATTCTCACGAGCAATTTTCGTTCGCTGCACTTGATCGCCCTAACTTGTCTGTACAATTCGGGTTAGGTCTCACTGCCACCCACGATCAGCGCCCGGTGCGGAATTTTGAACCCCGGATTGCAGGATCCCCGATGGCTGTGGTGTGCCAGTTTTGACGATGAAAGAAGATGCTTGTCGTTGTTGTTCTGCCCCAGACAGGCTCTGATTTGTTAAGGTGCTGAACGCAGGCTAGCGAATTGACGCTATTTTCCGGGCTGGAGGTTGCTGTGGATCTGGAACGCTTTTTCACCCCATTCAATCCGCCGAAAACGTCGCTCGTCGACGCGATGCAGTATTGGGCTGAAAAACAACCAGACGAACCGGCCTACATCTTTACCGACGGAGAAGATGTCGAAATCCGGCTCACGTTTTCGCAGTTCAGCGACCGCGTTCGCTCGCTTGCCCGTCGCCTGGTCGAAGAAAAGCTTTCCGGCGAGCGCGTGTTGCTTCTCTATCCGCCGGGACTTGAATACGTCGCGGCTTATTTCGCCTGTCTGGCTGCCGGCGCGGTGGCTGTCCCCGCGTATCCACCCCGGCGGAACCGCAACATGCTGCGGATCGCTGCAATTGCCGAAGACGCGCAAGCCAAAGCAGCCTTGATCACCAGCGACATCGCCGATCGCAACGATGACATGTTGGACGAAGCGCCGCTGCTCAAACAGCTGCTGTGGCTCGCAACGGATGAAATTCCCAGCGAGTCGCACGGCGGCTGGCGGCCCGGGCACATCGATCCCAAAAAGCTCGCGATGCTGCAATACACCAGTGGCTCGACGGGAACGCCCAAGGGCGTGATGCTGACCAACGAAAATCTGATGGTCAACGTGCAGTTGATTACCTACGGTTTCGAGCCGACTCGCCAAGGTTGCGGTTTGTCGTGGCTACCCACGTATCACGACATGGGGCTGGTCGGCGGCGTGTTGAAGTCGATGTTCTTTGGCCGCTTCAGCGTGCTGATGTCTCCGATGACGTTCTTGCAAAAGCCGATTCGCTGGCTGCGCGGCATCAGCAAATATCGCATTACGATCAGTGGCGGCCCGAACTTCGCCTACGACCTGTGCACCAGCAAAATTACCGACGAACAATTGACGGGCGTCGACCTCAGCTGCTGGGAACTCGCCTTCAACGGCGCTGAGCCCGTACGGGCTGAAACGTTGCACAAGTTCGCCGAGCGGTTTGGTCCCTATGGCTTTAACCTGAAAGCCTTTTACCCGTGCTACGGCATGGCCGAAACCACGCTGATCGTCACGGGTGGTTACAAAGATCGACTGCCGATGCTCCGCACGTTCGATGGCAAGCAGATCGACCAGCGGCGTGTAGTGCCCGTGAGTGCCAGTCACCCATCCGCTCGTGAGTTGACGGGTTGCGGTCGCGTGCTGCCCGAAGAACGCGTGGCGATTGTTGACGCCGACATGCTGAACGAACTGCCGCCCGGCCGGATCGGCGAGATTTGGGTGCAAAGCGGCAGTGTCGCGCAAGGCTATTGGAACAAGCCCGAAGCGACGCACTCCAACTTTCATGCGTACATCGCCGGTTCCAACGAAGGGCCCTTTCTGCGCACGGGCGATCTTGGCTTCTTTCACGAAGGGGAGTTGTTCGTCACCGGCCGTTTGAAAGACCTGATCATCGTCCGCGGGGTGAATCGCTATCCGCAAGATATCGAACAAACCGTCGAACGCGCCAGCCCGCGGATCAACGCCGGCGAAGTTGCCGCGTTCGCCGTCGATCTGCATGGCCGCGAACGCTTGATTGTCGTCGCCGAAGTCGAACGTACTCGCCGCAGCGATTGGTCCGATGTCGTCGCGGCCATTCGCCGTGATGTGACTGCCGAACATGAATTGCCGCCCGACGCCGTGATTCTCGTGCGGTTTGGTTCCATTCCCAAGACATCCAGCGGCAAGATTCAACGTCACGCCTGCCGCGAAGACTTTCTCAACGACAATCTGCAGATCATCGAAAAATGGCTCGGCTGGGAACAGCAAGATTCCGACGCGGGCATTGTTCCCGAAATGGCCCCCGCCGGCGCCAGCGAACGCGAAGTTACCTCGGCAGAGTCTTCTGCCGCCGACGCTGCGAAACAGCCCAACCCGTTGATCGTGCAAGTCGTGATCGAGCACGTCAAATCCATCGCCAAAGAGCGTGCGAAGACGGTCACGCTCGACAGCAACATCGTGACGGATCTCGGCCTCGATTCGCTCGAGCGCTTGCAGATCGCCAACTCGCTCGAAGAAGCCTACGGCGGACGTTTTCCCGAGCATGTGCTCGCGGAGATCGAAACCGTTCGGCAGGTGGCCGATGCCATCGAAACACACTTCGGCGACAAATTAGCGGCACTCAAGCCCACGACAACAGCGACCTCGCAGCAGCCCGCTGAACCGCAGGCCAGAAAGTCGCTCGAAGAAATCGGCCCCGAGTGCTACGACTTCAGCCAGATGCCGGAGTATCGCCGGCTGCGTCAGACTATCGACATGCTGGAATCGCTGCAGGTCGGCAATCCTTATTTCTGCGTGCACGAGGGGGTTACCCGCGATACGGCCCGCATCAATGGTAAGGATCTGATCAGCTTCACCACGTACAACTATATCGGCATGTCGGGCGATCCCTTCGTCACTGCTGCTGCCAAGGAAGCGATCGACAAATACGGCACAAGCGTCTCTGCCAGCCGCCTGGTTTCCGGCGAAAAGCCCGTGCATCGCGAGTTGGAAAAGGAAATCGCTGACTTCGTGGGCCAGGAAGATTCGATCTGTTTCGTCGGCGGGCACTCGACCAATGAAACCACGATTGGTCACTTGTTCGGCGCCGGCGATTTGATCCTGCATGATTCGCTCGATCACAACAGCATCATTCAAGGCGCGATCATGTCGGGTGCGCGGCGGCGTCCTTTTCCGCACAACGATTGGCAAGCTGCCGACGAAATCCTCAGCGAAATTCGGACCCTCTATCGCAAAGTACTGCTGGTCATCGAAGGGACCTACAGCATGGACGGCGACTTCCCCGACCTGCCGAAGTTCATCGAGGTGAAGAAGAAACACAAAGCGTTTCTCATGGTCGACGAGGCGCACTCCAGCGGCGTGCTCGGCGCGACGGGCCGCGGCATCGTCGAACATTTCGGCTGCAATCCGCGCGACATCGATCTGTCGATGGCGACGCTCAGCAAGTCGTTTGGCAGTTGCGGCGGATACATCGCCGGCACGAAAGAGCTGATCGAGTACATGAAGTACACGACGCCCGGCTTCGTCTTCAGTTGCGGTCTCCCTCCCGGTGCTGCCGCCGCATCACTCGCGGCGATTCGTTTGCTGAAGAAAGAACCGCAGCGGGTTGAAAAGCTACGGGCCAACTCGGCGCTGTTCCTGCAGTTGGCCAAAGAGCGAGGCATCAATACCGGCTATGCGGGAGGTACGGGTGTGGTCCCAGTAATCACCGGTAACTCACCCCACGCGCTCCTGCTTTCGCGAGCGCTCTTTGTACGAGGCATCAACGTGCAGCCGATTTTGCATCCTGCCGTTGAAGAAGAAAAAGCTCGCTTGCGGTTCTTCATCAACTGCATGCACAGCGAAGAACAAATCCGCTACACCGTCGACTGCGTGGCCGAAGAATTGGCAAAGCTCGATCCCAAGTACTTGCAAACGGGGAAAACGCGCGGCCGGCGTTCGGCGTACGCTTGATCCGGCCTACCGCTTAAGAATTGCGCATGGCAAACGGCGAGCTGCGGCCGCTCACCTGCCGCAGCAGTTGTTCGAGAGCCAGATAAAGATCAGTGGTCGTGAGAATGCCGATCGCCCGGCCGTTTTCGACCACCGGCAAGCAGCTGATGCCGTTTTCGACGATCAGGGCCACGGCTTGCACCAGCGAGGTGCTGGCTTCGACGGTCACCAGGTCGGTGCTCATCAATTCGCCGGCGGTCAACGCTTCGAGCGCGTTCCGTTCGGGAAAATCGTCAAGGCCGAACAGGCGGATCACATCGCGGTCGCTGATGACGCCGACGAGTTGGTCGTTTTCGACGACCAAAAAGTGCCGGAACCGCCGTTCGTGAAAGTGCTGCACCAATTGCGCAGCCGTCGTGCTGATGCATACCGCGTGCGGATTGCGCGTCATCACGTCGCCCACCACGAGCGCGTGCAGCCGCTGGGCGTCGGCAGCCTGCTCGAACGTTGTCTGCAGGCAATCGCGTTTTTGTTCGGCACGGTTCACGAGAGGTCCGCCATCACAGAGAGCACGCACAGCCAACCAGCCCCTGGTCGCTTGTTAGAAAACCCTAGGTTTGCGAATTTCCCCAGGCAACCGCTTCCGCGGCTGCGCTAGGATTTTCCAGCACTCCAGTGAACGAATCGCACCGCGTTGACCGTGTCTGAGGGCTGTGCTAGTTTTGCCGATTCCCCTCTCGGTTCCGATTTTTCCGCTGCCAATGCTGGAAACCCAGCCACTGGAAACCATGTCGCCCACCATTCTCTACACCAAGACCGACGAAGCTCCCGCGCTCGCTACCTATTCGCTGCTTCCCATCGTGCAGGCCTTCACGCGGCAGGCAGGCATCAACGTCGAGACTCGCGACATCTCGCTCGCAGGCCGCATTCTTTCGGTCTTCGCCGATCAACTGCCAGCGGCTCAAAAGACAGGCGATGCACTTGCCGAACTTGGCGCACTTACGCTCAAGCCAGAAGCCAACATCATCAAGTTGCCGAACATCAGCGCCAGCGTGCCGCAGTTGCAAGAAGCAATCGCCGAGTTGCAGAAGCACGGCTACGCGGTTCCCAACTATCCCGAGTCGCCGCAGAACGACGCCGAGAAAGATGCCAAGGCGCGTTATGACAAGATCAAAGGTTCGGCGGTGAACCCGGTGCTGCGCGAAGGGAACTCCGACCGCCGCGCGCCGAAGGCGGTGAAGGAGTACGCCCGCAAACATCCCCACTCGATGGGCGCCTGGTCGGCTGATTCGAAGACCACGGTCGCCACCATGGGCAAAGACGATTTTTTCTCCAACGAGAAGAGCGTTACCGTTGCGGCTGCTACGAATGTGCGCATCGAGTTTGTCGCGAACGACGGCGCGATCACGGTGCTGAAAGACAAGACGCCGCTGCTGGCTGGCGAGATCATCGACGCCACCGTGATGCGCAAAGCAGCGCTGGTGAAATTCATCGACGAACAGATCGCCCGCGCTAAGGCGATGGGCGTCCTGTTCTCTGTCCATCTCAAAGCCACGATGATGAAGGTCTCGGACCCCATCATCTTCGGTCATTTTGTTCGCTGTTTCTTCAAGTCGGTGTTTGCCAAACACGATGCGACATTCACCAAGCTGGGCGTCGATCTGAAGAACGGCTTTGGCGATTTGCTCGCGAAGATAGCGACGCTGCCTGCCGCGGAAAAAGCTGCCATCGAAGCCGACATTCAAGCCGCTTTCGCCAACGGCCCCGGTGTGGCGATGGTGAATTCGGACAACGGAATCACCAACCTGCATGTGCCGAGCGACGTGATTGTCGATGCGTCGATGCCCGCGATGATCCGCGCCGGCGGCAAGATGTATGACCGCGCCGGCAAGTTGCAAGATACGCTGGCGGTCATTCCCGACAGTTCGTACGCCGGCATCTATCAAGCGACGCTCGATTTTTGCAAGCAGCACGGCGCGCTCGATCCCAAGACGATGGGCTCGGTCCCCAACGTCGGCCTGATGGCCCAAGCAGCGGAAGAATACGGCTCGCACAACAAAACATTCGAAGCGGCGGGCAGCGGCCAGATTCGTGTCGTCGATGGTGACGGCAAGACGTTACTCGAACATCAAGTCGAGGCGGGCGACATCTGGCGAGCTTGCCAGACCAAAGACGCACCCGTGCAAGATTGGGTCAAGCTCGCGGTGAATCGCGCTCGCCTGTCGAACACACCGGCCGTCTTTTGGCTCGATAAGAACCGGGCTCACGACGCACAGATTCTGGCGAAGGTCGATAAGTATCTGAAAGATCATGATACCAAGGGCCTCGACATTCGCATTCTGCCACCGGCCGAAGCCTGTAAGTTTTCACTGGAACGGATCAAGCAAGGTCTCGACACGATCAGCGTCACCGGCAACGTCCTTCGCGATTACAACACCGATCTGTTCCCGATTCTCGAAGTGGGAACCAGCGCCAAGATGCTCTCGATCGTGCCGCTGATGAACGGCGGTGGTCTGTTCGAAACAGGCGCTGGCGGTTCTGCTCCGAAGCACGTCGAGCAGTTTCAGCAAGAGAATTATCTCCGCTGGGATTCGCTGGGCGAATTCTTCGCGCTGGCTGCGTCGCTCGAACATTTGAGCATTGTTGAGAAGCACGCCAAAGCCAAAGTACTCGCCGATACGCTCGATGCGGCCACGGGCAAGTTCCTGGAAACCGACAAATCGCCCGGCCGCAAGCTCGGCACGATCGACAACCGCGGCTCGCACTTTTATCTAGCCATGTATTGGGCGCAAGCCCTGGCCGCGCAGAACAGCGATGCGGAGCTGAAAAAGATCTTCACGCCGATCGCCGAAAAGCTTGCGGCCGGCGAAGAGCAGATCGTGAAGGAACTTCTCGCGGTCCAAGGCCACCCGGTCGACGTCGGCGGTTACTATCAACCCGATGACGCCAAAGCGGCGGCTGCATTGCGGCCGAGCGCGACGTTCAATCAGATTCTCGCCTCGCTTGGGTAATTTGCATTTTTGTTTTTCCCCGCGCCTCGCATCCCTCGTCTCTCGCCTCCTCCCATGAAAGCTCTCCAACTCGAAGCTCCGAAAAACTGGAAGCAGATCGACATTCCACAGCCGGAAAAGCCGGGGCCCGGTGAAGCCGTCGTCCGTGTACATAACGTTGGCATCTGCGGCACCGATCTCAGCGGCTATCTCGGCAAGATGCCGTTCTTCAGCTATCCGCGCATTCCGGGGCATGAACTGGGCGTGGAAGTGGTCGACGTCGGCGCCGACGTGCAAAACGTGAAAGCCGGCGATCGTTGCTCGGTTGAGCCGTATATCAACGATCCGAACAGCTATTCGAGTCGCCGCGGCAAACCCAATTGCTGCGAAAAACTGCAGGTCCTCGGCGTTCATCGCGATGGCGGTTTGCGGCCGTATTTCATTCTGCCTGCCCGCAAGCTCCACGTTTCGACCAAACTGCAGTTCGAACAACTGGCCCTCGTCGAAACCCTCGCCATCGGCTGTCACGCCGTCGATCGGAGCGAACTAAAGAGTGACGAGTACTGCTTGATCATCGGCGCCGGCCCGATCGGCTTGGCGACGTTGGAATTCGCCAAGCTCACCGGCGCGAAGATCATCGTGCTCGACATGAACGCGCAGCGGCTGCAGTTCTGCCGCGAAGTGATGGGCGCGCATCATACGGTGCAACTGAGCGAGAACCTCGAAAAGGATCTGCGCGATTTAACCGAAGGGCATCTGCCGGAAGTGGTCATCGATGCCACCGGCTCTGCCGTTTCGATGTCGAACGCGTTCGGCCTGATCGCGCCGGGTGGCCGCCTGGTTTACGTCGGCATCACGACGGACGAAGTGAAGTTCAAGCATCCGGTTTTTCATCGGCCGGAAGGAACGTTGCTCTGCTCGCGCAACGCGTTGCCGCGGGACTTCACGCGGATTATCGGCCTGATGGAAGCAGGTCAGATCAACACCACGCCGTGGATCACACATCGCGCGCCGTTCGAGCGCCTGATCGAAGTCTTTCCGTCCTACACCAGGCCGGAAACCGGCGTCATCAAAGCCGTCGTCGAGGTCGGGCTATGAGCAATGCGTTGCCCGAAACGGTGCTGCAATTCGGCGCGGGGCGGTTTCTGCGGGCCTTTGTCGATCGTTTCATTCAGCAAGCCAACGACAGTGGCCAGCAGGTCGGCCGCGTGGTCGTGGTGCAGCGCGAAATCGACGGCCGTGCCGATTCGATGCAGGCGCAAGATGGCTTCACCGTCCTCGTCCGCGGTTACGAAAACGGCGAACTGATCGAACGGCCGGAAAAGGTAAACAGCATCAGTCGTTCCGTCGTCGCTGCCGACGATTGGCGAGAAGTGCTGCGGATCGCGTGCAGCCCGGATCTGAAGTATGTCGTCTCGAACGCAACCGAAGCAGGCTACAGACTCGATCCTGCCGACAGGCTCACGAGCCATCCACCGGCATCGCTGCCTGGCAAATTAACACAAACATTGTGGGCCCGTTTCAATCATCGCTTCCGCGGCATCACGATCTTGCCGTGCGAGTTGATCGAGCGAAACGCTGATAAACTCCGTGCGCTCGTGGTGGAACAGGCTGCCGTTTGGAGTTTGCCCGCAGAGTTTACCGCGTATGTCACGAACGAATGTTTGTGGCTCAACAACCTGGTCGACTGCATCGTGACCAGTCCCCCTGCCGATCATCCGCTTGCCAAAGACGATGCGCTGCTGACCTGTGCCGAGCCCTATGCCCTCTGGGCCATCGAAAGGCCGGCAAATGGCAACCTCGTGCTGTTCAGTCATCCGGCGATGCAACTCGTCGACGATCTGGCCTTCTGCTACCTTCGCAAAGTGCGAATTCTGAACGGCCTGCATTCGGCGATGGTGGCGAAGTTCAAAGACAAAGGCTTTGTCACGGTCCAAGACGTTTTGCGCGACCTGAAAGCGACGCGCTGGATTCGCGACTTGCTCTACGAAGAAATCGTGCCGACAATTGCCTATCGTGTGCCCGGCGTCGCGGCATTTGCGGATGCGACGTTCGATCGGCTCCGCAATCCATATCAACAGCACAAGCTGGCCGATATCGCGCTCAACCACGCCGATAAAGTGCGCGTGCGGCTGCAGCCTTCGCATGATGAGTATGTGAAGCTCTTCGGATGTTCGCCGGCGAAGTTGGCGGAAGTGTTGGCAACGAAGGTTTAGTTGTCGTTGCAACAACAGGCCCTTGGCATGCTCGCTCAATCAGGGGGCGTTCAATAAGTTGGCGACCTTTTGAACGCGCGCTAGCGCAACTCTCGGGAACGGCGCGCAAAGGTGTTCAAAAAGTCGAGTACTTTTTGAACGTTTACGATGAAACAGGGGCCAGTTTTCCACGCGAACCTGTTCGCGGCGACTGCGTCTCTGAGGATAGTTCGACATGCCGGGCGCTCTTGCCCGAGTACTGCGGCGAGGGAGTATGCAAGGTCAAACTTCAATTGTCAGTTGCGAATGCAACAAACGAGTGTGCTCCTGGGTGAGCAAGCAGTCTCCAAAACTGCTGCACGAGGTTCGACTCCTCGCGCTCGTGCTTACCGCGCAGGCTTGTTCGCCATCATCGGCAGGAAGAGCGCGACGATCGTCAGCAATGCACCAACCGCCGTCAAACTGATGCCAGTCAGCTGGCGGCTTTTTTGATTCTGGCGGGCCTGATCGATTTGTGATTGCAAGTATCGTCCTTGTTCGTTGCGGCCTTTGGTCCGTAGCGTGTTGAACTCGTCATAGAGCTTGTCAATTCCCAGTTCCTCGACGGGAATCTCAGCGCGGGCGAGTTCTTCTTCAGAGTAGCCGAAGGACGAAACCTCGAAGGTGATTTCCTGCGGCGGAAAAAGTGCGGTCCCCGCGAGGACCAGGCAGCCCACAAACAGCGCGATCGCGCCGATGGCAAAGGCAGGCCCTTGCCATCTGGCCGCCGGGGCGACTGGCTTGTGCTCTTCGTCGGTGACAACGGGCAATTGTTTCAGCCCCCGAATGGTCGGCACCGAAACGGTCGCGCCGCATTTGCAGGTGAGTCGCTCTCCCGCCTGGCTGACCCGCACGCGCAGTTGTTCGCCGCAGTTGCACGAGACCAGATAAAGTTGCGGCGCGTTCATCAATCAATCTACTTTCTACTTTCCACTCTCGACTCTCAGCTAACCGGCAGTGGAACGTCGATCCACAGGTCGGCGGCTCGGCGGGAGCCTCGCCCTCCCAAGGACAAAACTAACCCGGTGCTGCCGAACCGCGATTCGCCCACCAGGGCAAGCTGATCCCGCCGTCGATCAGCAGCGCTGCGCCGGTCAGATAAGTATTCTTCGGATCGGCGAGAAAGAGAATCCCTTCGGCCATCTCTTCGGGCGTGCCCAGGCGACCGAGCGGGATCTTCGCGCCGGCGGTTTGCAGCGTATCTTCGCTGGCGAATTTCCGTTCGCCGGGTGTGTCGGTCCAGCCAGGCTGAATCACATTGATGCGAATGCGATGCTCGGCGACTTCAATCGCGGCGGTCCGCGCCATGTGCTCGATCGCCGCTTTCGACATGTTGTAAGCCATCGCCCGTGGCGCCGGGATGAAGGCATGCGGTGAACTGACCAGCACGATCGAGCCCCCGGGTACCCCCGGCGAAGAACCAGCACCTTGCTTGATCATTTGCTGCGTCGCAGCGCGCATCAGATAGAACGCGCCCCACATCGTCACGTCGACGGTCCGTTTGAAGCCGGCCATATCGGCTTGATAAAAGATCTCGCGATCGCTGTAGGCCGCGTTGCTGACGGCGATGGTCAGTTTGCCGAAGTTTTTGACCGCAGCTTCAATGAGCGCCTCGACCGCGGCCTGATCGGCAACGTCGCCGGCCATGGCGAGCGCCTGACCGCCGGCCGCTTCGCACTCTTTCACGACCTTTTCGGCCTGCTCACGATGCGAGCGGTAATTGACGATGACGCTCGCGCCTGCGCGGGCCAAAGCGACGGCGGTGGCTTCGCCGATTCCCAAACTAGCCCCGGTAACGACGGCGACCTGACCCTTTAAATCGACAGACATAGCCCGGTGGTTTCCTCAAGGTGATATGCGGCCAGTTGAATGCGGCCCAGGATTCCTACCCATTGTGGCCGCTGGCGAGCGGGCGTCAACGTGGTGGAGTTCGCTCACTCCTCCGGGGCATCCCGCTTGGCGTTCCAGCGGGCTTCGAACTCGGCGTCGCAGGCGGGGCAATGCTCGGCCGAATCGTAATGCCGCACAAAACCGGTCGGCCCCAATCGGGGATGCACGCCCTCTTCCGGCAGCAGGTCTTCCAGCAGCCAACGATACGTTTCGAGCGCAGTGTAATGCTCGCACATGTGGACCACCACGCAATGCAGCGCGAGCCGCGCCAACAGGACGCGCAACGCCTCGACGGCTTCGGCTTCGTCAGCGATGTCCGCCGGCTTCTTGAGCTTCAGTGGTGGATCGAACAGCGCCATAAAGGGCACGTCCTTTGTGCCGTCGATGACTTCATCCCACTCGTCGTACATCCGCTTTGTTTCCGGATCGAGACCAGGGATGACCTCGTCCCATGGCCGATTGCCGCTGGGCTGATCGGGTGGTGGAAGAAAGTCTTCAGAATCCTCTTCCTGCGTTTCGCCGGGCGATTCTTCCGCAAACTCCGAAGGCTCTTCATCTGTACCTGTTTCCGCCAAGTGCCGATCGAGATCGGCTGGAAAGAGCTGATAGGGATCGTCGGCGGAATCTGGCTTGCCGAAAATATCGGACAGGTCGTCACCCATCAGCGGCGATGTGGATTCTGCTCCCTCTGTCTCTTCAAAAACTTCTTCGACAAAAGGACCAAACGAAATGATGGGGTCGATCATTTCGGCGATAACCTGGCCGTTCTGACTGAACCATTCGAGAAACAGGACCGTCTTGCCCTCGTCGAGGCTTCGCAGATCCATCGCGCCCGTGACGCCGCTTTGGCTATCGGCCAGATCGTCGAGCGTGGCTTTTGGACAATCGTGATCATTGGTTGGCTGCGACGCTTGAAAGCGAAACCGCTTGCCGGCGAGATCACCGAGCAGATTGCCAGTCAGTTCGACACGCACGCCCCAATCACCTCCAAAATCGATCCAGCCATGCACTGAATTGCGTTTGAGATTGAACAACTCGCCACGAAAAATCTGACTGCCAATTCGCGTCGTCATACTGCGTCGTGGTAAATGTTGGAGACCAACAAACAAACATTCATCTAAAATAACCGGTGACGACCGATCACTAAAGCGATCGCCAGGGCCAACATGGTCCCTAGCCAGGCTGTCCAAGCCGTCAGCAAAAAGAGAGTGCCAAAAACTCCCTTCGGCTGCTCCGTGATCCAGTGCCGCAACCAGTTCGTCAACACATAACCGGGACAGATGACCCACAGGAACAGACCATAGGCCACAAAGTAATAGGTCACAATCCGATCAGCGAGAGGCGGCAACCCTGGAACCTGCGGTTTGGGAAACGGCAGTGAAACCGTCAGTTCCGCAGTTGTTACTGCCAATGCGAGCAAACTCAAAAACAACCGGCATGCTGCGAGCAGCAAAGGATCGGATCGATTGACTAGCAGCAACGCGGCTGCAATGAGCGGAGGAATGAAAAACGCCAGGATTCCCAACTCAGCGTTCGGAATTGTCGCCAATTGAACAACGGCAATCACTAGTGCGATCAATGCTAGTAGATCGTGAACTCGCACGAGCCATCGGCGCACCGCAAGAGTCTTCTTCCGCTCAATCGAGTGGGCCGCAGGTTTCGGGGAGAGTTCAAGAATTGGAATCATTTCACTTCACGGGTAGCAAGCGTACTTCGCGGACATCCATCACGGCGGGGCCCGGTTTCGTTTGCGGGCGGATTTCGAGCGTGTGGCGGCCTGCCTTGTCGAGTTTGATCTGACCAATCTTGCGCGGCACGAAGGCTTGAAATCCGCCGGTTTGCTCGACCGTGAACTTCAATTTCTGTTCGCCGACGGCGACGAGCACTTCGCTGCCGCCGCTGCCGTTGCCGCAGCCGACGAGGAGTTCGACTTCGTAAGTGCCGGGCTGTTTGAGTTCGAATTCAAAGCTGGCCCAATCCTTCGGATTCGTCCAGAAGCCGAGTGTGTTCTTGTGCGGCAGCGGTTCGTAACGCAAGGTCTCGCCATGCACCGTTGCCCATTTCGCCGGCATCGTCACAGTACCATCGGCAGCTTGGGCGTTGGGAGCGTAGTTCGGATTCGGTTCCATCATTTTGGCGCCGACGCTCTTGCGCCAGTCCATCAGCTTCTGTGCAAGTTCTGCCGCCTCTTTTGGATGTTGCACGACGAGGTTGCGACTTTCACGCATGTCGCTGGTGAGATCAAAGAGTTCGCGGCGGCCATCTTCATAGAACTCGATCAACTTCCAGCGATCCGACCGAATCGCAGCGCCAGGCTTGCCGCCCTGATTGGCATAGTGCGGATAGTGCCAGAACAAATCGCGCGTGGGCTTGGTGCGCGAATCATCCCAGGCCGCCGCGATGCTCTGGCCATCGACTTCTTTCGACGGCGGCAATTTGCAAACTTCCAAAATGGTCGGCAGCAGATCCACGCTGCTCACCGGCATGCCGCTGGTGCCTGCTTTAATTCCGGCCGGCCAACGCATGATGAGCGGCACGCGAATGCCACCCTCATAGAGAAAGCCCTTTCCTTCACGCAGCGGCGCGTTGCTCGTCGCCGGCGTGTGTGGCCCTTCGAGCGTCGCCAGGCCGCCGTTATCGCTGGTGAAAATCACCAGCGTGTTGTCGGCCAGTTTCAGTTCATCGAGCTTCTGCATCAGCCGCCCGATGCCGTTGTCGAGCGTCTCGAGCATTGCGGCATACACGCTGCTGTTCTGCTTGCCGGTGAACTTGGGATCGGCGGGATATTTTTTGATGAGTTCGTCTTTCGCCTGCAGCGGAATGTGAACCGTGTAATGCGGCAGATACACGAAGAACGGTTCCTTGCTGTTCTTTTCGATGAAGTTCACCGCGGCGTCGGTGAGCAAATCGGTGAGATCACTTCCCTCGGCCGCTGCTTCGAGTCCCTTGAGCTGTCGCCCAGCCCGCTTCCCTTGGTTGTTGTCGCGCACAAACGGCGCGAAGTAACCGGGCGGGCTGCCCCCTTGATCGCCGGCGATGTTCAGTTCAAAGCCTTGCGTTTCGGGCCCAAAACCTTCGCCGCCAAGGTGCCATTTGCCGATGCTCGCGGTCCGATAGCCGGCCGCGCGCAGCTGCTCGGCGATCGTCACTTCAA
The DNA here is from genome assembly GCA_964394305.1 of uncultured Pirellulaceae bacterium. Classification (GTDB taxonomy): domain Bacteria; phylum Planctomycetota; class Planctomycetia; order Pirellulales; family Pirellulaceae; genus Anatilimnocola. The sequence continues at coordinate 35,909 of CAYMWL010000001.1, forward strand.
CCAGCGGGAGTTGCTGTTCGATCTTCGGCCGGAGCAATTTTTGCGCGGGCTGATCGCCGCGGCCTGGCAACCAATCGGTGAGATTGAGTCGCGCGGGCCATTTGCCAGTCATGATCGCTGCCCGCGTCGGTGAGCAAACGGGGCAGGCCGCGTAAGCATCGGTGAAGCGCAGCCCTTCCTTGGCCAACTTGTCGAGCTGCGGCGTTTTATGAAACGTGCTGCCGTAGCATCCCAGATCGGCCCAGCCCAGATCGTCGATGACGATCAGTACGACGTTGGGCGGTGTAGCAGGCTTTTCAGCTGCGGCCTGTTGGTCCGTCAGCATCGCCGAGCAAATAACAACTGCCAGCAAAAACCAGGGTGCGCGCAGGCGCCGTCGTGCGTTCATGGGTGAATCTCCAAGGTGGACTATCGCCAGTTGCCCATAGTCTACACACTTGCAGCACTCCCCGGCCGCAATCAATCTTTGGACTCGACGACTTTACTCGCCCGGCCACCTTTCACGCTCGTGACTTTCACTTCGAGCGGGCCGCTGCTTTCGACCAGCCAGCGGACATAGGTCACGCCGTAGCTGCCGATCGAATCGAGCTTCACGTTCGCGGGCTCGCGCTTTTGCTCCGTGGGCGTGCGAAAGAAGGGTTCGTTGCTCTTCAGCGCGAGGACTACTTTCTTCAGGTCCTTGCCGCTGAGTTCCACGATGTCCGGCGGCGTGATCTTGCGCTGCACATCGGCAGCCGAATGCGTTGGTACGAGCTTTGGATTCTCGATCACCGCTGTCACTTCCGTCAGGCCGTTGCCGAGATCTTTTGTCGTCACCGATTGAACGGTTACCAGCGGCAACTGATCGGCGTGATAGAGCGTGAAGGCCATGTTGCGATGGCATTCTTCTTCTAAGAGAAACGACGGCGGCTGACGGATCCAGTTCTTCCGCATGCCGCCGACTTCGACCTTGCCGTATTGCGGATGGTCGATTTCTTTCCACGGCGAAAATCCATCGCCGAGGAGCAAGTACTTGTCGAACAGATGCTGCACTTCGTTGCTGCCGAAAAAGCCTTCGTGGCCGGGAGTGCGATAGTAATTGAACGGCGTGAAGAGTTCGTTGGTGAACGTCCAGACGCCGCGGCTTTGATGCAGCCAATCGACTTCGCCGCCCCACACTTCGTACAGATCGTTGGCGATGTTCATGTAGCGATAGCCGGGGAGCATCTCCGCGCCGCGCTTCCCCATCACGTCGTACACGCGCAGGTCGGCCCCTTCGAACGAATCTTCCTTGGCGCCAGGCCCGCGGAGAATCATGCCACCCGCGTTGTGATAGGACTGAGCCCCCACGATGTTCGGCCGCGTGGCAATGAAATCGGCGACGTAGCGATTCTCGAGAATCGAATACGGATAGCGGTGCGCGCCGTTCTGAATGTAATCGGGCTGCCAATTCCAACCCCAATCGCGATTGGGATCGTAATAGCCGTCGCTGTCTTCATTCACCCGGCCGTCGTCGTCGTTGTCTTTCCCCTCCTGGCCGAGAATCGTGTACTCACCCTTCTCGCCATCCTTCACTTGAATGAGCAGATTCGGGTGATCGGCGTGCGGTTTGTAGCGGCCGTTCTTATCGCGGACCCGCATCATCGTGATGCTGCCATCGCCATCGAGATCGTCGGGACCATCTTCGTCAACGAGACCGTCCTTGTCGTCATCGAAAGGGCGCTGCCCCGTGCGCGGCGAATGTGTCGTGTTCGGTTCATAAAAATGCGCATCGCGACTGTCGGGGCTCATCATCGGCATGAGGAAGAAGACGCGCTCATCGAGCAGCCGTTTGATGGTGTCGTTCTCGCCGCGCATTTCGAGCAGCGTCCACGCGGTGTAGAGGACCACTTCGGTCGCCTGGATTTCGTTGGCATGAATGGCGCCGTCGATCCACATCGCAGGGCGGTCTTTGTCGTCACCCTTGGCAAAGTTCGTGACGGTCAGCACCCACATTTCCCTTTTACCATACGTGGTGCCCAGCGACTGCAACTTCGCATACTCGGGATACGCGGCGGCCAGGTCGTGCAGCAGTTTGGTGCTTTCGGTGTAGTCGTGGTAGCGGTTCCACTGGGCTGGAACTTTTGGCGACGTGGGTGTGCCGATGGTTTGATAGGGTGTTTTTGGTTTCTTGGCAGGCTCTTGGGCGGTGGCGAATTGCAGCACGCTGAGGCAGAAAAGTGCGGCAATTCCTAATCTTCTTACAAGACTTCCCGTGTGCCACTGGCTCTGCCAGTGCTGAACAGCGAGTGACGGCCGTTGCTCACGGGACTTCAGTTTGGCAAAAGTCGGTATGGAGTCGCTGTGCTGCGGCGCGACGTCCACTTGCCGGGCCAGCACCCGCAAGATGCCAGTGGCACACGAATCTAAACACTGATCGTTCATCGTTGTCGTACTCATTTCACCACCGCCTCGCCTACGGCAGGCGCCCAAACGCGAATTTTGAAATCAGCGGGCAACTTCCCTTCGCCCGGCAGGCGGAAGAGCCAGATTCGTTCAATCTTGCCGGTGATGCCTGACAAGCGATTGATTTCAGAACGGGCCGAGCCTTGGATGAACACGGCGTCTTTCGGCACGTTGATTTCGATTTGCAGCGGATGCGGGATGCCGTTCACACCGCCCATTTCGGGCATCGTTGGCAGATAGCCGGTGTTGGCAACCGTCACTTTGACGCGATACACACCGCCGCCAAGCGCTTCGCTCGCTAGATCACGCAGTTCGAGTTTGGGGAAATAGTCGGGCAGCTTTTGCAAAAAGCTCAACTGCTTTTCGGCCAGCTTGTCGAGTTCCGCGGCAGGGGGATTGAGATCGACGAGCGGCTTGAAACCACCGACTTCAACTTTGTGGTCCGGAAAATCTGGATGCTTAATTTCTTGCCACTCCACAAAGCCCTCGATCTTGTTCGCCGCGAGCCAGTTCAGCAGATTGATCTGCTCGCTGCCACGCTTTTCGCCGGAGGGCTTTTTCTCTTCTTTCTTCTCGTCCTTGGCGTCGTCTTTCTTTTCGCCGTCCTCTTTCGCATCTTCCTTTTTCGCTTCGGTTTTCGGCACCCACCAACCGCGGGCGTTCAGCGACCAGCGGCCGTAATGAAAGTAAGCCCAGCGGCTGAACGCGCCGTTCGTATCGGGTGGCGACGGAGCATCGCTGCCGCCGTGGATCTTTTTGTACGCTTCGGCCATGAAGTCGACAGCCGTCGCATCGCTACCGAGGATGTTTTTGCGAATCCGTTCCTTTTCCGTTTGAGCGTTCGGCTTCCACGGATGAAATAAGTTGTCATCAAGGGAAAAGGTAAACACCGCTGCGACATTCACACGATCGAACAAAAAATCAGCGACCGCGCGACACTCAGGTTCGGAAACGGCATTCGGCCCCGTGTTCGCTGCGAACGGTTTGTAGCCAAACGTGAAGTTGCGATCAAAGGCCACGCCATCGCCGGCGTCTTCGTTCCATTGCTCATCGCCGTCGTCGTCGATCCCTTCGCTAAGGATGCGATACTTGCCCCGTTCATTTTTCTTCGGGGCTGCCGTGATCAGCACCCGCGGGTCATCGGGATGCAGCATCAGCGTTCCGGTGGAATCCTCGATGCGCATTTGCGTGATAAAGCCATCGCCATTGAGATCGTTGGGCGGATCTTCGCCGAAAGCAAAGTCGCGGTCGTCGTCGGTCTTGCGATCATTGCCAGCCGGCACACGGAACGGCGCGACGAAACACTTTTCACTCGCATCCGGATCAGGCCGCGGAATGATGTAGAGCGTCACACGCTCCAGCAGCTTTTTCACCGCATCGTCTTTCTCACCCTTCGCAATCAGTTGCTGCACCATCCGCAGCGCGAGTTCGCCACCGGCGAGATGGCTTCCCTGCACATTGCCGAGCAGCGCGATGGCTGGTTTGCTTTCCGGCTTGCCGGTCGCAATGGTGATCAACCAAACGTCACGCCCGCCGGCGCTTTTGCCGAGGGAAACGACTTCAGCGAGTTCGCTTTCGCCGATCTTCTTCACGGTGGCGGAGAATTGCTCGTGATTCAGATAGCCTTGCAGTACAGGATTGGTCGGCGTTTCCTGGGCAGCGGCGATCACGATCAAGGCCAGCCAGGCAGCGATTACAAAACATCGAATTGGCATAAGCCCGACAATCGTTAAGGAGAGAATGGTGAACCGTTCAAGAATAGCATAGTCAGTGGATCATGCCGCGTTGCCAATTGGCAGCAACTCCGCGCTAGACTCTGCCGCGCCCGTGTGTTGTAATAAATGGGCTATCCCTACCGTTTTTTCCACCCGCCCACCTCCCACCTGCGGGGACGATGATGATGCAGACGCTGTTGCGAACGCTGGTTGTTGGTTTTTGTTGCGCTGTTGGCGCGTTCCCGCAAGTCAGTTTGGCTGCCGATCCGCCGATCGACTTCAACCGCGACATTCGGCCGATCCTCTCCGACACCTGCTACAAGTGCCACGGCTTCGACACGGCCAAGCGCGAAGCGGGCCTGCGGCTCGATACGCACGAAGGGGCGATTCTCAAGCTGGAGTCCGGCGCGACGGCGATTGTGCCGGGCAAGAGCGCCGAGAGCGAGATTCTTAAGCGACTGACCTCGACCGATCCCAGCGAACGGATGCCGCCGGCGGAAACCGGCAAAACGGTAACGCCCGAGCAAATCGAAAAGATCCGCCGCTGGATCGATCAAGGGGCCAAGTATCAAGGGCATTGGTCGTTCGAAACGCCGAAGCGACCCGAGTTGCCACAGGTAAAAGCGCAAGCTCACGTCAAAAATGCAATCGACAATTTCATTCTCGCCCGCCTGGAAAAAGAAAACGTTTCGCCCTCGGCCGCGGCGGACAAGATCACGCTGATCCGCCGCGTAACGTACGACCTCACCGGCCTGCCGCCGACGATTGCCGAGATCGAAGAGTTCGTCAAAGATCCCGCACCGGCCGCTTATGAAAAGCTCGTCGACCGCCTGCTGAAGTCGCCACGCTATGGCGAGCACATGGCCCGCTATTGGCTCGATGCCGCCCGCTATGGCGATACGCACGGCTTGCATTTCGATAACGAGCGCTCGCTGTGGCCTTATCGCGATTGGGTCGTGAAGGCATTTAACGACAACCTTCCCTATGATCAATTCACCACCTGGCAAGTCGCCGGCGATTTGATTCCCAACTCGACGCTCGAGCAGAAGATCGCATCGGGTTTCAATCGCTGCAACATTACGACCAGCGAAGGTGGTTCGATCAACGATGAGGTCCTCGCCCGTTACGCCGTTGATCGCACCGAGACCATGAGCACGATTTTCCTCGGTCTGACCATGGGCTGTGCGGTTTGCCACGATCATAAGTTCGATCCGGTTTCGCAAAAAGAGTTCTATCAACTCTACGCGTTCTTCAATTCCGCCGCCGACGCCGCGATGGACGGCAACGCGCTGCTCCCCGCGCCGATCATGAAAGTCGCGCAGCCCGATCAGCTGACGAAGCTCGCGGAACTCGAGAAACGGGTCGCCGATTTGCGGAAGCAAATGGATGAAAAGACCGCGACGATCGAATACACCGATCCGACGCCCGATGCCGTGGCCGCTGAAAAGTCGCTCGAACCAAAGGAATATGTCTGGATCGAAGACGCCGCACCAACCGGAGCACAGTTGCAAGGCGACACGCCCTGGAAGTTCGTCGAGAAGAAAGAAGGCCCCGTTTATAAGGGTGAAAAATCGACCACGCGGAAAGCGCCGGCTCTCAGCCAACATTTCTTCACTGGCGCAAATCCTGGTTTGAAAATCGGCGACGGCGACAAGCTGTTTGCCTATGTCTATCTCGATCCGCTCGATCCGCCGAAGACGGTCATGCTGCAATGGAATGACGGAACGTGGGAGCATCGCGCCTTTTGGGGCGACGATGCGATTCCCTTTGGCAGCGGTGACACCGAAGGCCATCGCCGCCTCGGCAACTTACCGACGATCGGCGAATGGGTGCGGCTCGAAGTGGATGCTGCGAAAGTGGGTTTGAAGCCCGGCGCGGTCCTCAATGGCTGGGCTTTCACGCAATTTGGCGGCACCGTGCATTGGGACACGGCCGGCATCGTCACGCGCACGCCGCAAGATGGTCAGGGATTTGAGTCGCTCGCCGTGTGGCAGGCGTATGAAAAGACGCAGAAAAAATCGTCGCTTCCCGGCGACATTCAGAATGTGCTGAAAGTCGCTGATGACAAGCGGAATGACGCGCAGAAGAAGCAACTGCGCGACTACTTTTTGAAAAATGTCTATTCGAAGACCAAAGAGATTTTGCTGCCGTTGCAGAAGGAAGTCGATAAAGCGGAGGCCGAACGCAAAGCGGTCGACACTGCCATTCCCGCTTCGTTGGTGATGGCCGATATGCCGAACCCGCGCGAGACGTTTGTTCTCATCCGCGGCGCATATGACAAGAAGGGCGAAAAGGTCACGCCCGGCACACCCGCCGTGTTGCCACCGATGGCCAAGGACGCGCCGGCCAATCGTTTGGGCCTGGCCCGTTGGCTCACCGATCCGCAGCATCCGCTGGTCGCCCGCGTGACAGTGAATCGCTTCTGGCAGCAATACTTCGGCACCGGCCTGGTCAAGACAGCCGAAGATTTTGGTTCGCAAGGAACGCCTCCGACGCATCCCGAATTGCTCGATTGGCTGTCACGCGAATTCGTCGACAGCGGCTGGGATGTAAAGCGATTGCAGAAGCTGATCGTGATGAGCGCCACTTATCAGCAGTCGTCGAAAGTCACGCCCGAATTGCTCAAACGCGACGGCGATAACGTGCTCCTTGCGCGGGGCCCACGGTTCCGCCTCGATGCCGAAGCGATTCGCGACTCTGCCGTCTTCACCGCTGGCCTGCTCACCGAAAAGCCAGGCGGTCGCGGCGTCCGACCCTATCAGCCCCCGGGCATTTGGGAAGCGATCTCGTTCCAAGGGAGCAATACCCAGAACTACAAGATGGACGAAGGGGATGCCATCTATCGCCGCAGCATTTACACCTTCTGGAAGCGGACGGCGCCGCCAGCTGCATTGCAGACGCTCGACGCACCGTCGCGCGAATCGTGCGTGGTCCGCCGCACCCGCACCAACACGCCGCTGCAAGCGCTGCTGCTGATGAACGATCAGCAATACGTCGAAGCCGCGAGAATGCTCGCGCAGCGGATCATCAAGGAGGGTGGCGACACGCCGCATAAGCGGCTCGCGTACGCGTTCCGACTTGCCACTTGCCGCGAGCCGTCCGCCGACGAAGTGGCGATCCTGGTGAAAGTGCTGCAAAAGCACGAAGCGGTGTACGCGGCGGACAAACCTGCAGCGGAAAAATTGTTAACCATCGGTTTCGCCCCACGCGATGCGGCGATTCCCGCTGAGCAATTGGCTTCCTACGCGATGGTTTGCAATTTGATTTTGAATCTGGATGAGACGATGACGAAGGAGTAAATGTTCCCGTGGTAGAGCTGGGCGAATTCTCACTCGATCGCATGGTACGTGCTGTGGAAAAAGTACGAGAAAGGCTGCTGCGCGCGGCCTCGCTCCTCAAATCGCATGGCGTGCCTTACGCGGTCATCGGCGGCAATGCCGTTGCCGTTTGGGTTTCGCGCGTTGATGAAGCAGCCGTTCGCAATACGCAGGATGTCGACATCCTGCTCCGTCGGCAGGATTTCGAACGTGCTAAGGCAGCCTTGGAATCAGGCGGGTTTGTCTATCGTCACGTGAAGAGCATCGACATGTTTCTGGACGGAGCCGATGCCAAAGCCCGCGATGCCGTGCACATCGACTTTGCTCTGGAGCTTGTCCGTTCCGATAGTCTGCTGGCCGCTCCCGACGTTGTGCCTGTCGACGATGAGGCGGGTTACGCAGTGTTGCCCCTCGAATCACTGGTTTGCATGAAGCTGACGTCGTTTCGACTTAAAGATCGCGTCCATATTTTGGATATGATTGATGTTGGACTGATCGATCAATCGTGGACACAGCGAGTTCCGGTTGAACTCGCCCCGCGCCTGCAAGAACTGCTGGATAATCCTCAAAGCTAAATAACGCTGAACTAAAAACTGATAACGAGAAAATCCATGTCCCCCCTCGAACAACATCTCCAAAACGAAACTCGCCGCTACTTCTTCGGTCGCATGGCCGCGGGCATTGGCACTACGGCGCTCGCGTCGCTGATGAATCCGCAGCTCTTCGCTGCTGATGCATCCAAAGCCACCGCTGATCCGCTGGCGAGCCTCGGCGAACTGAAAGCACTGCACCACGCGCCCAAGGCCAAACGCGTGATCTGGCTGTTCATGGCCGATGGTCCTTCGCAACTCGACTTGTGGGATCACAAACCGAAGCTGACGGAGTTTTTCGATAAGGACCTGCCCGACAGCGTCCGCATGGGGCAACGCATCACCACGATGACGTCGGGGCAGGCTCGCTTCCCTTGTGCGCCGACCAAGTTCAAGTTCGCGCAGCATGGCAAGCACGGCGCGTGGGTCAGCGAACTGCTGCCGAACCTGGCGAGCGTTGTCGATGACATCGCCATCATCAAGACGATGCACACCGAGGCCATCAACCACGACCCCGCCATCACATTCATTCAAACCGGCAGCCAAATCCCCGGCCGCCCCAGCATGGGCGCTTGGGCCAGCTACGGCATCGGCAGCGTCAATCAAGATCTGCCCGCGTACGTGGTGCTCCATTCACGCATCGCGGCCGGCTCGCAAACGCAGGCGCTCTTCTCGCGTTTGTGGGGCAGCGGCTTTCTGCCGACCAAGCATGCCGGCGTCGCACTCCGCAGCAGCGGCGATCCGGTGCTTTATCTTTCGAATCCGCCCGGTGTGTCGGCCGAAACTCGCCGCACCATGCTCGATGGCCTCGCGGAGTTAAATCAGAAAAAGCACGAGCAAGTTGGCGATCCGGAAATCGCGAGTCGCATCGCTCAATATGAAATGGCCTTCCGCATGCAAAGCAGCGTGCCGGAGCTCGTCGATGTTTCGAAGGAATCCGCCGAGACGCTGGACATGTACGGCCCCGAAGTCAAAACGCCCGGCACGTTCGCGTACAACTGCTTGCTCGCCCGCCGCCTTGCCGAACGGGGCGTGCGGTTCACGCAGGTTTTCCTCCGCGGCTGGGATCACCACGGCAACCTGCCGGGCCAAATTCCCAACCTGTCAAAGGCCATGGACCAACCCGCCGCGGCCCTCATCAAGGACCTCAAGCAGCGCGGCATGCTCGACGACACGCTCGTCGTCTGGGGCGGCGAATTTGGCCGCACGGTCTACAGCCAAGGCACCCTCACCAAGGACAACTACGGCCGCGACCATCACCCGCGTTGCTTCACCATGTGGCTCGCCGGCGGCGGCATCAAAGGCGGCATCGTCCACGGCGAAACCGACGACTTCAGCTACAACGTCACCGAAAAACCGGTCCACGTGCACGACCTCAACGCGACGATCCTGCACTGCCTGGGCGTGCACCACGAACGCCTCACCTACCGCTTCCAAGGCCGCGACTTCCGCCTGACCGATGTGGAAGGGAAGTTGGTGAAGGAGATTTTGGTGTAGGGCGCAGCATTGTGACTAAGGGAAAAAGCGGACTCTTGTGAATGTTGGATTTCCACGATAGAACTGACTTCCTGCTTCAGGAATGCCGACCGGCCAGCAAATGAATTCCTTCTCCCGAAACTTGGCGATTGACGTTATTTTAGCGATCGCAACGGTCGGAAGTATTTTGGGGTTTTTCTATTCAGTACAAAACGATTTTGTTTGGGGAATCTACGGCACTCTCTTTGCTGTTTTGCTGGCTGCGTTCATGTATGGAGCTCGTTGTCGCGGTGAAGTTGAGCGAATTCGCAGCGACCTTGACCGCTGCACTGCCGAGGTACAGAGCGAGCGGGCCTCGCGTGATCGTGAGATTTTGCGACGAGAACACGCGGAACAATTAATCGCAACCGCGCCACGCGCAGCCCTGGATGAATTGGTACGTCGAATCAACCACGGCGCTCGGTCGGCATGGATTGCAGAAATTGCAAGAGTAACACGACTCTGCGCCAGAATGGCGCAACTCCGACAAGTGCGAGAAGGATTCGCGGTAATTTCGGTGCAGGAACAGCTGAATCAGATTTTTGTCATTTCTCAATGTGAATCAACGGAGAAACCCTACATTCATGTTGGGGATTCATACATGCTTACCAGGTGCGGCAATTCCGGAGTCCGAACGGAACTCGCAATACTTAGGGTTCATCAACCCATTACTTCCGAAAATGCAATTGTATTTAGGGTTGATGAAGTTGCTGACGAAGACGGCCTCACTGGTCTGGTGACGCTGATGATTTCTGAAACAATTGACAGTGATACACTTGCGCCATATCAGGTGGGGATTTTCCGGCAGACTGAATTGCCTGCCAGTGACCTTACATCCGCCTGTGTGGTACTTGACTACTTGAACTCCCAGCTAGCTGATCGTCCGGAGATGATTTAATGTCTGCAGTTACCGGAAAGGTTGCACGCACACTTTCGAAAACTGTTCTCGTACTGAATATTGGAACTGACGACGGAGTGCGCGAAGGCATGGAGTTTGTGATTTTTGAAGAAGGCGATGAGATTGTTGATCCGGAAACTAAAGAGTCGCTGGGCAAACTCGAAATTGTGAAAGGCAATGTAATAGTGGTGAGTGTTCAGCCGCGCATTTCAATTGCTGAAACTGCGACGAGAGTTGTACAGCGAGAACGGTGGATTGAACCATCTTTCGCCTGGCAGCTAAATCCTTTCGCGCCACGGCGAGAAGTCGAAGAAGTGAAAGTAAAAGATCAGTTGCAGATTGAGGTAAAGGATGACACTTATTCGAACCGGCTGGTTGTTCGAGCGGGCGACTTAGTGAGATCTACGACGTAGATCCTTGTCGACACTGTCAGTCGTCCCAAGGGGCAGAGGATTAGCAAGGGCTGTTGTAGTATATCGAGTGGCGTTCACGATTTCGCCACCGTCAACCCCAATGCCTTCGCCAATCGATCCGCCGTCGCCAGCCGAATGTCGCGTTCTCCGGACAAGAACCGCGAGACCACAATTTGCGACACTCCCGCTTCTTTGCAGATCTGATAGACCGATTTGGAACTCGCCTGAATCGCCTGTTTGAGAATTTCGCTCAAGCCTCCCGTTTCGGCTTTGATTGGTTCCACCGGTGGGAACTCGGCGTTGATCTTTTCGCGCAGCTGTCCATCCCGAGCGAACTCCTCTGGAGTCACTTTGGTGGTTCGCGTCTTACGAGTGAGTTTTCTGCTTTCCATGAGTTTCACCTGCCAGGTTCCGGCACTTCGTAGGCAGTCACTACTCGAATTGTGTCTTCGTTGCTATCCTCGCAGACTACGCGGATCTGGAACAATACGATCTGCTGGCCATTCTGGCCTACGCCGCGGAACTAGCCCGGACTCGCCGGTTGCAGCCGGTGAACCTGTGAATTATCGCCGTTGTTAAGCCGCGCGATGAGCGAGTTGCAGAAAAAATCTGCAGGCAGACTTGTCAAACGGCCGATCCAAGGAGATAATGGACAAAAGTGCACTTTTGAAATTGGCTGTGTCCGTGGTGCACTCCTGGCAAACTTTCACTCAGGGGCAAAGAGCGTCTGGGCCTAGTACCTGCTGCGCGGAGAAATTTTATGTCGACACTAACCTCGACCTGTTGTCCCAGTCGCCAGACTTGTTATCTGACTGTTGATATCGGTGCTTGGGGCGTTTATCCGGGCAACACAAGTCGTTGTCGACCTGTTCAGAAAGCAACAGAAAGCAACAGAAATGTTGCTAATCAACCCCTGGCTGTTTTTTGTAAGTCAATTTCATTAAATGACTTACGGTTTTCAGTCCACGTTGGTTCGTCTTTTGGTGCCCGCCCACAAGGGTGGTTTGGCCGTTTAGAGTCGCAGCCCCTCGTAGGTCGTTCCCAATACCCTAAAATGAACCGCAGCTAGCAACATCCTGCGACTCGCAGCAACACTGCGTACTCGCAGCAACACTGCGTACTCGCAGCAACAACCTGATCCGCAAGGAAGCCCGCATGTCGCGCTCGTTCGTGCATTTGCATTGCCATTCGCATTACAGCCTGCTCGATGGCGCCTCGCCGATCGGCAAGCTCATCGGCCGGGCCAAGGACCATGGCATGAATGCCCTGGCTCTGACCGACCACGGCAATCTGCACGGGGCCCTCGAGTTCTATAAAAAGGCCAAGGACAAAGGGATCAATCCGATCCTCGGCTACGAGGCCTATATCGCGCCGGGGAGTCGGTTCGAAAAGAAGGACGCCTCGAACAGCAAGGAAGCCAGTTATCACCTCACGCTGCTCGCTCAGAATCGAGTCGGTTTCAAAAACCTGATCAAGCTCGCGTCGTCGGCGATGCTCGAAGGCTTTTATTACAAGCCGCGGATCGACAAGGAAATTCTCGCGGCCCACAGCGAGGGGATTATCTGCCTCAGCGGCTGCGTGTCGAGCGAATTCAGCAACGCGATTCTCCGCGGCGGCGACGGCGAAGACGCCTTCAAAGCCGCCATGGATACAGCGGCCTGGTTCAGCAAGCTGTTCGGCGATCGCTACTTCATCGAGATCATGAACAACGGCGTCGACATCCAACGGATTCAGCTGGAAGGAGCCGTTGAGATTGCGAAAAGGATGGGCCTGCCGCTGGTCGCGACGAGCGATGCGCATTACGTCGACCGCGATGACGCCGAAGCCCAGGACGTGATGCTGTGCGTGAACACCGGCCGATTCCGCACCGACACGAACCGGATGAAGATGGAGAACGATTCGTTCTATCTCCGTTCGCCGGAAGAAATGTATGCGCACTTCCCGGGGCTCGAAGATGCGGTTGCGCGGTCGCAGGAAATCGCGAACAGCGTGAGCATTGATCTCGAACTCGGCAAGCGGCACTTTCCGGTGTATGCGTTGCCCGAAGGGCGGACGACAGCCGAGTATCTCCGCGAGTTGTGCATCACCGGTTTGAAGGATCGTTACAGCGACGATCCGGAGATGCTCAAGGATGGCGTGCTCGCGGATGTGGTGATCGCGCGGCTGGATCGAGAGCTCGACGTGATCAACAAACTGGGCTTTCCGAATTACTTTCTCATCGTCTGGGACTTCGTGCGCGAAGCTCGCGACAAAGGGATTCCGGCGACCGCGAGAGGTAGCGGTGTCGGCGCGCTCGTGTGCTTTGCGCTCTATTTGAGCCACGTGTGCCCGATCAAATACGACTTGCTGTTCGAGCGGTTCCTCGACTTGAACCGTAAGGAAGCGCCCGATATCGACATCGATTTTTGCAAAGAACGCCGCGGCCTGATCATTAATTATGTGAAGGAAAAGTACGGCGAAGCTAACGTCGCGCAGATCGGCACCTTCGGCACGTTGCAAGCTCGCGCGGCGATCAAGGACGTCGGCCGCGTGCTCGGCATTCCGGTCGATCGTGTGAACAAGCTCACCGCGCTGGTGCCCGATGTGCTCCATATTTCGCTTGACGATGCGCTCGAGCAATCCGAAGAGCTGAAGGCGCTCTACGACACCGATCCGGAAATTCGCGAGGTGCTGAATCTCGCGCGCAAGATCGAGGGCCTTGCGCGGAATATCGGCACGCATGCGGCCGCGGTGGTGATCGCCGATAAACCGCTGACCGAATATGTGCCGCTGGGCAAAGTCAGCGGCAAGAATGACATTATCACGCAGTGGTCGATGGGTGACGTCGAAGCGGCTGGCCTCTTGAAGATGGACTTTCTCGGCCTGCGGAACTTGACGATTCTCAGCAAGGCCGAAGAGATCATCCTGCAAACGACCGGCACGAAGATCAATCCATACAAGTTCCCGCTCGACGACAAGAAGACCTTCGCCCTGCTGCAGCGCGGCGAGACGAAAGGCATTTTTCAGCTTGAATCGGGCGGCATTCGCGATCTGCTGCAGAAGATGAAGCCCGATCACTTCCGCGACATCATCGCGACCAACGCCCTCTACCGCCCTGGTCCGCTCGAAGGGGGCATGGTTCGCGACTACGTCGAAGTGAAGAACGGCCGGCAACAGGCCAACTACATCCATCCCGTGTGCGAAAAGGTGCTCGGCGAAACGCACGGCGTGATGGTGTATCAAGAACAAGTGATGCGGATTCTGAACGAGCTTGGCGGCATCGAGCTCGCCAGTTCGTACACCTGCATCAAAGCGATCAGCAAGAAGAAGGAAGAGCTGATCGCCAAGAACAAAGATCAGTTCATGATCGGCTGCAGCGAGAAAGGGCTCGCCAAGAACGAAGCCGAAGATTTCTGGAACATGATCATCAAGTTTGCGGGCTACGGCTTTAATAAGTCGCACTCGACGGCGTACGCACTTATCGCGTACATGACGGCCTACTTGAAGGCGCATTATCCGGTCGAGTTCATGGCCGCGCTATTGTGCGGTGATATCGAAGGCCGCAACTTCAAAACTAAAGATGCGCTCGTCGAGCATTTGGAAGATTGCGAGCGGATGAACATCGAAGTCGTGCCGCCGAGCGTGAATACGAGCGACGTGGAATTCACCGTCGGCGACGGCAAGATTTACTTCGGTTTGTCGGCGATCCGTGGTTGCGGCGGCAACGCCGGCGAAGCAATCGCATCGGCGCGCAAGAAGGGGGGGCCGTTCAAGGACTTGTTCGATTTTTGCGAACGAGTCGATTCCAGCGGCGCGAGCAAGGGTGTGATCGAAACGTTGATCAAGGCCGGCGCGTTCGATTGTTTCGGCGTGAAGCGTTCGCAACTCGGCTCGATCATCGAGCGCGCGATTCAAGCAGGCCAGAGCGTTGCTTCGGATCGCAAAAGCGGCCAGAAGTCGCTGTTCGGCGCAATGGGCGGAAGCGATGAAGAAGCCAAGCCCGCGGTCAAGCTGCCCGATCTGCCGGAGATTCCTGCGAAGGAAATGGCGCAGGCCGAGAAAGAGGTGCTCGGCTTTTATCTGTCGAGCCATCCACTCGATGAATTCAAAACCAAGCTGGCCATGTATCGCTCGCACACGGTGTTGGGCGCGAAGTCGCTGCCAGAAGGACAGGAAGTGATTCTCGGCGGCATGCTCGCGGCTTTGAAGTTTGGCAACTCAAAGAATCCGCAGCCGGGCAAACCGTCGCGCTGGGTGATGTTCGATTTGGAAGATGTCGAGGGTGGTGTGATTCGCTGCACGCTGTGGCCGAGCAGTTTTGTGGAGTACGGTCAGCTGGTGCAGGCCGATGCGATTTTGATGGTTCGCGGCCGGATCGACCGCCGTGGCGGCGGTGAAGAAGCGAACCTGGTGGTGGATGAACTCAACACGCTCGCCGATATCGACGAGCGAAGCACCAGCGGCATCGAGATCCGCTTCGACGAACGGCAGCATGGCCCCGAGACGGTGAAGAAAGCCTACGAGATCATCCGCGGCTATCCGGCCAATGGCGAGAAACCCGGCGGCTTGCGGATGTCGGTATTGACCGAAGATCGCAGCATCGTCGATCTGCGCGTGAACAAGTTCAAACTGAACATTACGAAGGAACTCGAGTCGCGCTTGCTCGATTTGCTCGGGCCCGGCAATTTGCGATTGCTCAAATCGCCGCCCAAACCCTCGGCCGATCGGCCGCAGCGGCGACAGTTTCAAAAGGCAGGGGGACGGTGATAAACTAAGGTGATGAGGGCAGTCAAAAAACTACAGCTGATATCGGTCGAGGACTACCTTGCGGGCGAACTTGTGTCGGAGGTGAAGCACGAGTATCTGGGAGGTGTTGTTTACGCGATTGCCGGCGGGCGGAACGTGCACAATGTAATCGCGACGAACATCACGGTTGCGATTGGTTCGCGCCTCCGCGGCCAGAAATGCCGCCCCTACAATTCCGATACAAAAGTTCGAGTTCGCCTGCCGACGCAGTGGCGGTTCTACTATCCAGACTGTCAGGTTGTCTGTCGCCCGAATCCGCCTGATGATTCGTTTCAAGATGATCCTGTGATCATCTTTGAAGTCCTTTCGAATTCCACGCGACGGACGGATCAGGGTGAGAAGAAGGACGCGTATTTGACAATTCCCGCCTTATCTGTTTATGCGATCGTTGAACAAGAGGATGCTAAGGTCGTCATCTATCGGCGTACGGAGGACGGGTTTATGCCGGAGGTGTACGAAGGCTTGGATGCGATCATTCCGTTGCCCGAAATCAAAAGCGAGTTGCCGCTTGCCGAGATTTTTGCGGACGTCGAGTTTTTGCCAGAACCGAGCAATGAGGAAGACTTGCTGCGATAAATGAAGCTCCGCATCCTGCCGGAACTGCGGAGTTACCTTCTTCCCGGCCTACTAATTCGAACCACAGGAACCTGCACCATGGCCACGTTTGAAGTTGTCGCCCGCGAGGGCCTAAAGATGATCCGCGCGACGATCAACAATGAATCGATTCGCGCGGAGTCCGGCGCGCTGCATTATATGCGCGGACGGATCGATATTTCGACGCCGGCGCCGTCGGTCGGCGGGTTGCTGAAGAGCCTGGTGACGAGCGAGAACATCTTTCGGCCAACGTACAGCGGCGTCGGCGAGATTTTCTTCGGCCCGCCGATCTTTGGCGAGTATCACATTATGGAACTCAACAACGAAGAATGGATTCTCGAACAAGGGTCGTACGTGTGCAGCGATATGTCGATTGGCATCGACGTTTGGCGGAACAAAGCATTGTCCGCTCTGCTCGGCGGCGAAGGCTGGTTTCAGACGCTGGTCAAAGGTACCGGCAAGGTCGTGATGCAAGCGCCTGGCTATGTTGAACGGTTGGACCTCAACGGCGAGAAGCTTTCCGTCGATGGCAAGTTCGCGCTGGCTCGCACTTCAGGGCTAAAGTTTGAAGTGCAGCGCGCGTCGCGTTCGCTGATGGGCAGCGTTACTTCGGGCGAAGGGTTGCTGAGCACCTTCGAAGGAACGGGCACTGTGCTGATCGCGCCGGTGCCGAACATGTTTCAAAACCTAGTCGACAGCATCCGCTCGGTGATTCCGCGCGGGAAGTCGTAAACAGTAGGCCGGATCAAACGTACTCGCGCCGATCAGGCATTGCGCGCCAGAACACTAACCTGTGAAACCTTCATGCCCGGTCGGAAAACGGCCGGCCATGAACCAACGTTCCCACCAGCGGGCGAGACGGAGGCGGGTGTCGTTGCAGCTGAGGACGCGTTCTTTACCGCGGCGAGTTTTGAGGGCAACGGTGCCGTCCTGGCGAACTTCGGAAACGACCCAGTACTTGCGGACCGCGTAACGATAGCCCTCGCCGTAAGGCTCCGGCTCCAATTCTTCCGCACGTGGAGTCGGGTGAGTGCTATGCTTGCTGGCGTAATAAACGACCTGATCACCTGGCTTATACATCAGTCCATCCTCACCAACCATTCTTCACAAAAACCACTGGCCTTCCATGCGCGCCAGGGAGTCGTAGCGATCGACAGGAGAGGTCGACGGGCTTGACGTGGCCCATCCTTTGGAGAGGCGCAACCCCGCTACTATTTGAATCTTAGGTCACGAACAGAAATCGTTCAAGGGCGAAACTTTTCGCCTTATTTAGAGGTCAGCTGAAAATCGTACGTCGACTGCCTGGAAATCAGCAAGCCTCACTCGGGTTTCGACAGTTCGATGTGGATCGGCGATTTGCCGTCGATTTCGCGAACGAGGGGTGTCTTTTCTTTCGCAAAGGCGCCTTGCAGTTTGTCAGCGTCGGGGTAGGGATCCCATTGATGCACGGCGACTTTGTATTTGCCGGGCGGGATGCCGCCGGGTAGCGAAAATTTGCCCGCGGCGTCGGCTTGAGCGCCGTAGGTCTGCGGCGCGGGGCCGGTGTCGGCCACCGGAATGAATTCCAACGTGACCTGGCCCACGCCGATCTCACGCTTATCGACCTGCAAGGGCTGGCCGTCCTTCAACAAAGTTCCTTCGCATTTCACGGTGACCGTCCCCGCCGGGCCGCCGCAACCGGCGAAAAAAATCACGACGCTGTGCAAAGCCAGAAACAAAGAAGCGTTACGCATGGTGAATGAGTGGCAGGTGGAAGAGGCGAGTAGGAGCGGTGAGAAAATCACAAGCGGGGTTAATTCGGCAGGGAGACGACTTCGCCATCGGCGCGGCGTCCCAGGTTGCGGAAAATTAGCGCGTCGATGTTGTAGGGAATCATCCGAACAGAGCCATCAACGAGCGCGATGTTCATGCCGGCGGGATGCGACGAACCGAAGCGATCGTCGCCGGGATCCGTCGGATGGCGGAAATCGGGAAGGAGAATACGATCGGAATGACGCATCGTGTCGTGGTTCCAACCACAGGTATAGCCTTCGTTGTCGTTGGCTTGAAACTGCTTGAGCAATTGCACGTTCATTCGCTTCTCGCCCAGGAGCATCGTGGAACTTGTGCCATCGGTAATGTCGCTCAGGCGGCGCGGATTGACTTGGGTAATCGCGCCGGCGCCGTTCGCATCATCGCCCGAGCCGCCGTCGAGCGTCGCGCCGGCGTAATCGTTCTTGGCGTGCGGTGTACTCCTGCCCGCATTTCCGCTGCTGCCGTCAGGTAGATAGTTGTACCAATCGCCTGTCGACAACACTTCGGGTGGACGCCGCGTCGGACAGAACATCACCTTGAGTGGAGCACCGATGGCCTGAATCGATTTCTCCAAATCGACCGACTGGCCACTCCCTTCCCAGAGCTGTTGCTGTTCGATGTACGGCAGGATCTGAAAGCCCCAGCCGCCATGTTGATCCTTGCCGACTTGGGGAACACCTTTGATGTAACTCATGTGATAGTTCCAGCTCGGACCACCGGCCGACGGGAGAATCTTGTACGTATCGGCATGATTCTGAAAGGCCAATGCCAGTTGCTTCAAATGGTTGACGCATTGCGTTCGCCGCGCCGATTCGCGGGCAGCCTGCACAGCCGGGAGCAACAGAGCGACCAAGACGCCGATGATGGCAATGACGACCAGCAGTTCGACGAGCGTAAAACCGTGGCGGGACAAACGAGGGCCGAACAGGGTGCGAAACTGGCTCATCGCGGTGGTCTCAAACAGGATGGGAGAGGTAATTGCGAGGACTAGACTACCACGCGGCTGGGCGAGTCGCGATAGTTTCTTGAGTATACTTTTCTCGGCTCTGAACCTCCTCTCTTCCGAACGCCGTGCACCATGAATTTGACGCTGAACCGCCACGCACTCTTGAGCTTTTGCCTTGCTATTGCCTTGTGCGCCGGGTATTCGACGGCAGCCCAAGAGGTTTCCAAGCCAGAACCGCCGCAGCAGCCGCCGCCGCTCAAGCTGACGGTGGAAGGGGAGATCGAAGATCCGCAGATGGCCAAGATCGCTGGCGAACTGACCACGCTCTTTTATGAGTGCTATCCGAAGCTACTCAAGCGATTCGAAAACGGAGAGCAGTTTGCCGCGCGGCACATCAAACTGGTCTTCAAAAAGGGAATCAAAGTACCCGGCTATTCGCACCGCGATACCGTGACAGTGAGCGTCGATTGGTTTCAAAAACACCCTGATGATCTGGGCCTGTTTACGCATGAGCTGACGCACCTGGTGCAGGCTTATCCCAATCCTGATCCAGGTTGGCTTACCGAAGGTGTCGCCGATTACGCGCGACATTTATACGGACCGGCCAAACAGCCTGGCTGGTCGCTGCCGCGGAAATTGCGGCCTGATCAGAGCTACCAGAACAGTTACGGGGTGACGGCGAAGTTCTTGGTCTGGCTCGACGAAAAATATCCCGGCACGGTCGACAAAATTCACCGCCGGATGCAAGCGATGAAATTTGCAACGGAAGATCTGGTCGACATGACCGGCAAAGACATCGACACGTTGTGGCGCGAGTGCGTAATGGATTTGGATCGCTGACAGGGATGTACGACGCCGTGAGGCGCGGGAGTTGGCGCAATGATCTGGCCTTACGGCCGCGGGCGGTCTATCGCGCAGTGCGTAGCACCGTACCAAGCGGCGAACTGGGCCGCGCGAAGCGTTCGAGCAGCGTGGGATGCGCCGCGATATTGAAAAGGATCCGGCTGCCAATCACATTGCCGCGACCGAGCACGTCGCACCGCTGCGTCGGATCCTGTGCATAAGTGAGCATCGAACCGCAGGGATCGAGTTGCCATTGCGCGGCGCGATAGCCTCGCAGCGAAGTGCCCCGCTCGGCGAACCAGCAGCCGAGACCAAACGTCACTTCGGTTTGTTCGGGCGGAACCGAATCGCCGCAGTACCGCGCGTTGATCGGCAAGAGCCCGGCCATGTTCGCCGCTGCGCCGCAAGGCAAGATTAACTGGCGACTCAGATACGCGGCGCCACTCGCTTCCGCATAAATGCGTCCGCCATTCGCGGCATAACTACGCAGCGATTGCATGAGGCAATGATTGCGCGACAGTTCGGCTGCATACCGCTCGGGATGACCACAGCCGATGTAAACCAAATCGGTTTGCTCCGGCAGTCGTTCACTGCGGAGCGGCGAGAAGTCCAACAGCGTGGCGCCAGCCCGCTCGAGTGCATCGAGCGCTTCAGGAAAACACCAGCCAAAGGCTTCGTCTTGGGCAAAGGCAATCCGCGTGCGCGGACCGTTCGGCGGTTGCTGCGAGATTTCGAATTCCCGCGGCCAGGCCGGGCGTTGCATCAGTTCGCCCATCAACTGCTCGTCCCAGCGCGTCGACAAATGATCGGCGAGGATGCCGAACAAATCGACAGATGGCGACGTCTCACAATTCCAATGATCGACCAGATCACGCACCGGTGCGGGCAACTGCAAATGTCCAAGCACTGGCACTCGCCACAGCGCTTCGAGCTCGGTCTGCACGGCGACGGCCTGGCGGATGTTTTCCACGCCGTCGAGCAACAGCGCATCGACAGCAACCGGCAACCGCTGTTGTCGGCAAAGTTGCAAACGGCGCACATCGACGAGCCCTAGCCGCGGCAGATCGAGCCACTGGCAGAGCGTTTCAAAATTGCGCGTCTGTGGGCTTTTGCCCGGCTGTCGAGCGGCAGCATCAGTCTTCTCCGCCGCGAAACAAGCCGGGCAATCACCCTGCTCGCCCGGATCGATCAGCACACCCGTTTCAGGCCGGGCGACAGCCGAGGTAAAGACCTCGCGGCAACGGTCGCGGCTCATCGACCAGCTGTCCAGATGCCGCGGACACTTTCCGGTCACCCGCTGCAGGGCCTGATAGGGAGAGGGACAAGCCCGGGCCAAAAACGGCACGGGGCGGGCGTTGGCTTCTCGCAGGCGGGCCAAAATGGCCCAGATCAGAGCTCGGCACGACCGACCTGGCAGCACACTTGTGAGCCCCAGGCGGGCGGCAGAACCAGGTCGAAGCGGAGCGCCCATAGCGAAATTAGGTCCAAGGTTACGTACTTTTGCTCGGAATACCGACTTATTGCTCGGCATACAGAGAGAGTGCTCGGGGAAAATCGAGCGGGCCGGGGGGCTCTATACAGGAACCTTCGCTCGCTCCATTGTTCGAGGGGGCCGACCGCCGGTCAAGCGGCGAAAACACCGGAAAATGGCAAGAAGAAGCCGATTCCGGCCGTAAATTCCTCATTCCAACCGAATCTGCAACTTTTCCAACCGCTGCCGGGTGCGAGCAGGAGATTCGTCATCCCATTTCACGAAGATGCCGGTCGAAGTGATAAGGACCTCAAGGTCTTTGATTGGCTCTTCAATGCCGCCCAGATGCAGTGATGCTCTGGAATGATGAGCCGCCACCACTTTCTGAAAGTCTCGCAAAGCTTGCGCAGATAATCCATTCGTGGAACACAACGCAAAACTATCCTGACGTTCGTCAAACCAATCTCCCGAAAAGTAAAAATCGGGCAATGGATCTGGATCCCAAGAAGCGCTGCCGTATTGCTCTGCAACCGTGCAAACAGCTGCATGCAATCGTTCCCAAGTTTCATACTTACCTGAGCCAACTGGAGTGCCACATCGACTCGACTCCTCGATTATTCTTTCGTTGCTGACAAACTCAATCGGGATGACTTCAGGTGGCAGTTTTTTCATTGGCTGTTGTCCACATCCGCACGCAATCAACAAGCAGGTTGTCGCGAGTAGTGTTCTGAATGGCATTACAACACCTTACCGCCGGCAACTCGGGCAAACTTGCTGATAGCGGCTGATCCCGCTGCTAGTCTTTTTGATCACCATCGGCGTGCCGCAATTCGGACAGTAATCATCCCCCGACAGCTGCCCGCCGGCATCGATCGTCCCCTGGCACTTGGCACATAAATCCTGATCGGGGAACAGCTCCAGTCGTTCAGCTGGAATCTCCGTGCCGCAGTTCGCGCACGGTTTGCCGCGGCCCCAGTCATCTTCACCAGGATCAACCGCTTCGGCCGTGTAGCCCACCTTGCGGCAGTTGGGGCAACGCAGGTCCGGCTTCTTGATCCGCGCCAGTTCCAGCAGCAGCGCGACGTCCACTTTTTCATCGCGCTTGAGCATGCCGAGCCGGCGAAGCTGGTTATCTAGTTCGGCAACGGTCCCATCCTCGTGCCAGGAGCAGTAGGGGCAAAACCAACGGATGATGCTGCGGGCTGAGGGCATGGTTCGATTTTATTCTCGCGGCGCTGGTCGAGGGTTTTTCATCTTCAGCATCGCGGCGACGAAGTCGGTAAAGTAACCACGCATCTCAAAATCGCCGCGGCCCATCGACCAGAAGCGTGAGTTCGACGAAACCAACACGCGATATGTCTTGCCGTGCTTTAGGTTGATGAAGACTTCATATTTCGCTTCCCACGCGCCGGCTTCGCTCGACTCAGGCTGCGTGCGATAGCCGGGAAAATACGCTTCGAGAATGGCCAGCTGTCGTTCACCTTCGACGCGCAGCACGTTGGTCTGGCCGCCGTGATCGTAGACAATCAGTGCGCTCAGCGGCTTTTCGGGCGGAGCGTCTTCGGCCCGGGAGAACGGAATGGTTGATGACCAAACAAACAAAGAAATAATGGCCAGGCTCAAGTGCGGCTTCATGATCGTGACTACCGGAGAGTGAACAAGCACTCTTGGTAGTCTATCGTAAGAAGGACGCGTGCGACTCAGCGGCCGAGCAATTTGGCCAGCTCGTCCACAAGCTCTGGACCATCGGAGGCCAACGAACCGGTGAGCAATTTGCCATCGACTTGCACGTTGCGGTGTGTCAGCGTCGCACCGCTACTGGTCACTTCGGGAAAGCCTTCGGCATATTGCCCACCCGTGATTTGCCGGCCGCGGAACAGACCATGCGCCGCGGGAATGTGTTGACCAGCGCACAACGCACCGATCGGTTTGCCAGCGGCTTGAAACTCTCGCAACAAACGAGCGGTCTCGGTAAAGCCAGGAGTACCAGGGGATGTTAGTTCGTCGGCTCGATAGCCAGCAAAAATGATCGCCGCGTAATTGCTGGCGCTGACATTGGACAAGGCGTGATCGGGACGAAAATTGGCTGGCCCCGCACCGCCTTCGGCATAACCCACCGGACTCTTGCTGATGGCGGCCGTTTCCAGCTGCATCGACTTACGGGCGAGCGCCTTCTGCACGAGATCGTAATCGGGATAGAACAGCCAACGCGTCGGCAGCACCATCAGCACTGGCTTGTTGCCGGAACCCGGAACGACGGCGCCTTGTTGCTGACGATTAGAGTTCTTGGTGGCTGATTCTTGATTATCCAGCGAAACAACTTTTGCTTTGGACTCGTTCAGTTTCGTCGAGTTTTTGGGCGGTTCGGAATCCCCACTCACTTGTTGGGCGACCTGCTGATTTCCCTTGTCTGGCGGAACCGGTGATCGATTACCGCCGCTGAGCAGCCAAATGGTCGTGACGATCATCAGCAGTGCAGTTACTCCGGCGCCGATCCACAGCAACGGCGAAACTTCCTGTTCGGACTTCGCTCCGCCAGAGCGGCTCGTCGGCAGCGACTTGCCAATCGCGGGCAACGCAGGAGCGCTCCGATTGATATTCAAGCTGTCGAGCGCGGCGGGAACATTCGGTTTCACTTCCGCAACGACCGTGGGTGACGGCAGCACATTTGCTTTGAGTTCACTCGCTGCGACCGTTGTCGATCGCGCCTGCGCCAGTGGCTTGAGCGCTTTGGCCAGATCGGCGGGCCGGGCATAACGTTCGGCGGGATCTTTGGCGAGCGTCCGATCGAGCACCGCGGCCAATTCGTCCGGCACTTCCGGCCGGCGAAGCTGAATGGGCGTAGGCGCGCACGTTTTGTGGGCGTGCAACTTGTCGAGCATCGTGCCGCCCGCGAACGGCGGTTCACCGGTGAGCAGAAAATAAAGCGTGCAACCCAGGCTGTAGATATCCGCGCGGATATCGGCCGCGTGAGCATCGGTCGCTTGTTCGGGGGCGATGTAATCGGGCGTGCCAAGCAGCGAACCAGCCCGCGTCGCATCAGCTGGACGTTCGGGGGCCGTCGCATTTTCTTCGACCAACCCGGCGCTTTGCAGCGCTTGCGTCGCCAGCCGCGCGAGGCCGAAGTCGAGAATCTTGATGGAGCCATCGCGAGTCCGCATCAGGTTCTGCGGCTTGATGTCGCGATGGATCATTCCTTTTTCATGGGCATGTTGCAGCCCGAGTGCTGCTTGATAAATCAAGTTCGCAGCGACATTTGGCGGCAGCGGTCCTTTCGAAGCAACGAACCGATCGAGGCTCATCCCTTCGACAAACTCCATCACCAGAAAGTGCAGATCGCCAGCCGCATCGGCATCGTGCGCAGCGACAATGTTGGGATGCGACAGTTTGGCCGCCGTCTTTACTTCGCGCTCAAAGCGCTCGAGCGCTGCCGGGCTGGAAACAAAAGCCGGGTTGATCACCTTGAGCGCGACCAGCCGTTCCATCTTGCGATGCTCGGCTTTGTAAACCGCCCCCATGCCGCCATGGCCGATGAGCCCGAGCACGCGATAGCGCGGATGATCGCGCAGGGCTTGCGGAATTTCTCGCGGCGGCGCCGAGCGTGCCGCTGCAACGGTTTGTTCTCGAGCCCGAAAGCCGCTAGTTGCTGCTTCGCGAGCGCGAATCATCAGCGTGTCGTCGGGGGTCGACTCGAGTGCTTCGCAGCAGGAGTTGCAGTCTGCGAGGTGACTCTCGATCGCCGACATTTCCCCCGGCGAGAGCCTCCCTTGCCCATAGGCCAGCAGCGCGGCGGACGTCGGATGCGCGGTGATGGGCATGGTGGAAGGCAGAAGTGAGAAAGGAGAATGCGGAAGTGGGAATGGCTAATAGCTTAAATGTACTGCCGGGGGTAAACCTTTCAGGAGATTTTGAGAAAATTTCGGAATTTGGTTGTCGTCGCGGTTTATTCGAGCCGCCGGAGCGCATTTCACTCATCAATCAACCCGCGCGATTCTTGCCGCAATCGGGCGAGGATGCGGCTCTTGGCGATGAACACCGCGTTGGTTGTGAGCTTCAATTCTTTGGCCACTTCCGCGGCCGATGCACCGTCGAGAGCCACGCGCTCAAACGCCCGCCAGGTGGCTGGTTCAAATTCACTGCGGAGGCGAGCCAGCAGTTGCTGCGTGACGAAGCGGTCGTGTTCCAGATCCCAAGCCTGCGTCAGGCCGCTGTTGGGATCGGCTAGTTGATCGAGCAGTTCTTGCACTTCGGCGCCGCCGGCGTTTTCGCGTTTGCGACTTCGCCAGAAATCGCGGACGCAGTTGATGGTGATGGTCCGCAGCCAGGTGCGAAAAGCGCCGGGCCGGCTGTTGTGTTCAAAATCTTTCAACCGTCGCGCGACGATCGTGAGGACATCCTGGACCAGGTCGTCGGCATCGCTGGCCAGCACCGACTGCCGCTTGAGCCAGCCGCGGATCAGCGGATCGTAGAGTTCGACCAGCGTCTGCCATTGCTCTGCCGCCGGATCGTGGCGGATGCGTTCGAGCAGACTCGCGGACGTTGTGGACATGAAGCAACTCGCGTGAGATCACAGCCCAGAAATGCGCGTGACAGTGTACCGCGCCGCTAGTTTTGTGGCACGAACCCCGAGGTTTGTGCGCCTGCCTCACGAGTACTCGGCGAGCACGAAGCTTGCAGGTTGACGAGGCCGGTTATCTCAGGCTTGTTAGAAGGTAATCCGGCGTTATGGCCGGGGTTATCGCACGCGAATATGGCAGAAGTATACCGACTGCCGGGGGTTATCAAATGCCAGATAACTGTTATCGGGTTTGCGATTCGAATCAGCGCAATTCCCAGCAACGAATCAACTTATGGAACAGCAGCCCAATCTCCGAGATGTTATATTGCGTATCAGCGAAACAGCGAAGCTGGAAAAGCATCGATCGCGTTTGTTGTGAGCCCGCGGGCCAAGGCTGGCGCTGCGGCGTGACTTGTGAAGTCCCTTCCCAAGCGATAGGTTCGATAGTTTCCGCCGTACTTTTTCGAGTTTGCCTTTTCGAGTTCAATCGCCATGCCCGTTTCGCAAATCATTCCGACCCACGAACCCGCGGCCCTTCCGGACCATCAGCGGATCGTGATTACTGGCATTGGCCTGACTTCGCCGAATGGCAACAACCTGGCCGAGTACCGCGCCGCGTTGCTCGCCGGCAAGAGCGGCGTGACGGCGTATGAGATCCGCTACGTCGGCGAGACCTTGGCGGGCGTGTGCAAGTTCGATGCGCTGCGGTATCAGTCGAAAAAAGACGTCCGCCGCGGCACTCGCGCGGGGAGCGTCGGCATTTATTGCACCAACGAAGCCATTCGCGATGCCGGACTGGCTTGGGACGCCATCGATAAGAACCGCGTCGGCATCTATTTGGGGATCACCGAGCATGGCAACGTCGAGACCGAAAACGAAGTCTATGCGCTGAAAGGCTACGACTATGACACGCAGTTCTGGTCGCACCATCACAATCCGCGCACCGTGGCGAACAACTCCGCCGGTGAAACCGCGTTGAACTTGGGCGTGACGGGGCCGCATTACACGATTGGTGCGGCGTGCGCCGCGGGAAATGCCGGGTTGATTCAAGGTGCACAGATGCTGCGACTCGGCGATTGCGATGTCGCGCTGGCCGGCGGCGTGTCGGAGAGCATTCATACGTTCGGCATTTTCGCGAGCTTCAAGAGCCAAGGTGCTTTGGCTACGCATGCGGATCCGGCGAAGGCTTCGCGCCCCTTTGATGTGAACCGCAACGGCATCGTGGTCGCCGAAGGTGGCTGCACGTATGTGCTCGAACGACTCGACGATGCGCAGCGCCGCGGCGCGAAGATTTACGGCGAGCTCGCCGGCTATGCGATCAACACCGACGCGACCGACTTTGTGCTGCCGAATCCTGAGCGGCAGGCGCAGTGCGTTGAATTGGCTCTGCAGCGTGGCAACCTGCAGCCGCGCGATATCGACATCGTCAGTACGCATGCGACCGGCACAGGCCAGGGTGATACGCAGGAGTGTGATGCGCTCCGCCGCGTTTTCAGCAGCAGCGACAAGACGTACTTCAACAACACCAAGAGTTTCATAGGCCACGCGATGGGAGCGGCAGGCGCGCTCGAGCTCGCGGGCAACTTGCCGTCGTTCGAAGACAACATCGTCCATCACACGATCAATGTCGATGAACTCGACCCCGACTGTGCGTTGAACACGCTGGTCATCGGCGAGCCACGCAAAGTGGGCGAGGTGAAGTACATCCTCAATAACTCGTTCGGGATGCTGGGGATCAATTCGGTGGTGATTATTAAGAAGTTTGCGTAAGCGTCGGCACCCTCGCCAACGGCACGGTTTTCGCTACAATTTGCGGTTTGTTTCTGGAAAGCTTTTGACTGGTTGGATTTGTCATGACGAACGCCGAAATTCGCGACGAAATTCTCGATATCCTTTCCGACATCGCCCCCGATGAAGACCTTAGCGGCCTGGTTGACGAGACGCCGTTCCGCGAGCAACTCGAGCTCGACAGCATGGACTTTCTCGACATTGTGATGGAGCTGCGGAAACGGCATCGCATTCAGATTCCGGAAGAAGATTATTCGCACCTCGCCAGCATGGCGACCACGGTGGCGTATCTTGAGCCGAAGATGAAGGACATTGTCAAGAAGTAGAAACTGGCACCTGCGGTAGCCAGCCGGTACACTTCCCTGAATTCACCGATTTTGTATTCGCTGCGGAGTTTCGTCATGTTGCGAGCCTGGTTGCTGTCCTGTTTTGCGATCCTCGGTTTGGCGCTCGCGGCCACGTTCACTATTGCGGAAGACAAAAAAGATTCGGTGCTGCCCGAGGGAGACACCGCAGCCGATGTCACCCAGGCCATTCAAACCGAGTTGTTTTCGAAAGGCCCTAGCGGTCTGGAGAAGTACGAACTGCAGAAGGCTGAGTTTTTGAAGAAGTATGCTCAGGACCCTGCTCGCTGGCAACTCAAGTTGATTGACGCTCAAGTTCTCGCCGCAACCGGCAAATCGAACAAAGCCGTACTGCAGGAAATCGCCGAAGGCAAAGATGTGCCGCCGATGTTGCAATCGACGGCCAGCGCTCTTGCCTTTCAGTCGGTGGCGAAAGACGTGAAGGAAGGAACAGCCAAGTTTGCTGAACTGCAAGTAGCGGCGGATGCGCACTTCGCGAAGTTTCCGACCGGACCTGCCAATCGCCTGGTGGCTCACGTGCTGATCGACGCTGCCTCGTCGGGCGATGAAGCCGAAAAGCAATTGACCGCCCTCTCGGCCAGCAAGAACGAAACCATTTCGGGACTCGCCGAAAGCAAGCTCAAGGTCATTAAGATCCGCAAGGAACTCGCCAGCAAGCCGCTGGATCTCAACTTTAAGTCGGTTGACGGTCGCGAAGTCGATTTTGCCAAGATGCGTGGCAAGGTGGTGCTGGTCGACTTCTGGGCCACGTGGTGCGGCCCCTGCATGGCCGAAGTGCCGAACGTGGTTTCGACCTACAAGAAGCTGAAGGACAAAGGCTTTGAAGTGGTCGGCGTCTCGCTCGACGACGACGAAGCCAAGCTGAAGCAAGTCGTCGCTGAAAAAGAAATGAGCTGGCCGCATCACTTCGACGGCAAGGGCTGGGAAAACACGCTCGCGCAGAAGTACGGCATCAACTCGATCCCCGAAATGTGGCTGGTCGACAAAAAGGGAATGGTCAAGTTCTACTCGCGGCAGCAGAACCTGAGCGAAGAAGTGGAAAAGTTGCTCGCTCAGTAACTCCCACTGCTTCACAAAGTTCAGCGGTTGCTAGCGATCGCCAACCTTTTTTGCCTTGGCTGGAAGGTTCGTTTTTGTTAGGAATTTGACACGCGACACGCTGCTCGCGTAGAATTCTGGTACTTCAAGGCGCGACTGCTTGGCAGATCGTGCCGCCGACTGGCTGGTTCTAAGGTTGCCCGATTTCTAAATCAGGGCTGACTGATGCTCTCGCCGCTGGTCTGGTTTTTCTTCCCACCT
Source organism: uncultured Pirellulaceae bacterium (assembly GCA_964394305.1). Taxonomy (GTDB): domain Bacteria; phylum Planctomycetota; class Planctomycetia; order Pirellulales; family Pirellulaceae; genus Anatilimnocola. The sequence goes on from CAYMWL010000001.1 coordinate 65,224, forward strand.
GTTGCGAGGGCGTTCTCATGTTTGGCATTGGCACTACAGAATTGGTCGTGTTGGGAATCGTCATGTTGGTCCTCTTCGGCAGCCGCATTCCGCAGACGATGAAGTCGCTGGGCTTGGGGCTGGCGGAATTCAAAAAGGGCGTCAACAGCGACGTTTCGTAAGCCTTGTTCGCTGGGAGCCGGCTGAAGCCGGGACTCCAACGATCACGCCGGAACAGCGCGGAGTATCGCCTCGTTCCGGCCTACTTAGAAATCGTCCTTCGCCGACTATACTGATGGCTGGCGAAACCTCCTTCCTTCGTTCCACCTTTGGCTTTTGTTTGTTGAGAGTGACTCATGGCTCCTTCGCTGCTTGCCGTGTTCGGCATTGGTCAGACCGAACTGATTATCCTCTGCGTGATCATTCTCATTCTGTTTGGCCATCGGCTGCCGAGCGTGATGTTTTCGCTGGGCAAAGGGATCAAGGATTTCAAGCACGGCTTGAATACGCAGGAAGAAGAGCCCGCCGTGGCGGAAAAGAAGGACGTGACCTAAGTCCACGTTGCCAATGCTTCGCGCGTTGGCAGCCTGTTGCTGCGAGTACGCAGTTTGACCACCCTCACTCACTCCTGCCTTTGCTGGAAGCCCGCCTATGTTTGGACTTGGAACCTCCGAGCTAGTGATTCTCGGAATTGTCGCTATTTTGCTCTTCGGCAAAAACCTGCCCGATGTCGCGCGCAAATTTGGCAAAACGTATCGCGAGTTTCGCCGCGGATTGAGCGATTTGCAATCGACGGTCAACTTGAACGATGTGATCAACGAAGCGCCTTCGCGTCCTTCGCCGCCGAAGAAGTCGTACAGCGATTACGATGACTACGATGACGTGAGCGCACCGAAGTTCGAACCGCCGCCGGCGCCACCGAGTGCGCAGCAAGACGCGGCATAAGTCGCCTTTCGCTTCGCAATCCGTCGCTGATCACGAACACCGCCAGAGCTGCGGTATTCCGCGCCTCTCAGGTGTGAAGTGTTGCGATCGAATCGCTGTTCCACTTCACGGATGCCGCGACGGCTGGAAATGGCTTTTCCAGATTTCAGACTCCGTTCCAAGCCAGGCCCGAATTCTTCGAGTTTGGCGTTAAGCAAGTTATATTGGTCCCATCTGTTACCAGACTACTAAAACTGCCGATCGGTCCCCATCCCGGAGCCGTTTCTATCGGGACAGAGATCGGTGAGCGAAGCGTAAAAATCGTCATCGCCGGTGCTGCCGGAGAGGACATCATTCACGCCATCATCGACAGTAATCAATCCCGCGAGCAAACCGGGGGCGTGCGTTGAATTCCAATTGGCCAACAGTGCGAGCAGCGCGCTGTCATTGGCATCGCCTGCAGTCGAGCTGCTATCGTTTGTCGTGTTGCTTCCCACGAGCAGGTCATCGCCGCCGTCGCCGTTGATGTCGTCAGCCAGACCGCCATTACCGCCGATGAGCAGGTCGTTGCCGCTGCTTCCCATCAGCTTATCGTTGCCGCTGTTGCCACTGACGACGTCGTCGCCGGCGTCTCCATTCAGCACGTCGTTTCCAACGCCGCCGTAGAGACGATCATCGCCGAGCCCACCACTGGCCAGATCGTTCCCTTGACCGCCGTGCAGGTAATCATTTCCTTCGCCAGAGAAAATCTGATCGTCGCCGCCGCCGCCGTAGAGCACATCGTTGCCGGTTAAACTGCTGAGGACGTCGTCGCCGCCGCTGGCGAGATCTTGTTCGCCGAGGATGTCGCCCCACACCGTGTTGTTGCCGCCACTGGCGTTGATTTGATCATGGCCGCTGCCGCCGATGATCGTGTCGTCGCCCAGCGCGCCCGAGACATAGTCGTTGTCTGGACCGGCATCAAGGTGCGTTGCTCCCGTCAAACCATTGACGACGATGTAATCCTGCCCCGCGCCACTCTCAACGCGAATCATGCCGGTCAAGGGATAAACGGCCGTGGCACTGAAACTGCCACTTTGCAGCCGCACCAGTGCATTGCCAGCTGATGCTGTCGACACAATGATCGTGTCCGGAGCGGCCGTGCCGATGATGTTAAGGTCACCGCCCGATGTTACGACCGTGGGCACGAGGGGAGTAATCGAAATGCGGACCTGTGCAGCGTCGGTGTTCGTGCCGTCGGTCACGCTGTAGGAAAACAGTTCCAAGCCAATCGCGCCAGGCGTCGGGGTGTAGGTGAAAGCGCCCGTTGCTGCATCGAATGAAGTCAGCGTGCCGAGCGCTGGCGGCATGACGATGCTAAACGTGAGCGCAGGACTATCGATGTCGGTCGCTTGCAACGTGCTGCTGACCGGCGTGTTGACAATGGTATTATAAGTGGCGTCAATGGCATTGACGGGATCGTTCACCGAAGTGACATTCACATCGAACGTCCGCACCGTGATGCCGTCGTCGCTGTCCCCGAGCGTCAAATTGAAACCAGCGTCACGCACTGTGACTGTGATCGTCGAGCTGCCACTGGCGTTGGCGGCAGGAGTGAAGGTCAGGCTGCCTGTCGCATTCGGCGAGGTGTAGCTGAGCGTTGGCGTCGGGATGAGCGTGGGATTGCTGCTCGACACCGTCACTTGCAGGTCCTGCACTTCGCCGCCGGCGGTAATGCCGCTGAGATTGATGGTTTGCAGTCCGGCATCTTCCAGCAAGGGCAGCGTGGGAATCGCGTTGATCGTCGGCAGGCCGTTGACCGGCGCGTCGACGGTGATCACAAATGTTTGCGTGGCACTTTGATCGAGGCCGCCATTGGAAGTGCCGCCGTTGTCAGTGATTCGCAGCGTGACCGTGGCCGAACCTTGTTGGCCGGGCAGGTGGGTGAAAGTCAACGTGCCGTCGCTGGCAACCGCCGGCGCTACGGAGAACAAGCTCGGGTTGCTGTTGTTCGTGACGACAAATGTCAGCGTCTGTGATTCATTGGCGGGCCCGGCCGAAATCGCAGTCGCCCACCCTGGAATGGTTTGAGCCAACGAATTGAACGGGATGAGTAAGTCGCTCCCCTTCACAAAACTGGGCGCGTCATTCACTGGATCCATGGTGATGGTGAACGTCTGCGAAACACTGGTATCAACCCCGCCGTTCGCGGTGCCGCCATTGTCGGTGACTGCTACCGTGATGGTCGCCATGCCGAAGGCATTCGCGGCGGGCGTGTAAGTCAATACTCCCCCGGGAGAGATGCTCGGCGCGACGGCAAACAAACCAGCATTCGAATTGTTGGTGATGTTGTACGTCAGTGTTTGGCCGGCTTCGTTCGGACCTGGCGAGCTTACTGTGATGAAGCCGTTCACCGTTTGTGCCGCAGCGTCTTCATTCACCGTTTGATTGCCGCCGACCGTGAAGCTCGGCACGTCGTTGACGCTGTTGACCGTCACCGTAAACGTGGTGGTGATGCTGCCGTCGTCGACGTTGCCCGGAATGAGATCGAGACCATTGTCGCGCACCGTTACGGTGATCGTCGACGAACCGCTCTGATTCGCAACGGGCGTAAAGCTCATGCTCCCCGTCGCAGCCGGCGAAGTATACGACACTATCGGTGTGGGAATGAGCGTAGGGTTGCTGCTCGAAACGCTGATGGTCACCGCTTGGGCCGGCGTATCGCCACCGGCGCTCACGCCGCTGAAGTTGACCGTTTGCAAGCCGGCATCTTCGTTAATCGTGACGTTGCCGATCGCGTTGATCGCCGGCAGCGCGTTAACGGGCGCTGCAGCGACATTGATGACAAACGTTTGCGACGCGCTCTGGTTCACGCCGCCATTCGTCGTGCCGCCGTTATCCTGAGCAACAACGGTCACGGTCGCCGACCCCGATGCCCCCGTCGCGGACGTAAATTGCAACGTGCCGTTGCTATCGATCGTCGGAGGAACTGAGAAGAGCGCTGCGTTGTTGCTGCTGACGTTGAACGAAACTGTCTGCGTGCTTTCGTTCGTCGGTCCAGCCGAGATGACAGTCGCCCAGTTGGCAAGCGTTTGAGCTCCGGCATTGAAAGCGATATTCAGGTCAGCCCCTTTCACAAAGCTCGGCGCGTCGTTGATCGCACTCGCCGTGATCGTAAAGGTCTGCACACTGCTCGTTGCGACGCCACCATTCGCAGTGCCACCGTTATCAGTCACGGTGACGTCAAAGGTCGAAGTGCCGAAGGCATTCGCGGCCAAGGTGTAACTCAGCGTGCCATTGGCTGCAATTGTCGGAGCTACACTAAATAGGGTGCCGTTGGAAACATTCGAAACGTTGTACGAAGCAACGGTCTGGCTCGCTTCGTTCGGGCCAGGATTGAATGCGGAAATAAATCCCGGCACTGAAACCGCCGGCGCGTCTTCATTCACGGCTGGCGGATTCGCCGCGGTGAAAGTCGGTGCATCGTTGATCGAAGCCAGTACCACATTGAACGTATCAGTATCCGTCGACACGCCATCGGTCGTGGCGACGGCGATGGTCACGGTCCCGTCGCGATCCGCAGCAGGCACGAAGATCAGCGTCGTGAGCGCTGTGTTGATCGCGTCTTGCGGTCCGACGATAGTGATCGTCGCGCCGCCGTCGCTAGTGGTCACGGTTGCCGCGCCGCCGCCGTTGTTCGCGGTGAAGCTTCCCATCGTCGTGCCCGCGACCGAGATCGTCGTGGTCAGGTTATTGGTCCCGGCATCGGCATCGCTTACGGAGATCGCATTGGCGCCATTCAACGGCAAACTCGCGTCTTCGGAGCCATTGAGAGAAGCCGCCGGCATCGTATTCACCGGAGTTGCATTCGTGAGGTCCGGCGCGCTAAAGAACACCTTCAACGTCGGCCGCGATCGTTCGACGAGAATATCCGACGAGCCAAAGAACCAGCCGTTGGTACCGTTCGCCCAAGGCAGAATTGCCCAGCCGTTGTTGGCCAGCGAACCATTGACCCAGGACTGCACGTCGGCGGTCACATCAAATGGGTTGTAGCCACCCTGCACATCGGGCGCGAGGGTCGCGACACCAGCTTGGGTAGTGAAAGTTGTCGCTGCTTCAATGCCGTCGGCCTGAATGCCGCCGACGAGCGAATCCCAGGTGGCAGACATGTCCCAACTTTGCAGCATGGGGAAGAACCGACCGCCGTCACCCATCCCGTTGCTGGTGGTGCTACTCAAGATCAGCGCGGCGGAGTGAATCGTCGAGCCGGGCGGAATTTGACCGACTCCAGTGCCGATGATGTTGTCGAACTTCAGCAGCGCTTGCAATAAATCCACCGGCGAAGCGCCGTCCACACCCAACGTCAGATTCGTTCCCATCGGTACATCGGCCATATCCGATTGCAAGTTGGTATCGACGGCGCCGGTGTAACCATCCAATCCTTCGCGGAACGTCGTCGCGTTCACACCTGCGGGCAGCCATTTCACTTTCAATCGTGGCCGCAGCAGTGGATTGGCGTCTTCCGACGGACTGATTGAAGTGCCGTCCGTCTGCGCATTCCAACCGGTGATCACCCAGCCTTCATTGACTTCGCCATTTCCCCAAGCAATCAAATCATTCGTCACGCCGATCGAAACGACGCCCGTGCCTGTATCGCCAGCGCCGATCAGTCCCCACGGTGAATCGGAGACGGAACGCGCTTCTGCATCGTCGGTTTGGACGCCACCAGCGCCGTTCCGCGGCAACGCGCCGTTGCCGAAAGTGTTCCAGGTTTCGGTGTTTTCGTTCCAGGGGGTGAGCAAGCGATGCAAGGTGCCAGCCTCACCAGCGTTTTTCACATTCACGAGCAGTTCGGCGGAAACAATCGTAGCGCCGAGCGGAATCTGTCCCGGGCCGCTACCGAACAGGTTGTTGTACTTCAGCAGGATCTGCGCTGCATTCGACGCATTGGGAAAGTCAACCAACAATTCACCGGCCGTTGAACCGATCGGATGCGCGGCATTTGGTTGATTTTCGGTCAACTGAATATCGACCTGCCCGCTGTAAAAACCTGTGCCGCGATCGATGCCCTGCTGCAGTTCCGTCACGCGGACCAAACCAACAGTGATCCCGCGCGAGATCGTATTGCTGGGATCCCCCGCAAAACCGTTCAGCACCAGCGACACGCTGCGCGCGGTTTGAGGTGGATTGGCGCTCACGCTGCGGAACGTAATCGCCCGTAAGACCGCCTGCGCGCTGCTGGGACTAGCATTGCTATTGAATGTAATCGTCAGCGATGTGTTGCCCGTACCGCCGGCAAACGTGCCAATCAGCGTGCCACCGAAAGTGATGTCCGCCCCCGCTACGCCGATCTGCCCGGCTGCAGTACCCGTGTCGCGGATTTCGAGGCGATCATCGACATTCGCCCCGGCTGTCAGCGTCGCAATCAGTTGATAGTTGTTGTAGCTCGTCGATACCGGGTCGGCGATTGTTGCCAACGGATCAACTCCCACTGTCACGCCGCCGATGCCGTACACACTCACGCCGCTGGAGGCAGTGAGCGTCGGATCGTTGTTGCGATTGGTGACAGCGACGTCATCAACACTCAGGCCTTGATAAGCAGGGTCACTGCTCGTGGTGGCGGTCGTGACAATCGAAAACGCGATATCGCCGTCGCGCAGCGCATCATTCACGCCGGTCACGGTCACCGTTTGCGGAACGTTCCAATCAGCCGGCGCGAATGTAACGCTTCCGGGACTGACCGTGCCTTCTGCCAAGTTTGTGGACGTGAGCCCGACGGTGACATTCGCCGCTGGCCGACTGCCGAGCACGATCGTAAAAGTTTGCGAAGTCCCATTCTCATTGACCGTCAAGCCGATTGGCGAACCCACCGTGACAACGACCTCCGCGGTGTCGTTGTCCGTATTCGTGACGCTGACATCTGCGGCATTCAGGCCGTTGTAAAGCAAATCCGTCGAAGTCGTTGCGCCCGTCACAATGCTGTAAGCCACGTCACCATCGTCGAGTGGATCGTCGCTGCCCGTGATCGTGACGGTTTGTGGAACATTCCAATTCGCGCTGGTGAATGTCAAGCTCGTTACGCTCGCGGTTCCTTCGGCTGGAATGCTCGAGGAAATCGGAATCACCACATCGGCTGTGGGTGCCGTGTTCAACTGCACGGTGAACGTTGCCGTGCCACCACCTTCGGTTGTCGTCAAGCCGCTAATTGGATTGACCGTAATGCCCGCTTCGTTGTCGGCATTGGTGACCGCGATATTGACGGCATCGCGACCGCTGTAGTTTGCATCGGCGCTCACCGCGGGCGCAGTGACAATCGAAAAGGCAATCGCTCCATCTGAGGCCAAGTCGTCCTGTCCCGTAATTGTGACGACTTGCGGAATGTTCCAATTCGCCGACGTAAAGATTAGCGAACTCGTGGAGATCGTTCCTTCGGCAGTGTTGCTGGAGGACAACGGAATGGTCACATCCGCTGTCGGCATCGTATCCAGCTTCACTTCAAATGTCGCCGTCGTGCCGGCTTCACTGGTCAATAATCCTGTGGTCGGCGTGACATTAATCGCCGGGGTTGGACCGGGGACAAACACAAACGACACCACGGCTTCGGTTGTTGGAATGTTCTCCAGGGTCGAGGTCGTACTCGTCAAGTCGCGCGTTTGAATGTCCCAGCCGGTGCCATTGGCTACAAACGAAACCGGATTGTCGTTGTTGGTTGCCCCGCCCCCTTCGGCCGAAATGATCAACACGCCCGTCGTCGGCGACTGCCCTGGAATCTCCAGGTGATAGGTCCCGGTTGACGGATTTGTCACGGTGAACGGCGCGCTTTGGATGGCGATATTGTTCTCTCCACCCCGGAACTTGCCTGAAATCACTCGTGTATCCGTTTTTGGGATATACACAAAGGCGACGGGGTCTTGCTCCGTAGCGGTTCCGTCTTGGTTATGCCCTTTTGTGAATACTGTCCAAGTGCCATTCGCATTGGCTTGCGAGAGCGCAAAGTTGTTTTCATTCTTGCCGTGATTAACGAGCAACACGCCGTCAGTCTGCGAATTGATCCCCATCGTCCGCAGGTCGATCGTCGATTGCCCGGCAACCGTATTGATGTAATGCGTCCCCAACGTCAGGCCCGGCGAACCGGTGAGGAAGTCATTCAGCGCAGTTGCGCTGCCGTTCGTGCGGGCAGCGTTGCGCGCCAGCCCACCGATCCAGCCATCGGAATAGGGGAAATAAGCAGCGCTGACGTTGAAGTTGTATTCAATGCCCGCGCTTGATGTGGGCGTAGTAGGCACACCGGGAGCCGTGACGTTGTGAACGGCGATCCAATACCCATTTGCGTCATCGTGGACGGATGGAATCCCATAATTCATTCCAGCAGCCGTCGAACCCGAGTTGGTCTCGCCGTTGTCGCGGCCGTTGTTGTTGATGCTCGCGAGCAGAATGCCGCCGGCAATGTCATCCAGGGCGCTCGAGCCCATCTGTACCGTATAGTCTCCTCGGCTATATGTAGGACGAAAGCCAAAACCGTTGAACGAATAGGGCGTCGACATCGTGATGGATGCCTCAACATTTCCCGTATCGTTCTGCACGACGTTGACATTGGCTGCGATAATATTGTGCAGCGTGGCATCCATTACCTGCCGCGATTCGAGTTGTTCGATGCGAGCATTACGATGACTCTCGGCAAAGAACCGCTGCCGACGAACGACGGCGGACGGACGCGAAGGACGACTCTTGCGGGTGGAAGACATTCCGAACAACTTGGCAACTTGTTGCAACATGATTAGTTTCCTCGCGGGAGCGACGAAAGGGGCGTGCGTTTCCGGCCACGCATCGGTGGTGGCCAGTGAATCAACGGGTGAGGGCTTCGTTTGGGAGAGGCTGTGGCGGCAGAGGGGACCACAGTTATGGAAGCGATGAGGCTACGTGAGCTTTGTGCAGATCTTGTTAACGATCTGATAATTCACAGGTAACAACTGCCCGTTTGCGCAGCGGAGAACCGCAAGAATGGTCTTCATCTCGCTCCGCCGAGATGAACGCCGCGAGCGCAGCGACGCGGCAGGGAAGTGCGTGTGCACGGGAATGGCAAGCTGTCCACGCGGCTTGCGTCGCTGGCTGAACGCCAACTCCGGTCATCTCGGCGGAGCGAGAAGCGAGATGAATACTCTACTGCCCGCCGACGACCGTATAGTTCGCCGCTGAACCCGTCGGCTTGCGAACTTCCAGCCGCAACTCGCCCGTCGGCGCTGGCACGCGAACCGTCACGCGATGCAAACCGGTCGTCAGCTCGCGAGTGATTTTTGCCGTCCCTTCGAAGGGTTCCGCATCGAGCCACCAGGCGGATCCCGCCGGCGCGGTCAACTCAAGTTCCACGTCACCCGCATCGACAACATTGATCGCGCCCTGCAGATAAACGGCCTGGGGCTCTTTCCCGTCGGCGAGTTCCGTCAGCGGGAAGTTTCCACGCGCGGTTGCATAAACCGTGTTCCAAGCCGTCGCGGGCAGATCGAGGACATTTTCGCGCAGCACTTCTACGTTCGGAACTTCGCTGAGCAAGGCGTCGGCCGGCAACTTCAACACTTGCCACTTTTGCATCGTGGGAATCGTCCGCACCGCATAAGGCCCCGGCTTGCCAAGCTCTGCGATGAAGCGGGCGAGATCGAGAAACTCATCATGCGTCAAAAACTTCGTCAGCCCTTGCGGCATCAGCGATTTTCCTTCGGCTTCGTCTTCGATATCTGCCGTCGGAATCGTCAGGACCTTGCCGCTGGCATCGCGCACGCGGACGCGGGTGTCGTCGCGATCGATCACAATGCCCGTCACCACGCCTCCGTCCGTCGTCAGCATTACGCGGGTGACATATTGCTCCTTGATCGCAAGGTTCGGATTCAATATCGAGTTCACCACATAATCAGCCGGAGAAATCGAACCAAGCGCGGTGAGTTCGGGCCCCACCTGCCCGCCGGCTTGCGCGATGCTGTGGCACTTGATGCAGCTGAGATCCTTGCGGCGGAAAATCTTCTCACCACGTTCGACGTTCCCCTTAGCGAGTACTTCGGCAGCAATCTTCAACGCTTCTTCCTGCGTCGGCGGCGGGGCATCGAGCGCGATGTTGGCGGCCTTGCTCAGCAGGTCACTCAGCGCGGCATCGCTGCGGCCCACGCTATACATATGTCGCAAGCTGATCTTGGCAGCTTCTTCGGAAAGCTTTTGGTCTTGCAGCGCGGCGGCCAACTTTTCGGCCCCTTGCTTACGACCGAGCAGCGCATCGAGCAGAGGCGCTGGATCATCTTTCGAGGTGATCGCGGGCAGAATCTTCCCCGCCGCGGTCGCTGCTGCATCGAGATCGATGGCAGCCAACTCCGCCGCTGCCAGCAACTTCAGCTGGAGCGAATTTCCCGCCGTCGCCAGCTTGCGGATCGTCTGTTTGCTCTCGTTGTCGCCGAGCGACACCAACCCGCTGATCGCCGCGCGGCGGAGTTCGGCCGGCGTCTTTTCGCCGAGTGCCAATTCCTGCAATTGCGGCCGCACGGCGGTTAGCTTCCATAGCCCCGCGAGCTCAATCGCGCCCGCAATGAGAGAGGGATCGCGTTTGGTCACATCGCCGCTCAGCAGCTGTTTGATCTCGCCAAGATCGCCGCTGGGCTGCACCTTTCGGACTTTTGCCGCATCGGCCAACTGCGCCAATGCCTGCCGCCGAACTGCGGCAGGAAAGGCATTGTCCTTCAGCGTCTCTTGAAAAATATAAGCCAGGTCATCGGGCCCGCCGCGGCTGATCACCATTTCGACCACTTGAGGCTGGCGCTCTTTCGGCAGCCGACCACTTTGCAGCAATTTTAGCAGCGGCCCCGCAGCCTGCGCGGAGACCCGCGGCGCGGCGAGCGAAACCAGTCCGGCCGCCAGGAACAAACCAATCGCAATCGTCTTCCAGTTCGCAAACATATCGACAGACACTTGAGGGAGTTCAAAAGGGAATTTGCCAACAAAAAGTATAATCGCTGCCAGCACGCCGCGTACTCGCGGGCCTCCAGCCCGAAACGCCAGCGAAGGAATGCGCTGAACCATAAATCTTCGCTTGCCCTCAGACTTGGTGGGCGATCGCATCCGTAGCCTCGCGAAAACTTCATCCGAGAAAAGCCAGTCAAATGTGCGCATTCGCAACCATAGTTCCCTTCATGAGTTAGCACAGGTGACAAGGAGTAGCGCGGTGTTGCTTGTCAACAATATTGCGTCTCCGCCACCTGAATTTTGACAACTATTTCGCGGAACCGTGGAAAATCCAACCAGAAAAGGGAACGCGCCATCCTTAGAGCGCATCCATTTTCCGAGGGCCTGCTTTTACTACCAGTGCGCCCTGCTGGCGGAATGACCCGCCACGGACATCGGGAACAGAGGCCTCTCGTCCGGGCAGCAAGGTGTTCCGCTAGGAACGAGGAGCAGAGGTATGTCGACTGCGGAGTGGAGCGTCGTTCGTTTCGACGAATCGAACCCCACGCGAAAAGGAAACGCGCCGGGGCAACCACTGCATCGCATTCAAGAAGTGCGGCTGCAACAAGGGATGTCGTTGCGCACCGCGTCGCGTCATCTGGGCCTCGACGTGCGCACCATCCGCGCCCAAGAACAAGCCACCAGCGACTTGCGACTGAGCGATCTTTATCGTTGGCAAGCCGCGCTCGAAGTGCCGGTACAGGAACTCCTCGTCGAAACCGAAGAGCCACTCTCCCGGCCGGTCATGGAACGAGCCCGCATGGTCCGCTTGATGAAGACCGCCGCAGCGCTGCTGGAAGATGCACCGAACGTGCATTCCAAGCGAATGGCTGAAAACCTGATCGAGCAGTTGCTCGAAATCATGCCCGAGTTAAAGGAAGTGGGGCCCTGGCACAGCGTCGGCCAACGCCGCACGCTCGAGGAAGTGGGCCGAATCGCGGCGAACCCGATCTCCGTCGAATGCGGTGATTTTGGGGATGATGACTGAGGCCTGCTAAGTTCGCGGGCGATTACTTTCGCACCGCGACGGGCGCGTCGGCAATCGAGGCGCGAGCCGCGGCCGCTTGCAATTCCTGACGCTGCCCCCAGACATAAAACAGGAAGCCGGCGAACACCCCGACCGCGGTGGCCGACAGCACCGAAGCCGGGCTTTGTGCGAACTTGCTGTTCTCGGCGGCGGCTTGCGTCGTGAGCACGAGGCCGATCACGCTGATAAGCAGGCCCAGCGCATCGCTCAAGATTTCTGACAGGCTGATGCTCATTCGCAGCAGCACCACCAGCTTGGCGAGCACCAACTGCAGTGCGTAGCTTACCACGCCGGTGGTCATTATCGCGAAGGCGACCCAGTGGAACATGGGAAACGACAGCCGCTCGGCCAGCTGGTAGATCGGCGTGAGGATGCCGGCGGTGATTTCTTTGGCTTGGGCCGATTGATCGACCTGTCGGGCGATGTCTTCGACGCTTTCGTGGGCTTTGGTGGTAGGTGAAAACGCGTTGGCAGGACGGACCGCCGGCTGCGGCTCTTGGCTGGAAGCAGTCAATCCGCTGATCAGGATGCTGATGGCAATAAAGCATAACATCCATCCATTCTTTGCGGGCATTTGCAAACTCCTTGCGTCCGGTTGTCAGGTTCGGCCTTAGCTCACTGGATGAAATTCGGGATTGTTGGGGTTTTCTTGGGAAATAGGGAAATATACGCAGTCCACATTCCTGTGGCTCAAATGAGTGGTCTGCAGTATGCTAGATGGCTTGGAATTTTCTTTACATACTTCAACCTGCGGCACTGCACCGGACGAGATGACGTTGGCGATGAAACGCGAAGTGGTGATCACGGGCATCGGCATGATTAGCCCGATTGGCATTGGCCGAGATGCCTTTTGGGCTGCACTCGATGCGGGACAAAGCGGTATTCGCGAAGTCCCCGAGCTCGCTGCTGCCCGCGATGTGCCGCTGCGGTTGGTCGGCCGGTATCAAGACTTCGACGCCAAGCAATACATTCAGCCTCGAAAAACCATCAAGGTGATGTGCCGCGAGATCCAAGCGGCTTATGCCGCGGCGACGATCGCGATGCAGGACGCGGGTTTAGCGAAAGAGCAGTTCGATCCGCTGCGAATGGGCGTGGTGCTCGGCAGCGAGATGTTTTATGGCGACATGGACGAGCTGCTCGACACCTATCGCCATTCGATTCACGACGGCGTGTTCCACGAGGGCGAGTGGACGCCGAACGCGATGAAGGATCTGTTTCCGCTCTGGATGCTCAAGTATCTGCCCAACATGCCGGCCTGCCACATCGGCATCGTCAACGATGCCCGCGGTCCGAACAACACGATCGCGCAGGCCGGGACATCCGCCTTGCTGGCCGTGAACGAAGCAGCAATGGTCATTGAACGGAACCAGGCCGATGTGATGTTGACCGGCGCGAGTGGTGCGCGGGCGACGTTTGCCGGCGCGCTGTTTCGCGGCTGGAAACACCTCACCTTGTGGCAAGGTCCGCCGGCCGAAGCGCTCAAACCGTTCGATCGCCGCCGCGATGGCGGCTTGTACGGTGAAGGCAATGGCGTACTGGTGCTGGAAACGCGTGAACATGCAGAACGCCGCGGCGCGAAGATTCTAGCCCGCATTGCCGGTTTCGCCAGTCGCAATGAACCCGGCACCCGCGGACACACGATCACCGGCAAGGCGATTCGCTCGTCGATTACGGCGGCTTTGAAATCAGCGAACATGACGCCCGCCGACATCGGCCATGTGAACGCAAATGCGGGCGGTTTGATTGTCGATGATCGCATCGAGGCTCAAGCCATTTGCGCCGAAATGGGTGATGTGCCTGTGACCGCGCCGAAGAGTTACTTTGGCGATTTGGGTGCGAGTACGGGTGCCGTGGAGATGCTCGCGAGCATCCTCGCGCTGCAGCACGGCCGAGTGCCGCGGACGCTCAATTATCAAGAGCCAGATCCAGAATGCCCCGTGAATGTAATCCGCGATGCGTCGCTGCCGACCGAAAAGAAAACAGCGCTCATCTTGAGCCAGAATGAGTTCGGCGGCGCAGCGGCAATGGTGATTGCGGCGGATTAATCAACCGCTCGTAAGCGGCGAGAGTCGCGCATGAAAACCTTGCCCTTTCCTGGCGAAGCACTTTACAAAGACGGCATGTCGAGCCTCTATCGGGGCATCGAAACGGTCGGGGGCTGGTTGTACCTGACCAACCAGCGGCTCATTTTTGAACCGCACGCGCTCAACGTGCAAACCGACACGATCGCTGTTCCGCTGGCTTGCATCCACTCGGTCGAGCCGGCCTATTCGCTCATGTTCAACATTCCGATCTTCCCGAATGCAATTCACGTCGCGACGCACGACGGTTTTCAATTTCGGATGCTCGTCCATCAGCGAGAAGATTGGGTCCGCGGCATCCTGCAACTGCGCGCATACAGCGCGGCTGCTCCCGCTTTGGAAGCGAAGGTTTTGTAAGGCTTAACTTAGCGACACCAATAGCACACCAGCCACGATCAGCGCGCCGCCGAGGGCCGCTTGCCACGTCAACGGTTCGCCGAGAAACGCGATGCCGCAGATGATCACGAGAGCCACGCTCAGTTTGTCGATCGGCGCTACGCGCGAAGCGGGGGCGAGTTGCAGCGCTCGGAAGTAACAGAGCCAGGAAATGCCCGTCGCCAAACCGCTGGCGATGACGATGAGCAGATTGCGCCACGACACCGAGTGGAAGCCCGACCATTCGTTGCGAAATGTCAGCAGCGCCGCCGTCGAGGCAAACATCACGACCACGCGAATGAACGTGGCCACATTCGAATTCACTTCGCCGACGCCGACTTTACCCAGCAGCGTGGTTGCCGCCGCAAAGACCGCCGCGCCGATGGCAAACCAAAGCCAACCCGGTTTGGCAACAAGGTCGTCATTCATGGGCTCATGCTCAAGGTGCTTCGTGATCGGAATCGAGCAGTCGTTTCCCTAAAGAATGGTGAGCCAAGTGATAGCGCCCCGACTGCTGGCAGGCCTGCCGCAAGTTCTGCCTCGCGGCGGAGGAAGTGGGATCGCTCGGCTTCAGTTCGTCAGGAATTTTCGGCAACACTTGTTCCATGGTGCGCTGCGCAAATGGCTTGTGCCGCCAGTCGGCGACAATGACGACTAACAGGCAGATGAGTGCGGCGATCGCGAAAGCAAAGGCCAGGAGGTGCATCGTTGGCTCGCTCTACGCCGCGATTATTCATCCAAACTGAGTGGGTGACTGACGGTTCCGTACCAGCCACAACGAGGAACGCACTTACCGTGGATTTCGCAACTGTTTGTCAGCTTCCCTTTCACGGTCGCGACTTTGGCTTGACTTGTCAACGGAATGTCGCCGGTAGCCAGGCGCTGCCAATCGCTCGGCGCGCGAGGCTGTTTCCGGCGGCGGAACCAGCTTGCATAGTCTGCGAGGAACCGCCAACTGATCGCGCACGCAACCACCGCGGTGCCCCCGATGTAGCCCAGCAGCGCAACGAGGACAATGAATTCTCCCATTTGGATCCTCCCGGAATGGCTTGGTGATGCACCAATTCCCCCGGAAGATATTCGTCTACAGTACCGCAACCTTGGCGTTAACGGGCCAGTTCGCTGCTCAAACTTCGCCTGTTCCGCCGCAAAGACTAACAATCGCCACAGCCGTGTGGTATAGGTAGAACAAACCTGATTTTCCTCCTCCGGATTTCTTCGTTTCCCCATCTCCAGAGCTGCTACCGAGTCCACGCATGTCGCTTGAATTACGCCGTCGGATTTTCGACCAACTCGATTCGCTGGTCATCATCGATCCGCATACGCACATCAATCCTCTCGACCCGGCGTCGCACACGCTGGCCGACATTCTCGGTTACCACTATTACACCGAGCTCGCTCATTCGGCCGGCCTGTCGCAAGACACGATCGAGGATGCGACCCTCTCGCCGAAAGAGAAAGTCGGCCTGCTGATCAACAACCTGGGCGCGATCAACAACACGGTCCAGTGGAGTTGGTTCGTCGAGATGGCCCAGAAGCTCTTCGGCTTTTCGGGCGACACCATCGACGCGAGCAACTGGGAACAGCTGTTCGACGATTCCGCAGCCCAGATGCAGTACTCGGACTGGGCCGACAAGGTGCTGGAAACGAGCAAGCTCTCGGCCGTCTTTCTTACCAACGAGTTCGATGATCCGCTCGAGGATTTCGACACCAGCAAATACATTCCTTGCTTGCGCACTGACGATCTGGTGTTCAAACTCTCGAACCTTGCCGTTCGCGAGCGGCTCGAACGGATGTCAGGCATTCGCTCGACGGAGCCTGAGGCGCTGCGGCAAGCGATCGGCACGTTGTTCGATCACTTCGTCAGTAAGGGAGCACGTACGTGCGCCATTTCGCTGCCGCCGGATTTTGCTCCGCAAAAAATTTCGAATGGCCGTGCTCACTCGGCCCTCGAAGCCATCGAGCAATCGGGCAACGATACCCACGATTCGCACAAGAAGGCCCTCAGTAATTTCGTCTTCTGGACGCTGTGCGAATACTGCCAGGAATTCGGCCTGCCGTTTGATCTGATGATCGGTGTGAACCGCAGCGTCTATCCCGCCGGCGTACACCAGGGCCGCGATCTGTACGACAGCCGCGTTTCGCTGCATCAATACAAAGAAGCGTTCAACGCGTTTCCGAGCGTCAAGTTCCCAGTGTCAGTGTTGGCGAGCGTGACGAACCAGGAACTGACCAGCTACGCCTGGATCTTTCCGAATGTGATCACCAGCGGCCATTGGTGGTATTCGAATACGCCGACGTTCATCGAGCACGATCTGGCCGCCCGCCTCGAAGCGGTGCCGCGGACGAAGCAGATCGGCTACTACAGCGACATGTACAAGCTGGAGTTTGCCCTGCCGAAGTTTGCGATGTACAAGCGGTGCCTCGCCAAAGTGCTGGCCGAAAAGTTTGTGCAGGATCGCGGTTGGAGCGAAGAGCAAGCCGTCGCCCTCGGCACGCAGGTGCTACAAGGGAACACCGAGGCGATTTTCCCTGCGATTCCGATCGACAAAGTACAGATGCGCCGCGAGTTAGCTCGCGAAGCGTTTGCCGCGCCGGTGGCCGGAGCTGCGATGGTCGGCGGTTTTCCAGAAGAGCACGACACGTTCGAATCGGTCGCTGGCCCCAAGCTGGGCGACCTGCCATCCGGCGGTGGCATTGGATTGCCATTCGGTGGCGAGTCGGATTCGCCCACGCTCGGTTCGCTGGCCGCAGCGCCGCTGCTGCCCAGCAGTTTTGAAGAGCGGCTTGAACCGACGATTCACATGGAGCACACAGAAACGGCCCATCCAGGTCTCGCTGGCGGTGGTTCGGCTCAAGTCCACCTCCCCGAGTTCAGTCCGCACATCGCTCCTCAGACCGAAGAAGATCACATTGCACTCGATCACGAGTTGTCGCTCGATCCGGAATGGAAGCAAGAGAATCCACCGAGCGAAATCAGTGCGCCGATCATCGATACACATGAAGAAGAGCCCTTGGTTGTCGCCTCGGCAGAGGAGCCCTTGGTAGGTTCGTTCGAAGACGAGCCGCTGGTGGAATCGTTCGAGGCTGAGCCGATGCTGACCGGCGAAGCCGTCGAAAATGCCGAAGAGATTGTGCTGGAACCATCTGGCGAGATCGTCGAAGAGGAGTTTCAGATCACGCTCGACGAAGATCAACCTCAATCCGCGCGAGCCACGGTGCCGTTCGATCCGAATATGTTCAGCGAAGCTGTTGAGGAAGTGGAAGAAGCGCCTGCCAAGAAGCAGGACGACTTCGACGACATGCTCGAAGCGCTCGATCTGGAACCGGAATCTCCAGCCGAAACCAAGCCGCCCGCGATCAATGATCCGCCGAAGGCTGATCCGAATGATCCATTCAGCTTCTTGAAGAAGTAGTCAATCTCCCCGCCCCCTGCGGCAGGAGTTCGAAGGCTGGTGCACTACGCTCGAGCAAATAAAAGTAGCGTAAGAGCCGGCAAACCCCCGGCAAAGGGCCGGGGGCGGAGGTCGTGCGGTCTCGCTATAATTGCAGCATGAAACAGCGCAGGAAGCTGAATCCCTACGAGTCGCCGCTGGTTCCCCAGGAAGGCGAACCCAATCCCGACCCACCCACCGGCATTCTCGCCGGCGATGAAGCTCGTCCCGCGGAGTCGCAGAACTTTGTCATCCTGGTCATCTACCAGGCCCTGATGCGCACCGGTTGGATTTTCAAAACCGAAAGCGTCATCATGCCGGCCGTGCTCGAATCGCTGGCCGCGTCGCCCTGGATGATGGGCTGCCTGCCCCTGCTGAATCGTTTCGGCCAAAGCATTCCGCCGCTGCTCGTTGCCCGCCGCATCAAGGTCACGCCGTTTAAGAGCCGCGCGTTCATCGGCACAACGACGTCTATGACCTTGATGTTCGCCGGCATCACCTGCATTTGGCTGCTGGGGCTCGATCAACTCCCGCACGTTGCCGCCTGGATCTATCTGGTGCTGTACGGCCTGTTCTTCACGGCGATCGGCATCAATCAATTGGCCTACAACACGCTGCAGGGCAAACTCATTCGCCCCAACCGCCGCGGACGGCTGCTGATGATTGCGGATGTTATCGGCGTGAGTTCGGCGATTGTCTGCGCGGTGCTGCTATTGCCGCGGTGGTTGCACGAAGGCTCGGCAGACTTTGAGTGGATCTTTGGTTTTTCGACCTGCTTGTTTGCCGCGGCTTCGCTGATGGCCTGGCAGCTGCACGAGCTGCCAGACAATCATGACGAACCTCGCAAACCGTTGCGGCGACTGTTTGAAGGGGCCTGGCGTACCTTGAAGGAAGACGCCAACTTCCGCCGCCTGGCTGTGGTCTCTGCGCTCTTCACGACGTCTCTGTTGCTGTTTCCGTTTTATCAATCCGTCGCGCGTAACAAGCTTGGCCTGGGTTTTCCGATGCTGATGTGGTGGGTCGTAGCGCAAAACTGCGGCACCGGAGTGTTCAGCGTACTCACCGGCCCGATCGCCGATCGCTTTGGCAATCGCCGGGCACTGAGCATCGTCACGCTGCTGATCTGCGCCGCACCGCTGCTCGCGGCCGTATTGATCTCGCAAACGGAACTCGGCAGAAACTCGTTTTCGCTGGTGTTTGTGCTGATCGGCCTGACACCGGTCGCGCAGAAGACCTTCAACAATTACACATTGGAAATCGCGCCGCCGAGCGAACACCCACGCTACTTGAGTACGCAGAATCTATGCATGGCCGCGCCGCTGTTTCTCTCGCCGCTGGCCGGTTATTTGGTCGGCGTGATCGGCTTCTATACGGTATCGCTCTGCATCACGGGACTGCTGTTCATCGGCTGGCTGTTGAGCTTCACGCTCATCGAGCCGCGGCATCGGCTGCCAGGATCGATCGTTGCACCGGCGGATGATAGTTTGTGAGGCGGGCGAGGGAGATGAGGGATGCGGAAAGAGAGAAACGTCATTCCGCTGAATGATACAATTGGTTGCTTTCCCGCACCCTGCATACTCCTCTCCCTATGTCCTTCGAACATCTCCGCCACAAACCGCCGACAGCTCTCGAACGTCCGCGCGAGTTGATCATTGTCTGCGCGCCGCTGCGAAGTAATGTGAACCTTTCGAATATGATGCGAACGGCCGGATGCTGTGGGATCGGCCGTGTCATCGCCTGCGGCAACCCGAGCATTCACAAATCGATCGCTCGCGACGGCGGCGAGCAAGTGGAGTTGGAAGTTCATCGCACGCTGCTGCCGGTACTCAAGCAAGTGAAGGAAGAGGGCTTCACGCTGGTTGGCCTGGAGCAAACGACAGGTGCCCAGAACATGCACTACTTTCAATTCCCACGAAAAACGGCGCTCGTGCTGGGTAACGAACGTCTTGGCTTGACTGACGAGCAACTGAAATGGATGGACGTTTGCGTGGAGATCCCCGTTTATGGCCTACCGTACAGCTACAACGTCGCCACCTCGGCCGCATTGGCCATGTATGAATACTGCCGGCAATTTCCGCAGGGATAATTCGCACTCCGCATTCTCCGGGCTGCCGCGGAATCTTGCATCTTCCCAATCCTGACCTACGTTTTCGCAGACCCAACCTACCGGCGGAATGGTCCGCGCAGTTTCGCTGCGCGGCAAACCGCCTCGTTTGCGATTGGTCGTCATGCTCGCTTTCTCCGGCACAGGTCGGAGAAACGGAATGACGGATACAGCACGAATGTTTTCGCAAACGGTCAAGAAAACAACAGAAACGATTGACGACTTGTCGCGAATTCAGTCTAAAGAATTCTCGCGAGTCTGTCGCACGGTTGCTCCCCTTGCAACCGTGAACGTCCGGGAGATTGCCGCCGATGACTGCCCCCTTTAACCTCGCCCGCTTGTTTCGCAACTTGTTGGCTGCGCTCACGGCGCTCGCTTGTGGCGCGGCGCCGGCCTTCGCACAAACTGTGATTCGGGGCACGGTGCCTGGCTGGCCGGGCAACACGGCTTACTACGCTCCGCAAACGGCGTATCGGTACGCTCCGATCCAAGCGGCGCCCGTGGTGCAAGCGCAATACGCGCCACAACCCAACGTCGCTTACTACGCACCATCCTCGGCGGCCCGCATTGCCTATGCAGTGCCGGCTGCGGGTTCCTATCAAATTAGCTATGCCGGTGCGAATCAGCCAGGCACGGCGACAACCGCTTATTACGGCGGCTATGCACCGCCGGTCCAGCGCGTGGCGTACATGCCGGCGTACTCTCAGCCCGTGTACTCGCCACAGCCGGTGACTTATTACCGCGTCTATCAACCGACGGCCGTCGCGCCCGCGACGACGTGTGGTTATGCCGCCACTTGCCAAACAAGCAGTTGCCAAAGCAGCTGCAGCAGTGGCTGGTCGATCTGGCGGCCCTTCGCTTGGATGTGGCGTGGTTGTGGCAGCAGCAGTTGTTGCAAGCCGCAAACCTGCAACTACGGCGGCTGTGGTCAGCCTGCGGCGGCTCCTTACTATGTTGCTCCGCCGACGGTGCCTGTGATTCCCACGGTTCCAGCGCCCAGTGCTCCGTTCCGCAGCACGATCACGCCCGGCACTACCACCATTCCTGCTCCGGCCACTCGCTCAGGTCCGCCTGGCGGCACCATTATCAACTCAGCCCCTGCCGACACGCAGCCCCGCTTGCCTGCCGCGCCCCTGGGGAATCCCGGCGGATTCAATCCCGCACCCGGCGGCAGCTTCAATCCCGCTCCGGCCCCTGGTGGCGGTTTCAACCCAGCTCCGGCTCCTGGCGGCTTTAACCCAACGCCCGGCCGGTTGCCCGACGGGTCGCTGGACGAACGCTTTCGCCCGCAGTTGAACGATCCTTATTCGCAACCCGCGCCAACCAACGAATCGCCGCTGATGCTCGCGCCTCCGGCGCCGAGCGGTTCGCAGATCGGTGGCTCGCCGATCTCTGGAAACGGAAACTACAACCAGCGCACGAATCTGATCCCACAGAATGGCAACAACACGATCAGTGAACCGGGCTTCATCGGTCCGCCGTCGAGCGTGCAGCCGCTGCGTGATCCGCACGGTGATGAACGGATTCAGCAAAACAACAATCGCGCTCCGCAACTGATCACGCCCGGTGATCGGACTGCGGCAAACGGTCAACGCTGGGGAGTGATTCCCGCTGTGTGGCCTGTGAAGGCCGCGGAAGTGCAAGCTGTTTCGAAGGTCAGCGAACCGCTGACTCCCGTCGTTGCTCCGACGCAGTTGGACGACGGCGGTTGGAAATCAGCTCGTTAAATCGACCACGACGATTACAGCGGAGCCTTACGCGGACGGACAGCCGTTCGCGCCGGCACTGGAGCCGTGCCGCCACTGAGATCAACAGGGGGCGCATCGGCATCGTCTTTCAATTGACCTTGAGCATGGGCAGAAATCGCTCGTGCGATTTTGTCAGCAGGTTGCGGCTCACCGGCGGTTTCTTGCCCGGGCGGATTCCCCCAGACACAACGGCCGCCATTACGGGTGCGCAGTTCGTAACTGATCCGGCCATTGCCGTCTTCGCTGACCACGATACGGTACAGCCCTATGGCCGACCAGCGATCCCCCCAGGCCGTCGCAATCTTGGCCGCAGCGGTCACGCGCGGATTGCCCCAGTCGGTGCCATAAGGCCCCGCCGGAGCCGTATCGCCCGCATCAATGCGCAGTAGATCGGGCAAGTTCCGCGCAGCAAAGGCTTCCGTCGGTGAAGGAAGCAAGATTGCTTGCTCATCGATGAGCAACAACTCCGGCCGGCCGCGATACGCAACTTCCACCGTGGCGATCGGCCGGCGATAGGCGAGCTCGACGAACACTTGGGCCGGATATGCCTTGCGAACTTGCTTCACCTGCCCGACCCAATTGTGCACGGCAAACGCGCGCCGCACGCGATCGAGCAACGTGCGATCGCGCAAATCGAGTCGGGTCAGTCCACCGTCTCGAATCGCTTCGGCTTTCACATCCCCTTCGATCCACGGCGGCTGTGAAGTGACTAAGATTTGCTCGGCCGTTACCTGATAGGGTTCGGAGGCCAGCGAGGGCTCGCCCCAACGGCGCCAGGCTTCTTGAAAGCCCCAATAGCACAGCCCGAACAGGAGCAGCAAACCAACCGCAGTGCGATAGTGCGGCTGCCAGAGGAGCGAAAGTAGCGAAGGGCCGGCATGGGCAGGCCGAGCCGGGGGCGGATTTTTCTTCATGACAGGAACTCCGTTTCAGTGTCGCCTTTCGCTCCGCGAAAGGGCGTTTTTTGCAGTCTCGCTTGGCGGTCAACCAAACGAAAATCGCTACCAAACTTCAATCGCCAATTCCAACTCGATGCCGTTGCGCGCGGCGACGACCTGGCGAACATGAGCGATCAAATCCAGCACATCCTTGGCCTTGGCCTTCCGCCCGGCGACAAAAAAGTTGGCATTGCGGTCGCTGATCTCAACATCACCGCGACGCTCCCCCTTTAGATCGGCTTCTTCAATCAAGCTGGCAGCAGTGCGACCGCCGGCGTCTTTGAAAATGCAGCCTGTGTTTTGATCGCTGAGCGGGAGGCCCGCTTTTTTTAGAATCCATTGCTGTTGCATCTGCTTGGTGAGCCAGGCCGGATCACCCGGTTCCAGCTCCAGCTCGGCGGAGAGAATCACCAGGTCATCGAGACTGCTAGCCCGATATCCGAAGCGCAAATCTTGTTTGTTGCGAGTCTTCACTTCGCCCGCGGTCGACAGCACCGTCGCGGCCACTAGCCATTGGCCGATGTCGCCGCTGTGAGTGCCGGCGTTGGTATGCAAAGCGCCGCCGAGAGTGCCGGGAATGCCCGCGAGCATTTCAATGCCGGCGAGGCCTTCGCGGACGGCTGTGGAAACAACGTGCCCCAGTTTGGCGCCGCCGCCTGCGAGGATTTTTCGTCCTTCGTGCGCGATGTTGGCAAAGGCGGCGGCCGTCAGTTGCACAACCACCCCTTTCACCCCTTCATCGCGGACCAGCACGTTCGAGCCGCCGCCGAGCACGCGCAGCGGCAAGCCATTCTGATGGCAGCGTTTGACCAGTTCCACTAACTCCGCTTGCGAAGTCGGCTCGGCGAAGTATTGCGCCGGCCCACCCAGTCGCAGCCACGTGTAAGGCGCGAGCGGTTCTTGCTCACGGACGAAATGTTCGAGACCCGTCAAAGTTCCCATGCCCAGCCGCTGCTCCCAAATTCGGACTCGTAGATTGCCCACACATTCTAGCTCAATTGCCCGCATGCGTCATTGCCGATGCAGTTCTGCCAGCTGACTCTGACAGCAACGTCACGTCCCTCACACAAGCTTTGCGGACTCTTCATCGGAGGCTTGCTTGAGCCCCATTGCCGCCCGAATTATAGTCACCTGTCTCCCCTTCTACCTACCGCTAGCAATTCCTCCTCCTACCACTTGGTTTCGATATGCCTGCTCGCTTGGCTTCGCTAGCAACTTTTTTTGCAACTCTCTTGATCGCGTCTGCGGCGTTTGGACAAGAGAAACCGATGTCTCCACGCTTGCTCGTTGTGGTCAGTGTCGATCAGTTCTGCCAGGACTACCTGATTCGCTTTCAAGACAATTTCCCGCACGAAGCGGGCGAAAGTTTGTTTCGCAATGTGCTGAGCAACGGCGCGTGGTATGCGAACTGTCATCACGCTCACGCGTTTACGATCACTGCGCCAGGACATGCGGTGCAGTTGACCGGCACTTATCCAGGCACACATGGCGTCATCGAAAACGACTGGTTCGACCGTACCACCGGCAAGGTGCGGTACTGCGTTTCGGATCCCACCGTCGAAGTCGTCGGCATTCCCACCGGCAAGCCGATGTCGCCGCGGGTGCTGCTGGTCGATACGGTCGGCGATCGTTTGAAACTGGCGACCAACGGCGCGGCAAAGGTCTTTGGCGTGGCCATCAAAGATCGCGCGGCAATTCTCATGTCGGGCCATCGGGCGGATGGCGCCTACTGGCTCGAAAAAAATCAGTGGGTCACGTCGACCTATTATCGCAGTGACTTGCCCGGTTACTTTCGCAATCTGAACGAAGGGAAAGCGATCGAACAGTTTCGGGGCCAGGTGTGGGAATTGCTGCTGCCGCGGGCCAGGTACTACAACCAATGGCCCGACGACAACGTGCATGAGAACCCACCGACAGGCTGGACCGCTGCCTTTCCGCACGCGCTGGCCAAAGCAGGAGAACTCACACCAGAAAAGTTCGGCGATCATGTCCTCTTCTCGCCGTATGGCAACGATTACACGCTGCTCGCCGCGCGCACGATCATCGAAAATGAAAAGCTGGGCGCCGATGATGTTCCCGATCTGCTGGCCATCAATTTTTCTTCAAACGATTATGTGGGTCACGCCTTCGGGCCACTGAGTTATGAAGTCGAAGACATCACCTATCGCACCGATCGGCAGTTGGCCGGCTTTGTAAAGTATCTCGACGAGCAAGTCGGTGCCGGCAAGTGGACATTGGCTCTGACTGCCGATCACGGTGTGGCGCCGATTCCGGAAATGGTGGCTGAGCGGCTCACCGATGCCGAACAAGCGCTGCCTGCCAAGCGAAATCCGATTGGCGATTTGAAAGTCGTGAAAGAAACGCTGGAAGCGCTGCTGCGGCAAGAATTGAAAGTGAGAGAGCTGCAAGACTCGAAGACGAAGAATGTCATTCACGATCTAGATGCGAATCAGGTTTATCTCAACTACGATCATCCGAACTTGAAGAGCCAGCACTTCGCGCAAGCCCGGCAACTGGTCCGCGAATGGCTGCTGAAGCAGCCTTACGTGGCAGCTGCCGCGACGCGCGAGGAATTGCTCGGCGGCGGCGATTCCAAGTTGCTGCATCAAATGCGGCTGAGCTTCAATCCGCTGCGCAGCGGCGATGTGCTGTTTTGCTATGTGCCATATTCGATCCCTGGTTACTCCGCCACCGCGAAGCCCAAAGGAACCACGCATGGCAGCCCGTGGCATTACGACACGCACGTGCCGCTGCTACTGCTCGGCCAGGGAATTGTTCCCGGCAAATTTGAACGCCGCGTGAGTCCGGCGTTTCTCGCGCCGACGGCGTCGCGCTTGCTCGGCGTCGATTCGCCCGGCGCTTGCCAGGAAGAACCATTGGTCGAAGCGCTCGTGCCGGTGAAGAAGTTTTGATTTTCCATCCCGCCGCCGGTGAACCACCACCGCTGGAGCGGTAGCGATGGTCCACTGAGGCTGCGATGATCTATGAGTTTCACTTGCCTAAATTCCACTCGAAGGAGTTTTCGATGCTGCGTCATTTGTTGGTGTTAATCACTCTATTTGCGATTAGCATTGTGTCGCGAGCCGCTACTGCCGATCCGCCGCCGGAGCAGGTGGTGATCTGTTCGTGGAACCTCGAATGGTTTTTCGACAACTACGACGGCGACAACTACGCCGATCTCGCGAAGAAGATGAAAGCGCCGTCGCGCGAAGATTGGGACTGGAAGCTCGCCGGCGTCGAGAAAGTCGTCCGCGAGATCAAGCCGACGATTCTTGGTTTGCAGGAAATCGAAAATCAGCGGGTGATGTTTTATTTGAATCAACGCTTCAAGAACGACGCCGATCTGAAGTATCGCATCGCGTTCGTGGAGGGAAGCGACTATTTCACCGAGCAAGATGTCGGCCTGATGGCGCTCAGCGGTTTGACCGGTTACGGCAAACGTGAGATGTCGAAAGAAGAGTTCGACGACAAGAAGCACATGAGCGTGACGAAGCAGATCTTTGCCACGTTTGAATGGGGGAGCGGCGCTGATCGCGAACGGGTGACGCTTTGCAACATGCATTTGCGGGCCCGCGGCGATGCGACGAATCTGCGGATTCGTCAGGGTGCTTTGATTCGCACCTGGATCAATGAACTGCTGAAGAAGGGGGAGAATGTCATCTTGATGGGAGACATGAACTCGGACGAATTCGCGACCGAAACTACGCCCGACGGCGACATCGGCACGATGCGTGGCCTTAACACACCAGAGAAAGATGACGATCTGTTCGATGCGCTCGTCGAGCTCAAAGACAAAGCCCGCCACACGCATCTCAACGGCCAGCAGTACGACCGCATCCTGCTGAGCAAAGGGCTGATCGAAGACGACCCGAGCCGTAAGGATCTCTGCTTCAAGTCGGTTGCCATCCGCCGCGACCTGGTGATCCGCGGCAAGGAGCAAGACAAAGATCACATGGATATTTACTGGACCATCCCTGCCGAAGAACGGGACATCAGCGATCACTACCCGCTGGTCGTCACGCTGGATTACAAGTAGGCCACGATTAGACTGAGAACAACGGCCCCCCGGGCCTGTCCCTGGGCCCTATTGATCATCCAACTTGAGTTCGCACCATGCAGCGTTTCAATTACTGCGCGATCTTTGTCATGGCGATGCTACCTGCACTAGCACGCGCCAATCCGGAAGTACCTGCTCCCGCGCAAAAAAGTCCCGTTGCGCTCGTCGGTGGCACGATTCATCCCGTCGAAGGCGAGGTGATCGAAAAGGGGACGATCCTGTTCGCAGAGGGAAAAATCAAAGCCGTCGACAAGGATGTCAAGCTGCCAGCGGACGTTGAGAAGGTGGATTGCACAGGGAAGCACATTTATCCGGGGCTGTTCGATGCGTATACCGACATCGGACTCGTCGAGATCAACTCGGTGCGAGCGACGGCTGATTTTCGCGAAGTGGGGAACATGAATCCCAATGTTCGCGCGCTAGCCGCGGTGAATCCTGATAGCGAAATCATTCCAGTCACGCGTAGCAACGGCGTGCTGCTCGCGCTTACCGCGCCGCGTGGCAGTCTGGTCGCGGGGCGTGCTGCCGTCATTCAGATGGACGGTTGGACCCCCGAGCAAATGAGTCTGCGCGACGGCGCTGGCCTGATGATCCATTGGCCGCAGCCGGCTTCGAATCCACCGCCGCCGGATCCGAGTGATGATCCCATCACCAGCCTGCCGCGAGAAGATGCGGTGCAGCTCATGCGCAAGGCTTTTCAAGATGCCCGGCAATATGCTGCCGCGCGCAAGGCCGATCCGGATTATCCTGCCGATGCACGTTGGGAGTCCTTGCAAGATGTGCTTGCCGGTAGCGTCCCGGTGATGATTCACGCCGAGAGCCTGGAGCAGATTCAAGGCGCTGTGGCCTTTGGGGACGAATTCAAATTGAAGCTGGTCATCGTCGGTGGCTACGATGCACCGCGCTGTGCTGATTTGCTCAAACCGCGGAACATTCCGGTCGTTGTTACTTCCGTGTATCGCTTGCCGCGACGACGCGGCGACGATTACGACGCCCCGTACACACTCTGCGAACGTTTACGCGCGGCTGGCGTGAGGTTCTGCATTTCCGCGAGCAGCCGGTTCGGCGCTTCGACGGTTCGCAACTTGCCCTATCATGCCGCGACCGCCGCTGCATATGGATTGCCGGCCGACGAAGCGCTGAAGGCAATTACGCTATATCCCGCACAAATCTGCGGCGTCGCTGATCGCGTGGGTTCTCTCAAGCCTGGCAAAGATGCGACGCTCTTCATTGCCAGTGGCGATCCGCTGGAAACGCCCACGCAAATCACGGCTGGCTACATCCAAGGCCGCAAGCTGGCCTGGAACGACCGCCACAAACGCTTGTTTGAAAAGTACCAGGAAAAATACAAGCAATTGGAAAACGCGAAGTAGCGTGCTAAAAGGCCTCGCTTGCTCCAGCACTCGAGGCGGCGAAGCCGCAAGAGTCATCTGCCCGGGTTGCGATCAACCCGGGCCGGCCGGAACTTACAACAGCCCGAATTTCTTCATCTTGTTGTACAGCGTCACGCGGCTGATGCCGAGTTCGGCGGCGGTTTCTTTGCGGCGGAAGTTGTTCCGCTGCAGTGCGTCTTCAATGATCCGCCGTTCGAGCACATCGACGCGGGCTTCGAGCGAAGCCGTTGCCGAACTGCTGACTCGCACTTGCGTGGGGCTGAGCATCGGCCCGCCCACGGTATGCGAGCTGGCCTCGATCCCTTGTTGGGCACCCACAAACGAGCCGGCAAACGTCGGCATGTTGTGAGGCTGCTGAGGCATCGGCAGCGGCGAAGACGACGGACGGTGCATTTGTGGCGGCGTATTGGGAACGCGGGGACGAACACCCATGCCGACTGGAATCGGGCCTGAAATGTTCGTGAGCGGATAGCGTTCTTCGGGAACGTTGAGTGGCGGCAACTCGAGCGAAGCTTGCTGCATCGCGTATTGAGAAATCTGACCTTGGACAGCCTGGCGAATCGCTGTCGGCAGATCATTCACCGTCAGCACACCGCGTTGGCAGTAGAGAACCGCCCGGCGGACGACGTTTTCCATTTCGCGAACGTTGCCCGGCCAGTTGTAAGCGCGGAGCGCTTCGAAAAAGCTTTGGTCAATCGAGCGCAGTGGAATCGAATGCGTCCGGCTGTGCTCGAGGGCAAACTTGCGAACGAGATATTCGATATCCCAGGGCCGTTGCCGCAGCGGCAGCAGGTGGAAATTGAGGATGTTCAGGCGATAGTACAAGTCCGTGCGAAAGTTGCCGCTGCGGACGAGCTCTTCGAGGTTGTAGTTCGAGGCGACGATGAGACGTGCTTGCGAGTATTGCGTTTCGTTGCTGCCGACAGGTTCGTACTCGCCGGTTTCGATTACGCGGAGCAATTTGGCTTGCTGTTCCATCGGCAAGACGTCAATTTCGTCAAGCAGCAGCGTGCCCTTGCCTGCCGCGGCGAACTTGCCTTCGCGGTCGCGATCAGCACCAGTGAACGCGCCCTTTACATAACCGAACAGTTCGCTTTCGATCAGATCCGGCGGCAGCGCCCCGCAAGCGACGTTGCAAAAGCGATCTTCACGGCGTTCGCTCAATTCGTGAATGAGCTTGGCGAGAAAAGTCTTGCCGCTCCCTGTTTCGCCGATCAGCAGCACCGTCACGTTGTGCCGCGCGGCGACCTTGATCTCTTCCATCGTGTCGAACATCTCGGGCGTGAATGTGATCAGCGATCGCGAGCGGCCGTGCAGTTCTTTGTGCGGCATCTGGCTCCAGAAGCCTTGCAACTCTCCTTCCAGATCCTGCCGATTGGCCAGCAGGCGGCGGAGTTGTTCGTAATCGATGGGCATCGCCACGCAGTGGTCGATCGATTTTTCGGCCAACTTTTGCAGCCGTGGCGGGCAGTCCTTCGCGAGCAAGCCATACACGGGCGAATTCTCGACCGCTTCGTCGAGCTCAGCGACAAACCGCCCTGCCGAATAATCGCCGAGCGTTTCTTGGCCAAGATGGACCACGACCGGCGCGGCCGGGTGAGCCGTCAGCGTTGAAGGCAACGTGGCCAGCGAGTCGCAGGCAAAGACCTGAAACTTACCTTCGAGTTGCGCTTGCAATTCGTAAACCAGATTCTGATCACGAGTCAGACTAATCAAGGCAGATGTCATCGGAGCACCAGCAAAACAGCGCGAAGAAGAAGCTACGGCGGCGAACGTCACTGCGACAGCGTGTCGTCAAGATTTCCGTCAGGCCGTTAAGTTCCACGCTAGTCACGCGGCAAACTTTACCGAACGCAAAATAGCCTTAACGTCGTGAGTTCTTCGTGAAACGTGGCCGGTTGTAATGAGTTTGCCGTCTGCGATAGGCAAAAGGCTGCCGCTAGCAGGTGGCTTGTTCAATAAGCGCTCGACTCGGTTCGTGAATTGGTGCTAAAGGCTTCGAACATTGAGCGTCGCCCCTTAAAAAAAGGTCAACTTTGTTAACTTCTGTCGGCTGGCGAAACACTGCTTGAAATGGCGCATGGTCAGGTAGTGTCAAAGAAACTTGAAACTCCATCTTCGCGGGTCGATGCCAAGAGTGGCGTCTATCGTATCAGTCGTCCCCGCCACTCGCCCCCGCATCTGACCGAGGAGTGATCCACATGCATGCTGTACTCTTGACCGTGCTCGCGCTGGCGGGCGGTGATACCGGCTATCCCGTGAACGACCACAATGTTGCACCCGCTGGCTTTCACGGCGGCTGTGATTCTTGTGGTGGAGCCAGCGCCCGCTACAAACAGCCGAAGTGGATGATGCCCCAGACTTGCTACAACCCCAAGTACGGCTGCTATGGCGCCGACCGGCACATGAACCGCTACCCGGCGTTTCATGGCACTTACTATCGGCGGCCCTACAACTATCGCAACGTGTTTGATTATCCGTGGCATGCGGAACTGCACGAACCCACGTCGTACTTCTCGTACCACGTGAACGCGGCCAATCAGCAGCAGCCCGCAGCGCAGCCGTTGGTGCCGGGCGCAATTCAGCACCCCTTGGCGCCAACGCCAGCTGCCGAGAGTGCGTCGAATCTGAAAACGCTGCGGCGGTAGATTGTCATCGATCGCTCGGCGATCGATGAGTAGAGCAAAGAACGGCCAACGTCACACCGCATTCATGGATCGCCGAGCGAAACGACGACATTGGCCCGCGGGTTGCATTAATTCTGCAGCGACTTGTAGTCAGTAGCTTTTTGCCAGCGTGAAAGAAGCAATTTCACGCTCTGGGTAGAAAGTCTGGCCACATCGCATCCAGCCTGACCGCATTCCGGTCAGGCTGATCTTTTCGCAGAAGAAGGAGATGCAACATGACGCATGGTTTCGATTTACAGAACAAGTGTGAAGGTGAACTCAAGGCAGCGATCGACAAGCTGGAGACTGCGCTGCTCACCCCCGTATTGGCAGGCGAGTTAGTGAGTTGGGTCACGCAAGTGCAAGACTCAGCCGATGACCTCGACGAACTGGTGAAACCCTGTCTGGAGAGGCTGCATTCCGATTTTACGGAAATCGCGAAGTCCGATAACGAACTCCTCTCTCGTGTTCAGCAGATGGTGGCCTGCGAACAGGAACTGCTGAAACAGCACGAAGAGTTTCGCCGCAACTTGCATTTGCTCGCCACCAAGGCTCCCAAAGTTTTCAGCGACGAAGCCAAGGTCGCGGACGAGCGCTTAAAAGTTGAGCGGCAGGGAACCGCGGTGTTGATGGAACTCAAGCGTTTGCAAGCCGCGGCTTCCACGTGGCTGTCGGAAGCAGTTTACCGCGACCGAGGTCCTGTCGACTAACGCTGGGTATCTCGCTTAGGCGAGCGGATGAAACGACTTCACTGGCAAGATCATAATCTTGCCATCTCCCAAACGGCCTGTGGTGGCCGTTTGTTGAATCAACTCGACGACTTCCTGCAAACGGCTATCGTCCACCCAAACTTCAATCTCAAGTTTGGGGAGAAACGCAAGCGCGTATTCCGTCTCGCCGTATTGGTTTAGGTAGTCCTTTTGCCGACCGTAGCCGCGCACTTCGCGGACGGTCAAGGCCTCGACTGGAGCCCGCAGCAACGCTTCGATCACGGGCTCGGCGAGATGCGGTTTGACGATGGCGAGGACTTGCTTCACTCGTCACCCCCTCGAAGGATTTCTCCCGCGCTAATGCTGCGGGTAACCTAATTGCTTAGCTGAAAAAGTTCTCGCCAAACAAGTTCACTTCTGGGCCGCTTTCGACCGTGATGTCGCCTTGCACCACCGTGCAGCACGCGAGCCGCATTTCCTCTTCATGGCCGATGTAGGCGAGCGCGGGGATTGGATCCGGGACCGGGGTGGGAATGACCGTCTTGAACTTCACCCACTCAGCCATCGTCAGCTTATTGGTGTTCTCAATGCCCTCGGTGATCAGCACGCGGCAGGTGCCGCACATGCCCATCCCTTTGCAATTCATAAAGCGGTTGACCGAAGCACCGATGCCGTTCAACCCTTGGTTCAGGTTGATGCCGGCCTTGATGGCTTCGTTGCGAAGGTTCGCCCCAACGGGAACTTCGATCTCTTTCTTCTCTTTGGTGAACTTGACAAGGGGCATGGTGAGGGGCAGTGGCTAGGGATTAGGGGTAAGAGACTAAGAGTTTCTTCAGCCGGCCATTTTAACCAGCCAATCCAAACACGTTAAGTACAACTTAACGCTTGGCAATCGGTTTAAATTCCCGTTCTGGTGCTCCGGTGTAAATCTGCCGTGGGCGATAGATTCGCTTCGTGGGACTTCGATGCATTTCCGTCCAGTGCGCAATCCAGCCGGGCAAGCGACCCATCGCAAACAGCACGGTAAACATCTGCACCGGAATGCCCAGAGCGCGATAAATCACGCCGCTGTAAAAATCGACGTTCGGATAAAGCTTCCGTTCGATGAAGTACTCATCATTGAGCGCTACTTGTTCGAGCTGCTGGGCGACATCAAACAGCGGATCGCTGAAATTGAGCTTGGCCAGCAGTTTGTCACAGGCTTGCTTGATGATTTTGCAGCGCGGATCGAAATTTTTGTAAACGCGATGACCAAAACCCATCAGGCGGAAGTTGCTCTTCTTGTCCTTGGCCATGGCAACCGATTTGTTCACATCGCCGCCGTCGGCAATGATTTTTTCCAGCATCTGCACAACGGCTTCGTTGGCGCCGCCGTGCAGCGGGCCCCACAGGGCACTGATGCCAGCCGAGATCGAAGCGAACAGGTTGGCGTTCGACGATCCAACCATCCGCACGGTCGAGGTGCTGCAGTTCTGTTCGTGATCGGCATGCACGATCAACAGCAGATTGAGAGCGGCGACCGCGTCGGCATCGAACTCATACGGTTCGCACGGCACGGCGAACATCATCTGCAAAAAGTTCTGACAGTAGCTGAGATCATTCTGCGGATAAATGAACGGCTGACCGGCCGACTTCTTGTAGCTATACGCCGCGATGGTTGGCAGCTTAGCGAGCAGGCGATGGATCGAAACTTCAACCTGCCGCGGGTCCATCGGATCGAGCGAGTCTTGATAGAAGGTCGAGAGTGCGCTGACCACCGACGAGAGAATCGCCATCGGATGGGCGTCGCGCGGAAAGCCGTTGTAAAAGGCCCGCATCTCTTCGTGGATCATCGTGTGGCGACGAATCGAATTACGGAACGTTTCGAGTTCCTGCTGCGTTGGTAGTTCGCCGTAAATCAGCAGGTGGGCAACTTCCAAAAAGTCGCAACCTGCAGCGAGTTCTTCGATCGCATAACCGCGGTAACGAAGGATGCCCCGGTCGCCATCGAGAAACGTGACGGCCGAAGTGCACGAACCGGTGTTCGCATAACCATCGTCGAGCGTGATATGTCCAGTCGTGGCGAGCAGCTTCGAGACGTCGACGCCGCGTTCGTTTTCGCTGCCGACGACCACCGGCAGATCGTATTCCTTGCCCCCCAGGCGCAAGTGGGCCGGCTCCGCTTGCTTGATCCCTTCGACCGGCTTTTCTGACCCCTTGGCAACTTCTGCCATGCGATTCCCTTTCGTCCCGACTCGATGTTCTGCTGCAATGCTGTGGTATGCCGCCGCGCCCGTCTCCGCAGTATACCGGCGAAACCCCCAGCGGGTGAAGCGGCAGTGGGCGACGACGGTATTTGGAATTCTGCGCAGGCCTGAAAGCGCACTCGCGCGGTTCCGGCATGAATTTTAAGGTCGAACTGCGATTTCTGCCGGAACTGCGGAGTACCTTGTTCCGGCCTACAGGTCTGGATTAGCCTGGAACCTTTCCACCCTCAGTTCTCAAATCGACAACCGCTGTGACCCGCCCCTCTCCACCCCTGCTGGAAGTTATCGATTCCGGGGCGGAGCGAACCTACTCTCGGCGGTTGGCCGCGGTCGAAACCCTCTTCATTTTGCTGCTGTTTTTCTTGATCGCAGGTGCGCCGCCCCCCGGCGTGGGTGAATCGCACTACCTGCCGAAGGCCAAACACTACTGGGATCCTGCCTGGTGCCGCGGTGATCTGTTTTTGGAATCGGCCGACGCCCACCTCACCTTTTATTGGTGCTTTGGCTGGGTGACGCGTTTTTGCTCGCTGACGACGACGGCGTGGATTGGCCGCGGCGTCACCTGGCTGCTCCTCGCCTGGTCGTGGCAGCGACTGAGTGTCGCACTGGTGCCGCGGCCGCTGTTCGCCATTCTTAGTGGCGGGCTGATGCTGCTCTTCACTCGCTGGTTTCATCTCGCCGGCGAATGGGTGATCGGGGGCATCGAAGCCAAGAGCTTCGCGTACATCTTCTATTTTCTGGCGCTCGAATGCCTCGTTCGCCGCCGTTGGACTCCAGCCTGGCTGTTGATGGGCGCGGCCGCGGCCTTTCATGTACTGATCGGCGGTTGGGGCTGCGTGTTGCTCGGCGGCGTATGGCTGATCGTACGGAAAACGCCCGAAACACCGACGCTGTTGAAAATGCTCCCCGCGGTGATCGGCGGATTTCTACTGACGCTGCCAGGCCTGTTGCCTGCGGTGCTGCTGAATCGTGGAGTCGCTTCAGATGCGGCCCGCGATGCCGCGACGGCGTATGTCTTTGAACGACTCGGTCATCATTTGGTGTTTCATCGCTTCGACCGTCTTTATATGTTCCGACATCTAGTGCTGCTCATTTCTTGGGCGGCGATGGCCTGGCAACAGCGTAATGATGTGCGCTTGCGCGCACTGCACCTGTTCGTGCTGGGAGCGGTGCTGATGGGATTGTGCGGCGCGATCATCGATCAATCGCTGCTTTACCAGCGCGAGCTCGCAGCAAAGTTGCTGCGCTACTATTGGTTCCGCCTGAGCGACACGATGCTGGCGGTTGGCGTAGCGCTGGCTGTCATTCACGAAATCGCCCGACGGCAACAATCGTGGCCGCAGTTATTCGCGGCGTTGTTGTTTGTCGCGGTCTTGGCCGTTGGCGCCGATGTCACTTACACCGTAAAGACCCGCAACGACCAGCACCGCTTGCCCGGAGCGTTTCTGCAGCCCAAACCAACGCAACTTCCCGCGACCAAGGAGATCAAAGAAGAAATCCCGCTCCCTCAGTTGTTCGTCCACTGGCAAAATGTTTGCGCGTGGATCGAGCGCGAAACGCCCCGTGAGGCTCGGTTCCTCACGCCGCGACGGCAGCAGACGTTTAAATGGTATGCGCAGCGATCGGAAGTGGTGAACTGGAAGGACGTGCCGCAGGACGCTGCGGGTCTGTTGCGCTGGAAAGAAGCCATGGACGAGATCTATCCGCGGGCTACCTTTGAAGAGGATTTGGCAGCGCACATCGAGCCGCGGCTGATTGCCATCGGCCACAAGTACCGCGCGCAATACATCGTGCTTGATCGCACGCGAGCGCAGCGTCCCCTGAAACTCGAACGCGTTTATCCCACGCTTCGCTCGCAGAATCCCGCTTACGAAGTTTATCGGCTGCCACCGATTCCCAGAGAAAAATCGTGACGTTGGCCATGATTGAACCAACTGCATTGTCGTTTCCATGCGAGAAGTTCGCAGAGCATCTCGCTACACAGATCGCTCGCGGGCTGCCGGGTCGAAGCAGCCAAACACCGTTCGCGCCACAGTTGTCGTTTGGCCGGCACTTCGGTCCGCCGGCTCGTGAATCGCGCGAAGCAGCGGTGTTGTTGCTGCTCTTTCCAAAGCAGGGCGCATGGCATTTACCCGCGATCCTGCGGCCGGCCCATATGAAGGCTCATGCCGATCAGGTTGGTTTGCCCGGCGGCATGGTCGAAGCCGGCGAGTCAAGTCAACAAACGGCCTTGCGGGAATATGAAGAAGAACTAGGCTCGCCGCGGGACGCGAATCATTTGCGAATGCTGGGCGAATTGTCGCCCCTCTTTGTTTGGGTCAGCAATGTCTTGGTTCGTCCACATCTGGCGATGTGTTTCGACACGCCGGTCTGGCAGCCCAATCCCGCCGAAGTGGCCGCAGTCGTCGAAGTGCCCCTCAGCCAACTCTTCGATCCCGCTGCCCGCGGTACTACCCAAATCGAACGGAGCGGTTTGAGGTTTCGTGCGCCGAATTTTCAAATCGGCGGCCGCGGCATTTGGGGCGCCACTTGCATGATGCTGGCGGAGCTTGCCGCCCTAATTGCCCGCGCGAACGATTAAAGGAGCGGCGTAACGCGAATTAAATTCCAACGCAGTCCCGCATCGCTCGAGCCTTTGACGTAGATGCTCTGCGTCCAGTCTTGCCAGCGATATTGCACACCATCGCCATTTGCCTGCATTTTCAGTTTCTGCGGATGATAGTCATAGCCGTACCGCCGCCGCATCCATTCCGGAAAACCGGTGACGGTGCCCGGCTCGGGCGGATTGCGATACTGAAAGTTGTAAAGGATCCGTTCCAGATCCCAGTAACCGTCGTCGATGTCCCACTCTTGTCGCCCGCGAGCGAGAAACTTCGCGGTCAGCAGTTTGCCACGAAAATCGAGCGTCTGCTCTTGACTCCCGTAGGCCAATTCAAATTCATCCCAGACGAGCGTCAGGCCACGGATCGTGGCATTCGCGCTGCCGAACAAACGGAAATCGTCGCCCGCGATCAGCGTCGGCAACTGATAGTTGGTTGTGCTGCCATCGAGGCTTGGCAGATTACGACCGGCGAGCGTCACTCCTGTGCCCTCAATGCGCACGTCAGCCGACGAATCGCCTGACAGCAGTGTGCCGGTGAGGCTCACATTGTTGCCGAAAGTGACTTGCCCTTCGCTGCGAAAAATGCCGAGTGGGTTCGCAACTGGATCGGCGGTCAGTGTGATGTTGCTGGGGTTGGATCCGTAGGTCGAGGTGATCGACGGAATGGCATACGACATGCCGCCGGGATAGAGCTGGTAAGTGGTCACGCTGCCAGGTCGCGTGAGCGGGGCAGCGGTGCTGGCACTGGAACTAGCCGTCGACAAACCCAGGCTGCCGGTCAAGCTGCTCGTTACATCGGCGAGCTGCGAGGTCGTGCCTAACGTCACCGTGCTGTTCAGCGGCCGATCGTCGACACCGCTGGCAAGGCGCAGCGAGTTGAGATCTTTCAAATACAAATCGTGCGTTGCAATGGTACCTGGATAGTTGGTGCAAAGCCTCAACCGGCCGAGGAATGTCGTCGGCCCTTCGATGCGAAGCGGAAAGTTTAGATGGGCATCGCTGCTGCTCCACTGATAAATGGTCGGTGTGAGATAGTTGCTCCAGCCCGTCGGATTGCTGCTACGAAAAGCGCGGCGGACCAATTGCACGACGGCTTGCAGTCGATAGTTCGTCTGCATTGACGTTTGCGTAGCGTCCGTCGCCGTGCCGGTGGAAGTGATCGTCACACGAAAGGGATACTCGGCGTAGTTCGGGTCAGTGGTCGTTAGCGCGGCGTCGCCGATGGTGTATTCCACGAAGTAGCTCGTGTTGGCGTCGACATTCGCCGACACGGTGCTGCTCACGCCGGCCCAGCCATCTTCGTGAATCTTCCGCAAGGCTGCCGCCAGCCCCGCTTCAGCGGCCAGTTTGGCATCGAGCTGCCGGGAGCTGTTGCGGGCGATGAGTTGTGCGGTCCCTTGCGTTCGCAGCAGGGCGTACGAGAGCGAGAGCGTGATCGCCAACAGGCCGAGCACGACGATCACGGCCATGCCACGGCGTTGGCGTTTGGTTTGAATTGTTTTGCGGCGTGCCATGTTAGCGACTCAGCTGATAGGAATAAGTCGCCGAACCAAAAAACGGCACCACGTTGCCACTGGATACACCATCGCTGGCATCCATTTGCAGTTCGATTTGCAGCGCAATCATCCGGCTCCCCGTGGTGCTGCCGTAACGATCGAGAGGCCAATCGAGATCGTCCCAGGCGGTTGTTCCCGCGCGGTAGCTCGCCCACTGCGCATCGGTGGGCCCGGCAAGCAGCAGAAATCGCACCGCACCGCGCGAGTTGCTCGCGGCAGTTGGTCTGGCCGTGCGAAGTCGCGTCGTCAGCACAGTGCGAGTCGCGGTATTGCTGGAGAGCAAACCGCTGACCAGCGTGTTCCAAGAGCTGGTCGCCGAGGCCGCGGGCGCGGTTGCTGTGTTCGTCGTATCGCGAATTTCGAGCAATTGATTGGGCGCGGACGGGTTAAAGGTGTACAGCAGCAATTCATTCACGCGCGGCAAACCGGTGGGCGCAACAGCCGAAGCCAGGGGGCTCCAAACAACAAGTGCATCGGGAAATGTCGAGCCGCTGACCGTCGTCGCAAACACCCGACACCCCGGGAAATTCTCGTTCGCGGTGGCTAGCGAAATATTGCGTTCGAGCCGCGCGAGCGTCACCCGCGCATGTTGCGCGGCTTGTGTCTGGCCGCTGCAGTAGGCATTCGACGAACGGACCGCCGAAGCCACACCGCCCAGCGAAGCTGCAATCAGCCCCAGGATCAACATCGAGGCCAGCAGTTCGGGCAAGGTCAGTCCGCTGCGGTCTTTCCTGTTAGGTGGGCGGAGGCATGTACGCATAAACGCGTCTCCGCTTGGCAAGAGGAAGAACGCCACCATCGGCTCTGACATATTCAATCGTCACTTCGACGGCGCGATAATAGCTCGTGCTCGAGCCGGTCAACTTTTGTGAGTGATTGGTCGGGCTGACAAAGTAAATCTCAACGCGTTGCCGCCAGTTGGTGAACTGCGTGCTCGGAACGGCGAAGTTCACATTGCGGGCAGCGCCGCTGTCGTTTCCCGTGCCGAGTGTTTCGCCCCAGATTCCCTCGGCCGGCTTGGAGGAGACATGCTTGTAGTCATCCAGATCGTTGAACCGCTCGCGGCCGTTCCCCGAAGATTCGTACGAAGAGGGCCCGCTGATGCTCAGCGGCGTATCGCTCGAGGCCATGAACCGTTTGAGCGAGATTTCGTCCAGCAACTGACTTGCCATGCCGTCGGCGATCAGGCGATCGACAGCATCGGTGGTCGAAGTCAAGCAGCTCTCCACCGCGAGCAGCATCACGCTGCTGGCCATGGTCATGATCGTGAGCGCGACCAGCGCTTCGGCGAGCGAGAACGCGGCACGCTGTCGTGAGCAGCTTCGCAGGTGAGTACAGATTGGTTTGGCAGGCATCTCGCGATTCCCGCACAGCGCTTAGGGAAAGCCGTTCGGATCAGGGAAATACCGAGAGAAAAAAAGCACGGCGGGGTCCCCTCTAGCTCCCAGCTATCCCCGCCGTGCCCAGAACCAACGCCCCTCCCCGAGGCGCGGTTGCACCAAACCCTAGGTCATTGCGGGTGCGAGTCAAATTGTGAAGGCTGCAACTGTCAACTCCCTCGCCCCAGCACTCAGGTGAATGGGCCGGCGTGAGGGCTGTAGCGGTAATAACGCTTCCATCGCCTGTCAGCCCCTCACCGTGCCGTTTAGAATCTGGACAATCGCTTCGACCTTTGCTGATGAGCTTCCCCACCGTGCGCCAATCTTCCCCTCGCCTCGCGTCACTCGCCTTCTGCCTCTGTCTTGTTGCCTTGCTCGTCGCGGGCTGCCACAAAACCGCCGCCCGAAACGACACGCTGATTTACGCTCAGGCCAGCGATCCCAAGACGCTCGACCCGGTCAATACCGATGTTGCCGAAGCAGTTCACGTGATTACCAATGTCTTCGACACGCTCGTATCATACGACGATAGAACGATCGAACTCGTGCCGGCGCTCGCGGAAAAGTGGACAACGAGCGACGATGGCAAGATTTGGACTTTCACGCTCCGCGATGGGGTGCTCTTTCACGATGGGACCAAGTGCGATGCGGCCGCCGTGAAGCTCACCTTTGAGCGACTCACGCAACATGAGCATCCGCTGCTGTTCGACGATGTGCGGCCGTATGCATCGGCTTATTTCATGATCGAGCGAATCGAAACGCCGCAGCCAATGGTGGTTGAGTTTTATTTGAAAGAGCCGAGCGCGATCTTTCTCACCAACCTCGCCATGTTTCCCGCGAGCATCGTTTCGCCGACAGCTCTCGAAAAAATCGGCAAAAAGTACGCCGACGCACCGATCGGCACTGGGCCTTTCAAAGTGGTGCAATGGAACCGCGACCAACAACTCGTGCTGCAAGGCTTTGAGAAACATTGGCGCGGGGCGCCGCCGCTAAAGAACCTCATCATCGTACCGGTGAAAGACAACACCACGCGCGTGCAACGACTGACGCGCGGCGAAGTTCATCTGGTCGATAGCCTCGCGCCGCAAGATTTCGCTGCGGCGGCGAAAAATCCGCAGCTGGTCACCCAAGAGCTCAGCGGCATGAATGTTTCGTATCTTTCGCTGCAATGCGAAAAGCCGCCACTCAACTCGCGCAAGGTCCGCCAGGCCATTGCGCACGCCATCGACAAACCGACGCTCATCAAGATCGGCTTTGATGGCTTTGCTCAGCCCGCCGTGAGCATGGTGCCGCCCGCGATGTGGGGACACGACAAGAGCCTGGTCGACTATCCGTTCGACGTTGCCAAAGCGAAGTCGCTGATGGCCGAAGCTGCAGCCGAAGAGAGTTTTCAACTGCCGCTAACGCTCAACCTTTCCGTAATGAGTCAGGCCCGGCCGTATATGCCGCAGCCCACGGCGATCGCCGGTTTTTTGAAAGATTCACTCCGCGAGATCGGCATCGAGCTGACCGTGAGTGGCCGCGATGTCAACGAACACTTCGATCACTTGATGGCTGGCCGACATCAACTCGGACTGGCTGGTTGGACCAGCGACAACAGCGATCCGGACAATTTTCTCTATCAGTTGCTCGATCCCGACAACATCAATGAAAAGGGGAACAACCTCAGCCGGTTCCGCGATCCGAAGTTTCACGAATTGCTGCTCGCCGGTCAGCGCGAAATGAATCTCGAGAAGCGTCTGCCGTTGTATCTCGAGGCGCAGCAGATCGCGGTTCGCGAAGTGCCAACAGTGCCGCTCGCGCACATGCAACTCCGGGCGGCGTTTACGAAGCAACTGAGCGGTTTTCAGCTGCATCCCACCGGTCTGGTGCGATTGCATAAAGCTAAGTTGACCGCGGAGAAACAGCCGTGATTCGTTATCTGGGTTGGCGAATCGTGCATGCTGCGGTGACTGTGGTGGTGGCCGTTTCGTTGGTGTTCATTGCCGTGCGGATGTTGCCCGGCAATCCGCTGCTCGCGCGATTCGGTCAGCATCCAGACATAAAAAAGATCGAAGAGCTGCGCGAAGAGTATGGCTGGAACGATCCGATCTATGTGCAGCTGTGGCGGTTTTTCAAGCAGCTTGCCACGACAGGCGATCTGGGCAATTCGCTCGCTCGCAATCACGTGAGCGTGAACGACGAACTGCGGCAACGCATTCCGGCGACAATCGAACTGACTGCGGCGGCCTGCTTGATCGCGTTGCCGTTGGGCGTAATCGCGGGTGTGGCGGCTTCGGTGTGGCGCAATCGCTGGCCCGATTGGCTCTGCACGGCAGGTTCACTCATCGGCGTCAGCATTCCGGTTTTTTTCCTGGGCATTTGTCTGCGGGAGTTTTTCTCAGGCCTGCCGACTTCGCAACGCTTGCCGCCGCTCGCCTTTGCGCTAGAGCCTCGCTTTGAACCGCTGACTGGGTTATTCCTGATCGACACGCTACTTCGCGGTCGGCCTGATCTTTGGCTCTCGGCGGCGACGCATTTGATATTGCCTGCGCTCACGCTGTCGACAATCCCCGCCGCAATCGTCGCGCGGATCACGCGGGCTGCGATGCTCGATGTACTCGCAGCGGATTACCTGCGAACCGCGCGAGCGAAAGGCTGCAGCCTGTGGCGCAGCGTCTGGCGACACGCACTGCCCAACGCGGCAGTTCCCGTTGTGAATATCGCCGGTTTGCAGGTGGGATTGCTACTCAGCGGCGCGGTGCTGACCGAAACCGTTTTCGATTGGCCCGGCATGGGAACGTATATCGCCGGCGCTGTGCTTGGAGACAAAGACTACGTCGCCGTGCAGGCCGGCGCGATTGTCATCTGCCTGCTGTTTGTGTCGCTCAACTTGCTGTTGGATCTGCTGTTTGTGTGGCTGGATCCGCGCATTCGGTTGGGCGACGTAGCCTGAAGCCACTGCTTCGGGCGGGTAGCCGCTCATTAGGCGCAGCCTCCAACTGTGGCGGAACATCGTGGAAACCGCTCACGCCTTGCCCCAATGTGCCACCTGCCCACTGCGGAGTGCTTGATTGGCCAGTTGCGCAGCCGCCGCAGCAATTACGCCTGCTTCAGCCGGTGCGATTGCTGGCTTCCGCGCGCGAACCGCGTCGACCCAGTTGGTGAGGTGCAGCAACTCACCATCGGGATTCGGATAGAAGTCGGCGCCGCGGGGCCGATCAGGGTTCAGAATGATCTCGCTCGCTTTGACTTTGCTGTTTCGCTCCGGAATGAGTTCCATCCGGCCGCGGTCGATATAGATGCTCGCGTCGGTTCCCATGAACTCGATCATTGCGGCGTTGCGGGCGTTGCTGAACGTCCCTTCGAAATAGGCTTGGATGTTGCCCGGCTCTTCTTTGGTTGCCGTGGGATCGGCATAACGGAGAAGCGTTTGCACCGTATCAGGCGTTTCCCAGATGCCGCCGGCATGATGGAAATCGCCGATGCTCGCTGCGGAGAGAGGATGATCGAGTTTCAAAATCCAATGCGCGACGTCGATCCAGTGAACCATCAAGTCGGTGAAAATGCCGCCGCCAAAATCCCAGAACCAGCGCCAATTGCGAAAGCGATATTCATTGAACTCCTGTGCCGGTGCGCTGCCGAGAAACCGCTTCCAATCGACGCTTTTTGGATCGATCCCCAGCTTGTTCGCTGTCGCACGCGAGGTGTTGCGATTCCAACTCAGGTGAACCTTCAGTACCTTGCCGATGCCGCCGGCTTGGATGATCTCGCGAGCCTTAGCGATGTGGGGCATCGAGCGTTGCTGCATGCCGACCTGAACAATCCGCTTGTGATTGTTCTGCGCCGCGATCACGCTTTCGCCTTCGGACAGGTCATGCGTCAGCGGTTTTTCGACGTACACATCTTTGCCTGCCGCGCACGAGTCGATGGTTAGCGGCACGTGCTGATGATCGGGTGCGCCGATGAGCACAGCATCGACATCCTTCCGCGCGAGCAGCGCGTGATGATCCTTGGTCGCGAACGCAGCTGGATCGGCGAGTTTCTTCCCTTCATCGAGATGCACATCCCACACATCGCAGACGGCGGTGATCTTGACGTTCGGCACTTTCACCAGCGACTTCATCAACCCGCGACAGCGACCGCCCGTGCCGATGCACCCGACCTGCAG
Source organism: uncultured Pirellulaceae bacterium (assembly GCA_964394305.1). Lineage (GTDB taxonomy): Bacteria > Planctomycetota > Planctomycetia > Pirellulales > Pirellulaceae > Anatilimnocola. Next base: position 108,554 of record CAYMWL010000001.1, read on the forward strand.
CGTGTCGTTGGCCAAATAACCGCGGGCCGTTTCTGCCTGAGAAGCGATACCGAGCAAAGCAACGGAAGCAGCGGCCGAGTGTTGCAGAAATTCACGACGCGACGACATGGCGAAACTCCGGAGAGGCTCTTTCGAAATACAAATGGAGATGCCGCTCGATTGTGCCGCGGCAACCTGAAAAATGGAAGTCGGCGACGAGTCTACGTGAGAGAAACTTTACTTTCATTCCTCTCGCCGGTGATCCATAATTCCCGCTACTCAAGTCCACGATGCACGGAGTTGCCATGAGAACTTTCGTTGTTGCACTGATTTTTCTTTGCAGTATTGTCACCGTCGAAGCAGCAGCGCAGGAGCCCGCCCAGCCCAAGTTCGACACAACTCGCGGCGACAAGATGCTCGCTGCTTACTTTCGCACGGAAACAGCGAGGATGGAAAAGGAATGCATCACTTGCCTGCAGAATGCGGCCGATTGGGATGAACGCCGGCCCGTCTTAAGTCAGCAACTGCACGAGATGCTGGGGCTCGATCCGTTGCCCGAACGAACCGATTTAAAACCGGTGATCACGGGCAAGGTGGAACACGACGAGTTCACCGTCGAAAACTTGCATTTTCAATCGCGGCCCGGTTTGTATGTGACCGGCAATCTGTATTTGCCGAAGAAGATCGACAAACCGCTGCCTGCGATTTTGTATGTCTGTGGTCACGGCCAGGTGAAGAAGGATGGCATCGCATACGGCGCCAAGGCCCACTATCAGCACCACGGCGGCTGGTTTGCGCGGAACGGTTTTGTCTGCCTGACCATCGACACGCTGCAACTGGGCGAGATCGAAGGGATTCATCACGGCACGCATCGTTACGGCATGTGGTGGTGGCTGAATCGCGGTTACACGCCGGCCGGCGTCGAAGCTTGGAATTGCATTCGCGCGCTCGATTATTTGCAGTCGCGCAAGGAAGTCGACGGTGAAAAGTTAGGCGTGACCGGCCGCAGCGGCGGCGGCGCTTATAGCTGGTGGATCGCGGCGCTCGATGAACGGATTAAAGCGGCAGTGCCGACGGCGGGGATTACTGATCTGCAGAATTACGTTGTTGATGGCGCTGTCGAAGGTCATTGCGATTGCATGTTCATGGTCAATACCTATCGCTGGGACTATCCGCAAGTGGCGATGCTCGTCGCGCCTCGCGCGCTGCTGATCGCTAACACCGACCGCGATCCCATCTTTCCGCTCGATGGCGTCTATCGCACCTTCACCGAAGTGCGGCCGCTGTATGCCAAGCTCAAAGCGCTCGACAATGTCGGCTTGAACATCACCTATGGCGGCCATCTCGATACGCAGGATTTGCAGGTGCATGCGTTTCGTTGGCTGACGAAACATCTCAAGGGCGCCGATGTGCAGATCGACAAGACGGTCGAAAAGTTCTTTCAGCCGGAGCAGTTGAAAGTTTTTGCGACACTGCCGGCTGACCAGCTGAATACGAAGATTCATGAAACGTTTGTGCCCGAGGCGAAGGACATTCCCGTCCCTCAGAATGCTGAGGAATGGACTGCGCTACGGCGCGACTATGTCGATTTTTTGAAGAGCCGTTCGTTTCGGGCCTGGCCCGATGCGCCGCCGGAATTGGATCTCAAAGAAGTTGCGACTGCGGACAAGGATGGCATTCGCTTGGCGACGTATGAGTTCACCAGCCAGGAGAACATTCGGCTGCAGTTGTTTGTGTTCAAGCGGCCGGGGCTGGAGAAACCGGAGATTAACGTGCTGAATGCCCTGGATGACAAAGCGTGGAGCGAATTTCAGTCTCTGCTGCGAGGTGGTTTTGCGAAGGACTTTGAACTGCCGCCGCCGGGCGAAGTCGATGAGGCGCAATGGAAGTCAACGCAGCAAATGCTGACCAAATTTCCCTGGGCGATGACCTACGTCGCGCCGCGTGGCGTGGGGCCGACGGCCTTCGATCAAAGCGAAAAGAAGCAGGTTCAAAATCGCCGCCGCTTCTATCTGCTGGGGCAAACGCTCGATGGCATGCAAACACTCGATATCGCCGCGGCGATGCGCGCCTGTCAAACCATCAAGCCTCTGGATCAAGCGGCACTCTGGTTACAGAGCCACCGCGTGATGGCGGGCAATTCGCTCTATGCAACGATCATGCAACCCGGTGCGGCGCGGATTGATTTGTATGAACTGCCCACGTCGCATCGCGTGGGACCGATTTATCTGAACGTGCAACGAAAGCTCGACATGCCGCAGGCTGTGGCGCTGGCTGCGGAGAAGACACGCGTGGTCGTCTATCAAGAATCCACGGGGTTTGAATGGCCGCAGCAGGTGGTCAGCAATCTGCAATGGGATAAGAAGCAGTTGCAGTTCCGGAAGTTGCCGCAGAAGTAGATTCAAGAAACGAAGAAAGCCGCCAGCATCCTCGCTCGCGGCTTCCTACATTCAGATGCCTGGCAGTCGTTAAGACTAGCCACAGCAAGCTGGAGCGCAGCAGCTGCGACGGCAGCGATGACGGCAGCGCTTTTGCTTGCAGCAACCGCTGTCGCAGGCTGGGGCGCATGTCGCGCAAACCGGAGCTGCAGCCGGAGCGGCGGGAACTTCGCAGGCAACCGGGCCGCATGCTGGAGCGCAGCAAGAACCACAACGGCGCTTACCGAACGCCATCGCCGAGGTGCTGCTGAGCATCACAACGGCGGCAGCCAGCACGAACAATTTCACGAACTTCGACATTCTAAGAACCTCCAAATACAAAACTCAGGCCGGACACCTTGCCCGGTCCCCTCAAGCAGACTCCAGCCGTCAACCAGACGGCCGGCAGGACGATTACTGGCACCAACTGCGGTACAGGTGCCACTGTTTGTTGTAGTAAAACGGGACCCAGGTCCCCTTGGTGTTGCCCCATGGATAGCGACTTCCCGGCGAGGCGACGACGATCACGGTTGTGCCGCCGGGGAAACCATAGTTATCACCATCCGCTGCAGGATTGACCGGCGCGGGATTCACGGGAACCGGAATGGGCTGACGAGGAACGACGGGAGGAGCGGGAACAGGCTGGACAGATGGCTGAGCCGGCGGAATCACTGGCGGCAGCGGTTGCACGACTGGCGGCTTTGGAGTCGGCATGGGTGCAAAAGGATCGTCCATCGGAGGCGCCGCCGGCTTCGGCATCGGGGTCGGATTGGGCGGCGTTGGCCGCGGCATCGGCGCAAATGGATCTTCTTGCGCTGCAGGGGCTGGCGCAGGCTGCGCGGGAGCGGGTTGAGTCGGTTTCGGCGCCGCCGGCTGCGGGGCGAACGGATCTTCTTCCTGCGCAGCAGCGAAACCGCTAAAAGCGGCCGCTAATAGTAGAGACGCAATGAGTGCCAGACTGAATGTATTCATGGTGCGAGGCATGGTCTTCTCCTTGTTAAGGGGCGGAAGATGGGTGGATTGTAACGACTTAAATGCCTTTCCAAAACCAGCCAGAAGGCTCAATTTCACGATTTTCTCTCCCCCGCTTGTAGGAATTTTGGAAGGGCAGGATACTACGCGGTTCGAAATGCAACTCCTAATCCCACCGTGTTTGGGACGCCTCGGCTCGGCAGGAGCCTCGCCCTCCCAGGCTGACATCTGAACGTGAGCCCATGACCTGGATCGCCGATCGCACCCGCGCTTTCGATAGCAGCGGCATTCGCAAAGTCTTCGAACTCGCTGCGAAGATGAAGGACCCGATCAACCTTTCGATCGGCCAGCCCGACTTCGATGTCCCCGAGCCGATCAAGGAAGCCTGCATTGATGCGATCCGCAAAGGGAAGAACGCCTACGCGTTGACCCAAGGCATGCCGGTCCTCCGCGACAAGCTGCAGCAGCGGATCGATGCCGAATACAGCCACGCCGATCGCAAAGTGTTCGTCGCCAGTGGCACCAGCGGCGGCCTGGCCCTGGCGATGTGGTCGCTGGTCAATCCGGGCGACGAAGTGATCGTTTTCGATCCGTACTTCGTGATGTACACCTCGCTTACGCAACTCGCGGGCGGCAAACCGGTGATCATCGACACCTATCCCGATTTCCGGATCGATCTGGAGAAGGTAAAAGCCGCCATCACGCCGCGGACCAAGATGATCCTCCTCAACAGTCCGGCCAATCCGACCGGCGTCATCGCCAGCGAAGAAGAAGTCCGCGGCCTGGCCGAACTGGCCGCCGAGCGAAACATCTGCCTCCTCAGTGACGAAATCTATCGCAGCTTCTGCTACGACCAGCCGTTCGTCTCCCCGGCGAAATACAACCCGAACACGCTCGTCATCGACGGCTTCAGCAAAAGCCACGGCATGACCGGTTGGCGACTCGGCTACGTCCACGGCCCGGCCGAAGTCATCGACACGATGATCAAGCTGCAGCAATACACCTTTGTCTGTGCCCCGCAGCCCGTGCAATGGGCCGGCGCCGTCGCCATGGATGTCGACATGAGCGAGCACGTCGTCGCTTACAAGAAGAAACGGGACTTCGTCGTCAACGGCCTCAAGGATCAATATGAACTGACCACGCCCGGCGGCGCGTTCTACGTTTTCCCCAAAGCCCCGATCGCCAGTGGCAGCCAGTTCGTCGCCAAGGCGATCGAGAATCAACTGCTGATCATCCCCGGCAATATCTTCAGCGCCCGCGATTCCCACTTCCGCATCAGCTACGCGGCCAGTGATGCGACGTTGGCGCGTGGGGTAGAAGTTTTGCAGAGATTAGCGCGGGGCTAGGGCAGCACTTCATCCGCCGACAGCCCGGCGCTGGTCCGCGCATCAGCCTCACTTGGCAGGCGGTGGCAGAGAGCACAATGCGTTAGTTTTGAAGTTGCGCAATTTTGTCGGCAGCGCCCAGCTAAAGCTGGCAGCTAAGAAGACAAGAAGCGACATCTTGGAACTGCAAACGGTTTTGTGCTCCCTGGTCTATTCACGCCAGCACGCAAGTTCCTTGCAAGACGGAGCACTGCTCCCTCTCAATGCGGCCGAATTACAAAATTTAGCTGGTACTAACTGCTGGGACGGAGCAGTGCTCCGTCCTACGGCGATAGCGTGAGCGGTTACTGCTCCCCACTGCCGAACCTAAGTTGTTATTCACGAATTGAATAATGCAAACTATTTTTTGTTTAATAGTTCATGAACACATCGGCAGCACCCAAGTCAAAGATTGGCTCTACTTACTGACTGGTTTGCATAAGGGCGTCGATTTTGCCGGTAGCCAAAATGGGGTGCGTGGTGAAAAAATCGCCGCTCAGCCGCTCGTTTTTCTCGGTAAATTCGCCGTTTCTTCGTCCAAAAGCCCCGATTAATTCACCAAACACGATGGAAATCAGACCCCGAAAAATGCCGGTTAAGGGTTCAGGGCGGTGGCTGTTGTGATTGCTCAGGTCGTTACGGCTTAGTATCGTGAACGTTCTCCCCTCGCCTACCTTGCTGCTCGCCTTCGGTGTTCTTATGAGTTTCCGCCCCCGCCGCGATTTCTTGACCAGTTCGCTTGGCGCTGCGGCGGCCTGGTCGATTGGCTCGCTGTTGCCGTCGCCGGAAAACTCCGCTTGGCCAGCGGATGCGAAGCCTGCCGAAACTAAGACCGATGCAAAGGCAACTTTGGCAACCACCGGTCTCGCCGAACACATCCCCGGCCAACCCGCGTCGCTGTTTCTCACCTGGTGGCGTGACCCGACGACCACGATGGTCATTCAATGGATCGGCCCGGAAGAGCCAGGCTCGATTCATTACGGCGTGTTGAAGAGCGAACAAAAACTGACCGCGCGGATCTCGACCAAGACGTTTCCCGATCTGCCGCCGCTGAAAGTGCATCGCTGCGAACTCACGGGCCTGCTGCCGGGGACGGAGTATCAGTTTGCCATCAATGCTTCGCCCCGCAGTTACCGTTTTCGCACGATGCCGCAGCACGCGAACAACACATTTCAGTTTGTTTCCGGCGGCGACTGCGGCGTGGGTTCATCCGCCGTGCAGACGAATATCCTCGCGGCCGCGCAAGATCCGCAGTTCGCGCTGATCGGCGGCGACCTGGCCTATGACAATGGTCACAGCCCCAAGACGTTTCTGCAGTTCTTCGAGAACTACAGCAAGACGATGCGCGATACGCAGGGGCGGACGATTCCGCTGGTCACCTGCATCGGCAATCACGAAACGACTTCGGCCAGCAATTTGACAGGCCTGTTTCCTTCGCTGAAGAAGCCCGTCGCGCCACACTACCTGGCGGTCTTCGATGGCATCTTCAACAGCGTGACGTACGGCGTGCTCGACTTCGCCGATTATCTCAGCCTGGTGCTGCTCGACACGAACCACATCACGCCGATTAAAGGTGCGCAGACCGATTGGCTCGCCAAAGTGCTCGCCGACCGGCAGACCAAGCCGCATCTCTTTGTCGCCAATCACGTCCCTGCTTATCCGTCGTATCGAGCCTACGAAAATACGGGCAAAGACAATCGCAGGTATTGGTGCCCGCTGTTCGAGAAGTACAACGTCGACGGCGTGCTCGAACACCACGATCACACCTACAAGCGCACGCATCCGCTCAAGGATGGCCTGTACGACAAGAACGGCGTCCTCTATTTGGGCGATGGCTCGTGGGGCAAGCTGCGATCACTCAAGAAACCCGAAGAACGGCCTTACCTGGCGACCTACGACGATTCCTATCACATCAGCGTGCATCGCTTCGAAGGGAATCAGCGCTATCACGTGGCACTGACTTCGTCCGGCAAGATCGCCGACATTTGTGCGACAAATGGCAAGCGCGTCGCACGCCGGGGATGATGCAGAGCACAGACGCGAGAGAGAATTTTCTTTGCTGAATTACGGCCCCAACTGACTTGGCAACAAAATGTCTCCCTGCGGTTGGTTGGGCGCGGGGATCGATTCGGGGCTGCGAGGTTGCCAGCCGGGAGCGCCTGGATTGGGAAGGATGTTGCCTGGGCCGATCGTCTCCGGAGCGGGGCTGCTGTCGTCGATCCCGCCGCCGTTGATCGCGGGCGCGGTCAGAGGCACATCCAGGCGGCATTGAATGTCGCGGAGCAGTTTTTGCTCCAGCGAAGTGTCGCGGCCGATCGGAATCCAGCCGAGCGTAACGCTGAAGCGGCCCGGTGGGCCTTCGTTGCGAACCAGCGTGCCGTCGTGCCGTAGCGTGGCATTGCCGGCCGTTGCATGCTCGGGCTTGTCGAGATCCTCGAGTTCCTTCTGCACAACCACATCGACGAGCGTGCCGCCTTCGGTCGGAATGAGTCGCACGGTCGCGCGGCGGCGAATCGATTGCAGCGTGGCGTGCAACTTTTCATAACCCGGCGTGCTGTCGCCACGCCACGGTTCGAGCAAGGTCGAGCCGATGGTGGGAAACGTATCGATCCGCCCTTCGGTCAAGATGCCGCCGATCAGCCGGACGCGTTCTTCGCGTTCGATCCGAAAGTGATCATCAACCGCGTCGACCAGATTGTTCCAGACATACTCGGGATCAAGCGGCGGCACGAAGAGGGGATTATCAACCGGCCCCGTCGGCGCCGCACCGTAGAGCGCTGCACCATCGACGCCCTTCAGCAATCCCCGGCAGCCCGTCAACCCGCAGACAGTCGCCAGTGCTGCGGTCGCAGCGGCGAGAAACTGTCGGCGAGGAAGTGGTTTAGGCATGAGGCGGGGGCGGGGTTCGGGAGTCTGCAGTCGGGTTTTAGTAACGTCCGCGGGAAACAGGATTGGTTGAAATCGTTCCCGCAGCAGCATTTTTGAGTTGATCGGATGCACCGGGAATCTGGCGTTTGAATTCGACGAAGAGCAACGCGTCGCTGCGGCTGCCGCGGCTAGCGCCGGTGACGTCGAGCGGTTTCTTGATGAGCGACAATGCACCGCCGGAGTCACCCGTGGGACTCGCGATCACTCCGCACGAGAGGAGTAGCACCTGATCGGCGGGCCAGCGGAAGCGCTCCGACAATCGCCAACTGACGACCTGCGGCACTTGAATCTGCGAGCGTTGCGTGGCGCCGCCGAGCGTGACGTCGAACGGCACGTTGACCATTTTTTCGATCTGGTCGATCGTGCATTGAAAGTTGGCTTCCACCGTCCGGCTGTCGAGCGACATCAACGGACTGAATTTCATCGCAAAGCCGTCCTCGATCGTCGCGCTGATCGGTTCATAACCCGACCAACCATCGGGCCGCACTTTGAGCCAGCGGATGTAACTCTTCGGCTGCACTTGCGACAGCGGCAGCGTTTGACCATGCAGCACTTGTTGCGACACTGCAGCGAGTTCTTTGAAATCGGCGCGGCGTTTCAGTTCATCCTGCAGCACGGCGGAGTTCTCGTGCGATAGCAGCCAGGCGTCGACGCCCGAAGATTGCACGTCGACAGGCTTGAGCAAACCCGCTGCCCGCGTGCGCCAGGCCGGCGTGCTGACGGTGACAATTCGCAGGCTCAGCGAGTGGGCGGCCGGATCGTAAGCGACAAACCGCTCAACGATATCGCTGACAGTCTTCTGCACTTCCGGCGTGTGATAGACCCGCAGCGTGTTGGTGTCGGCGCTTAAGATGCCCAAGGGCGTGCTGAACCAGGTCTCGGCGCCGGTTTCGCGGAGGATCCAATCGACGACCGCTTGTTCCGGCTTGGCGACGCCGGTGATGCGCGACGTGTAGGGAGTGAGATCGTATTCACGCCATACTTGGCCATGCTGATTCGGCAGCGTGCCGTTCCCCTTGGTGACTTTCAGTTGGGTGCGACCACCAGAGGTCGTTGAAGTTGTGGTCGTGCCCGGCAGCTGATTTTTGATGGTATCGAGCGGTTGAGCGGCGGGAAGCACTTGCGCAGCGGCATGCTCCGTTGAGAATGCGAGCAAGCCAATAGTGCCGGCCACAGCCAGCCATCGCGGGCAAATCATAAGCAACCATCCTTGAGTGTCGCCTTTCGCTCAGCGAAAGGCCGTTCTTTCGCGGAGCGAAAGACGACAATGGGCGGCGGAGTATAGGAGGCCGCGGCAGAGTGAGCCAGAGGAATTGCTGAGAGGGTGGAGCAAGTTGCTAGCACCCATTCGTAGCCCACCGTGTTGGCGAGGTATGTGCTGCCGGGCCTCATGAGTACGTTCGACCCACCCTACATTCTCTTTCCTGCAAATTCGATCTTTGCGATCCTGCCAGAAATTGCCAGAATCCGCCGCATGACGTTGCGAATGAGATTACGACTGTTCTTCGCGTATCCGCTTTATCTAGCGGTGCGGATCCTGATTGCCGTTGCGCAAGCAATCAGCATCGAGACTTGTGTCAGCTGGTCCCGCGGCCTGGCTTGGTTCATGTGGGATGTGGTCCGCATGCGGCGGAAGCTGATCGAAGAGAATATCGCGCAGGCCTTTCCTGAATTGCCGGCGAAGGAACGTGCTCAAATCGGCCGCGGCATGTGGCTGCATCTGCTGACCATGATCTGCGAAATCGCTCACGCGCCGCGAAAGATTCATGCCACCAACTGGCGAAAGTATGTGACGATCGCCCGCAAACGCGAACTCGTCGAGGCCATGCTGCTGAATCGGCCCCGCGTGCTGGTGAGCGCCCACTTTGGCAATTTTGAAGTGGCCGGCCTGATGAGTGGCTTGCTGGGCATCAGCACGTTCACCGTCACGCGCACGCTGGAAAACAAATACCTCGACGACTTCGTCATTCGTTTTCGCGAACTCAACTGGCAGTTCATCTTGCCCAAGACAGGCTCGGCGAACGATGCCGACACGGTGCTGAAAAACAACGGCGCTCTCGCGTTGCTCGGCGATCAGCACGCTGGCGACAAGGGTTGCTGGGTCGACTTTTTCGGCCGGCCGGCGTCTTGTCACAAGGCACTTGCGCTCTTCACGCTGTTGAGCGGTGCGCCAATGATTTTGTTGTATTGCAAACGATCGGGTGCACCGCTGCATTTCGAATTGGGTTTGGCCGACATCGCCGATCCGCAGCAACTGCCCGCGGGCTGCGCCGACGTGAAGACGCTCACGCAGTGGTATAACCGCGTGCTGGAAGCTGAAATCCGCAAAGCCCCGGATCAATACTGGTGGCTGCACCGCCGCTGGCGCGATACACCGAAGCAGCGGAAAGAAAAAGAAAAAGCCAGAGCAGCTGTTGCAGCGCAAATGCCAACCGCGAAAGCCGCGTAGAACGGAGCAGTGTTCCGGCCTACAAAAAAGCATCAGGCGCTGACTTTCCCCCGTTTTGCCACCTTTGGTTTCTTCCGTTTCGCCGCTTGCGCCGGTGAATCCCTTTGCCGCGACTTGCGTCGACCATATGCGGGTTTCACCCACCGGCGGCACGCCGTCGGCGAGAAGTTTTTCTTTCCTCGCTTTCATCTTTTCAGCCAGCGCCTCGAAGTCCACTTTCACCCCCTTCGCCTTCGGCAACATTTCGTTTTCTTCTTCCTTGATGTGGTGGCGGATATTTTCGGCCAACACAACTGCTGCACTTTGTCGTGGTCTTCTTTCAACATGGCGACGGCGGGATTGGATTTCAGGAAATCAAACATGGGGTTGCGCTCCGGATATGGCGTAAGGCTAAGGAATCGCATTGTTGCAAAGCAATTCTCGTGCCTGAATCGAAATGTATGTTTGCTGCCAGCGCCGGTGATTGCTACATTGGCGGCGGTTTCAGTCCGCATCGCTTTCGCGGAGTTCTCCGATGGTCTGCCGCTATTTGTTCGCCCTGTTGATCTTGGTTAGCGCAGCGATTTCTTCCGCTGCAGAGAAACCTGTCTTTCGCGCCGGCGCTTTCGCCATCGATGTTTCGCCGCTCGAGTTACCCGTGATTGTGAATGGCGGCATGAGCGAGCGGGTCATTAGCAAGGTCGACGATCGGCTGCATGCGCGCTGCCTGGTGCTCGACGACGGCCAGGTGCAGATTGCGATCGCGATCGTCGACAGCTGTATGATTCCGCGCGAGCTGCTCGACGAAGCGAAAGAGATCGCCAGCAAAGCGACGGGCATTCCGACCAACCGGATGTTGATCTCGTCGACACATACGCACAGTGCGCCGAGCGTGCATGGCTGCCTCGGTTCCGACGCCGATGAGAAGTACAGTAAGTTCCTACCACCGCAGATCGCCAAGGGGATCATTCAGGCCAAAGATCGCCTGCAGCCCGCGCGAATCGGCTGGGGCGTGGGACGCGACGAGAAGAACGTTGCCTGCCGCCATTGGGAGATGAAACCGGGCATCGCGCCGACGAATCCGTTCGGCGGCACGAAGGACGACACGGTGATGATGCATCCGGGTTTCGACAATCCGAACAAGATCCGCGCGACCGGCCCCACCGATCCCGAAGTTCCCGTCGTCAGTTTGCAAACACCCGACGGCAAGCCGCTGGCGGTCCTCACGAACTACTCGCTCCATTATGTGGGCGGGCCGCAGGGGGTGTCGGCCGATTACTTCGCGATTGTCTGTGATGAAATGCGCAAGCTGCTCGGGGCGGAGCAATCAGCTGACTTCATGGCCGCGCACAGCAACGCGACGAGCGGCGACATGTGGCTGATGGATTACACCAAGCCGCGGCGAATGTTCGACAGGACAACCGTCGCGCAAGAAGTGGCCGCGGCTGCGTACGCAGCGTTTCAAAAGATCGAATACTTCGACTGGGTCCCGCTGGTGATGGCCGAGGAAAAACTGACGCTCAAGATTCGCAAACCGACGGCAGAAGAAGTTGAGAAGGCTAAGGAATTTGTCAAAACCTTCGAAGGCCGCAAGCCCAAGACAGTGCCCGAAGTTTACGCCCGCGAAACGCTCATCATGCACGAGATGCCGCCGACGCGCGAGTTGAAACTGCAAGCCATTCGCCTCGGCGATCTGGGCATCGCGGCGATTCCGAACGAAACCTACGCGAGCACCGGCCTGCATATCAAGAAGCACAGCCCGCTCAAAACGACCTTGAATATCGAACTCGCCAACGGCTGCGAAGGCTACATCCCACCCGAAGAACTGCACAAGCTCGGTGGCTACACCACGTGGCGAGCGCGCACGAGTTGTTTGCAAGTCGATGCGGAAGAAAAAATCCGCGATCGACTAGTGAAGTTGCTCGAGCAAGTGGCAAAAGAACGGACGGCCGACAAGCCATTTGCTGCGAAGTAGCCGCGTAACGCCTGGCTGGGCTGCGATAGGTAACCGCCCCCCAGTTTAGCTGGTGAGGCACCGGGCTCTCCGCAATTTCTTGGCGACAGAGAAACTTTTGCGCTCCAGGCCGGTTGGTAGTGCACGCCTAAAATTGCGTGGCTGGTAAAACCTGCATTTTCGCGGTTTCTTTTCTGCGCGGGCGTGAATGTTTTTGTTAAACTAAACGCTGACAGAATTAGGCTTATCTATCGCGGAGTCCGTTGATGTTTCTTCCTCTCCGGAAGCATCCAAGCCGGGCGTTTACGCTCGTCGAGTTGCTCGTTGTCATTGCGATTATTGGCGTTCTGGTAGCGCTTCTCTTGCCAGCCGTTCAGGCGGCCCGCGAAGCCGCGCGGCGGATGAAATGCCAGAACAACCTCAAACAGTTGTCGCTGGCGATGCACAATTATCACGATACCTACGGGCAGCTGGTTCCTGGCGCCATCTCTACGAATGGCACTAGTTGGACTGCCTTTATTCTGCCCTTTATCGAGCAGCGGCCACTATTCGAAAACTTTGATTTCTCTGCCGGCAATTACAACACCAATGGCGGAGTGCGGCGGGCGCAGAACGGTCTGACCAAGGTGGCGATGTATCTTTGCCCCAGTTCGCCGGCAGAGAAGATGATGATGAATGCGCCGAGCTACCCGAATACTCCCGATCTGGTCAACGGCACCACGCCCCCGTTCACGCTCCATTACTTCATCAACATGGGGCCCAAAGGGCAGAGTCCGTCAGGCCAGACTTACGAGCATCGCAACGTCGGTTCACACGGCGGCTTCAGTCAGCAGGGTGTGTGCGAGATCAACAGCAAGTACAAATTCAAGGACATTACCGACGGCACCGCGTTCACATTCCTGCTCGGCGAAAACTCTCGGCATGATAACAAGTACGGCTCGCGGTTTCGCAATTGGATGCGCGGCTGCGATGGCAGCACCGACCAGGAAATTTGCGGCTGCCGCAACTACGTGAATGCCATCAACACTCCGGTGCTCGCCAGTGCGACGACATTCAACGATATCCCGATGGGGAGCATGCATCCCGGCGGGGCCAATTTTTCGCTCTGCGATGGGACGGTGCGATTCGTTTCGCAGAACGTCGACCTGGGAATCTACAAAGCCACTTCCAGCCGCAATGGCGACGAACCTCGAACGCTGGAATAACTGATGCGCCATTGTTTCCTTGGTGGATTGCTGGTTTGCCTGGCGATGGCCTGTGGAGGCTGCGCCGATAAAGGGCCGCCCCGATACCAGTATTCAGGTAAAGTCACGTATCAAGGGCAGCCGATTCCGGCCGGGATTATGTACTTTGATCCCGATGTCACTGCGGGCGATGGCGTGCAAGGTCATGCGACGATTGCGAATGGTGAGTACGACACGAGCAAAGATGGCGGCCAAGGCTTTGGCGGCGGCAAGTGCCTCGTCCGAGTGTATGCCCATGACGGCGTGCCGGCTCCCGAACTGCCGATGGGAAAACTGATGTTCCCTGAAGTCGTCATTCCCATCGAGTTGCCCAAGCAAGACGGGCAGCAAGATTTGGAAATTCCCTCGCAACGCAAATAAAAAAGGCCGGAACATTTTGCTCCGGCCTCTCACGTTGTTAGCTCAGTGGCAGCGAGCAGTGTTTGCTCAGCGATACGTCGTGCCGCCGCTGCTGTAACCCGTGCTGGGCTGATTGTAGCCCGCGTTGGCCACGCCAGTGTCGATCGTGCGGCCGATGCTGCCCGGGCGGTAGCTGCCTGGTGTGGCGAGCGAAGCCGGCACGGCTGGGGCGCCCGTGGTTACACCGCTGACTTGCATGGCGTTGGGACTAGACTTGTCAGCTTCTGGGGCAGGCGCGGTGTATGCCGTGGCATAACCACCGGCGGGTGTGCCAGCAGCAGCGGCTGGGGCTGCATCGTAGTTGTTGGTCGGAGCAGCCGCGTAGTTGTTTCCTTCAGCAGGAGCTTGCGTGCTCGCGCCGGTGTTGTATCCACCTTGAATGTAGCCACCCGTGTTGTAGCCTCCATTCTGAGCCGGCGGATTATAGCTCGGCGTTTGATAGCCGGAGGCTGGATTGTTATACGGCTGGTTGTAACCCGATTGGTCGGCCGGTTGGGCCGGAGCATACCCAGGTTGTGCCTGATATGGCTGAGCCTGGTAGCCCTGGGTTTGATAACCCTGCGTTTGGTATCCAGCAGCAGGTTGCTGCGTTTGGTAACTACCTTGAGCCTGGTACGGGCTCTGCTGTTGATAGCCAGGCTGAGCAGCAGCGGTGTACGTCGGTTGGTAAGGAGCAGTGCCGCCGGCCGGAGTGGCCATGTTGTATTGACCGGCCGCATAGCCGGCCGCAGGGGCAACCTGGCCGGGCTGATTCGGTGTGCCGTAGCTGGTGGCCGGTTGGGTCGGATAGCCGTTGGCGTTCGGAGTGGTCGGATAGCCGGCCGTGGCGTTCGCCGCAGCCGTCGCGCCGCCGTAACCTGCGGGCGTGCTCGCCGTGTAAACCGGCGGCGGGCTGGTAGCCCAGCTGTTGGTTGGATTGGCTGGCGTGGCCGAGTTGCGTGTAGCCACGCTGCTGGCCGGAGAAGGCGTTGGCACTTGCGTGCTCGGCTTGGTAGTGGCCGCGAGCGAGGAAGCCGGCGGAGGAGCATCGCTCTTCCACATTTTCATCGGGTTCCAAACGTAAGCGCTGGGGCTCCAGCTGCCGCCCCAGCCACCCATTTTGCAGCCGGTGCTGGAAACAACGAGACCCAAGGCAAGGCAGGTAGCCAACTTTAAACTAATGCTTGTTCTGCGCATGGCAGGAGAATCCTTTCTCAGCCCGCAAGTGGCCCGGCCCGCTTTACATCCGGGGTGTGTTGATTTGGTAAGTGAATGGCAGCAGCGTGTCAGTCGTCCGTGACTGGCCAACACTTCAAGTTCGTCCATTCACCTATTTCGGTTGGTACGATCAGCAAAGTCCAGCCAATCGCGCCAACGCGCACGGAAAACTCGCCCGCGCGAAGATAGTAGAAGTTGCGGGGAATTGGGTCAACAGCAACTGCTGCGTGATTTCGAAGAACGGAGTCGCTAGCAAAGATCGCCTCATTTTCGCCGCGCACTCCGCGAATGTAGGATGTGCATGACGCAACCTAGCTGCAGCATGCCAGAAGGGGAGAACTCCGTGGCCCACGACGTGTTCATCAGTCACGCGCATCAGGATAAGCCGGTCGCCGATGCCATTTGTGCGACACTGGAGAGTCGCCGCATCCGCTGCTGGATTGCGCCGCGCGACGTCCTCCCCGGCACACCGTATGCCGAGTCGATTATGGCGGCGCTCGAGGGAAGCCGCGTGATGATCCTGGTTTTCACAGCCGATTCGAACAATTCGCAGCATGTCTGGCGCGAAGTGGAAGGCGCAGTTGCCAGCGGCGTCGTGATCATCCCGTTCCGGATTGAGAACGCACCACTATCGCGATCGCTGAAGTTTTACATTAGCAACATCCACTGGCTCGATGCCATCACGGCGCCATTAGAACGGCACCTCACGACGCTGGCCGAAGCAGTCTCGACGATTTTGGGCTTGGAGAAGCAAGTTGTCAGTGCAACGAGCCCACTACCCGAATCTTCCCACGCAACTCCTAAGATAAAAACGCTTCCGGACTTGGCTGAAATTGCGGACTTGTCCGATGTGGCCTGCCGATTGTTTGCAGCTGCTGGTGAGTTGTCCGAAAGTTTCAACCGAATTTCGAGGAAGTTGCGTTCGCTGACCGAGCGCCCAGCAGTCAGGTGGCGCGATAACCTTGTGGACATCGGAATCGAGCTCGCAGATATCCGCCACCAACTGACACGCGAGCGGTGGCGGATTAACCTGCTCGGTCTGCCTCAAGTTGGCAAATCTTCAGTGCTGGCAAGGGTGTTGAATGCGTCGATCGAAGATGCGCCATTGCCATTCGGAGTGTCACCACAAAAAAATCCGATCGCTGTACTCATTCGTCCGACACCAGATGATCACTCGCCGTCGCTGATGTTGCGGTTTCTGAGCACTGAGGATTATCAAAAGTCGCGGCATAAGCTGTGCGGTCTGGCCAACGTGGATCCAAATTTGAGTGACACCGAAATACTAGGGCTAGATCCATCAGACAGCGTCGTTCGAGGTCAACTGCAGTGGCTATTGCGGTCCTATCGCTACTGCGGGACCACATACGTGACTTCTCCGCCTCACATTGAACTTCACCCTTACAGCGAGCGGATGCAATTTACCGGTAGTTCTGACAGCCGCAAAGCTGCCCTGATACACGACATCGCGATTGACCTTCCAACACGCTTTTTGCCGACCGAAATCGAACTTGTCGAATGTCCCAATGGGTATCAAGATCTGCCTAATGCCGACGCAACAGTAATTTTTGCTGCTGCCCAAAATCTGTCGAGCAACGCCATTCACTCGCTTTTGAAAGCAATCAGCGAACCTACCCATCCAGTCTGGCTCGTAGTTACAAAGCTGGATGTTTTGTCGCGATACCAACTGGCTGGTAGCCCGTCGATATTCGATGCAATCGGCGAATTATCAACTCGACACCACTTCCTTCTGTCGCAAGTATGTTTGGTAGCCAGAAATCTACAATCGATTCCAGACGTTCGAGAGACGCTCACCAAGTATCCGCAGTTGGCAGCAGCCTATGATGCGCTGATGACCGATGGTGGCATCGATCGATTGCGAATGGTCCTTGCCGAAGTTCTGCCAAAGTGCTGCGCACAACAGACGGAGGCACGCCTTCGGCAGGGACTCGCCGGGCTGGAGGAAAAACTCGATCGGGTAATTCAAATCGAGGCAGAACGCGGGTGATCCTTCCGGTTGCGCCTAAGGAAGTTGCGGCAGCACCTCCTTGCCGCTCTTGTCTTGTGGATAAACCGCATCGCAGGCCGTGAGCGCGGCGATCAACTCACGCACCATCCGCCGCAGTTCTTCAGGTTGCGAACCGGCCAGGTTCTTTTGTTCAAACGGATCCGCCGCCAGATCGAACAACTGATAATGCGAGTTCTCCGAAACCGCCGACGGAAAGTAGTGATAGATCAACTTCCACTGCCCGGCGCGATAACTTGTCCAATAGTCCGTCCGATGCGGGGCATGCGGATAGTGCATGAGAAACGTTTCCGGCCGAGTTGCATCAGGCCGGCCCGTGAGCAACGTTGCGAGTGAACGGCCGTCGATGTCGTGGCTTTCTGGAGCGGCGATTTTGGTGAGTTGCAAAATCGTGGGCAGCAGGTCGGGTACGGCTGCCATCTGCGGTTGAATGGCGTTGATCGCAATGGGCAGGCGCTGTTGCACGGTGTTCTGCTCGGTTGGCTTGGCCCACGCGGCGATGAACGGCACGCGCATGCCGCCTTCGTAGTGCGAGCCTTTCTTTCCTCGCAAGGGCGCCGCACAGGCCACTTCGTGTTGCTGTCCCAACGGTGCATCGCTGCCGTTGTCGCCGAGGAAAAAAATCAGCGTGTCCTCGGCGACGCCCAGTTTCTCCAAATGATCGAGCAGATCGCCCAGCGACTTATCCATCCCTTCGATGAGCGTGGCAAACGCTTGCGCGTTCGCGGGCTTGCCGGAGTCGCGATAGTTCGCCGCAAACCGCGGATCGGAATTGAACGGCGCGTGCACAGCATAGTGTGCCAGATTCAGATAGAACGGCTTGGCTGCTTTCACCGCCGCAGTGATCTGTTCGTTCGCTTCGCTCGTGAGGGCATCAGTCAGAAATATTTCCGTTCCGTGATACTTTTCCAAACCGGGCACCGCGCTGCCGGGCTTTTTCTTTTTCTCGTTCCGCACATTTCCATAGCCGTTCGCGCCGTAATAACTCGCGGGCGCGCCGATTGACGCGCCGGCGACGTTTACGTCAAAGCCGATGTTCCGCGGGTCAGCTCCTTCACTGTTACGCGGGCCGAAGTGTCCCTTGCCGACGTGAATCGTGCGATAGCCGCCGGCCTGCAACAACGCGGCAAGCGTGACATCTCCCTTTTTCAAGCCTTGCCAGTTCCAGTTCGGCGGACCGAGCGGGCCACCGTTGTTGTTGTCGGGATTGATCCAATTCGTCGTTCGATGCCGCGCTGCGTTTTGGCCGGTCATGATCGACACGCGCGTCGGCGAACACACGCTCATCGCACAAAAGTTGTTGAAGCGAATGCCGCGGGCGGCGAGACGTTCCATGTTCGGAGTGCGGTAATACTCGTTGAGCGGATATTTTTTCGGTTTGCCGGCAGCGTCGGTGAGAAACGGCAACGAGGTATCCATCACGCCCATATCGTCGACGAGAAAGATTACGACGTTGGGTTGCTGGCCTTGTTGGGCCAACACGAACTGCGATGGCAAGATAACCGCGACGAAGAACAGCAACGAGCATAAGTAACTTTTCATCGTACAACCGTGAACAAGCGTTGTTGGGGAGAAGGGATCGCAATCGTCAGAATACTCGAAGCGGCAGGGTCGGGAGGATTTTCCGGCGGCATGTTGCGCTTGGCGAGAACGGGTGGCCGGAAAATCCTCCCGACCTCGGGCGGTTCGTGCGACGTGTGCCAGCCTGTGTTATCTTGCTTCACCGAAACTTTGATTATTCACATCACGGGTGCCTCATGAAAATCTCTCTGGTTGTTGCCTTGCTCGCTGGCTGTTTCACTTCGATCGCGATTGCTGCCGACGACGCCAAGCCAGGCGCGTCGATCCACGGTTTTCGCTTTGAATTTCCCTGCAAAGATCCGATGCCGGAAAATCCCAAGGAAGGCGCCGACGGCGCTTCGGGACTGGTGAAAGGTGATCCGAAGCTGACGGACAACTTCACGGTTGAAAAAGACTTCGGCGGCGAGAAGGGAAAGAAGTACGCGGTCACACTCCGCTTTCGCGGTGTGGTCGAACCGATGATGTATAAAAACGGCAAGCAGGTCGGCGACTATTTCTACATCGGCGGCGAAAAGAACAACGGCACGTACAACGTCTATCAGATCAAGGTCTCGTCGCCCGAGTCGCACTACTTCCTGAATCGCCAGGACAAAGTCGGGCATCAGATCTTCACGATCGATTACACGCAAACGATCGAAATCGACGGCGGGGCGAAGATCACCTTTCACGGCGACGGCCAGAACGGCCGCTTGATTACCAACTTTAAAAAGCTCGTGGTGCCGGATGTTGCTCCTGCGCCGAAACCGTACAACGGCCAGTTCGTGCAGGTCGATGTCGTGGAAGTGAAAGAGGCAAAATAGTTGGTTCCCTTGGCAGGAGCCTCGCCCGCGTCGCCCTCCCAGGTATCTGCTACAATCGCGCTCGTTCCGAACTTTCTTTAGTGCAATCGAGGGAGATCCGTCATGGGTAAAGGCAACAATAGCCAGAAGAACGACAAGAAGAATAAGAAGAAGCCAGCGACGGCCGCTCCGAAGAAGCCAGCGAAGTAAGGGTAAGTGCATATCGCATGACCACCATCGAACCCACCGCGCTCATCCCGTTCGTCCCCGGCGGCGGCGACTTTTCAAAAAGTCGCCAACTGTTTCGTGAGTTGGGGTTCGTCGAACTCTAAGAGAACGGTGGCTGCGTCGGCTTTCTCAGCGGCGGCGAGAGGTTCATTCTGCAGGACTTCAACCAGCCTGAGTTCGCCAGCAATTTCATGATCCGCATCGACGTCCCCGATGTGGATGCCTGGTGGGCAGACAACGAAGCCAAACAACTGCGGGAGAAATTTCCCAGCTTGCGCATGAACCCGCCCAAAGATTTTCCCCGGGGTTGCGAAGTGCACTTCATCGACCTAACCGGTGTCTGTTGGCATGTGGGCAACGGGAGCTAACCGTAGGCCGGATGAAGCGGTAGCAGCATGGAGTCGATGGGCAGGACCTGCCGGCCTTACTAATATGCTTCGCCGCTGTAGAGCGAAGCAGCCCGGGCGGCCAGGACTTTGCGACGGCTCGGTTTGTAGCCGTATTCCAGGGCGAACCATTCAGCGTAGCGCTCGCGGTCGATACTCCGCGTGTTCCGCTCGTCGAGAATGTGGCCCAGCTCGTGGATCAGCACGTTGTTCAGATAGAAGTCGCGAATCGCGTCTTCGGTCCAGTTCAAATTCCACGCGTCCGCCGAAATTCGTTCCCAGCGAGCGCCGTACATCTTGGCTTCGATCAACTGGGCCGGCTTCGGCGCGCGGCGGAAGTTCTCGACCAGATTGCTCTCGACGGGATAAAGATAGATCGTGTTGCCCCACTGCATGCCATAGCAAGGAGCGCGTCGCTTTTTTCGCGTCATCTGGCTCAGTTGCACGACCTGCAGCGGCTTAACCATCCAAGCCGGCAACAGGGACAGCCGTTCGCGGATATCGGTTTCGTTCAGAATGTGACGAAAGCCAATGCCGGGCGCTTGTTCGACGACGGTGTAGTTGCCGTCGTGATCTTCGGCGGGCTCGTACCATTTTTCGGGCGGCATGTAGGGGCCGCGAATCGGTGAGCCGGCAATTCGCGCACCTTTCCCGACCGCAGCAACACGGCGAGACGCTGCTCGCTGAGTGTTGTTATGCGCAGGAGCGGGGGCTTTCAAATTGAGCGGAGCACGGCGGGACATGACAGCAACCTAAGGAATGAAGCGGAACACCCGGTCTGCATTTGCCGCTGCGTATCTGCGTCCTGCTGGCGGTTTCCGTTGAGCCTGTCCTGACCTGATTCACCAACAAGTCTCTGGCTCAAATGCGGCGGGCAATTCCCACACATCTATCGTACGAGCGAATCCGGGGGGGATTCAAGCAGGTTTTATAAATACTATCGCAGAAAGGACTTACGGAAATCGTTTTCCAGCTCTTGACATGTCCTGCTGGGCAATTTGACCACGGCCCGGGATGTTCAGCGTCGGGCTGGGGCTGCCTGAATCTTGTGGAGTTTTAGAGAAATTGGTGAATTCAGATCGCGCGCAGAGTGATGCGCTTGGCATCCGCGACGTTGCCGAGAGGAAGGCCAAGGTTGGCCACGGCAAAACAAACTTGCAAGGTGGAAGACAAAAGTGCGGTCGAGAGGGTTTGAACCTCCACGCCATTGCTGGCGCCAGCCCCTCAAGCTGGTGCGTCTGCCAATTCCGCCACGACCGCGGGGAAAGGTTTTAAGTCTAAGTGCTTTTAGAGCAACGTCAAGGCGGAGAAGAGTGACTCGTACGTTTGTCGAATGAATCCGTGATGCATGTGAGTCAACGACGCGCTACGAAACATCCGCGCGAGACTGGAGGGTGAGGTGGTTTCGCGAAATGAGTACGTTCGCTGGCTTCGCACGCTTAAGCTGGACAAGCGGAATCGACTTCGTGCTTTGGGCCCTCCCTTGACGGCTTCTTGCTTGGCGCTTGCGGAAGGGACGGATAAACTAAAAGCGGGGTTTTTGCTGCAAATGCGCTACCAGTATGTCGTTGCCAGACGACGCCGGCGAGGGCATGGAAACTCATTGATCGCGGGCGCAGTCGTGCGCAGTTTAGTCAGGCCGGAATAAAAGTCCTCGCGAAGGACGATTCTGCTTGCTCACCGCGATTTTCAAGGGACGGGTGGTATGGCCAAATTTGATCCGTTTCGGCAGAACACTCCCCCTGCGCCACCGCCTGGGCAGGCTTTTCCTGCGCCTGGCTTTCCGCCGCCGCCCGGACAATATCCACCAGCGCCAGGTTACCCCGCTGGTTATGCGCAGCCTGGTTATCCACCGCCGCCGCAACCTGCATATCCCCAACCTTACGGCACGCCACAACAGCCTGCCTATCCGCAACCGCAGCCCGGTTACTACGCTCCCCCACAACCACAGCCCGCCTATCAGCAGCCACAACCTGCTTACCCGCAACCACAACCCGTGGCTTATGGTCAGCCGCAGTATCCGCCACAGCAGCAGGTCTATCCGCAACCCTTCGCAGCTCCCGTTCCAGTAGCCTACGCGCCGCAGCCCGCTTATCCACAACCTCAACCGATTCCAGTTCGACCGCAAGCAACGTCTGTTCCGGCCGCTGCTCCCGATCTGCCGATGTCGGCCTGGGCGAATCCCGCGGCTCCACTCGCACCGATTCAACCCGCGGCGCCCGTCACCGTGAAACCCGTTGCGCCCAAGCCGGTGCAAGTGGCACCCGCTGCGCCTACGAGCGTGGTAACTCAGCCTCGCCCTGTTCAGCCTGCTACGCTGCAGCCGATGGCTCCTGCTTCGGTACAACCGATTGCGAAGCCAGCCACTGGCAAAGCTGCTGTGCGACCTGTGTTGGCTCCGGTGAAGCCGAAAGACGACAAGCCGAAAGTCGACCAAGAAGCCTCGCCCGACGCTCCGCCGCCGGATCCAACCGAAAAGGTGATCAAGGGTGCGCCGCCATGGATGGTCAGTCTGGTGGTGCACATGGTGCTGCTGATCATCTTGGCTCTTTTCACGATTGCCTCGATCACCAAGAATCAGATCTTCATTCAGTCGGACCCGGTTTACGCCGAAGAGTTGGGTGAACAGGTCATTGAGCAAGAACTGCAGTCGCCTGAATTTGAGAACATGGAGATCGAAAATCCGGCGCTTTCGTTCGATGTGAAGCCGGCCGAAGATCCGCTCGCTGCGCCGCCGATCACCGAAATGACTAGCGTCGACGCCACGAGTTCCGTCGATACGATCGAAGCCCCCTCGATCGGCCTCGCGCTGAATGGTCGCGAAGCCGGCGCCAAGCGCGCCTTGATGGCCGCGTATGGCGGCAACGCCACCACCGAAGAGTCGGTACAGGCCGGTCTCCGCTGGCTGAAGAAGAATCAGCACAAGGACGGTGGCTGGAGCTTGAAGGGGCCGTTTAACAACGACAACATCACCATCTTCAACGACAATCGTGTTTCCGCCACGGCGATGGCGTTGCTCGCCTTTCAAGGGAACGGTCACACACACAAATCGGGCGAACACAAAGCGGTCGTCGAAGCAGGCTGGAAGTATTTGAAGACGCTGCAAAACGCCGACGGCATGTGGGAGTGCGATACTTCGCCTCACTATCGCCTGTATGCTCAAGCTCAAGCGACGATTGCGGCCTGTGAAATCTACGGCATGACCAAGGATGACCAGTTCAAACCAATCGCTCAAAAGGCTCTCGATTTCGCCCTGTTCGCCCAAGCGCCGGAAGGTGGCTGGCGGTATGAACCGAAGCAAGACTCCGATACGTCGGTAACCGGTTGGTATGTGATGGCGCTCCAAAGCGGCATGATGGGTGGGCTGAATGTGCCCAGCACCAGCAGCACCGACATCGGCCGGTTTTTGGATTCCGTGCAAGAAAACGGCGGCAGCCATTACGCCTACAAGCCCGGCATGCCGCACACCTTGACGATGACCGCCGAAGGCTTGCTCAGCCGCATGTACCTGGGTTGGCGACACGATGATCCGCGGTTGATCCAAGGCATGGACTACGTCATCGCGCATCCGATCAACTACGAAGATCGCAATGTTTACTACTGGTACTATGCCACGCAAGCTGCGCATCACATGGGTGGCCATCACTGGAAGGCGTGGAACCAGGTGATGATGCAAACCATTCCGAAGGCCCAAGTGAAAACGGGCAACGAAGCCGGCAGCTGGTCACCCAGCGGCGACGAATGGTCGGTGCGCGGCGGCGGCCGGTTGTTCACCACCTGCATGTCGATCTACATGCTCGAGAGTTATTACCGCCACATGCCGCTGTACAAACACCGCATCGAAATGCCCAAGGGCGCCGAAGCGGGAGCGATCAAGGCGCTGAACGCGGCGAGTAAGTAGTTTTTTCGCTGCGTTGCAAACAACTCGATCGCACAGCTACTATTCGTTGCCCGTTACGCGGAATGACTGTCGAAAACTCGCGGATAATCGACGCAATTGGAATCGACAAGACTTCCGACGAGGTTGTTTTGACAATTGTCGATCACTTGGATTGGGATGATCCCGTTCGGCACTTGCAGATTTTGCAAGCCAAGCTCAACCGATACCTCGGCTTCCTCGAGTCAAATGAAATTGCCGAAAGCTATCCTGCTGGGATTGGCAAGGCTGTGCGAATTGACTTGATCTTCATTCATGATCCAGGCGAAAACGCTGCGGAATTCTTAGCCAACGCGGTCCGTGTCGTCCGAGAAAACGGACATGGGTTCGCTTGGAGATCTGCAACGCTTAGTCGAAAGTGATTGAATAAATCGCTGCCAAGGCTGCCGTGAAGTGCTCCAGAAAGAAGCATTTCACTCTATCTCATACCGTATCTGACCATGCTGCTGCGAGCGGCTGATCTTATCCATCGCATAGAGGCCGGCGAGCACAAACTCCACGCAACTCGCCCGCACTGCCGCATCGCTGGCAGCATTTACCTCAAACGCCTTGTCCCACACTGGCGGCACGCGCTTCAGTCGTTCGGCGTAATGAGATGAGGGGAGCAAATCGCCCACTTCAATCTTCACGCCCTTGCCAAAGATCTCGGCGATCTGTTGCAAGCCGTGCTCTTCGACGTATTGTGTGAACACGGTTCGAATCGCTTCGGCGATCACGGCATCGAGGACCTGACGCTCGCTCATCTGATGGCTTCCCATCAAGTCGAGTTCCAGCTTGCCCAGCGATGAAGAGTACAAGTGGCCGAGATCACTGATCCGCGGCACGGCGGGCCTTTCCTTCAGCACCACGGACCGCCGCCGCGCGGAGGCGATCATCGCGCCGTAGTTGGCGATGCTGAACCGCGCACTTACACCGGACTGCTGATCGATGTATTTGCTTTTGCGGGCCTGCACGGTGATTTGCTCGATCAGTTCCTTCATGAAGTAGGGTACGACGACTGGATAATCGCCGCCGAGTTCGACGTTTGTTTCCTGCTCGAGAATGCGGATGCCCAATTCACGCTCGCGCGGATAGTGCGTATGAATGACGCTGCCAAGGCGGTCCTTCAGCTGCGGAATCACCTTCCCGCTGCGGTTGTAGGTCGAGGGATTCGCGCTGAAGAGAATCAGCACATCGATTTCGAACCGCACCGGAAACCCGCGGATCTGCACGTCGCGCTCTTCGAGAATATTGAACAAGCCCACCTGCACCAATTCGTCGAGCTCGGGGAGTTCGTTCATCGCAAAGATGCCGCGATGCATCCGCGGAATCAGGCCGAAGTGCAACGCTTCTTCGGTCGACATGCTCACGCCGGTGGCCAGTTTCGCCGGATCGATTTCACCAATGATGTCGGCGAACTTCGTGCCCGGCGACAGCCTCTCTGCATAGCGGTCTTCACGTTTCCACCAGGCGATGGGCGTTTCTTCTGGCGAGTGCGACGCGAGAAACTTCTTGGCGACGGTGGTCACCGGGTTGAACGGATCTTCGTGCAACGGCACGCCGGGAATATCGAGGTACGGCACTTCTTCGTCGAGAAAGCGGACGAGGGTGCGCATCAGCCGGCTTTTGCCTTGCCCTTTTTCCCCGAGGAAGAGCATGTCGTGACTGGCGAGCAGCGCGATGCTGACTTCGGGAATGACGGTATCTTCGTAACCGACCATGCCGGGAAACAATTCATCGCCGCGAGCGAGCGCGGCGAGAAAATTGTCGTGCAGTTCCCGCTTCACCGATTTCGACTGCCAGCCGCTGGCCCGCAGTTCCTGCAAATTCTTCGGCTTGGTAGAAGAGTGAGTGGCGGCGGCCTCGGTCATCATGCATCTCGCTGGCTAACGTTCTTGATTCGTTACTCCGGTATTATAGGAGACTCGCCAAGTGGGAAGTGCGACAGCGGTAACCCGGAAACAAAATGCGGCAACTCAATTGAACAAG
This sequence comes from uncultured Pirellulaceae bacterium, assembly GCA_964394305.1. Taxonomy (GTDB): domain Bacteria; phylum Planctomycetota; class Planctomycetia; order Pirellulales; family Pirellulaceae; genus Anatilimnocola. The sequence continues at coordinate 134,338 of CAYMWL010000001.1, forward strand.
AAGTGGCAAATATCTCCGTCCTGCATGATGTAACCCTTCCCTTCGACTCGCATCTTGCCGGCAGCGCGGATTTCTTTTTCGCTGCCGTATTTCTCGAGGTCCGCGAGCGTATAGACTTCGACGCGGATAAAACCTTTTTCGAAGTCGCTGTGAATGACACCGGCAGCTTGCGGCGCGGTGGCGCCGACGGGAATCGTCCAAGCGCGGACTTCTTTTTCACCAGCCGTGAAGTAACTTTGCAAACCGAGCGTGCGATACGCTTCGCGGGCCAGCGCGGCGAGGGCCGGTTCTTTTAGACCAACGCCCGCGAGCATTTCACTGCGGTCGGGTTCTTCGAGCTCGGCGATTTCCGCTTCGAGTTTCGCACAGACGGGCACGATGCCGGCCGAAATCTTCGTGGCGAACTCGCGAACTTTCTGAACCATCTGGCCTTTGCCCTCCAGGTCGGATTCATCCACATTCGCCACAAACAGGATCGGCTTGGCGGTCATCAGGCCGAAGCTTTGAATGGCTTCCTTCTCCAGCGGTGGGAGCGTGAGGCTGCGGAGCGGTTGCTCTTTAGCAAGATGAGCCATGCAGGCTTCAATCGCGCTGACCCGCAGCTTGGCTTCTTTGTCGCCACTCCGGGCGGCTTTCTGTGCTTTCGGCAGCGCAACTTCCAGGGCTTGGATGTCGGCGAGCATCAGCTCCATTTCGATCGTTTCGATATCCGACAGCGGATCGACATTGCCGGCAACGTGAATCACGTCGTCGTCCTTGAAGCAACGGACGACCTGCAGAATCGCATCGACCTGGCGAATGTGGCTGAGGAATTTGTTCCCCAGGCCCTGGCCTTCGCTGGCCCCTTTGACGATGCCCGCGATGTCGACCAACTTGAGAATGGCCGGGATGGTCTTTTGAGGCGGAATGTATTTACAGATCCGCGCGAGGCGGTCGTCCGGCACGCTGACGATCCCTTCGTTGGGCTCGATCGTGCAAAACGGATAGTTGGCCGCCTGCGCTCCTTGCGTGCTCGTCAGCGCATTGAACAGCGTGCTCTTACCAACATTCGGCAGACCGACAATCCCAGCTTCCATCGCGGCAAACTCTCAAATGACGCCAAGGTGCGAACGCGCCCGCGTTCGTAGTCACTCCCTCTCCTCGGCACTCCGGGGAGAAGGCCGGGGTGAGGGGCCGGCCCCGCGAAAAACGCAAGCCGCTTAGTTTCCCGGCTGCCGCTGAATTGAGCAAGGCCAGCTATCATTCGCTAAAATCCCCGCATGGATCTCACCACCCCTGCCGTGCTCTTTCCCGCAATCTCGCTCCTGCTGCTGGCTTATACCAACCGCTTTCTCGCGCTCGCTGCGCTCATTCGCAGTCTGCACGACAAGCATCGAGCCCAGCCGGACGAGCTAATCGTCGCCCAACTCGGCAATCTCCGGCATCGCGTGCTGCTGATTCGCAACATGCAGGCATTCGGCGTGCTCAGTTTATTGCTCTGCACGGCGTGCATCTTCTTGCTTTTTATTCAACAGCCGAGAATCGCCGAGTATGTGTTTGGTGCCAGCCTACTGTTGATGGTGGGTTCGCTGGCACTATCGCTCTGGGAGATTCAAATCAGCGTGACAGCGCTCAATTTGCAGCTGCGCGATTTGGAAGAAAGGCGGTCGTAGGGTGGGTCGAATGTACTCATGAGGCCCATCATGAGTTCCAGGGCTGCTGAGCCTCGCGGAGTACCGCTCGACCCACCCTACGGCTGCTCCGCGGCGAGGGAATCGCTTTTGATGAACTCCCGCACCAGCGGCGCGATTCGCTCATGAGCGTCTTCGATGACATAGTGGCCGCAGTCGGCGAGTTCATGCACTTCGGCTGTGGGCCAGTGTTTGCGAAATCGTTGCAAGCAACGGGTGTCAAAGCACCAGTCGCGCATGCCCCAAATCAGCGAGATCGGTTTGTCCGCAAGCGTCCAGAGCAGCGATTCGATCTCGGCCAATTTTTGTCCGGTAGGATGCCGGCGCGTGAAGGGAATGTCTTTCACAAATCGCCAGGTCGCGATGCGGTTGTGCCAACTGTCGTAAGGTGCGAGCAATCCTGCTTGCACTTCCGGCGTCATCCGTTCCGGCTTTTCCGTAGCCATGGAAATGGCAGCGCGAGCGAACAAGTTGAAACCTCGAATCGCCACTTTGCCCACCACCGGAATTCGGCAGGCCGCGATGCGGTAAGGCACGTACATCGGCGGAAACGCGCCGGTGTTAAAGAGCACGATCCGCGCGAACCGTGCGGGCAGCTTGAGCGCCGCGCCGAGCCCGATCGCGCCGCCCCAATCGTGCGCGAGCAGCGTTACGTTCTGCAGATTGAGCTTTTCAATCAGGTCAGCGAGATTATCGATGTGCTGCGCGAGCCGGTAATGATACCGTTGCGGTTTGTCGCTCAGGCCGCAGCCAATATGATCGGGAACCACGCAGCGAAACTCATCCCGCAATTCCAGCACCAGGTTTCGCCAGTAAAATGACCAGGTCGGATTGCCATGCACCATCAGCAGCGGCTGAGCCAGTTCTTTGTCCGCTGGCCCTTCATCCAGATAATGCATTCGCGCGCCACCGCTCGTCGCGAAAAAATGCGAAGCAAACGGATACAGTGCCCGCCAATCAGCAGCCATCAACACTCCCAACTTATGCCTTAAAACAACCGGTTGTACCCATTCAGCGCCGCGACGCGATACGCTTCCGCCATCGTTGGATAGTTGAACGTTGTGTTGATGAAGTACATCAGCGTGTTGTGTGGCGGCGGTTGCATCATGATGGCTTGGCCGATGTGCACAATCTCGGCCGCGTTCACGCCAAAGCAGTGAACGCCGAGGACCTGCAGTGTTTCGCGGTGAAAGAGCAATTTCAGCATGCCGACTCGCCGGCCGGTGATTTGAGCGCGAGCCAGGCTCTTGAATTGCGCGTGGCCCACTTCGTACGGCACCCCTTCAGTGGTTAGCTCGCGTTCGGTTTTGCCGATCGAGCTAATCTCCGGGCTCGTGTAAATGCCGGTGGGGATGTCCTTGGCGAGCAGGCTGGCACATTCGTCGCCGTTGAGATGCAGCACGGCAGCCCGGCCTTGCATGTAGGCAGCGCTCGCGAGGGCGGGATAACCGATGACATCGCCGACGGCGTAAATGTTCGGCGTCGCCGTACGATACGATTCGTCCACCTTGATCTGGCCGCGGGTATCAGCCGAGAGCCCGACGTTTTCTAGTCCGAGATTATCGGTATTGCCGGTACGGCCGTTCGCCCAGAGCAAGATATCGGTCTTCAGTTTTTTGCCGCTCTTCAGGTGCAGCACCACGCCGTCGCTGAGCCCTTCGACCTTCTCATAAATCTCGCCGTGGCGAATCAGCACGCCGGTTTCACGCAGGTGGTAACTGAGCGCATCGCAGATTTCGTCGTCGAGAAACTCGAGCAGTTGCTGCCGAGTGTTCACGAGATTGATCTTGCAGCCCAGGTTGCGAAACATCGATGCATATTCGCAGCCAATCACGCCAGCACCGTACACGGAGATGGTTTTGGGCGTGGCCTGCAGATTGAGAATCGTGTCGCTGTCGAAAATCCGTGGATGCGAGAAGTCGATATCTGGCGGCCGATAGGGTCGAGCACCGACCGCGATCACAATGTGGTTGGCGGTGATCGTTTCGACCAGTCCCCGCTGGTCGGTGACGGCCACGGTGTGCGGATCAACAAACCTCGCGGCGCCAAAGATTAGCCGGGCGTCGTTCTTGTCGTAGAAGCCGCGGCGCATGTCTTCTTGCAGCTGAATGACATTTTCGGCCGAGCGACGGAGCTGGGGAAACGTCAGCTCTAGGTTGTATCCCGCATCGCGCAGCAGGCGGTTCGTGTTGACTTCGAGCAGTTGATAAATGGCGAAACGCAGGGCCTTGCTGGGAATAGTCCCCCAGTGCGTGCAGCCGCCGCCGACGCGGTGAAACCGCTCGACAACGGCAGCCCGCAGACCCTGTTTGACGGCCTGCATTGCGGCCCCTTCGCCGCCGGGCCCCGTGCCGATCACCAGCACATCGACATCATACTGTGGCATACGTGCTCAACCTCTCCCTCAGATCCCTCCGCCTCAGGTTCTTATGTTAGCGGACGAGACCGATCTTGGGGGAGGGCGAAGTTGCCGCCGCTCGCCTGGCGGGTCACAATGCGGCGGGGCAATTATTCAGGAATCAAACCTCATGACCGCGATCGTCTCTTTGTTGTTGGCTCAGTTGACCGCCGCCATCATTGGCACCGGCATCGATGCCCGGCAAGGCGTATTCATTCAGGAGTTTCACCAAGGGAATGACGTGCGATAGCTGCTGGCAAATACGGCCGATAAGCCGGCCAAAATTTCCGTCGTTAAGTTCCACTCAACCTGGCGCATCGGCCAACCTATCGGCAAGGTCTTGGCTGGGCCTTGGGAGATTCCCGCGATGGGTTCGCTGGAAGTCGATGTCAGCGATCTGGCGAGCGACGATCTACTGCGGTTCTTTAACGCCGATGGTTCACCGCTGGGTGTGTTGCAAGCGCCGCGAAAACCGGATGCTGCAGTTGGCTTGAAGGCCCGGACTGCGGCCGGTGGTCTGAATGGTATGGGAAATTATGTTGATGGTGTGACAATGGCATTGCCTGCCAATGCAGTGGCTCGCGGCCAGAAGGTGACGGTCCAACTGGTCTTTCAGAAGGATGTTCGCGGCACGCTCAAGTTCATGCCACTCGCCGCGCCCAATCCTGCTGCCGGCCCGCAATTGCATCCAGCGAGTGTGACCTGTGGCACGCTGCCGGTGCGGCAGGAAGGCGAGAACTGGATCATCGATTTCGACAAGCCTGACAAAGTCGTCGATGAGCACGTCATCGAATTGACCTTCCAGGTTTCCGCCGATCACGCCGAGCCGCTGTTTGTTTGGAGTGGCTGGCTGGCGAATGCGATGGGGGGCGGCGTGACGATTGCGCGGGGGATTGAAGTGAAGAAATAGGACCACGGGTGATCGCCCTATTATGTTTCACCTTTCCGCTGGTTCAATTTCAAGGCCAGCGATGCTTACTCAAAAAACTCGGGAAAACATCCGGCGGCTTCCATATAGTCAAAAATCCTTTCTGCTCCGCGCCCAATCTTTGTGCTGGGGTCGGCGGCAGGGGTCGCGAGAATCAATCCGATACACCGTTGCCGAGTTACTGATAGACTCAATCCATCAAAGGCATGGGGAGCTACAACAAGATTTGGAATGAGCCGACTCGCAAATTGTTCCTGGTAGATTCGATTGCAAGTAGCCATGATTCCTGCGACGTTCTGCGAGTTCCCTAGTTCCTCACAAGCATCACCAAGCCACCTGTCGAGTTCGCCAAGTATCGAACTATCGAGGTGATCAACGTCGGACGACTTGACCAAGATTTCCTTCAGGGCTTCAGCCGCACGCGACATCGTTGGATTCTCAGGGTGCGAAGAAACTATTTCACTCGTCGGCCGTACCCAACCGTATGGAACTGGGAAACTTTTGAGTTACTTTGCCTCTTTCTGATCAGCATCGACTTTCACTTCTTCCTTCTTCTCCGGTTCCTTTTTTTCCGGCAACTTGCCAACCAGTGGCTGCACGTTCTCCCGCAGCCAGATGTTGCGGAAGCGGACTGGGTTGCCGTGGAACTGAATGTTGAGCGATTCTTTCGCGCCGTGCTTGCTGTACTTCGGCGGTTCGATGTAGGACGTGCCGCCCATGAGTTCGAAATGGTTGTGCAGCAGCACGCCGTTGTGCAGCACGGTAACAAACGCCGGTGATGCCACGCTGCCGTCGTCGTTGAACGTCGGCGCCGTGAAGATAATGTCGAGCGATTGCCATTCGCCCGGCTTGCGCGAAGCATTGACCATCGGCGGTTGCTGCTTGTAGACGCTGCCGCATTGGCCGTCGAAATAAGTCTCGTTCTCGTACGAATCGAGCACCTGCACTTCGTAGCGGCCCATCAAATAAATGCCGCTGTTGCCGCGCCCCTGCCCCTTGCCCTTCACTTCGGCCGGCGTGGCAAATTCGACATGCATCTGGCAGCTGCCGAATTTTTCCTTCGTCGTCAGGCCGCCACCTTTGGCCGTTGCGACACCCTCTTCAATCTGCCACTTATCGCCGCCATTGAAAGCATCGAGGTTGGTGCCATCGAACAGCACAATGGCATCGCTGGGCGCTTTATCGGGTTCCGCGGTCACAATCGGCGGCATCGGCCAGATGATGCCGCTTTTGTATTCGTCGACCCACATGGCGCCAGCCGAAAGTGTGAGCGCAAAAATAATTGCCAAGCTGCCGACGAGGTATCGCTTCATCGTTTTAAATCCAAAGGTGTTGTGGAACAATCTTGCTTCTGCGTTTTGTCTTCTTACTTCTGCCTTTACAGCGTCGGCCCAATCTGCCACGGCACAAACTCTTCGTCGCCGTAACCAAGCTGCTCGCTTTTGGTTTTTTCGCCGCTGGCCACGCTGATGATCTTTTCGAAAATCTCGCGGCCCACTTCCTCGACGCTCTTGCCGTTGAGAATTTCGCCGGCGTTGATGTCCATGTCGTCGATCATGCGTTCGTACATCGGCGTGTTGCTGGCGACCTTGATCGAGGGGACCGGCTTGCAGCCAAAGCAACTGCCCCGGCCCGTGGTAAATACGATCATATTGCAGCCGCCAGCGACGAGGCCTGTGACGCTCGGCGGATCGAACCCGGGCGTATCCATCACGGAAAAGCCCTTTGCGGTGATTTGCTCGGCGTATTGATAGACATCGGTGAGCGCCGTGCTGCCGGCCTTCGCGACGGCGCCGAGGGACTTTTCTGCGATCGTGGTCAGGCCACCTTCCTTGTTCCCAACAGATGGATTGTTATCGATTTCCACGCCATACAAACTGGTATGCCACAACCACCATTGAATGCGCTCGAGCAGTTTGTCGGCAACGGCGACTGACTTCGCGCGGCGCGTAAGCAAATGCTCGGCGCCGTAGATCTCAGTTGTCTCCGCGAGCACACTCGCGCCGCCGCCAGCGACGAGCATATCGCTCGCAACACCGAGTGCCGGATTGCAAGTCACACCGCTGTTGCCATCGCTGCCGCCGCAGTTCGTGCCGAGAATGATCTCGCTGATCGGAATCGGTTCGCGACGAACATCGTTAGCTCGTGGCAACAGCTCCGCGAGCATTTTGATGCCCGCTTCGACGGTCTTCGCGGTGCCGCCAAGGTCTTGCATCGAGAGGACCGGCGGCAGATTGCGTTTGCCCGAACTGTCGATCTGCAACAGACTTTGCGAATCGAGCAGATAACCGACCGATGCATTTTCGCAGCCCAGCCCGATGACCAAATAGCCGCCGATGTTCGGATGCTTGGCCATGCCGCCGAGCGTGCGAGCAAGAATGTTGTGCTGCAGGCCGCCGTATTGCAAGCCGCAACCGCCGCCGTGCCGCAGCGCGATCACGCCGTCGATGTTCGGATAATCCTTCAGCACATTCTTATCGAACTTTTCGGCGATGTATTTCGACACCGTGGCCGAACAATTCACGCTCGACACGATGCCGATGTAGTTTCGCGTGCCCGAGCGTCCATCCTTCCGGCGAAAGCCTTGAAACGTACGGCCGACGATTGGCGGCAACGGATCGGGAATCTGCTCCGCCTTGGCATAGTCGCGAACAAAGTCGCCGTTGCTCAAATTGTGGCTGTGAATCCACTCGCCCGGTTCGGCCGCTTGCGTCGTTGTGCCGATGATCTGGCCGTATTTGCGTACGAATTCGCCCTTGGCGATTGGTACGAGTGCGACCTTGTGGCCGATTTTGATCGGCTGAGCCAGCTTGATCGTGGTGCCGGCGACTTTCAGCAGTTCGCCCTCGGCCAGGTGACGGGCCGCGACGACGATGTTGTCTTGCGGATGAAGATGAACGACATCGGTCCGGCGACCGGCAGCAGCGAGCATGGGAGAACCTGGCAAAGGCGGGAATGTTGCGGGCAGAGAGAGCGAACGAAACCAACGCTACCAACAAGGGCGCGGGGCGTCAATGAAGCAAAGAATCTAGAGCCAGACCGAGACTCGCAGAGTAGGATTGCCTAAGGAGTTACGGCTTCCAGCTGCCGCGAGAGCTACATGTGTCAACTGACCTGGAAACGAGATCCCCATGCGCGGTGTTACACTCGTCGAGTAATCTATCCGTGAGGCATCGTGAGGCGGAGCCGCTGTAGGTTTGTAATAGTTTTGCTCGCATGCCCCTCATCCGCTTCCGCTGCCAACTCTCCGATCACGGCCGTGTGGCGGTCGAGGAAAGCCAGCAGATATGGGGCCGCGCTTCGCTGCAGGTTGAACCGCTGGTTGCCAGGTTCCTCGACCGCAAAGTGAATCTGCGGCAGCACTTCTCTGGCATCTATGCGACAGCTAGTGACCGGTTGGCCCTCTGCAGTCGTAAAGGACAGGAACTGACGATTACGCCAGACCCAAAGTTCGTGTTGCAAGACCAATGGGACTGAGGTCCGTTGGCCGCAACTGCGGTCGTTCGAAACCGTCGACGCACCCAGTGGATACCTGCTGAACCGCGCCGGTCGGGATGAAGGCAGCGAAGCCTGGCTCGATTCGCGGGAGCTGCTCCATCTCCGCAGCAGCAATCCCAGCGTAGCGGAACTGACGCTGGTTTTGCAGGAAGGCGAAACCGCCGGGCGGAGCAGCCATGACGGTGTGCTTGGCAGCGCTTATTTCACAGAGGACCAGGAAACCGTCGAAACCCAGCGACCCATTCGCCGGGCGCTGCATTCTTTCATCGTGTCCCTGGTGACGGTGACAACGACGTAAACGCGCACGGATCGGGGCTACAGAGCTTTCAATTTGCCGAACTGATGCTGCAACGCCGCAGCATTGATTCTTCTCACCTTGCGCGAAATCCCTGCTGAGTTACTGAAGTCTCGCCTCTTGGTTTGCGGCGAAGTTGTTAACAGATTCGTTAGAGATTCACTCGTAACTCAGCTCTTCCAAAACCAAAAAGGGAAGATCATACCCGATGGATGCTTTCCCCAGGCTGCCCAATGCCTCTATTTTTGTTTCTGTTGTGTAAAAGTTTTGGGGCGAGATCACCATTTGGAGGTAAATTTACCACCAATTAAAGCCTTGCCCTGGTTGCGGCATCTTGACAGATTCGCGTCAATGGGCCCCGCACTGGCCTCGTGGCCTACGCATAGGCTGCAAATTGTGCATCCTGCGTAATCGGTAAATGTTCTCAGGGAGGTATGAAGGATGAAGTGTTTGGCATGGGGAGTGGTTTTGGTCACAGCGGGCATCGCGGCGGCACAAGGGCCGGCGACTTCGGTTCCCACCACCAAAGCCAACAACGCCAAGGCGACGCAAGAGAGCGTCGGGGCGAGCGGTAAGGAAACCCAAAGCCAACTCAAGGTGAAACCTGTCTCGGCAAAGACGGTCACACCTGGCACAGAACAGACGAAAACGACCAACGCGAAGGAGACGAAAAAACAAGCAGCGGCCCCAATGCCGTTGTATCAGCAACCCACGATGGTCACCATGCTGCAACGCAGCAACGGCATTCGCGGTCGCGTCGGCCTGCGGGGCCATCGGCTCAACCCGGCACTTTGCCAAGCAGCACAAAACCACGCAGAGTATATGGCCGCGACCGGCAGCTTTAGCCACGACACCAATCTAGGGTATGTGGGCAGGGCCCGGCGATTTGGTTTCCGCGGCAATGTCCGCGAAAACATCGGCTGGAACTACGCCACGATCGACTCCGCCTTCGCCGGTTGGCAGGGTAGCGGCGGCCACTACGCGGCCATCGTCAGCCCCGAAACCACCGAAGCTGGCTTCGGTTACGCCAAGTCGCGAAACGGCCAAACCTACTGGGTAAGTGTCTATGGCTCGGCGACCGCAGCCGACCTCGCCGATGCCAAGGCGGTGATTGCCCGCGACAAGCTCAAGGCCGAAGAAGCTGAAGCTGCCAAGTTGGCTGCAGAAGAAGGTGACGGTTCGAAGGTTGTCCCGGCTTCGGCCGAAACCGAAATGACCGAAACGAAGGACATGAAAATGACAAAAATGGAGCCCACCAGCACCATGGCAGACGCCGATACCGCTGGCTAATTGTCCAATCGTCATTCCAAACGACAAAACGGGGCCTGTGGCGATCCTTTGCCACAGGCCCCGTATCTGTTGATAGTCGCTGCTGCGCGGCGCGAAGCGGCGACCAACAGGCTCATTGCCCGTTCGCCTTGAGCAGGTCACACTTGTATCTTCCGTTTCCCATGCGAACTTGAACTCGGCCCATTGAACCAGCGATGAACATTCTGGCCCTTCTGCAACAACGCTTCACTCCCGCCCTGTCGGCCGTCGTGGCCGACGTGCAGCCGCTGGTGGCCATGATTCGCACGGCCCAGGATGCCAAGTTCGGCGACTACCAGGCCAATTTCGCGATGTCGCTCGGCAAGCAGTTGGACAAACCGCCGCGTGACGTCGCCACGCAAATCGCCGCCGCGACCAAGCTCGACGACTGCTGCCATCCGCCCGAGATCGCCGGCCCTGGGTTCATCAATCTCAAACTGCGCGACGACTGGCTCGAAACCCAACTCTACGCCGCCGCCCACGACGAACGCCTCGGCATCGTGCCGACCACCCAGCCACGCACGTTTGTCATCGACTACAGTTCGCCAAACGTCGCCAAGCCGATGCACGTCGGCCACATCCGCAGCACGGTCATCGGCGACGCCCTCTATCGCACGCTGCAGTTCCTCGGCCACCGAGTGATCAGCGACAACCACCTCGGCGACTGGGGCACGCAATTCGGGATGATCATCTACGGTTACAAACACTTCGCCGACGAAGCTGCCTTCAAAGCCAACCCCGTTCCCGAACTCAGCCGCCTCTATCGGCTGGTGAGCAAACTAGTTGAGTATCGCGAAAGCCTGGCCGCGGTTCCCACGGTACAACAGCGTCTAACCGCCAAGCAAAAGGAACTCGAAACCGCGAAGCAGCAGCCCACTCCCGCCGACAAAGCCGCTGCCAAAAAACAATCGCAGCAGCTGAATCAGTTGCAAGAGCAAGCCAAGAAACTGCAAGAAGAACTGGCATTGCTGCAGACTAAAATTGCCTCCATCAATGCCGATGCCAAGCTGAAATCAATCGCCGATGCCCATCCGGGCATCGATCAAAAGGTGCTTGCCGAAACGGCCAAACTGCACGAAGGCGATCCCGAGAACCTGCGCTTGTGGCATGAGTTTCTGCCGAACTGTCGCGATGAAATTCAGCGAGTTTACAAACGACTCAACGTCAAGTTCGATCACGAACTGGGCGAAAGTTTTTACCACGAGCGACTCGCGCCGGTTGTCGAAGATTTTCAAAAACGCGGATTAGCTACCGACAGTCAGGGCGCCGTCTGCGTGTTCCTCGACGGCTTCGAAGCGCCGATGATCATCCGCAAGAAGGATGGCGCCTTTCTGTATTCAACAACCGATCTCGCGACCATCGCCTATCGCCGCGAGACCTGGAATCCGGATATAATTCTCTACGTCGTCGATCATCGCCAAAGTGATCACTTCGATAAGCTCTTCGCTGCCGCGAAAAAGTGGGGAGCCGGCAATCTGCAGCTCGTGCACGTCAAGTTCGGCACCGTGCTGGGCGAAGATGGCCGGCCGTACAAGACTCGCAGTGGCGACACCGTCGGGCTTGAAGGGTTGCTCGACGAAGCGGTTTCGCGAGCGCTCGCCGTTGTGCAAGAAAACAGCCCTGAACTGTCAGCCGACGAACAGCGACGCGTTTCCGAAACCGTCGGCATCGGCGGCTTGAAGTATGCCGATCTCGCGCACGATCGCGAGAGCGATTACAAATTCAGCTACGAAAAGATGCTGCAGTTGAACGGCGACACGGCGACTTACCTGCAATATTTCTACGCGCGTTGTCGCAGCATTTTTCGCAAAGCAGAGTCGACGCCCGCTGCAGTGCTCTCCAGTGGTGCGAGGATCGTGCTCAAGCAACCCGAAGAGCGAGCCCTGGCGATTCAGTTGCTCCGCTTTGCCGAAACGCTGGCGCTGATCGAAGCCGATTTTCGGCCCCACAACATGACGGTCTATTTGTTCTCGCTGGCAAAAACGTATTCGAGCTTTTACGAAAACTGCCCCGTGATCAAAGCCGAGACCGCCGAACAAAAAGCCAGCCGTCTGTTGCTCTGCGACCTCACCGCGCGGACGATTGCCACCGGCCTGCGGTTGCTGGGCATTGGTGTGGAAGAGAAAATGTAAGCAGCACGCGCAGCGTGCAGAAAGCCCGTCGCGTTAGCAAGGGCGAACTCGTTCGAATATGGAAGCTACACGCCCTTGCTAACGCGACGGGCTACCTGGAGAACATCATGAGCAACTCCCCCTGGGTCGTCGAAACGTCGGCTGCGACATTTCAAGCAGACGTGTTCGAGCGCTCGCAAACGATGCCGGTGGTGCTCGATTTTTGGGCCGCCTGGTGTGGGCCGTGTCGCAAGCTGGGGCCGATGCTTGAGCGGATGGCCAATCAATTCGCCGGGCAATTCACGCTCGTGAAGGCCGACGTCGATCAAACGCCCGAGCAGGCCCAGGCCTTTCGCGTCGATGGCATTCCCGCGGTCTATGCCCTGCGCAACGGTCAGGTCGTCGACTCGTTTGTCGGGCTGCTGACCGAACCGCAGCTGAAGCAGTGGATCGAGTCACTGCTGCCGACAGAAGCGGATCTGCTGGTCGAACAAGCCGAGGCCTGCGAAGGAACCGATCCGGCGACAGCGGCGCAGCTCTTTCAAAAAGCTCTCGAAGTCGAAGACGACTTGGTCGCCGCCGCCGTCGGCTTGATCCGCGTGCAGCTGGCACTTGATCAGACCGACGACGCCGAGAAGAATCTGGCCAAGCTCAGGGACCGCGGTTATCTCGAACCCGAAGCCGAACGGTTGCAGTCGGAGTTGCACCTCCGCCGCAGTCGCGTGTCCGGCGTCGATCTTTCTGCGCTCGAGTCAGCGGTCAAAGAAAAACCCAATGATCAAACGGCCAGGCTGAAGTTCGCCGAAGCTTTACTCGCCGCCGGCAACTACGAGCCCGGTTTGACCGAATGCCTCACCGTGGTTGAAGCGGGCCCCGGCGCGAACCGCGATCGCGCCCGGCAGTTGATGGTCGATGCGTTCAAAGTCCTCGGCGAAGGAAATCCGCTGACCGGTACTTTCCGGCGAAACCTGTCGCTGGCGCTGTATTAATCCACTCGCCGGCTGGACTCCGCCCCTCGCTCACCACCGCCGGTCTTTATATATTGGCATCTTCCCTGGAAGGGCGATTCGGTTGTGATGGAGAGGCTCCTCCCGAGCTGCGAGCGTGCCGAATGACTTCGGTGTGTTGCTCACGACTCGGCAGAAGTCTCGCCCTCTCCAATAGTCGCCCTCCCAAAAATGTTGCCTCCGTTCGCAGGAGTTTGTCGCCGTGGCCGATACGTTTGATCCTTATCGCGAAGCGCTCGTGGTGGAAACGCACACGATTTGGCCCGCGGAGCTAGGAACCATTCCGCCCGCGGAAAAAGTGCAACTCGAAGCGAAATTGCATGCGCAGCCACAAGCTTGTGCGGGGCTCGAGTACGTTCGCGTACACACCGGCTTCTGCCGCCAAATTACCGTCTCGCCGGCTGACCTGCAGCGCGTGCGGGCATGACCACGGTTCGCGTTGAGCTCGGCCCGCGGTCGTATGACATCGAAGTGGGCAGCGGTCTGTTGAGTCGCGCTTCCTCTTTTTTTCAAGCGCGACATCCCGGCCGGCATGCAGTGCTGATCTGCGACAGCAACTGCGATTCCTACGGCCAGCCATTGCAACAATCGTTGCTGGCTGCTGGCTATCGGTGTGATTTGCTCACAGTCCCCGCCGGCGAAGCGAGCAAGTGTCTCGCGCAGGTCGACCGCTTGTGGAACGAACTCCTTCGCTGCAAGACCGATCGCAAGAGCATCGTAATTGCCGTTGGCGGCGGTGTGATCGGCGATCTTGCTGGTTTCGTCGCCGCGTCGTTCACGCGGGGCCTGGCATTTTTTCAAGTTCCCACAACGTTGCTCGCGCAGGTCGACAGCAGCGTGGGTGGCAAAGTGGGCATCAATCTCCCCGCCGCCAAGAACATGGTCGGCGCCTTCTGGCAACCCAGTGGCGTGCTCATCGATCTCGCAGTTTTGCAAACACTGCCAAAGCGAGAATATCTCTCGGGTCTCGCCGAAGTGGTAAAGTACGGCATGATCCTCGATGCGCCGTTCTTTGAATATCTAGAAAGTGTCGTGCCGGAATTGCTTGCCCGCGACGCTGCTGTTTTGGAAAAAGTTGTCGCCCGTTGTTGCGAGCTCAAAGCGCAAGTCGTCGAACAGGACGAGCGCGAAGAAACTGGGCTCCGCGCAGTCCTCAACTACGGCCATACGTTCTGCCATGCGATCGAAACGGTCAGCGGCTATGGCACCTTCCTGCACGGCGAAGCAGTTGCCATCGGCATGATCCAAGCATCTCGATTGGCGACAAAATTAGGCCGGATTCGTGAGGATTTGACCGAGCGGCAACGCAGTTTGTTACAAGCGCTGGAACTGCCGATCACCGTGCAAGGTCTCGATCCTCAGCAGCTGCTGGCCGCAATGCAACACGACAAGAAAGTGGAGCACGGCAAACTGCGATTTGTCCTGCCGACGAGGATGGGGCATGTGGAGCTTGTTGGCGACATCTCCCCTGATCTCGTGCTTGAAATCCTGCAAAGATAAGGGGCGGTGGCATTTACGCGCCATAATTTGAAATAAAATCCTGGAGGAAATTTCTTCCAAAGCTTGCTATCCACCCGATAATTGAACTACCTTACGGGTAACCGCAAGCCCCGCTTTCCGACATGTGACGAGATATGGCCGCTAACAGCACAGTCCACATTATTGATGACGACGCACCGGTCCGCGAATCCTTGCTGGCTTTGGTCCAGATGAAGGGCCTGCAAGCGAAGGGCTATTCTTCGGCGGAGTCGTTCCTTGCTAACCTGCAACCGTCGGACACGGGCTGTGTGGTTTGCGACGTACGCATGCCCGGTTTGACCGGTTTGCAGCTTTTAGAAAAGATGTCCGAGCGGAAAAGCACGCTGCCGGTGATCATCATCACCGCGTTTGCTGATGTGCCCACTGCAGTGCGGGCGATGCAAGCCGGCGCGGTGACGTTCTTAGAGAAACCTGCTGCCGAAGGTGATCTCATCGCCGCCATCCAGCAGGCTTTGAATCTGGAACAAGCACAACAAGCGCTGCGGCGACAAAAGTCGGATGTGGAGAACAAACTGACCAGTTTGACCCCCGACGAAATTGCGGTCATGCGCAAGATGCTAGAAGGACTACCTAACAAGCGCATTGCTTCCGACCTTGATATCGGCCTCCGCACGGTGGAGCTTCGTCGGTCGAATATTATGAAAAAGATGGGTGCAGGATCCCTGGCAGAGCTAGTTCGCCTAGCCCTATTGGTGGACTTCTTTCAGTCCGACGCGAAGTCAAATTAAGTGCTTAGTGGTGCCCTAATACACATTAGCCTGCTCTTATAAGAATTGAATCTCCATAGCCCCGTCCGTTGCGGGGGTTGGTTTTTTCAACCGGCGTGCGATAGTTGTTGTAGCGGTCGATTTGGAACTCAAGCGAAGGCAGGTCGCGCGAGAAACCGAGTCGGCCGTTTTTTATTTCTTGCTCGGCGCGTTTTCAATCGGCATCATGGTAGCGCACAAAGTACGCTGGTCCATCTTCTTGACGCCGCCCGCATGTCAGAATCAATAATTGAACCTGCGCGCCTCGCTGCTGTTCGCTTAGCGCTCATCAGCGGCGTGGGCCCCATCATCCGCCAAGCTCTACTCGAACGCTTTCAATCGGCAACTGCTGTCCTGCATGCTTCGGAGCAGGAACTGCGTGAAGTGAAAGGCGTCGGCGCGAAGCTCGCTGCAACGATTCAAGCTGCAGAGCGCGAAGTCGACGCAGAAGAAGAGTGCGCGTATTGCGCAGCAGAGCAAATCCAAATCTTGCTCGAAGCCGATGAAGACTATCCGCCGCGATTACGTGATATTCACGATCCACCGGGCGTGCTCTTTTTACAAGGGAATGTTTTGCCGGCCGATGCCTTGGCCATTGCGATTGTCGGCACGCGCCACGCAACTGCTTATGGCACTCAACAAGCCGAGCGATTGGCAGGGGGATTAGCGCGTGCTGGATACACGATCGTCAGTGGCTTGGCCCGCGGCATCGATGCTGCGGCGCATCGTGGCGCGCTGGCCGCTGGTGGTCGCACCATCGCCGTGCTCGGCAGCGGCCTGAGCAATCTCTATCCGCCCGAGCACGCGGGTTTGGCCCAAGAAATTGCCGCGAGTGGCGCGGTGATGAGCGAACAGCCACCGCGTATGCCACCGCTGAGCGGCGCTTTTCCGCAGCGGAACCGTATCATCTCGGGGCTGAGTTTGGGCACCATTGTCGTCGAAGCCGATGTGCATTCCGGCGCGCTCATCACCGCGCGGCAAGCGACCGAACAAGGGCGCGACGTCTTCGCGGTGCCAGGGCGTGTGGATAACCGCATGTCGCATGGCTGTCATCGATTAATTCGCGACGGCGCGAAGCTGGTCGAGACGGTCGACGACGTGCTCGAAGAGTTGGGCCCACTCGCGTCACCAGCGAAGAGCGACGACGGCCGCGAAATTCGGCATCCAGTCGAATTGCAACTCAATCCGCAAGAGCAGGCAGTACTCACGGCGATTGGCGACGAAGTTTGTGTGATCGACGACGTGATTCACCGCAGCGGCTTGCCGGTTCCGCGGGTGCTGTCAACACTCAGCGTGCTGGAAATGAAGCGTTTGGTGAAGCGGGTAAGCGGCAATCGGGTGCAACGGTATTGAGAAGCGAGGGCCGGGACTAGGTGCGATCACGATTGCTGTGGTTCCGCTGATCCGCGCCAACCATGCGCATCAGGGGAACAGTCCACCCCATTTCCTCGCGCGCCAACTTCTTCGGTAAGGTTGATTTCGGCGCCTGTTTTGGCGGCGCCTTCGGTTTCGCCAGTTCCGGTGCATGCCAATACGCGCTCATCCCCAAAATCACGCGCAAGATGATCGTCACCATCAGGTAGACCGAATAATGAATCGCGGCGGAGCCGAATTCCAAGTCGAGGCTGGCGTTTGCGCAGAACGCGCCGATGAGCACTACCACGGGTATCGCAAACATGAACAAGAACCCGTTGTTCGGATCCACGTCGAGTGAATCCATCAAGCTGGCCATCACAAACCAATACAATCCCCAGATCGCCGGATAAACCAGCGACGGCGCGATCAGCCGCACGATCAGCTCGTTCCGACCAAACGGAGCGAGCTCATCGTTCCGCAAAAAGTGATATGACGCGTACGACAGCGGCGGCGCTAACAGCACCGACCCGGTGATCAGCAGGGCCAGGGGAATGCTCCCCTGCGGAAAGACGATCCGCAGGACGAACGCCAGCAGCAGCACTACGAAAATGCTGCCGACAATGCCGATAATCATCGGCTGCGACAGCTTGGTTTCGGTGCGGGTGATCGGCTTCAGGACCGATTGCCCCTTCGAATCCTTGGGCCCCGACATCTCCGGAGCATGGACAACCACCTGCTCCTTCAATTCGGGCACCTGAATGATGTTCTTGCACTTCGGGCAGGGGCCTTTTTTGCCGGCGTATTTTTCGCTGACCTGAAAGCGGGTCATGCATTTCGCGCAGGTGACATCAATGGGCATATGCGGTCGCTCAGACGGCGGTCGGGTGCGATGAGATGCGAGAGAAGCTAGCGAAGCAAGTATATCACCGACACGCGGAACTTGCTGCGAGCAGGTCCCGTCTGCCGGGTGAGACCTGCATTGATCTTGACCCCCCCGCCCAGAATTCCTAGATAGTACCCAGCGCGGATTGCTGCTGCGTATTTTCTGGACGGATACTTTCAGGACTGCTGTCATGTCGATCAAACGAAACGCCAAGACCAAAGCCTTTGGCGTGGAAGAAGGTCTCGCCACTTATCGCCTGCGGCAAGCTCGTTACTACGATCTGGGACTTGATTGCTCCCGCTGGGCCGAAGAGCACTACGTGACCACCGGTCGCAAGTGCGATTTGCTCGACATTGGCACGTACGACGGCGTCACCCGACGCTATTGCGAACTCCATCCCGGCGAAGAGCACCTCCGCTACCACGCGGTCGACATTTTTCCGAACGGCAAAGAGTTCGTCTACAAACATGCCGATTGGCAGCTGCACCACATCGATCTTTCGAATGGTCTGCAGGGGTTGAAGACAGCTGCTTATGATCTGGTCGTCTGCGAACAAGTGCTCGAGCACTTGCACGATCCACAGCTCGCGCTGCGCGAGATGCATCGCGTGCTTCGTCCCGGCGGCCGCATGGTCTTGGGTGTGCCGATCTTCATTGAAGGTTTGCACCTGGTGCGCAAACATGTCGTTCCGGTCTACGATCGCATCGTGAAGTCGCACATTCGCGGCCACGTGCAAGCCTGGTCGAAGCGTACGTTTTTGAAAATGGTCCGCAGCACGTGCCCCGATCTGAAGATTGAAACTTCGCGTGGCTTCCGAATTATTTCCGGCGGCATTTTGCGGCCGCTCGAATACTGCCGTTGGTGGTGGCAGCTGAATCGCCGCGTCGGCGCGATGGTGCCGTCGCTGTGCACCGAAATCCAAGTGATTGTGCAAAAACCGGCCGCTTCGGCGAGCCTGCCGGTGAAGCGCGCCGCATAGGTAGCCTGTCGCGTTAGCAATGGCGTCTCCATTTTCAAGAAACGTCGTTCCGCGCGCACTGGTAATAAACGAGCTCTCACGAGAGTTGCAGGCTTTCGTTAGGGCCTCAGCGGAATCGTGGGCGAGTTCTGCATTTCGCCGCGGAGGAGTTTGCTTCCGGCGCCGGTCAGGCGGAGATACCAAACTGCGGGCAGTCCTTCGTACGTCCGAAACCTGGCCTGCGTGGGCGGGCTATTCGTCACTTTAAAAATCGCCGTCGCTTCGTCGACCTCGTCGAACATCGCGACGTAGGCCATTTCGATTTTCATGTTTGCCGCGGCATGAAACTGCCGCCAAAAAAAATTGCCGCCGAGACGCGGAATCGTTTGCTGTGACGCAGCGGGTCCTTGCAGATTCGTCCAGCTAAAGCCCGGATAAATCACCGGCAGATACTTCATGCCAGCGCGCTCTGCTTCGGCGAGATCGTCTTTCCAATAGTCCGTCGCGGCCTGTTTTTGTCCAGCTTCGGTTGTCGTGTTGCCGACGTTCCACGGACTGATCACATCGAACCGCCGAAAGACTTTGCCCCACTCTGCATCCTTCTCCCGCCGCCAATACCACTGGCAGCCGCCGACGAGTGTCACGCTTTTGCCATCCGTTCCTTTCAAGTCATCGATCAAGCGATTCGCGATTGCTGCTGAAAATCGATCGCTAAAAAAGCCCCAGACAAACAGCACTGGCCGGCCGTTGTGATGCAGGTAGTTTCTGTCCTGCGTCAACTTCTCTTCGTCGACCAACTGGCGCCAATCAGCGAGCAACGTCGCTTCCATCTTCTCTGCCGAGAAACCGGACAGGTCGTAACAGATCGCATAAGTGCGGCCCGTCTTCGCCGCCGCGGTGCGCACATTCTTCAGCACCAGCGCGCTCGAAGGTTTATCTGCCTCTACCAAGAAACGCTGCAAGAACACGCCATCGATGCCGTATTCACGCATCCATTCGAAGTGCCGTTCGACCGTTTTGACATGCACGGAGCTGAAGAGTTCCGCAGCTTTGCCATCAGGATAAGCAAAGCCCGGCGCGGCGAACTTTTCCGCAGCGGTGTATTCACCCATGTCGGGCCACATTTCGAATGTCAGCGAATCGGTCGTCAGCCGCCGCGAATTGCGACTCCAATGCCGCCACCCTTCGCCCGCTTCATCGCCCGCGCAACGAAACCAGCCCTGGTAACCGCAGAGAACTTTCTTGTGCAGCGTGGTCGCGTCGATCGGATCGGCTGCACTCAACGTGGCGCCCATCCCCAAGGAGAAGACAGCCAGTGCAGTCAGTGTTCGAAGCATGGAAGGCAATCGCATGACAATTTCGTGAGGGCAATTTGACGGTGAACTCACACCAGACGAGAATCCATCATAGCCGCGCACCGCTCCTCGAATTGGATGGCAAATCGGATGAACATTGCGAGTCACACCAGGCTGCGAGGCTCATGGTGGTTGCTAATCATCGCCCTCGTCATGAGCGCGCTGCAGACGGCGAGCGCTGCTGAATTAGAAGCGAAGTTCCGCGCTGCCAAAGGGCGCATTGTTACGGAACTCCGTTCACCGAAGCAGGAAGTGCGTGACGCCGCCTTCGAAAAGTTGCGCGAGTTTCCGCTCCCCGATGCGGCCGACCTGCTGCTGCAGCAAGGGGAACTCACCAGGTTTCCCGATGTCCGCCGCAGCAGTTATGAATTGCTCCGTTCGTTCGCCAACAGCGAAGCTGTTGGTAAGTCGCTGCAAAATGAACTACTACAAGCAATCAAGGTCAATAAGATCGACCAGGCCTGCAAAGTGCGACTCGTCGTGCTGCTCGCAGCAACCGAGCCGAAGGTCACTGCGTTGCTTGGCGATGTTCTCGAACAGGCGGCGCAATCGCCAGCGGGTTTGCTGCTGCTGGCGACAACGATCGACGAACTCGCCGAAACCGTCGATGCCGATAGCAAACGAGCGCTGTTGTTCTTGCCCGAGCAACCGCTGTTCAACTCGCATCTCGGTCTGCGGCGCGCCTTGGTGCAGGCGCTCTGCCAGCTCAACGAAAAAAAGGCCGTCACGCAGTTGCTGCAGTTCTATACAACGGCTGAAGGAGAAACGCGGGCCGATATCGAACGGCGGCTGTTGCAGATCAGCGGCTTGAAAGCCGAAGATCGCACCGATTGGCCCAACTGGTGGCAAGAAAAAGAAGCGACGTTCATGTTCCCGTCGGGCCCGCCGCGAGAGTTGGAAGTCGCGGCCAAGCCCGGCAGCGCTTCGTATTATGGGTTACCCGTGTATGGCTCCCGGCTCGTCTTCATCGCCGATTATTCCGGCAGCATGCAAGGGCCCAAGATGGACGCTGCGAAGCGCGAATTGATCGCGACTATCGCGCAACTCCCCGATGGGGTGCGGTTCAATATCATCGCTTTTAATTCAGACGTGATCCCCTGGAAGCGCGAGTTGCAAACCGTTTCGCCGCAGTCGCGCAAAGAAGCGATGGCCTTTGTCGGCTCTGGGCAGCCCGCGGCGATGACCGCTTCTTTCAATGCGCTCAATGCGGGCCTGTTGCAAGATTGTGACGCCATCTATTTTCTCACGGACGGCGAGCCGACCGTCGGCCAACTCACGAAGCCGCACGACATCATCACCGCAATCACGCGAACGAACCGAGTCCGCCGCGCCACGATCAATTGCATCGGGATCGGCGTCGGTGGTCAGGGTGGTGCATTCGATGTCTTTCTCAGTGAACTGGCTGCGAAGAACTTTGGGGCGTATCGAAAAATTAACTGACGCGATCATTCCACCGCTTGTTTGCCCTTCTTCGCGATCAGCACTTCAATCGCCCGCTTCAGCTGCGGATCCTCCGGCGTCGGTTTTTTGACATCTGCGGGGTTAATCTCGTCCGGATCGGCTTCGGGAACCGGAATCGCCGATGGCGACGTTGGATTTTCTGCCGGCTTCGGAGTTTCGGTTTTGGGGGGCGCTGGTTCTTCGAAGCCGTCGATTACATTCAAGTCGCGATTGAGGCGGGCCTCGAGCAGTTGGTCGCGCAGTTCTTTGCTGATGACAATCTCCTGCCCAGCATCGGGACGTACGCCCCAGTCGTCGCTGTCTTTGGCGCCCTTGCGTTTGTGAATGTCCTTGTTGTTCGGCCGCCAGTAGGTAGCGAAGGTCAGCCGCAACGCCGACTTGTTCCCTTCGAGCATGTAGACCTTTTGCACGGTCCCTTTGCCGTACGTCCGTTGCCCGATGATGGTGGCTCGGCCGTGATCTTGCAGACAGGCCGCGACGATTTCGCTCGCGCTGGCGGAGTAGCTATCGACCAGCACCACAATCGGCAGCGTCAGCGGCACCGACAGATCGGGCTTGGCTTCGTGTGACTCAAGTTCCACTTTGCCACGACCTCGTGTGCTCACAATCAAGCCCTTGTCGAGCAATGCATCGCACACACCCACGCCCGCGGTGAGCAGACCGCCAGGATTACTCCGCAGATCGAGAATCAGGCCATCAATCTTCTTCGCGCCGGGGCCAAACGTATCGAGCGCTTCGTGAAACTCATCGACCGTGCGTTCGCCGAAGCCGACGATGCGGATGTAGCCCAGTCGCGGTTGATCGGGAAGCGTAAAGACCCATTCGCCGGCCTGGTTGTGCCGATCGCCTTTGATCGATTCGATCGGAATCTTGGCGCGCAGCACTTCGAACGACAAAGGCTTGGCTGCGCCCTTTCGTTCGACTTGCAATTGCACCTTGGTCCCTTCTTCGCCACGAATGAGCTTGGTGCACTCCTCGAGCGACTTTCCTTCCGTATCGTGTTCGTCGATCGTCAGGATAATGTCGCCTGCTTTGAGACCGGCTTGAAACGCGGGCAGCTTGGGAATGGGGCTTTTGATTTTCAGCCGCTTGGCCTTTTCATCGAGTTCTACAATGATGCCGATGCCGGGGAATTCTTGATCGATAGCTTCTTGAAAGCGGGGGAGTTCTTCGGGGGGCGTGTACTTCGAATTGCTGTCGAGTTTGTCGATCATGCCGACCATCGCGCCTTCGAAAAGTTGGCGATCGTCGACATCGTCGACGTAATGCTCGACAACCAGGTTCATGGCCTGCGCCAGCGTGCCGACGTGACGATTGCGACTCGCCGTGCGGTAGCACACGATGGCCGCCAACATGGCGAGGAAAATGACAGCAATGTTGCGCAGCGGCATACGCGACTCGAGAAACGAATGAGGAACGATGAGTTAGCTTCAATCTTAGCACGATTGAGCGCTGTCGCTCGATACCGCCTCACTCGATCCCCAGCCGCCGCAGTTCCGTTTCCAGCGCGGGTAGATTCCAGAGCTCGACACAGCCGGTCGCATTTCCCAGCACGGCCAGGTACTTGCCATCGGCCGACAAGCAAAGAGACTTCGTCACCGAAACTGTCGGTGGCAGCTCGCAAAACAACTGATAAGGCTGCACGGGATTCGTAGTCCGCCGCCACACTTTGAGTGCCCGCGTGGACGACGCCGTGACCAGCGACTGACCATCCGGAGTCGCCGCCAGCGCTACAATTGCTAGATCGTCGGCGGCAAAATCGAACGCCACTTCACCGCGAGGAAGACTCAGCCCACGGACCACGCCGTTTTCGCCGGCGGCGAGCACGAGCTGCGCATCGTCGCAGAGCGCGAGCGAAACAACTTCCTGGCCAGCGCCCGGCCAGGAGTCGCGCGATTTTCCTGTCGCCGGATCGAGCCAATGCACTCGGCCGTCGCGCGTACCGACGACGATTCCCTCGCGGCCGACTTGCAGCGCGCGTATATTGCCGGCGCCGGTGACTTGATGGTTGGGATTCTTCCAAGTGGCTTGCACTTTGTCAGTCGATTCCATCGCATCAGGCCAATTCCAGCAGCGAATCTCTTCCGCAACGGATCCCCAAACTTGCGTGCCGCTCGGGGCAGCAACCAGGTGTTTGATGTGCTGCACGGTCGAGAATTTGGCCAGTCGATGTTTAGGGGGCAGTTCCAGTTCGACAAACTCGAGGCGTTCGATCGTCAGGGAACGAACGTGGGCGTGGGGCAAGACGTCGATGTGTAGTTCGAATTCACTTAGCTCTTTCGCTTGAGGCGGCAGCCCCATGGTCCACCAGTGAAAGTTGCCGTTGGTGTTCAGCCAGGTCCACGGTGGAGCGCGATTGGGCGGCGAGTTGGGCAACGAAAGTTGAAATGTCAGCGGGGCATTCAATGTAGGGTCGGCATCGATCTTCAGGGAGATTGCCAAAGTCGGCAACCGATTCTGAATTTTGAGCGGCGAAGCGAGCCAGCACTTCAAAACAACAAGCTGGTTGCGCGGTTCGATCTGCAGACAAGTTTGAGAAGGGTCGCGCGGGTGTGGAATCCGTTCCACGACTGGCGCGGATTCACCGCGCGCTGTTTTCTCGTCCAGCTCAAACGTCACGGGGGCAGTTCTGCCGTTGAGCGGAGTGAAGCCTTCCGAGCTCAGTTGGCCTTCGCCGTCGGTGCGCCACGCCATGGTGCCAAAGGTGGTTGCGGCGAGCAATTCGCAGCTGTTGGCCGACCAGATCACTTGGGCTTCCTCGGTTCCCCACCCCAGATGCTCAATGCCTCCGCTGCGTCGGGAAGCCACCTCGCCCGTTTCGCAGGCGATCGTCGCGAGAGTCGTGCGGGCCGGTGAAAATCGCGGCCCTGCTGTCGAAACGCAAGCGAGCCATTTGCTGTTGGGAGCAAACTCCATGTCCTCGATCGTTTCGCTCGGATTGTTAATGGCTGTGCGGATCGAGTTTTGCTTCAGCGCCCAAAACTCCAGCTGCTTATCGTTGGCTATTGCCAACCAACGAAACTGAGGATCGAGCGCCGCGTCTTGAAAATCATGCCGCGGCAAATCGAGCCGCATCGCCTGTTGCCCGCCAGCAACATCAAAGAAGCGGATGATGCCAGCGTATTCATTGAACCCCATCAACCAATGACCGTCGTGGGAAAAAGTCAGTTGATGCGCAATCGCCTGGTCACCGACGGTATCGTCTTGCAACCGGCGAACAAACACGCCGCCGTGAGCTTCGTACACCGACAAGCCATAGTCCGTGAAGCCCGCGAGCAACGAACCGGTTCCATCGGTTGTGATTCGCGAGTCGGTTGCATGGGGCAATTTGGCAATGGGCGAAAAATAAGTGCGGGCTTCGAGTTGTTGATTGAAGACTTGAAAGGGAGCGCGACCAGCATGCCCCACGAACAGACCGTTGCCCACGGGAGCAACCGCAAAGCTGTTGGGCTTGACGCTCCAGGGGCTGTCGTAGTTGGTATCTCGCTTCCAATCCTGCCAGCGAATGAATTCGCTATCGGCTTTGGTTTGTGCGAACAGCGTGTCGCCGTCGGCAGAAAAGGCGATCTTTTCGAGTTCACGTTCTTTGCTCACCAGCAAATCACGCGGCGGCTTCTCCGGCTGTTGTAAGTCGTAAACATGAACATCGCCAAACCTCATGCCGACCGCGAGATAGCGGCTGTCGCTGCTGAAGGCAAACTCGCGCACGCCGTCCTGCCACTTTGCTTCGCCCAGCAACGCTCGCTTCCAGCCGGCATTCAAAATCGAGAATGTGTGCAACGGCTTGCGAGTCTGGGTGTCGTAGACCACCACGCGGCAATTGGTGTTTCCTTTTAATTCTCCCAGCGCGAGTCGCGAGCCATCGGGGCTGACCGCCAGCCGCCCGATCAACAAGCCGGCGTCGATGGTCACAGCTTTTTGCGTATCAAAACCAGTCAAACACTCAGTGGCCAATTGCCGCAGCTCGCTCCGGTCGACCACTGGCAAGTTCAACGCAGCTGCCTTCTCTAATTCTTGCTGTGCGAGCCAACTCCAACCGGGTTGACGCCGGCTGATCATGTTGCGCGCTTGACTGACGGTGGCAAAATATCGCTGCGTTTCCGCAATAGTGCGTTGCGTTTCGGCACTGGTCCGTTGTTCGGCCGCCAGCGCATCGGCATGCTGCCAACGGTCATAGACCACGCTGATGCTTAACAACAGCCCGATCAACACCAGCGTGGCCACGACGAGCAGTGCTTGCGAAGGGTTTTTACGAGCCCAACGGAACGTGCGTTGAGCAGCTCCGAGCGTTCGCGCGCGAATCGGCTTCCCTTCGAGATAGCATTGCAAATCATTGGCGAGCTCTGCTGCCGAGGCGTAACGGGCGGAGGCGCGCTTCTCGAGGCACTTGAACGTGATCGCATCCAGTTCGCGCGGCAACTTGGGATTCAATTTGCTTGGCAGCAGCGGGTCGCGTTTGAGAATGAACTCGACGGCTTCGACGAATGTTGCGGCTTGAAACGGCGGGCGGCCGGTGATGGTTTCATACAAAATGACGCCGAGCGCATACACATCGCTGGCCGGGCCGATGTCGCTTTGTCCAACGGCTTGCTCTGGCGACATATAGGTCGGTGTGCCGAGAACCTGACCTGTTTGCGTGGCCCGCATCGCAGAATCGGACAGCCGGCGTGCCAGACCGAAGTCAGTCACATGCGGGGCGCCGGCTTGATCGAGCAACACATTGCTCGGCTTCAAATCACGATGGATGACTCCTTGCTGATGCGCGTGATGAACGGCGTTGGCAAGCTGTGCGATCAAGCGGGCGGCTTCGGCGGGGGGCAAGGGTCCGGCCTGCAGTCGCTCGGCCAGCGTCATCCCATCGACATAGGCCATGGCCAAATAATCGACGCCCGCGTGTTGACCTACGTCATAAATCGACACGATGCCGGGGTGCTGCAACTGGCCAGCCGAGAGCGCCTCGCCGCGAAAGCGTTCGCGCAGTTCGGGATCCATCGCAGCATCGAACTGCGGCACCTTGAGCGCCACTTGTCGTTGCAGTTGCGGATCCCAGGCAAGAAAGACCACGCCAAAGCGCCCGCGGCCCAGTTCGCGGCGAATCTCAAACCGGCCCAAGCGTTGAAACGTAAGCGGTGGAGTTTTCAGCTTCGGCTTGGGCCAATGCCCTTCGAGGCGCTCGAGACAGGCGGCAAACTTGGGATCGGCGAGAAGCGATTCGTCGCAAGCCTCTGCGTCGTGCATTGTCGATGGATTGGCCAGCGGCGACGGCACTCCCTGCGCCGCGCGTTCGGGCGTGGTGTCTTTGGGCGCAGCAGCATCGCGCGCTTCGTTCGAGGTGACTTCCACGACAAGTCTTCCGCAACAGAGTTTCCGCGAGAGGGGGGAATTATTCTTCTGCTTCGCCGGTCAATTCCGTATGCAGACGTTTGACAGCCCGCGACCAGCACATGCGGGCCGCATCGGCCGAGCGGGCAGTCCGCTCGCCGATTTCGGCAAACGATAGTTTATCTCGGTGGCGGAGTAGAATCACTTCCCGATAGTCTTCCGGCAGCCGGGCCAGCGCCTGCTCCAGTTCCAAGTCCGACGCGCTGGACCCCGTCACATCAGCCGCTGCGCCCGAATCGAGCAGGTTGCGTTTCAGTTCCTGGGCAAAGCTCGAATGGCTGTCGTCGAGCGAAACTGCGGGCTCGATTCCCTGCCGCTTGCGGGCATCGAAACGGCGGCGCAAGTCGGCGACATTCGACCGCAAAATAGTTTCCAGCCACTTCACCAGTGTGCCGACATCTTTCCCATCAAACTTCGGAAAGTCGCGATGGGCCTCTAAGCACGATTGCTGCACCAGATCCGATTCCCGGACCTGGGCGCGCAGGTCGGAATCGAGTTCCTCGCGCGCACAGAGAAGGAGATAAGGATACAGCCGGCGAAATAGTTGCTCGAGCGCCGACTTGTCGCCGGTGCTCGCCTGATGCAGGAGGCGGACGAGCACCGTGTCATCGCCAAAACTGGCTTCGTCCTGCTGGCTCATGAGTCCGGGGCAATCGTGAGAGAAATTCCTGAGCGGGTGGGGAATTCTAACCTCAATTGGCCGGGTGGGCTACAGCTAAGCGGGCGGGGAAGATTCGATTTCGCAGATGCATTGAAGTCACAGCGACAAATTGTCCTCCCAGCCGAGTTGCACCGCGGCGGCTGCGTTTCGCCGAGATCGCAGCAAGTAGGCAACCCAGAAGTTGCAGCGTGCATTGTTGAAACGAAACGGGGCACGTAAAAACGTGCCCCGCCAAAATTCAGCGTTTCGTGCAGTAATACTACCCCGCCATCTGCTTCAAGAACCCTTCCAAGTGTTGGCTGCGGTTTGGGTGTTGCAGCTTGCGGACGGCTTTCGCTTCGATCTGCCGGACGCGTTCGCGAGTCACTTTAAAGATACGGCCCACTTCTTCCAGAGTGTAAGTGTAACCGTCTTGCAGGCCGTACCGCAGGCGGACGATTTCGCGTTCCCGCCAGGTGAGCGTCTTCAGCAACTGTTCGATCTTTTCGCGGAGGATCGCGTTGCTCGCGCTATAGACTGGGTTGTCGCTGCTGTTGTCCTGGATGAACTCACCGAAGCTGGAGTCCTCGCTGTCGCCGACGGGGCGGTCGAGGCTCACCGGGTGCCGGCCGATGTCGAGAATGCGGCGAACTTCTTCCAGTGGCACTTCGGTCTGCGCGGCGATTTCTTCGGTCGTCGCTTCGCGGCCCAGTTGCTGCTGCAGCGTCTTTTGAATGTTCCGCAGCTTCGACAAGATGTCGATCATGTGGACCGGGATGCGAATCGTGCGGGCTTGATCGGCGATCGCACGAGTGATGGCCTGGCGAATCCACCACGTGGCATACGTGCTGAACTTGAAGCCGCGGCGATATTCGTACTTATCCACAGCTCGCATCAAACCGGTGTTGCCTTCCTGAATCAAATCGAGGAACGACAAACCGCGGTTGCGATACTTCTTGGCGATGCTGACAACTAAGCGCAGGTTGCCGCTGCTCAGATTGCGCTTGGCATCTTCGTACTCTTGATGCTGACGGCGAAAGGCCTTGCACCGTTCCCGCAGGCTGCGTGGGCTTTCGAGCGTGATCCGCATCAGGTCGAAGAGTTCGCGGCGGAGATCGGCGCGCTCGTCACGCAGCGACACATCTCCACGAATCACATTCAAGCGAGCTTGAATCGCGTCCATGCGGCGTGAATAGGATTCGAGCTGACCCATGTGCGGATGAACGCGGCGGGTCCGCAGGCTCATTTCTTCCGCGAGTTGCAAGCACTTGCTGCGGCGACGCAAAAAGTTGCGGCGGGCCAATTGCCGTTCTTCGCGGCTGGTGCTCTTGCGCACCAGGCGAGTGAAATCTTCGCGATTGCGATCGAGCAGGTTCTCGATCGTCCGCAGGTTGTGCGGCATGCGAGCGAGAATCTGTTCCTTGGCCAGTTGTTCCGTCAGCGAGACCTTGATCGTGCGGTCAAACGGCAATTCGCCTTTGTAAACTTGCGTCAGAATCTTCACCGTCTCGCGCATCGCATAATCGCAGCTCAGCAACGTGCGGCGGAACCGCTTGCGAGTGACTTCGATCTTCTTGGCGAGCGAGATTTCTTCGGCCCGCGAGAGGAGCGGAATCTCCGACATCTGCGAAAGATACAAACGGATCGGATCGTTGTTCAGCTTGGTCGGCGGCTCGGTCGACTTGTTAGCGAGCGTCGGTCCTTCTTCTTCCTTGACGGGGAACTTCAGAATGTCGCCTGGTCCCGGCGGCGCTTCGTCGAGGAGTTCGATGCCGGCCTGATCGATTGCCAGCAGCAGGTTATCGAGCTTTTCGGGATTGACGTCTTGATCGGGCAAGTAGCCGTTGACGTCGTCGTACGTGAGATAACCCTGCGTTTTCCCCTTGGTAACGAGGTCTTGCAGGTCGCTCTCTAAATGACTCGTCATGTGGTTCTGGTTCATATGCGCGTTCCTCCTTGAACAGTCGTTGTGGCCTGACGGACACAAATTTCTAACCTCCGGTTCACGCTGCAATTGCGGGAGCAGCGTGAATCGGTCCAGCAGTCGCTACCCCTCCGTGGGCGCGATAATCCCTTGCTGCCGGCGTTTGGCTTCCAAAATTTCTAAGAACACATCGTGCTTTTCCTGGTCATTAGCCTCCGATTGTTGCAGGAATGCTTGCTTCTCACGAATGATCCGCTGCTCATGGCCGCGGTGGAATTTTTGCAATAACTGACGCAGTCGCGTGGCCGGATCGATCATCGCCTTCGCGGCCTTGCGATCGGCAGTATCGACGAGTTGCACGAGCAAACTCTGCAGCTGTGGGTCTTCGATCTCGGCGAGCACGCGATTAAAATCGAGCGATTCGCCGGCCTCTTCCAACTGGCGATAGGTCCGAAAGATGACCTTCGTCGCATCGGCTTGCAGATCGAGTTCACCCAATTCGCCCAGCGCGGTGTAGGCGTGATCCTCGTGCGCGACGAAGATTTCGAGCAACTCGATTTCGTCCATCGAGATCGCCGAAATGCTGTATTCAGGGCGCGGCTTCTGGGCGACTGCTGCTGAAGTTTGCACAATCGACGTGGGGCGAGCCGCCGTTCTCGTATTACCGCATAGCTGATTGAACCGCTGCCGCACGTCCTCTTCGTTGAGCAAAAACTGCCGCGCGAGCCGAGCGAGCAATTGCTGAGCACGCAGGCTTTTCGTATCGAGTCCGCCGGACGCAGCGCCCCGAGCGAGCGTCGACAGAATATCTTCTAAAGCCACACTGGCTCGGTGTGTTTCGCGGGCGATGTCGAGATCTTGCGTGACCACGCGGATCTTGTGTTCCAGCGCATCGACCGCTTGCTCTTTGAGCAGTTTCACAAACGGATCGCGGCCTCGCTCCAGCAGGAACTCCGCCGGATCGAGTTCGTCCGGCAGCGTGAGAATTCGCAAATCAACGCCGGCCGTCACAAAGATTTCGAGAATCTCGTTGGTGCGTGCCTGGCCTGCTTCGTCGCCATCGAGCAACAGCGTGATGGTGTCGGCAAACCTTCGCAGCAGCGGAATGTGCTTTTCGCCGAGGGCGGTGCCGAGGCAGGCGACAACATCTTCGACGCCGAATTGATGGCAGGTCACCACGTCGGTGTAACCTTCGACAACGGTCAAATGCCGCGTCTTGCGGGCCTCTTTGCTGGCGATGTCGAGTGCGTAGAGCTGTTCGCGTTTGCTGAAGAGCTTTGTTTCGCGGCTGTTGATGTACTTGCCGCCCTTGTCGGTTGAATTCGGCAGCACCCGGCCGCCGAACGCGATGGGCCGCGATTGCGTATCGCGAATCGGGAACATCACGCGGTTGCGAAAACGATCGTAATACCGCCCACTTTCACTTTTCCCAGCGACATCGATCGCTTCGAGAATCGCCGGCGAATGCGGTGTGTTGCGGCTCTTGTCGAGCAGCCAGGTGAAATTGTCCGGGCAAAAGCCGATGCGGAATTTCTCAACGCTTGCGGGCGTGATGCCGCGATCTTCCAGATAATGTCGGGCCACTTCGGCGTCGGGAGCTTTCAGCAGGAACTGATGAAATTGTTCCTCCGCCCAGGCCGCGGCCTGCAGCAGGGCGACTTTGTCATCCGGGCTGCCGGGCGCCACCGGTTTCTGCGGAGCGTATTGTTTCAGTTCGATGCCCGCGCGATCAGCGAGCAGTTTCAACGCTTCGCGGAACTCGACCCCTTCGTGCTGCATCACGAAGCTGAAGATGTCGCCGCCGATATTACAGACCCAGCACTTCCAGATCTGGCGAGCAGGATTCACCTGCAGCGAAGGCTTCGAGTCATCGTGCCACGGGCAGAGCGCGACGTAGCCACTTCCCTGCCGACGCAGGTCGAGGTAGCTCCCCACCAAATCGACGATGTTAATCGCCTGGCGGACTTCGTCTTTGGCACTGCCGAAATTAGACACGGCGAAACTTACTCCGCTAGAACTCCCGCTAAGGCATCACCTCAGCATGTAGTTTAGCAGTCACCAATTGGTTTGAGCAGCGAGTGGATCGGCGTTGACTTGGCTCATCCTTTTTGGGATTAACCGCCATCCAACTGACCCGTGCAAAAAACCTCTCAGTAACGGCATCCTTGCCATCAACGCCGCAGCAAGTGCAGTGAGAACTGCGGCGCGATAGTGTGCCTTCCTTAGCACGGGAAAAATTCTAGCGCGAACGGCTCTCGCGGTTCAACCCCAGTTTCTGCGCATTGCCAAAATCGTTTGTCAGCGCCGAACAATTGTCAGCGCCGAACAATATCCGATGGTACGGGATGTTAAACGGTCCCCCTTCGCGAGTATTGCCCTTAAACGGTGTTTTGGAGGGCCTGATTTCCCCCGTGTTTGGTGAATAAATACCCGCCTTTGGCCAGGCAAATTAGCGCCATTTCCGAGAAATACGCACAGTGACCAGGCGAATTATTCACCACGTACCCCATTTTGCGCACCGCCGGAATCGACGCCCTTAACGGGTGGTAAAATCGTGTCGCAGACTGCCGATCACTCCACTTCCTCGTCTTCCCAATCCTCGAGCCATTCAAACTCTGCGTTGTTCTGAAACGGAATCGGCAGCACGCCGGCGTTGCGGGCGCTGGCGATGTTGATCACGCGGTAGCGGCGATCGGTTTCGCTGTCGGCGTAGTGGGCTTCGTTCTTTTGAAACTTTGCCGTACCGGCCATCATGGCGGTGACGAAGCTGCCGAAGCTGCGATCATCGCGATAGTCTTCGGGTATCGCTTCGCGCAGCAACTTGGGAATCTTGCGCTCGGCAATTTCAATCTCTTCGCTGAGCAACGTCGTTTCGATCGCGTGCAGATGCTGCTGCTCGCGATCCGAATAAAACCCGGCATAGCAATGGCCGGGCTCAAAGATCAGAAACGCGTTGATGCCGATCTTGCGCAGCATTGAGACCCACAGCACCGAGCCATCGACGCAGTTGGCTTGTGAGTTGTTCACCGTATCTTCGATCAGCCGCACATGCTGACTGGCGACCGAGTTGCTGTCGGCCGCGGTCGTGCGGATGTCGCAGTACCGCATATCGCGGGCGACGAACAAATCCCAAATCGCATACGCCTGCAGAATGACCTGCTTCTCGTCTTTACTCTGATAACCGGTAAAGCGGTCGACGATTTCGTTGTCGATGGCTTCGCGCAGCAACTTATCGACAAACGGATGCTGCTCGTTGGCGTACGCGGCAAACGTAAAGCTGATGTCGATCAGCTCCTTGCCGTCTTGCATCACGATCGGGCAGTCGTTGATCGAGCGAATCGTGAACGTGACGGTTTGCTCTTCGGCTGGTTCATTGCCGATTTGCACGCGATAGGTCACGTTGGTCGTGGTGGCTTGATTGCAAGCCGTCAGCCGAGCGTAGTTGAATTTGATCTTCGGCAGCACCCGATACGTCGTCCCTTTTTCGACGAGCGTGCCGGAGAACGCACTCGTATCAAAATACTCGGGACATTCGATCGTCACTTTCACCGGCGTGTTCTTCGCCGGCGCTTTCACCAGCACGCCGAGCAAGCCGCGCGGATCGCCGAGGACTTCGCGCGGCGTTTCAGTTTTGTCTTGTCGCAATGCCGCGCTGGCGATGACGTAGGACGGAAAGATCTGCTGCTCCCAACCCGTGATCGCCGTGAATTCGGCCTGCGCGGTGGCAGTGATCGTCAGCAGCAAGAGACAGCCGAAAGAGCGAAGTGTGGCAGGCATGCGTTAGTTTCCTGATTGATACTGAACCTGATTGCGGCCTTTGCGTTTGGCTTCGTACAGCCGTTCGTCGGCCTGGGCGAGCAATTGTGTCGACGACGTATGCAGTCGGCCGTTGAAGCAGCTCACGCCGATGCTGACCGTGACCGGAATCGATTTGTTCGCGTAAGGAACGGGAGCGGCCGCAATGGCTTGTCGCACGCGTTCGGCGACTTGCACGGCTTCTTCAAGCGACGTGCGGGTGAGGAGCATGATGAATTCTTCGCCGCCGTAGCGAGCCAGCAGTTCGCCGCTGCGGAGCACGCTTTGTGCTCGGCGGGCAAACTCGACCAGCACCGTATCGCCGGCGAGATGACCATGTGTATCGTTGACCGCTTTGAACTTATCGAGATCGAGCATCATCACGCACAGCGGCGAAACGGAGCGCAACGATTGTTGCAATTCACGCTCGAGCGTCTCCAAAAAGTAGCGCTTGTTGTGCGCGCCCGTCAGACCGTCGGTGGTCATCATCTTGAAGACCACTTCGTGATATTGCGCTTCGATGCCGTCGGCGCTGAGGAACTTGAAAATCTGATTGCCGAAGCGCACGCGATCGCCGGCCGCCAGCACATGCGAGCCGGTGATGCGGTGTTCATTGACATACGTGCCGTTCGTGCTGTTCAGATCGGCGACGAGGCATTTGTCGTCGACACGTTCGAGAATCGCATGCCGGCGCGAGACGGAGTCGTCTTTCAGCTGCAGCGAGCAGAGGACATCGCGGCCGACGAGTTGCGGTTCGGCCGTCAGCTCGATGGGCTCTTCGACGCCGGCGACGGGATAAATTCGCACGAGCATGCAAGGGGCCGACGCATTGCCGTTGCAGTTCGCTTTGGCCAGCGAGTTGCTGAAACGGGTGTGCATGGTTTCCATCTTCGAATACCTTTTCGCAATGCTGATGACTTAAGGCGCGTCGCCAAAACCGACGGGCGAACGCTGCGGAGATGATCTGGAAAAATCGACGCGAATGGCGCCGGCGTTGGTTGTTTTGCCGGAGTCGCTTGTCACTTGCTGCGGTTCAGCAGCGATGGACGCTTCTTTAGCGGCGACATTTATCGACGGCTGTTGTTCGGCAACTGGTTTCACGACAGCGACGGGCGTTGTCGTGATTGCAGTTTGCGGCGAAATTGATTGGGGCGGTGACGAAAAAGCAAACCAACCACAGGGAATCGCGATTGCCGCCACCGCTGCTGCAATCGCCCCTCCTTGATAACGATTGAATTTGTTGGCCGTTGCTCGCGCAGGAGTCGTAGCGTGCGACGCGGTGCTACTCGCAAACGGCGCGAGCGCTGCGACGACGTCATCCGCTTGTTGAAAACGCTCGGCCGGTTTTTTGGCGAGCAACTTTTTCAGCAGCGTGACCAATTCCAACGGCAGCTCAGCGGGTACGTTTTCGAGCCAGGCAGGTGTTTCGAACAGATGCCCAGTGAGTTTCGCAGCCGCGGTGGAATAACGCTCACCACTAAAGGGTGGCCGACCGCTGAGCAGGAACAGCAGCGTGCATCCCAGACTATATAGATCCGAGCGAGCGTCGACCTGGCGGGCATCTTGCGCTTGTTCCGGCGCCACGAAATCCCAGGTTCCAAGCATGCCGCAGGAAGTCAGATCGTGGCCGGTGTTCGCATTGCAGACCAGGCCGAAGTCGAGCAACTTGACGTTCCCCGCGCGATCGAGAATCAGGTTCGAAGGCTTGATGTCGCGATGCAGAAAACCCAAGCGATGCGAATACGCGAGGCCGAGCGCAGCCTGGCGCATCAGTTCGCAAGCTTCGGCAAACGGCAGCGGACCATGGTGCTGCACCAGCTGCGCAAGGTCGTCGCCGTCAATTAATTCTGTGACGAGATACTTCAAACCATCGATCGAGCCGGCATCGACGGCGCTGACGATGTGCGGATGCTGCAACTTGCCGAGGGCGAGCACTTCTTGTTCGAAGCGTGAATGGGCTTCGGGCGAGTGATTGGCCGCGGCGCCGATGAACTTGATGGCGAAGGTGCGATCGAGATGAACATGTCGGGCCGCGAAGACGCGACCCATGCCGCCGCCGCCGATGCTCTTCCCCAGTTCGTATTGTCCCAGCGAGAGGCCCGTCAGATCATCGCGGCTGATGTCCGCTTTGCAGATGGTGGGGGGCGTGGTCTGCGGCGCTGGTGGTTCGCCCAGGCCAGGCAACGTAGTATCCCACCCGCCGAGTGCGCGGGTCAGCGGAGCTTCTGCGGTGGCGAGGCGAGGTGCTGACATCGAAGATGGCAAGGCCGAACTGAAAACAGCGATCGAGTGCGGAAAATGCCGCATAGTGAACCGTAGGCCAGGAATTCCGTCGCTCCTGCTGCGGCGTGGGGGGATTCACGGCAAACGCGGACCGGTCGTGACGGTGATAAGGCTTGTCAGGTTTGTAATTCTTACCAGGCGATCCGCTGTAACTTTGACAAACGTTGCTAGCACTTTCGGACGATTTTGGGCCAAATCGGCGATTGCTCTCGACAGTTTGCCCCGCGATCTACAACAATTCTTTGGTGCTGACTGGATTTTCCGGAAAAGAGTTCGAAGATCTGGCACAGCAATCGCTTGATGAGAGAACAGCCATTCATGGATGAATGGTACTCAAGGACGTCCACGGCTGGCGAAACGGCTAGCCGTGTCGCGGTGATTACCCGCAATCGCCGCGTGCAGGGAGTGCGCACATGTTGGAATCGATGGACCCGCTGTTGTTCTGGGGCACGTTGGCTTTGCAACTCGTCGGCCTGGCGAGTGTGGTGATCGCCCGTCTGCCGTGCCGTTGCCCGCTGAAGTCGACGGCGTGCCGCGTGTTGTTTCTCGCCTGCCTGCTGAGCTTGGCCGTTGCGACGATGGCTGCCATTCACATGGGCCATGGCGTGTGGGCCTGGTGCGGCACCACCTTCTCGCTGATGGCCGTGGGTGTGAGCGTTGATCTGCGGAGTTCGATGGCAGTAACGGGGTTTTAGTGGTTGGATTGCAATTTGCCAGCGCTGGCGGCATGATGAAGGGCGGTTAGCCGATCTTCTCTTCCGGAACAGTCTCATGCGTCGCGCCTTCACGGTCGTGGAGTTATTGGTCGTTATTGCCATCATCGGAGTGCTCACCGCGCTCACGCTGCCGGCCGTGCAGATGGCGCGCGAAGCTTCGCGCAAGGCGACGTGTGCAGCCCATCTCAAACAGATCGCCATCGCAGCTCAGGCTCACAACGAAGCCTTTGAGCATTTTCCCAATGCCGGCGGCCGCGATGGTCAGCCGCGGACCAAGACCTCGTCCGGCACGCCCGTGAGGTCGTTGCAGCAGGACTGGGGTGTCTTCTATCAAATCCTGCCGTACGTCGAGCAGCAGGCCCTCTATACCAACACCAACGACGCCGAAGTTGCGGCGCTGAAGTTGAAGATTTATTTCTGCCCGACGCGACGACCACCGACGACGGTCACCAGCGGCCCATCGAACGGCCTGACGGCAACCAACCCGCGCGGGGCGATTGATTACGCGGGGAGTGGCGGAACGGGCGGACCTGACCCGATGGGTGTAATGCGTCCGTTTTCACCGATGGGCGCGTCGTATAACAATTCGCTGAGTCATCAAACTGGCGCCATCATTCCGCGGCCAGGAATTCCCGGCCTGATGCCCGCCCAGGTTTCCGAAAAAATCAGCGGCGCGTCGATTCGCGACGGGCTATCGAACGTGCTGATGTTTGGCGAGCGCCACATGCACCGCAAGAGCGGTTCGTTGGCCGATGAGGACAACGGTTACTTCAACGGCTGGTCGTGGGACACGATCCGGTTCAGCCACATGGATAAACCGCTCAACGACTGCGCTGTTACGAACGAAAGCAATGAGAACACTCGCTTCGGTGGGCCGCACAGTGGTGTGACAATGCTCGCGATGTGCGATGGCTCGGTAAAAGCGGTGCGCATCGACTCGCTCGATACGCTGACCTTCCGTCAATTGACTCATCGCAGCGACGGCAAGTTCCCGCAATTGCAGTAGGTTCGTGCGCGGCTCCGTTCGCAAACGAATTCGCTCGCTCCACCGTCTTACTCGGCGAGGACTCTCTGCGAACTGGGTGACTGCGATGCGAATGACTCCCCGATTTTCCCTCCGTTCTCTGCTCGTGGTGATGGCCGCTGTTGGAATTCTGCTCGGAGTGGTAGCTCGCGCTCATTCCCGCGGGCAGCGGCAGCGGCAGATTCTGGAACAAGCGGCCACGGTGGGTGGCTACGCGCGATACGACTTCGAATGTTACGAACAGTCACCCTGGTATGCTGCTCAGCGGTGGCTGGCGCCGCGGATCGGCGCCGACTATGTCGGCAACGTGCAAATCCTGAACTTCCGAACCTTCGCCTCACCCGAGCTGCGCGACTCGCTGATTGCGACTACCGAATTGACGAGCATCGAGTACCTCAGTCTCTGTTGTCATGATCCCCAGCAGGAAAACATCGAACAGATCGCCAGACTCTCCGCGCTCAAGCAGCTTCACTTGCTGCACGCCCGTAAATTGCCCCGGCTGGATTCGATTGCGCAGCTCGAACGGCTCGAATCGCTCGGCCTGAACTCGTGCCACACGGTAACCGCCGAGAAATTACGACAGCTGCCGCAGTTGCCAAAGCTCAAGCTGCTGGACTTGTGCTACACCGATGCCGGCGATGAAATCGTGCCGCTCCTCATGACGTTTCCCGCGCTCGAAGAGTTGCATGTGGAACAGAGTTCGCTCACGGCAGCCGCCCTGGCGCGGCTCAGGGATTTGAGCACATTACGGGTCCTGCATGTCGACGATTCGCAGCAGGAAGTACAGCAACACTTGCCCGGCGTGAAGGTGCTCGTCGAGTAGCCGGGAATAAACAGCAGGTTGGCGGCATCTAAAGAGTTGCCGGCACTTTTCCAAAGGATCCGCTCATGTTGTCTGTTCGCGGCTGGGTTGCTGTTTGCGGGATCTTCATCGGCGCGCTCTGCCTCACCGGCTGCGAGGCCATTCCTGTTTCGCAACATCCCTTGTCAACGGCCGAAGATTCGGTGCTCGATGAGCAGCTGTATGGCCAGTGGGATGTCTATCACGATGAAGGGAAGCACGATGACACGAAGCCAACCGAGCCTGCGGAGAAGCCGGCCGCTGATCCGGAAGGGCAACCCCGTTTCATCCTTGGTAAGGCAGCTGACCGCGAACGAACCCACGAATTGCTCAGCGTGCAAGTGAACGACGCCGGCGAGATTGAAACGAAGCGGATTCCGTTTTTCGCGACGCAGTTGGGCGACCGCAAGCTGCTCAGCTTGAATGCGGCGCCCGGCGAAGCGAGCGACTTTCTCATCATGCGTTATGAATTCGTGAACGCAAATCGCTTGCTCGTTTACATGCTGGACCGTGACTTCATCGCGAATGCCATCAGGAAAGGCGAACTCGACGGCGTGGTGAAGAGCAAGTCGCCGGCCGATGATCCGAATGCGGTGGAGCGGCGGGAAACAATTCGCATCACCGCTACTGTTGCCCAGCTGCGCGACTTTCTGAAAAAGCACGACAAGGTTGCCTTCAGCCCGCAGCACGCGTTTCGCTTGCAGCGCGCGAGTCAGCAATAAGCAGCGTTAGTCGCTTATATAACGCTTACTTGCCTTCGAGCGTCCGTTGCAGATAGTCGATCTGAGCGCGCACGTCTTCGAGATCGGGATTGAGCTTCACCGCGCGGCGGAAACATTCGAGCGCGGCGAAAGGGTCATCCATTTCGAGATAGCAGTGCCCCATGCCGACCGCCGCGCCAAAGTGGTAGGCGTTGAGTTCGAGTGTCTGATGGCAATCGTTGGCGGCGTCTTCCCAACGCTCGGTGGCGAAGTAGCCGATGGCCCGCTGATTCCACACTTCCGCAAACCAGGCGGCTTCGTTGAGCAGTTCGGTGGCTGCAGCGATGGCTTCGGCATGATGTTGCGAATCGTTCATGCGCACGATGGCTTGCAGTTGTTCTTGTTGCTGCCGGTTGCCGTCGCGGCGCCACAGGTTGCGAATGCCGTTGTCGGCGATCAGGCGGACCGCGCGATCGCGATCGTGCAGCGCCCGGCCGAGGATGGCGTTGTGCGAATAGTCGCCGAGAAAACCGAGGGCCAAAACTGCCGCTCGGCGCGAAACATGTTGACCGCCGGACGCGAGACGTTCGAGCGTCGTCAGCAAGTAATGTTGCGACACGCTGTGAATAAAAGCGGCCGACTCTTCGGTATCGAGATACCGATGATAGAGTTGGTCAAGCCGAGGCGTGGTTGCAGGTTTCTTCATGGCGTGTTTTGGCGACGACGACGTCGGGTGGACATCGCGGGTTGCACTCGGCTCGCAGCAGTCTGGTCAAAAACAAAGTTGCCAGACTGCGAAAACGCACAGGCAGGTCGCGAATTGGCTGAGCTTTGAGTCTAATTAGAGCTGCCACGAACGACAACCATTGCCAGGGGCTTGCGCATCGGCGCCGCGTTGATCAGGCGGCGTGGTGCTGGCGTTGCTGTCGTGGCGAATAAGAGGAGACGAGTTTTGTCATCCCAACGGCAATCCCTTCCGCTGCCAGCAGCCCCCCGAAATCACGTCCGAATTGGCTTGAGCAGGGCCGATCGCGTGTGCCGATGTTCGTGGCTGCTGCTGGTCGCTTTTTCTACGCTCGTCGCAGCCAGTTGGTTTGGCAACGATTATGCCGGTGGCAGGAATTGTCGGCAGTTCGCTGCGGCGGCCGATGTCGATTGGAAGATCGGCCTGGAATTTCGCAAAGCGTTGGAACAGCCGATTGGGCTGAAGTGGGCCGAGAATCCGATCCGCGATGCGTTGCGTAACCTGGCGAACAATCAGCAGGTTGCCATTTGGCTCGATCGGCGAATCGACCCCAGCACCAAGTTGCAGTTCGAACTCGATGAGGCGCCGCTCGCGCTCACGCTGGACCAGTTGTGCACAAAATACAAACTGGGCCGCTCGGTTGTTGGGCCGGTGATTTACATCGGTCCCGTGGCCACAACGGAGAAGTTAGCCACTCTGGCAGCCGTCAAACGCCAGCAAGTCGGACAACAATCGGCGAGTGAACGGGCCCGCTGGTCGCGCGCGGTGGCGTGGAGCGTGCCCTTGCTCGCCGAACCGCGAGAACTGGTGCGCCAACTCGTCGCAGAGTCCGGCGCGACGTTGCAAAACCCGGAAGCGATCCCGCACGACTTGTGGCCCGCGATTCCGTTGCCTCCTCTCACCCTCGCGGATCGTTTGACGCTGGTGCTCGCGGGCTTCGATCTGACATTTGAAACAAGCGCCGACGGCTCGACGATGCGGATTGTTTCGCTGCCGGAAACCATTGCCTACGAACAGTCCTACGCGTGGCGAGGACAGAATCAATCGCTGGCTGCACAACTGCAAAAGAAGTTTCCCGAACTGAAGATTCGTGTCGAAGACAACAAGATCGTCGTGACTGGAAAATACGAAACGCACGAACTGATCGATCGGATGATGAGTGGCGAAACGGTGCGCACGACGAAAGTGGCGCCAGGCGGCAAGGTCTATTCGCTGCGCGTCGACAATCAGCCTGCGGGAGCAGTGGTGAAGACCGTGGCCAAAGAGCTGGGCAAAGAGATGGTCTATGATCCGGCGCTCGTGGAGAAGCTGCGAACCAACATCAGCTTCCAAGTGAAAGATGTCAGTTTGGAGGCTCTACTCGAAGCCGCCCTCACACCGTTGGAGTTGACCTTTGAAATCAAAGAGGCGGCGGTAGTGATTAAGGCAGCGAAGCCGTTGTAGGCCGGATCAGGCTGTACTGAGCGCCGATCCGGCAGTGATCTTTAAGAGATTGCGATTTAACTAGAACGACACGTCTTCATCGCGGGGCGGCGGAGGACGGCGGCCACCTTCGCCACGACCGGGACCTTCGCCTCGTGGCGGCGGACCACCTGGGCCGCGACCTTCGGGACGGCGATCGTCATTGCCGCGGGCTTCTGGGCCGCGC
The DNA here is from genome assembly GCA_964394305.1 of uncultured Pirellulaceae bacterium. Lineage (GTDB taxonomy): Bacteria > Planctomycetota > Planctomycetia > Pirellulales > Pirellulaceae > Anatilimnocola. Next base: position 175,550 of record CAYMWL010000001.1, read on the forward strand.
CCTTCCGGCCGGCGCTCTTCGCCACGTCCTTCGGGTCGACGTGCATCCGGACCTCGTCCTTCACGACCTTCGGGACCACGCGGTGGTGGGCCGGCTTCAGGCCGACGACCTTCGGGGCGGTGATCGTCACCACGACCTTCATGACCGCGTGGCGGCGGACCACCCGGGCCACGATGTGCTTCCGGGCCACGATGTTCCGGGCCACGATGTTCGGGACGACGGTCACCTTCAGGACCACGACGTTCATCATCGCGGCGCGGCGGTGGACGGAAACCTTCAGGGCGGCGGTCTTCTCCACGACCTTCACTGGCCCGAGCATGCATCGGCGGACGGAAGCCACCCGGACCACCAAATCCACCTGGTCCCCGGCCGAAGGGCGGACGCGGCCCAAAGCTGCGACCGAATTGCGGCGCGGGACCACGGTGCGGCGGACCACCCGGGCCGCGATGCTCGGGACCACGAGCTGCTGGCCCGCGGTGAGCCTGACCACGATGATCGTCACGACCATGCGGTGGGCCACCAAAGCCAGGCCCGCGGTGCGAATCGCGGCCCTTCAGTTCACGCAGCTCGCGCGTCAATTGATCCAAGCGGCGTTCGAGCTCGGCGATCCGCCGATCTGCAGTCGATGCCGGACCGGGACGATGATCACCGGGCCGATGATCACCGGGACGCCCTGGGCCGGGCCTTCCGGGGCCTGGCCGACCGCCTTGAAAATTCGTAAAGCTGTCGGCTGCGGACGAGGTTTCTTCCTTCGTCTCTTCTGTTTGTGCTGCATTGTCTGCTACCAAGTCGTCTGCCAGCACGCGTGTCGAAACGCTGAGCGTTCCGCACAAGCACGCCAGCAGCGCTGCGGTTTGCCAAAATCTTCGCATGATCTCACTCCTTCAATCAAACCTTAGAAAGTTGCCCGTTGCCCAATTTCATTTCGCCGCGTTTGCTTCGCTGCAAAGTTGCTTCGATACAAGCGCAGCCCGATCCCAGCCGGCAGCGTGATGGCAAAATGCATCCGCGGCCGGAAATCATTCAAGTGTCAAACTGCCGACAGCGTACCGGCAGGAGGAATCCGTTCGTGATCGCTGACTAAAAGTCCTGATCGCTCTCGTCGCCCGTCAGCTCATTCAACCGCTTGTCCACAATTGTCTTGCGGGACTCATCGCGCTTCGTGACGGCGTCGCGAAGTTTCTTCAATTCTTCTTCCATGCGTTTAATTTGTAATTGACGACGTTTCTGGCGAACGTCGAAGTGTTCGTTGAGAAGTGTCGTCAACTCCTCTTTTAATTTAACCCGCTGGTCGCGCGGAAGTTGCCGTAGCTGATGCGAGATTTCCAGAGATTTTCGCTCCATCTCGATATCCGATTTGAGCAGCGCGTACATCTCGGGATCATCCTGCTCGAGTCGCTGCCAATCATGCGGAGGACCACCCATCATGCCCGGACCGCCAGGACCACCCGGTCCACGATGCGGACCACCAGGCGGCCGGTCGCCAAAACCACCCGGACCACCGGGCGGCGGTGGCGGGCGATCGCCGGGAACACGCTCACCGGGAACACGCTCACCAGGTCCTCGGCCTGGTCCGCCTGGTCCACCATCATTGCGGGGCGGCGGATTGAAGCGCGGACCGCCAACACCACCGGGACCTCGCTCCTCTTCACGCGGGGGCGGAGCATCATACGGACGACGCGGACCCGGCTCCCGTGGACCTTTCTCGTCGTTGCGCGCTTCCGTTCGCAGCGGAGGTGGATTCTCGCCCTTCGGCTCCTGGCTGCTTGCCACCAGAGCAATGCCGCCGCAAACCAAGGCAGACGCCAGAACGATCGAAAGTGTGTAACGCATGGTGAGGTACTCGCGCAGGAGTTTGGTAATTTGGTGGGCAGGTAGTTACAGCGATTCGCCGGCAATGTCGGCAGACAACTGTTTGAGTTGCATATCAAAATCCGTGAGCGATTGATCGACGCCGCTTTGCTGCTCGCTCATCTGTTGCAGGGCAGTGTATGTCGTGTTGATCGCTTCATCCAAATCATTCCAGGAATTGGCGTCGGGCGTTGTTGTCACCAGCGCCTGATCGGTTGGCGACTGAGCGGGAAGTTGATTTGGCGAAACAGGCGCTTTCGGCAGGGTTGGCTGCACCAGCTGGGGACCAGGAACCATGCTCGGAATCTTCTCCGCGCGCTGGCTGATGACACCGATCACCGTCGCCGCCAGCAGGATGCTCGCCGCGATCACCACCGCGGCCCAGGACCAATCGACCTGCTGACTCCCTGCGGTATCTTCCGCAGGCTGTTTACTGATGAGCTCGGCTTGCAGACTCGCGAGCAAAGCCTGCTGATTCAAGCCGTTGCGCCCTTCGGCTTCGACTGCGGCACCCAGCGCGAGCCAGGCCTTGCGCGCGGCAATGGCATTCACTTCGTGCAGGCCGCTGCCGTTGGCCGGCAGATGCCGCGACGTGGTCTTTTCGAGTTCGCGTTGGTCGGCGGGCAAATGATCGTTCATGGTTGGTGACTCACCAGCAATTTGCGGAGGGTTTGCAATCCGCGGCGGCAATGGCTGAGCGCTGTGTTCAGCGGGCAGCCCAGTTGTTCGGCAATTTCGGCAAACTCAAGGCCGCCGAAATATCGCATCAGCAGCACCCGGCGTTGGCCCGGACTGAGCTGATCGAGCGCGGCAGTCAGGTCTTGTTCGGCTTCGCGCCATTGCACGATGGCGGCGGGGTCGGTTTCTTCGGCAGTGGGTTCGCGTACCTGCCAACCCGCCTCGTCCAGATTTAGCTCGCGTCCCATTCGGCGGGCACGGTCGCACACCAGGTGGTCGGCAATCCGGATCAAAAAGGCTCGATCCTGACCTTGCCGGCGAAAACTGTCGCGCACTTGCCAAGCCCGACGAAACACCTCCTGCAACACGTCGTCGGCCACGTCCTGTCGCCGCACCAGCGCCAGCGCATAACCCCGAATGGCCGCAGAGTGCTCACGCACCCAGCTCGCCAGGAGTTCATCCGGAGAGAGGTGTTCACTGGAGGTTTCCATCGCTGCCTTACCTAACGCCGGACCGGTCAGGATATTGCGGAGCGAGGAGAACATTTTTGCCATCTATTTGGGCACGAGTCCGTGCGAACTAAGTGACGCGCTGTAAAAGAGTAGCGATTCCCTGGCCCATGCCGACACACATCGCGGCGAGGCCATATTCCGACGCATCTGAATGCAGTGTATGGATTAACGACAGAATCAATCGGCAGCCGCTAGCTCCCAGCGGATGACCGACGGCGATCGCGCCGCCGCGGCGATTCACTTTTTCCGGATCGAGACATCCCTGGCGAATACACGCCACAGCCTGCGCGGCAAAGGCTTCGTTCAGTTCGATTGAACCGATGCCAGCGAGCGGAAGTTTCGCGAGGTTGAGGAGCTTTTCGATCGCGGGGACGGGCCCCAGCCCCATTTCGCTGGGTGTGACACCCGCAACTGCGGTCCCTTTCACGAGAGAAAACTGCCGAAATCCCAACCCGCTGGCCGTTTCGCGCGACATGACGAGCAACGCCGCCGCGCCGTCGTTCCGTGGACTGCTGTTCCCCGCAGTCACAGTTCCGGCTGGCAAAAACGCAGGGAGAAGTTTCGCCAGCGAGGGCAGATTCGCATCGATCCGCAATGTTTGATCCTGATCGATCAAAATACGTTCACCCGATTCAGCATGCCCCCAAGTCGGGAGGATTTCGCATTGCAGGTTGGCTGCCGTGGCTAACTGATGACTCCGCAACGCGAAGGCATCTTGATCCGCCCGCGAAATGGAATAGCGCTTTGCCAAGAACTCAGCCGTCATGCCCATCGACAGCGCTGCCGGTGAGGTGACGCTCGCCAGTAGCGGATGCAATAAGTCCGCAGGGGGCGGCGCTTGCCCGGTCATCTTCTCGACGCCGGCCACCAGTTGCACATCGGCATGACCCGCTTCGATGGCGTGCACTGCTTGATGCAACGCCTGCAAACTGCTGCCACACAAGCGATTCACCGTGACAGCGGGACAAGTGACCGGCAGCCCGGCGAGCAGCGCGATCTGCCGCGCCGCGTTGAGTGCCATTTCATGCGCCTGCAGCGCGCAACCGACGATCACATCGTCGACAACGTGGGGATTGAGATTGTTTCGCTGAATCAACACGCGCAAACAATTCGCGGCCAGTTCATCCGCGCGAACATTTCGCAACCAACCTTTCTCTGGATGCGCCCGGCCGAACGGAGTGCGCACTCCATCGACAATCACGGCTTGGCGCGCGAGGTTGGTCATGCCGTTAACCTCCGCTTCCCCGCTGCCCAATCGAGCAACAACGGTGGCGGTTCGTAACGGCCGCCGCGGCCGCGCCAGGGTTCGAGCTTGCGCAAGATCTCCGCGCCTCCCTGCTGCTGAGCCCAGTGCAAAATGCCGCCGCGGAAAGCGGGAAATCCGAGGCCGAAAATCACACCAAGATCGATATCACGGCCATCGTGGACGCGGCCTTCCTCGAGCACGCGGCAGGCTTCGAACAACATGGGAAGCAGCAGACGATCTTGCAATTGTTGTGAGTTCAGCCGATCTTCGCGGCGGATATACTTTTGCAAGAGTTCCGTCGCAGCAGGATCAACGGCTGGTTCGCTGGTCGCTTCGCGATAAGCGTAAAAGCCTTTGCCATTCTTACGACCCAAGCGTCCCTTTTTAATCAACGCGGGGAGCAGCGGTGAGGCTCGCACGCGATCAGGCCAGGCTTCGAACATCGTGCGCCCTGCATAAAAGGCCGTGTCGAGACCGACCAGATCGTAAAGCGCGAGCGGCCCCAGCGGCATGCCATATTCAACCGCGGCGGCATCAACTTCCTGCGGCGTATGTCCATCGTGCAGCAATTCAATGGCTTCGTTCAGATACGGCGAGAGCAAGCGATTGACCAGAAAGCCCGGCCCATCGGCTACGACGATCGGCATCTTTCCCATCTTGCGGCCGAGCGCGACAGCAGCGGCGATGGTTTCGTCGCTCGTCTGCGCGCCGCGGATGACTTCGACCAGCTTCATCCGCTTCACGGGATTGAAAAAATGCATCCCGCAAAACCGCTCCGGCCGCGCGAGCCCGGCAGCGATCTTCGTGATCGGAATCGACGACGTATTCGAAGCGAGAAACGCTGTCGGCCCCAATAACGCCTCGAGCCGCCGCAGCACGCTGACTTTGATCTCGAGATTTTCGATGATCGCTTCAATCACCACATCGCTGGTCGCAAGTTCGGCGTCGGTGGTGACGGCGTTGAGCCTGGCTGCGAGTTGCGGAAGCTGGTCGGGGTCGGCCGACTTCGTCGCCGGATTGAACGCGGCTTCGAGCAGACAATCTTCCGCTGCTTCGGTGAGGACATCCTGATTCGCATCGCCAAGCCGCACTTGCAATCCAGCTCGCAGCGCCGAGGCTGCAATGCCGAGGCCCATGATGCCAGCGCCGAGCACACTCACGCTGCCCGGCGACTTCGCCTTTAGGGCAGCTGCTTGCGATTCGTGCTTGTTGTGATCTTGCAGCAAAAACACGTGGACCAGCGCGCGATTGGCCGGAGAGCCAAAGAGTTGCGCAAAGGTGGTGCGCTCGCGCTGGAGTGCTGTTGGCAAATCGTCCTCGGCCGAATCGCAGAGCAAATTCAGTGCGGTGACTGCGGCCGGTTCGTGTGGGGAAGTTGCGGACAACTTGGCGGCTGTCGTGAAGCGCAGATAATCCCGCTCTGTCGCATTCATCAGCAGCGCCCGGCTGGTCCGCCTGCGATCGCGCAAGTACTGCCCCGACGCCTGTTCGCGTTGGGCCACCTCCACTGCCGCTGACAACAGTTGCTCCGGCGCCGCCGCTTCATCGGCGAGGCCCACCTTGCGAGCCGCTTCGGCCGACAGCAGATTCCCCGACGTGATCATGTCGACGGCGGTCGACAATCCCACCAGCCGCGGCAGCCGCGCACAACCGCCCCATCCCGGCATCAAACCGAGTTTCACTTCCGGCAGACCGAGTTGCGTTTTCGGATTGGTGCTCACCACCCGCCGATCGCAGGCGAGAGCCAGTTCCAAACCACCCCCCACACAGATGCCATCGATGGCAGCGATCGTCACGGCGGGCAAATTCGCCAGCTCGGCGAGGATTGCGTGCCCTCGAGCGCCGAGTGTGGCGACCTGCTCGGGGGCCTCCATCAAGCCGACAAATTCTCGAATATCCGCGCCGGCAATGAACGTGTTCGGCTTGTTCGAAGTTAGAATGACAGCTTGCAAAGCGGCGACTGTTCGCAAGGTTTGCAAATGCTCGGCGAATTCGTTCATCACCGCGGCAGAAAGCACATTGGCACTCTTGCCGGGAATATCAAAGCTCAGCACCGCGATGTGCGGCTGCGGGTAGGTCAGCGAGATGGCGGATGAAGTCGGCACGTGGAACCTGATGAGTGGGAGGTGCTCTCCGCACTTTACTGGCGTGATGAAGAGTGTGGGAGATGGGGCGATGGGGAGAGCGGGAGATAAAGTGATGATGCGGCGTGAATTGTTGGCAGTGGTGGCGGTGTTCTTTTGCTCGGCGCTCGTCGCCCAAGAGCCGGCTGCCAAGACCGTGCAGTTGACCATTGACTATGGCGATGGCTCGCAGAAGGTTTTCACCGCGCTCGAGTGGAAAGAAAAGCAGACCGTGTTTGATGTGCTGCAAGCGGCGGAAAAACACCCGCGAGGAATCAAGTTCAAGCACCGCGGCAGCGGCGCTGCGTTATTTGTGACGGCCATCGACGAGGTTGCCAATCAAAACGGCGGCAATGCCTGGCTGTATGAGGTAAACGGCACGCCGGGCGACCGGAGTTGCGCGATTTACGACGTACAGGCCGGCGATAAGCTCTTGTGGAAGTTTGGAAAAAATCGCTAGAATCGTGCATCCAGATCATCGAAGGCACCGTTGGTGGGCCTCGTGAGTACACCTGACCCACCCTACAAAAAGAGTTGGTAATGAAGAAGCGTTCGCTGACCCTAGAATTGCTCGTGTTAGTTGCCTTAATCGCCCTCGGCGCCGGAGTGCGAATTGTGCTTGGACCCGAGATGCCGAACTTCGCGCCGATTGCCGCGATTTCGCTGTTTGCGGGCTATTTCTTTCAACGCACGCCGCTGGCGTTTTTCGCGCCGTGGTTTTCGATGCTGGTGAGCGATATCGTGCTCCCGCGCCATGAATGGCAGATGATGTTGGTCGTTTATTTCATGTTCACGCTGCCCATTGCCTTTAGCTGGCTTTTGCGGCGGGTGGTGAAAATCGAACGAACTTCCACCGCGAGCAGCCTGCTGACCAGCGTGGGGGCCTTGATCGGCTGCAGCCTGGTGTCGTCAGTGCTATTTTTCTTGGCCACGAATTTTGCCTGGTGGCCCTGGAATGACATGTATCCGCATACGGTTGACGGGCTGATCCTGTCGTATGAGCGCGGCCTGCCGTTCTTCCGCAACACGCTCGCTGGCGATTTGTTTTTCGCCTGTGCCCTGTTCGGCAGCTATGCCCTCGCCGTGAGCGCGGGCTGGGTCAGTGAGTCGACTGAAGTCGAAGTAAAGGCCGTTTCGGCTTAGTGTGGCGCGGAAAACGGCAGAGTCCTGCCATTCGCCACCATGGCAAGTTTACCGCGAGCAATAACTAATCATCGACCCAGCGAAAACTGCGGTTGATGAATCTGCACCGACGATTATCGAAATGCCGATTGAGCGGGAACAGCCTGTTCCAACTCACATTGGGCCTGCATTTCGCGCTGTTACTGCTGCTGGCAGTCGCGCACCGCTATGCTCAGGGCAGCGGGTATTCTCCCAGCAGTTTTCGCCTGGCGCTCGCGATCTTTTCCGGCGTGTTTGTCGCGCAGGTCGCACTCGTCGGCTGGTGGGCGGCCTGGAGCAGAAGTTCGTCGGGCCGTCGCATCGGCGCACTCGTTTTGCTCGTGCCATTGCTCGCCGCGGTCCAATCGCAGGTTTTCTGTCGAACCTCGATCATCGCCTGGTTCATTGCCGATCAGGGAGATTATTACCTCCGCTACCTGACCTGGGTTGTTGAGTTCACGGCCTTTGCATTTCACGTTTGCACTGTGGGAATGATCCTCCGCAGTTGTGGGTTTCGCTGCGGCAACGAAAAGTCATCCCCCGCCGATCCTTGGTCCTGGCAATTTGGTTTTCGCGATGTTGCCGAATGGAGCGCGGTGATTGGGCTGTTGCTGGGTGCCGCGCGCTGGCTACAAGAGTACGGCTGGAAGTGGCAGCATCTGTTGAATGCCTGGGAGTGGTGGTCCTGCGAATACGTGTTGCATCTAGAGTTCAACGTGCTCGCTTTGGCAATCACCGGCGGGCTGTTGTGGTTTCCGTCGCGCCGCAGGGGAATTGTCGCCATGCTGGCGGGGCCTTTGGTGCTGGCGATCGAAGGCGAGTTGCTTCGCCTGCGGTGGATGCTCAGGTATCCCGAAATGGTCGATCAGGACTATTCGGGCAAAGGATACTTCCCTCACAGTGATCCCGAACTGGCAGCGGTACAGTTCTTTGCTTTTGCCGCGGTGTTCGGCGGTACGATGTTGGTCGTGCGCGCCAGCGGTTACCGCCTAACGTGGCACAAACCATGGACTTCGCCGCCTGTCGCGGAATCGACGTAGCGCTATAATGCAGGCAACCCTCTTTCTTGGAGTCTGCCTGTGTTTCGTGAGTTCTCGCCCATTCAAGCTGCTGTCGATGCCATTGCCCGCGGCGAGGTGATCATCGTCGTCGACGCCGAAGATCGCGAAAACGAAGGGGACTACATTTGCGCCGCCGAGAAGGCCACGCCGGAACTGGTGAACTTCATTCTCAGTGGTCGTGGCGAATTTTGTGCGCCGCTGCTCCCCGATGCCGCCGCGCGGCTTGATCTGCAATCGATCGTCGACGCGAATACCGCGCCGCTCCAGACAGGTTTTCTCACTCCCATCGATCATCGCAGCGGCAAAACCGGCATCACGGCCGACGAACGAGCCCGCACGGTCCGCGAAATGGCCCGGGGCGATTCCGTCGCCGGCGATTTTGTGCGGCCCGGCCACGTTCATCCGCTGTTGGCCAAAGAGGGTGGCGTACTCCGCCGCGCGGGACACACCGAGGCTGCCGTCGATCTCTGCCGCATGGCCGGTCTTGCGCCGGTCGGCGTGCTGTGCGAAATTCTGGACGACACCGGCGATCGCGCTTCACGCGCCTATCTCAACGAATTGGCCACCAAGCACAATTTGAAAATGATTTCGATCGAGCAGCTCATCGCGCATCGCCGCGTGAGCGAAAAGCTCGTCACGCGTCTCGCGCAAGCGACCATTCCCACCGGAGAGTATGGCGAGTTTACGATCATCGCTTATGAAGTTCGCTTCGAAACGCAGCAGCCCATTGTGCTGGTGAAAGGAAAGCTCGACGAGAACACCGCGCCGCTGGTGCGGTTGCATTCATCGTGTTTCACCGGCGACTTGCTCGATTCGCTCCGCTGCGACTGCGGCGCGCAGTTGCACATGGCAATGAAGCAGATTCACGAAGCGGGGAGCGGCGTGATTGTTTATTTGCCACAAGAAGGTCGCGGCATCGGCCTGGTCGAAAAGATCCGCGCGTACGATTTGCAAGAAAAGGGAATGGACACCGTCGAAGCCAATCATGCGCTTGGCTTCAAAGCCGACATGCGCGACTACGGCGTGGGGATTCAGATTCTGAAAGATCTCGGTCTGCGGCAAATTCGTCTGCTGACGAACAATCCGAAAAAGACCGATGCGTTTGTCTACAGCGGATTCGACCTGCAAGTGGTCGATCAGGTGCCGATCATCTCCGCGGCCAATCCGCACAACGCGAAGTACCTCGCCACCAAACGAGATAAGCTCGGCCATAAGCTGCCGGGCGAATAAGTGATAGCAGGCAAGAAATTCCCCCTAGCGGCAACTACCGTCGGCTTATCGGGGTACTGCCGGTACCTGGATTCTGGCGAATTCAGCTCCTTGCGGACGGTTACCGAAGTGGCCCCCGCTGCGTAAAATGCGGGGCGGTCCAACGTTTGATTCCAGCGGATGATCACGAATCCGCGCACGGAGAAGTTTGTCATGTTGCCACGCCGTTGCTGGTTGTTTTGCGTCGCCTGGCTGGGATTGTTGATTCAGCTGCCAACAGAGCTTCCGGCTGTCGAAGGCGAAGCCGTCGTCGGCAGGCCCTTCGGCGTCGCGCGGGTGACGTTCAGCGGCGCGGATGTCGGCAGCATCGACGAACGGTTGTGTCGGATCGAAGAAGCGACCGGCCGCGCGTATTATCCCGCGATGACGCCCGGCTTGCTCGGCCGGTTGTTCAATCAGGTGCTGGGGCCGCCGACGAACGGCGCTGCCGGCCAAGTGACGGTTCATTTTCTGTTTCGTGGCGATGAGCCGCTGAAACTCACGCTCTTCACGCCCAACAAACTGGAATTCACGCTCACGCCGCGTGTCGAGAATGAGCGGGCTTACAGTCGGTTGCAAGAACGTTGGTGGCGCGACTATCAAGCTGCAGCCCAGCGCCAGATCGATGAAGGAAATCATCCGCCGTTGGTGCAAACGTATTTGCAGACCATGTTGTCGCGGCGGTTGAGTTTGCCGCTGCGCGACGAGGTCGGTTTGCTCGGTCGGCCAAAACCGCAGGACGCGCCCACCGCATCGACTTACGATTCGCTGCAACTGCTGCTGGGCCTCGAAGAATTGCGTTTGAAAACAGTCCGCGAGTCGATGATCGGCCGCGGCGACTACGGCCAGCAACTCACCAGCGCCTTGCCCGAAGGAATGGCCTGGCCGCCGGCTTCGCTGCCGCCGCTCGAAGGTCAGGTGCCGGTTGAAACCATCGCGGCTCACGTGCCGCCGGAATACTTCTACATCCGCTTCGGCACGTTTCGCAATTATCTGTGGCTCAGCGATTTAATGAACGAATACGGCGGCGATCTCGGCAGTATGGTGACCATGCGCAGTTACGTCGCGCCGCTGAACAAGCGGATTCAAGATCAGCTTGGTTTGGAGCAGAACGAACTCGCCAAGGTGCTGGGGCCGAACGTCATCAACGACGTCGCGCTGATCGGCCAGGACTTGTACATGGTCGACGGCGCCGCGATGGGCATTTTGTTTGAAGCCAAGGCTTCGGAACTGTTCGCCGATGACGTGCAGAAGCAACGCAAACGAGCCCTCGAACGAAACAAAACCAACGGCGCGAAAGCCGAGACCATCAAGCTCGCGGGGCGCGACGTGTCGTTCATTTCGACGCCCGATAATCGCTTGCGTTCGTTCTATGTGAGCGATGGCAAGTATCACTTTGTTACGACGTCGCAGACGATGGCCGAACGATTTTTGATCGTCGCCGGCGGCGCTCCGTCGCTGGCGCAATCGCCGGAGTTTTTGCATGCCCGTACGATTCTGCCGATCCTGCGCGAGGACACCATCTTTGCGTTCTTTTCGAAATCCTTCTTCGAAGGACTGCTGACGCCGCAGTATCAAATTGAACTCCGCCGCCGGATGCAGGCGACGACCGATCTCGATCTGCTCCGTTTCGCCCGACTGGCCGCGAAAGGCGAAGGCTATGAAATCGACAAGCTCGAAACGCTGATCGAAGGCCGCTTCTTGCCGCCGTCGTTCGGCATGCGGCCCGACGGGAGCCAGCCGGTGCTCAACGGCGCGGAGTTGCTCGATTCACGTCGCGGCGCGCGCGGCTCGTTCCTACCCGTTGCCGATACGCGCGTCGAACGCGTGACCGCTGCCGAAGCCAAGTACTACAACGATCAGGCCGCGCTCTATCGCGAGCAGTGGAAGGTGATGGATCCGCTGATGATCGGCATCAAGCGGTTTGCGCTCGAGAAAAAAGATCCCGCCGACCCGACGATTGAACGCATCACGATCGACGGCAACATCACGCCGCTGAACGAAGCCAAGTTCGGGCGCTACATGGCGATGCTGGGGCCGCCGACAACGCAGATGATCACCCGCGAGCAAGACGACATCGCCGCCGTGCAAGCCGTGGTTAAAGAAATGCATCTGCTCGGCAACATTCCGCCGCACCATCTGTTTCTCGGTGTGCAAGACTTGACCCCGGTGCTGGAGAATCGCCGGACTGGTTTATTCGGCACGCTGCAAATGCTGCAAAAAACACCGGGCTACATCGGCTCGTGGCCCAAAGCCGGTTATCTCGAAATGCTGCCACTCGCGGGGATTCTTGCTTCGCGGCCCGATGCGGATGGTTTTTCGCAACTGCCGCTCGGTTTGTGGCGGCGCGAAGGAGGCGGCTTCTCGGTTCTGTCGTTCGATTGGAATGTGCTCGCCAAAGTCACGCCTCAGTTGCGTGTGACCGAAGCGGAGATTCCCGCCCAAGTGCGGATGCACATCGGCGATCTGAGCAAAGCAAAAGTCGCGCCGCTGATCAATCAGTTGTACTACGATCGTGCGATGGCCGCCTCGGCTGGCAACGTGCGAATGCTGCACATGCTCAATCAGCAAATGCACGTGCCGCTCGACGAATGCGTGACCGTCGCACACGACATGCTGAACGCGGAGCTCAATTGCCCGCTCGGTGGCGATTACAAACTGATGGAAGAAGTCGGCGGCGGCCTGTATTGGCGTTCGACGGTTTGGCCGGAAAAATACGACCTCGCGCCGGCCGAATACAAAGCGCCGCTGCTCGATTGGTTCCGCGGCCTCGATGGTCACCTAACCAAACAACAAAATCGCCTGATCGCGCACCTGGAAGTCGACCTGGCCCGCAAACCGCAAGAGATGGCTCCCTCGCCGGAATTCAAACTGCCGCTGTTCGATCTCTTCGGTGGGCAGAAGGCATTCAAAGCGAATCCGAAAGCCAAGGAAGAAGAACTGCCCGCGCCGTTGCCACCCGTAAAACAAACGGCGCCGCCGAAGGGGCGGGAGTTTTAATTCAGTTTCTCCGTAGGATCCTAAGATGGATGTTCCCATTCCAAATCCAGCGGATCTAGTCTCCAATCCAGTGGATGACACTGTGCCCGATTGGCAACTTGCCGAAGTGGAGCGTCGCAAAGCGAACTTAGCAGCTAACCCTGGTACCGTGCTAACGTGGGAAGAAATCGTTCGCCGTGTGCGCAGCGGCGATGGAAATTGAGCTGAGCTTTGCGCCTGCTCCCGCACCCGAAGCAGATGGCTTCGGGCTACGGGACTGTTAGAAGTTCGCACCAAGCTGCAGCCGGAAGTTAGCCGGTGCGCCGGGATAGACCTGGTATTGATTCGTCGCGCCGGTTTCGTAGCGCACGTTAAAAACGTTTTCGACATACGCGGCGAGATCCCAACGGCCGCGTTGTCCATAGATGCCGAGGTCCCAACGACTGTACGAAGGCAACCGCAGCGGCGTTGTGTAATCGCCGCGTCGTTCACCGACATACACATAGCCCAGGCCCAAGCCCAGCGTGCTGTCGGCCTCTTGAATGAAGTCGTAGCGCGTCCAGATGTTGCCCGAACCAAACGGCACGCCGCGGACTCCTCCGTTGGAGGCAGGAAAGCCCGGCGGACCGAACTGCTCCACATCCGCGTAGGTTTTCGTCAAGCAACGTCTTCAAACCGAGTTCCCACATCTCGCCAGTCTCGGCTTGCAGCGGCACGTGGTTGCGTAGAGAGTGGAACTAGCCACCGGTTGGGTAAACTTTGCGGGCGTTTGACGACTTGCATCGAGAATTGCGGTAGTAACTAAATCTTGGTCGGAGTACGAAACGACGCGTAGAGTTCATATGTACTCGCGCAATCACCATTTCACTTCGTCAGGGATTCACTAATGCAAATTCCAAATTTTGAGGCGATGGTAACCGCTGTGTCCGTCGCAGCTATAGTTTGGGTCAGGGACTTTAGGAGAGAATTCAGTCTGCCATCTGGGCATCCATCGCGCGACGCACTTCGCACCGTGCTGCACCAAAGAAATGGCATTGGCTGCAATCTTGAAAACGTACACGCTGGCATTCGCGAAGCAGCGGGTGCAATCGAATGGTTGCCCCCAGAAGAAAAATCCGCTGTGATTGAAGCGGGTATTGCCTGGGCGTCGTAGTTCAAACCGTAACTAGGCCGATCGCAGTTCAGCCCCTCACCCCAACCCTCTCCCCGGAGTACCGAGGAGAGGGAGCCGGAAATTCCGACTCCCGAATCCTGCCCCCTGACGCCCAATCCCCGCGCCTACTCCCGCGACGGTGTGCCGAGGTTCGGCATTCGTTCGATCACCTTGTCGACCAGCCGATATTCGCAGGCTTCTTCGGCCGACATGAAGCGGTCGCGGTCGGTGTCCTTTTCGATCTTTTCGAGCGGGTGGCCGGTATGCTTGATCATGATTTCGTTCATCTTTTGCTTGATGCGACGAAATTCCTTGGCGTGAATCATGATCTCTTCGGCCGTGCCTTGCATGCCGGCGAGCGGTTGGTGAATCATGATACGGGCGTTCGGCAGCGAGTACCGCTTGCCGGGCGTGCCGGCGGTCAACAGCACCGCGCCCATCGACGCGGCCTGGCCGATGCAATAAGTCGCAACATCGCAGGTGACAAACTGCATCGTGTCGTAAATCGCCATGCCGGCACTGATCGAGCCGCCGGGCGAGTTCACGTAGAGATGAATGTCGGCCTTCGGATCGTCGGATTGCAGGAACAGCATCTGGGCGACGATGGCGTTGGCCATTTCGTCGTTGACTTGCGTGCCGAGGAAAATAATCCGGTCTTTCAGCAGCCGGCTGTAGATGTCGTAAACCCGCTCTTCGCGGCCACTCTTTTCGACGACATAAGGAATCATGGGCATCGGAGCACTCCGTTTTCGTTTGTATGCAGTTGATCGTGATTTTGTTTTTGGGGCGCACGAACCTCGGGGATTCGTGCTTCGCGACTATTCTTTATCCGACAGCGCATCGGGCTGTACGGAGTGCTTGAGCACGTCGTCAACGGCGCCATAGGCCTTCGACTCTTCGGCCGACATGAAGAAGTCGCGATCGGTGTCCTTGGCGATTTTTTCGATCGGTTGTCCCGTGTGCTTGGCCAGAATGCCATTGAGGACTTCGCGGTAACGAATGATTTCGTTGGCTTGAATCTCGATGTCGCTGATCTGGCCCTGCACACCGCCGTACGGCTGATGCATCATCACGCGAGCATGCGGCAGGGCGAAGCGTTTGCCCTTCGTTCCGCCGACGAGGAGCACGGCTGCGCCGCTCGCGGCCATACCAACGCAGTAGGTGTTGATCGGGCAGCTGAGGATCTGCATCGTGTCGTAGATGGCAAGGGTCGCGACGACGTCACCGCCGGGCGAACTGATGTAAAAATGGATGTCTTTGCGGCGGTTTTCGCTTTGCAGGTAGAGCAACTTCATCACAATTTCGTTGGCGTTGCCCGTGTGGATTTCGCCCTGCAAAAAGACAATGCGGTTTTCCAGCAGCAGATCGCCCAGCGTGAGTTGGCGTTGCCGTTGGTAGCTCTGATACGACTGCGAGTTTTCAATGGACGGGATTCTCGATGCACTGGGCAAGTACGGGTTCATCAGCGGCGATCCTTCCAAGAGACTTCAAACCCTAACTCAACTCCCTTCAGCCTAGGTCGGGGAGAGGCGGTTGTGTTAGGTGCTATTAGGTTACCTGTGCGTATTATTCCGCCGCGGCTCCCGGCGGACTAGCCCACGTGTTATCGGCCGGGTGCAACCGCGGGTGTGGCCATTTATCATGAGGTTCCGCAAAACGCCCAACCGGCACAGGCGGCAACGCTCTCCAAACTCTGTCATTCCACTTATCGGAATCCTTTCCATGATTACACGCCTCGGCCTCGCGATCTTCTTCGCGCTCGGATCAACTCTGGCGGGTTCGCTAGCGGTTGCTCAAGAAACGGAGAAAAAGGCCGCTCCCCCGGCCGACAAATGGGAAAAAGAAATCTCGGCGATGCTCGCCAAGGACGAAAAAACTCCACCGCCGCAGGAAGGGATCGTCTTCACCGGCAGCAGCAGCATCCGGCTGTGGGACCTGGCCAAATCGTTTCCCAACCTGCCCGTGGTCAACCGTGGCTTTGGCGGTTCGCAGATTCATGATGCCACGCATTACGTGCCGAAAATCGTCACGCCCCTCAAACCGAAACTGGTGATCTTTTATGCCGGCGACAACGATTTGAAATCGAACAAGACACCCGAAAAAACCGCGGCTGACTTTGCCGAATTCTGCGCAGCCGTCCACAAGGAACTGCCGAAGACGCAAATCTGGTTCATCGCCATCAAGCCTTGCCCATCGCGCTGGTCACTCTTTGAAAAGCAAAAGAAGGCCAATGAATTGATCCGCCAGCAGTGCGAACAAGACTCGCAGCGCTTGCTCTTCATCGACATCGTTCCGGCGATGCTCGGCAGCGACGGCCAGCCGCCGGTGGAATTGTTTGTGAAAGATATGCTGCACATGAGCCCAGCGGGCTACAAGATTTGGAACGAGCAGATTCACAAGTTGCTCGCCGAACGAAAGCCGTTGCAGTAACCAATCCACATGAACACCGAACCTTCCCGCACGTTGACAATTTCAATCAATCGCCCGCCGGCCTATGTGCAGTCCTTTATCACCGATCCGCGCAATCTGCCGTCGTGGGCGCACGGCTTGGGGAAAACGGTGCGCTGTGAAGCGGGTCAGTGGTTCGTCAGCACCGCGGAAGGCGAAGTCAGCATTCGCTTCGCCGAGCCGAATTCGTTTGGCGTGATCGACCATTGGGTCCGCGTATCGCCGCAAATCGAAGTTCATATGCCCATGCGAGTGCTGGCCAACGGCGCGGGGAGCGAAGTGTTGATCACGCTGTTTCAATCAACGATGTCAGACGATAAGTTCGCCGCCGACATCCAATTAGTCCAACAAGACCTGCAGATGTTGAAGCAGGTGTTGGAAGGTCATGCGGTCGCTTAGCAGAGGCGACTACGGAGCGGATTTCAGTTTATCGGCGACCGCTTGCTGCTTCTTCTTCTCGCCCGCTTTTTCAAACGCCGCGATCGCTCGTTGCCACGCTTGCTTTGCTTCGACCGGTTTGCCCACTTTGGCGAGCGCATCGCCCAAGTGATCGAGCAGCACGCCGTCGGGACCGTCATCATTGCCGCTGGTCGCAGCGGTTAGTTCCTTCACCGCTTCGTCATAGCGACCGAGCTGGTAATAGGCCCAGCCCAAGCTGTCACGATAGGAATGATTCGTGGGCTCGAGTTCCACGGCCTTCTGTGTCATCCGCAGCGAGCGTTGCAGATGCAGCCCGCGCTCGGCCCAGAGATAACCCAGGTCATTCAGCGCACCGGCATCTTCCGGAAATTCGTCGAGCACCTGCTCCAGCCATTCGACCGCTTGGGGAAAATTCTGTTGCTCGAGGGCGATGTTCGACAGGGCCATGCGGGCACTGCGCAGAACCTGGCGAACATCGGCAGCTTGCTTGTCGCCATGTTTCTTCAGCAGTTTTTCGTATTCTGCTGCTGCGGCGTCGTGGCGTTCACCGTGAAACAGAATCCACGCCACGCGACTTTCGTACCGGGGGTCGTCTGGTTTTGTTTCGAGTACCGTTCGCATCGAGGCCAACGCGGCGTCGGTATCTCCAGCCATCGCCAATGCGGAAGCAAGTTGATAGTGCACCTGCGTGCCGACGTAATTCTTCGGCTTGTTCGCCAGCACCTGCCGATACATTTCGACGGCTGCGGCATGGTGATCGGCGAGAAACAAACCTTGCGCCCAATAAAACCGCAGGTCGAGTGCTTTCTGCGGCGCGAGGTCGATCGCGGCTTGCAACAATTCGTGGGCCTCTTTCAACTGTCCTGCTTCGCGGGCCAGAATTGCCGCGGCGAGGATCGGCCCGTGCTTCGGTTTGGGCTCTTTCATTGCCGCCTGTTCGCGAGCCAGCGCGAGGCAACCTTTGACGAGATTTTCGTCCTGCTTCATTTTCTGCAGGAGATCTTCGATGGCATCGAGAGAACTTTTTGGTTCGGCCAATTGCCCGGCGACGGCGAGCAACTCGCGAAACTCCTTGTGCTGCCAGTGATACTCGATCAACTTTTCATAGCGGGTTGAATCGGGTTTCACGGCCAACGTCTTGGTCAGTAACGGCACGGCTTCGCTGAACTGGCCGCTCGTCCAAAAGGCATCGGCCAGCGCGAAGGCAAGCGGCACGTTGTCGGATTGTTCTTTGTGCAGCTCGCGCAATTTCGCCACGAACTGTTCATGACCAGCGGCTGGCGTCGCAGACTGCTTGAGCAGAACTTTACCCAGCAATTCATAAGGATCGGCGCCCGAGGCATTTGTCTTGGCAGCAAAGTATTCATCGAGTTGCTTGCGGGCTTCGTCGAACTGTTCTTGGGCGAAGGCAATTCGCGCGAGCCGAAACGCGTACAGCGGTTTGTCTTCCTTCGCCGCATTCGCTGCGCGGAAACAAGCGGCGGCGTCTTCGTAACGAGCGGCTTCAAAAAACGCTTCGCCCCACAAGGCATACGTAGTGCCCGCTTCGCCGAGAACCGATTTTTTCGTGGCGTCGTCGAAGGGAGAGTCTTTGTCTTCGACGGCCCGGCGGACCAGCGCGAACACGCGGGCCGCCGCCTGGCAGTTTTCGGTCAGGTAATACAGTCGCCCTAATTCTGCATAGACCGTCGCGGCGCCCACATCTTCAGGCATTCCGTTCGCAAGCTGCGGATCCTTCTCAAGCGACTTCTCATACATCCGAATCGCGCGCGGGTATTCCCGCAGATCGGTCAAGTAAATCGCCAACCGCCGCACGAGCAGCCCGTCCTTCGGATCGCGCTCCGCCGCCAAAATCGCGTACCGCGCGGCGACTTCCGTCTGTTTGGCATCAAAGGCGAGCGTCACCAACTCGGCAAGCAACTTCTGCGATTCGGGATCATACCGCCACGCTCGTTGATAATGCTTGAGCGCCGCCGCGATCTTCCCTTTCCCCTGCAACAACCGCCCATGCGCATAGTGGGCGGCAGCGGTGAGCTGATCTTCTTCGGCTTCGCTGCGCCCGCTGATCGGCTTCAGCACCTCCGGCAATTCGGTGGGCGGCGTGAGGTCGGTTTTGGTAACGGGGCCAAAGTCGAGCTGAGCGCACAGAGGTGAGGTCGCGAAGGCGAGGAAAAAAAGTAGAGCAATGACAATGATAGCGCGCTGCATGTGCGTGAACTCGCGACGGCGACGATGACGACCTTGATTCATTGTAACTCAAGCCGTCAGCAAACTAGCTTCGCTCGACAGGCCAAAATCCCCTCGGCAACGGCGCTGCAAAAGCTTGCTCCTTGCGACCTTCCACGGCTGGCAGCTCGATGCGCTGTGAATGCAGCAGCAGTCGCGCGTGCTGCGGCGGCTGCGGGCCGTACAAGCGATCGCCGAGTATCGGTGCGCCGAGATGTGCGAGGTGCACGCGCAGCTGATGCGTGCGGCCGGTTTCGGGCCAAAGGCGTAGGAGCTGCCGGTTGTCCATTTGCGCTTCGACAGCGTAGCGCGTCACCGCCCGCTGGCCGCCGCGTGCGACGACCACCATTCGATCTCGCCGCTCGGGATCTTCGCCAAGACGGACATCGATCATGCCGGTTGTTTCCGGCAGATTCGGAGTCGCGACCACCGCAACGTATTCTTTTTTCACCGTGTGATTCTGAAACGCAGCAGTCAGATATTTGTTGATCGGGCCGGGCCGCGTGAGAAGCAGCAAGCCGGAGGTGTCGCGATCCAGGCGATGAAACAAAATCACTTCGCCAAACCGCTGCTTGGCCAGATCAAGCAGGTTGACCGCGGGCGAAAAACGGGTTGGCTCGGACAGGAGCCCGGCCGGTTTGTTCACCGCAATGATCTCGGGCGTTTCGGCAATGATCCAAGCATCGTCCCAAGACGCTGCCACCTGCACTTTGGCTGCAGGGGGATCGGCTACTTCGACGCGATCGCCGTTGTGAACTTCCCACGATGCGAGTCGCACCGCGCGACCGTTCAGTCGCACCTTGCCGGCGCCGATCGCGCGTTGCACGGCCTGGCGACCCCAGTCGGGAAACCGATCGCGCAGCACCCGATCGAGTCGAGTCGGCTTGGCGAGGTTGGAAGCTTGAAAGCGAACTGCAGCGGGCACGGTCACGCACTAAGTCTGGAAATGGGTGCGGCAAACAAAACGAAAGCAAGAATGAGTATGTTCTAATGCATGAGAACTCCGGAACAGGCCCAGCGCGCACAACAAACCCGCGTGGCAGGAAAGAAAATCGTCATCGTCGGCGGCGGCCTGGCGGGGTTGGCGGCGGCCGTTGGTTTGGCCGACAGTGGCGCGCAGATCGAATTGATCGAAGCCAAGCAGTCGCTGGGGGGCCGCGCGGGATCGTATCGCGATGCGGAAACCGGCGAGCTGATCGATCATTGCCAGCACGTGGCCATGGGGGGCTGTACGAATTTTTTGCACCTTTGCGAGAAGACGGGCTGCAGCGAACTCCTGGAACGGCATCGGCGGCTGTACTTTTTTTCCGCCGATGGTCAGCGAAGTGATTTTGCAGCATCGCGCTGGTTGCCAGCGCCGCTACATCTCATGCCGGCGCTCTTCGGCATGAAGTATCTGAACTGGCGCGACAAGCGGAGCATCGGGCAAGGCATGCTCGCGCTGATGCGGTTACATTTCCGCAACCGTGACGTTGGATTGATTGAAGAAAGGGAGAACCCCTCAATCCTCGGTTGGCTGCAACAACAAAAGCAAACGCCCGCCGCCATCGAACGCTTTTGGAAAGTCGTCCTCGTCAGCGCTCTGGCCGATTCGCTCGAAAATATCTCCCTCGAAGCAGCGCACAGAGTCTTCTTGCACGGTTTTCTCGGCCATCGCAGCGCGGCCGATGTGCTAATTCCGAAAGTTTCACTGGCCGAGCTTTATGACCAGCGGATCGCTGGTTGGCTCGGGTCGCAGGGCGTGCAAATCAGCACTGCAGAACCGGTGAAACAAATTGTGCGCGGTGAAGGCGCGCAACTGATGGTCGAAACCGCGCAGCGAACCATTGCTGCCGACGCGGTGGTATCGGCTGTCACGTGGAAGCAGGTCCGCGGATTGCTCGCAAAGCCATTGGCTGCGGATTGGTCCGACGAACTCGCGCATCTTGATGAATTGAAAAGTTCGCCGATCTCCAGCGTGCATCTGCGGACCGATCGACCGCTCATGGACCTGTCCCATGCGGTGCTCATCGAACGGCTGAGCCAGTGGATCTTTGCGCGGCAGAATGCCGCCGAAGCGAACGAGTATGGCTATCAAGTGGTCATCAGCGGCACGCACGCGCTCAGCGGACAGCCGAAGGAGAAAGTGATCGACGAAGTATGGCGCGATTTGCAGGCTGTATTTCCCGCGGCACGCGAGGCAAAGCTGTTGCGGGCGAAACTGATCACGCAGCGGGACGCGGTGTTTCGGGAAACGTGGGACCAGAACGTGCGGCACTATTTTTCACAGGCTGTCGAAGTTCGGCCACACTTGGAACATCGGGCAGCAGCGTCGCTGTTTTTTGCCGGCGATTGGCTGAACGACGGCTGGTACGCCACGATGGAAGGAGCCGTGCGCAGTGGCTATCGCGCGGCGGAACAAGTGCGGCAGCAATTCCGAGTGCAGCCCGCAGCGCCGATCCTGCAGCCCGATTTGCCGCGTGGTTGGTTGGCGTGGCTGTTGATCCGGAACTAGCCCAGTGGAAATGAGCCTCGCACTGCTGCCTTCTTACTTCTGACTTCTCCCTTCCCTACAATGCCGGTTCGTCGTCGAGCAACCGTGGGCTGTGAAAGGGACAGTGTTCCTAGAGGACTGTGCGTTATGCCGCTGGATGTCGTGGAGACGCTGGCCGATTTGGTGAAGATTCCGAGCGTGAACCCGATGGGGCGGAATGTCTCGGGAGAAATCTATTACGAACATCGTGTCACGGCGTATCTCGAATCGCTCTTCCGCCGCCTGTCGCTGCCGTTTGAACGCTTCGAAGTCGCTCCGCTGCGAGAAAACATCATCGTCCGCGTCGAAGGGAGCACTCCGCCCGAAGAAGGCGGTCCGGTGCTGATGTTCGAAGCCCATCAGGACACCGTCCCAATCGACGGCATGGAGATCGATCCTTTTTCGGCCGATATCGAAGACGGCCGGCTGTACGGCCGCGGCGCTTGCGACATCAAAGGGGGCATGGCCGCCATGCTCGGCGCCCTCGCGCGACTCGCCGACGAACGCCCCGCCCATCGGCCAACCGTGGTGCTGGCCTGCACCGTGAACGAGGAACATGGCTTTACCGGCGCGACGCATTGGGCCGATACGTACACGGGCAAGCACAAAGTCAAATCGAAACTGCTTAGCCGCGCGCCCGATGCATGTGTGGTGGCCGAACCGACAGAACTGAATGTCGTTGTCGCTCATAAGGGCGCCTGTCGATGGCGGTGTCACACGACAGGGCTGGCTGCTCATAGTTCGCAGCCTGAGCGGGGCGAAAATGCCTTTTATCACATGGCCCGCGTGCTGACGGTGCTGGAACAATACGCCCGCGACGTGGTGCCGCACCTCAACAGTCATCCGCTGGTCGGTCATCCCACGCTGAGCGTCGGCTTGATCAACGGCGGCATCAGCGTGAACACGGTCCCTGACCGCTGCACGATCGAGATCGACCGCCGCGTGCTGCCGGGCGAAGATCCCGACGCTGCGTTCACGCATGCGGTGACGCACCTCAACTCGTATGTCACCACCGGCACGCCGGTAATTCACGATCGCCCGTTCATGCTCACGAAGGGGCTGAACGACGATCACAATCAGGCCTTCGCCGAGCGGGTGACGCAGGCGATCCAGGCCCATGTGCCGACGGCTGGTCAGCGGATCGGCGTTCCATTCGGCACCGACGCACCGCATTATGCGGCAACGGGCTGCCCGACGGTGGTCTTTGGCCCTGGCAGCATCGCCCAAGCGCACACCAAAGACGAATGGCTCGACCTGACGCAATTGCAGTCGGCGTCGGAGATCCTGTTTGATCTGATCCGGCACTGGGAAGATTAGAGCGGCATAGCCCCACCCGCCCCGGAGGGGCGAGCAGAATGTTCGAGATTGCCGCTTTGCAGGGCCAGCAAATCGGACACTTGACAAAAGTGTACATTTGGATATTATTCACGCATGGTGATTGCCGCTCGCAATCTGCCGTTGAAATGCAACGCCGCCGGAGGGAGTGCCCTGCAGGTGGTGGTAATCCATTTCTTGCGGCGGTTGCGGGAAAGTAGGTTTCCCAGGCTGTTCAGAACTGTTCATAACCGTTTGCCAGCCGTTGAGGGACGCAACAGTCGAGCAACACTTTTGTTCATTTGGGGCAACAGAACTGTGCAGAAAGGTGCAGATTGGCTCACACGGAATCCACCCCAAATTCCACAAGGCATTGGTGGCGAAGAGGTTGTGGCGGGAGGGTGCAGAGAAAAAGTGTTGCCCCTGAGAAAGCAACACTTTTGGTTCATGGCGGGGCGAAGTCGGTATAGCAGGGCCACCCGGGCGGCGGTTAGGAGATGCTGGGAAACTACGCGTTGCGCGGAGGCTCCCTAATTATCACTATCCCCGAAATCGTGTATCGTAAGCCGTTTGCGGCCAACCATCGGGTCGCCTGGATCGTATTGGAATATTTGTTGACGACATTTGCTCCGACCATTTGGGATTGTTGCCTTATGCATTCCTCCATTCGCCTCGGCCTGCCACTCGCACTGATCCTGGTCATTACCGCCGCTGCCTGGTCGCAGCCCGCGGCACCGAAGAATCCGCCCACGGCGGAGACCAAACAGCCGCCGACCAAAGCACCCGCCGCCGCCAAGCCGGCCACTCCCACGGACGAGTACAAAGCGCTGCAGGCCCGCTTGGAAACGATCATCGGCGACTTGCGCAAGCTGAAGGTGAAATACGCCGTGGCCCAAGGGCCGGAAAAAGAGGCCTTGGAAAAGCAGTACGACGAACTGATTGCCGAGGGGAACAAGCTCTTTCCGCAGATCCGTGATGCGGGCAAAAAGGCCTACGAAGCGGCACCCAATGCCGATCCGCAGTTGACGCGGTTCCTGGTCAAGATGGCCATGGATGACGCGATGAACGATCACTATCGTTCTGCCCTCGACTTGGCCGAGCTGCTTATCAAGAACGAAGCGGACGAGAAACAGATTTACGTAGCCGGCGGCATCGCGGCGTTTGCGCTCGATGATTTCAAGAAGGCGGCTGATTACTTCCAAAAGGCCAAGGACGCCGGCTTGTCGCCGCCGACAGAAATCAACTACGTCGACGACGCGGTCCCCTATCAAGCCTTTTGGGAAGCCGAGCAAAAAATTCGTGAAGCCGAAGCCAAGGCCGACGATCTGCCGCGCGTGAAGTTGCAAACCTCGCAGGGTGACATCGTGCTCGAGCTCTTCGAGAACGAAGCCCCTGATACCGTCGGCAACTTTATCAACCTGGTCGAAAAGGGGCATTACGACGGCACGAAGTTCCACCGTGTGTTGCGTGGCTTTATGGCCCAGGGTGGCGATCCCAAGGGTGACGGCACGGGCGGCCCCGGCTATCAAATCTATTGCGAAATCGATCCGAAGAACTATCGCAAGCACTTTGCGGGGAGCCTGAGCATGGCGCACGCGGGCAAAGACACCGGCGGCTCGCAGTTCTTTCTCACCTTCCGCGCGACGCCGCACTTGAACGAACGACACACCTGCTTCGGTCGCGTGATTTCCGGTATGGATGTGCTGGAGAAGCTGCACCGCGGCGACCCGATGAATCCCCCCAAAGATGATTTTGACAAGGTCATCAAAGCGACCGTCGAACGGAAGCGGGATCATGCTTATGTGCCGAAGAAGGTCGAGTAGAAATTACGCATCGTCCACCGGCTGAAATCGGTGGTTCAACAGGGCAATGGATGACTGGCGGACTGATCATGCAATTGAAATTCGCATCACTGTGTATCGCTTTCGGTAGCCTGTTCGCTACCAGTTGCATTGCCTTTGGCCAACCGGCCACGGAGCCGAACACGGCTCCCGCCAAGGCTGAAGAGCCGAAGGGTACCGAGCCGAAGGCCGAAGAGAAGAAATCTGACGACCCGAAAACAGACGACAAACCGGCGACGCCGGCCGAGAAGTTTCAACTTAAGCAAGCGCGATGGAATGAAATCGACAAGCGGCTTAACGACATCGCTGCCAAGTACACCACGGTCGACGAAGCTGAACGGACGGTTTTGAAGGCGGAATACACTTCGCTGGTTGCCGAGAGCCAAAAGTTATTGCCGGAGCTGCGGACCGCAGCCGAAGCGGCCTTCGCGGCCGAACCGAATAAAAGCGCTGATGTGACCCGGACGCTGATCGGCATGGTGGCCTACAACGTACGCCGCGATGAGCACGATTTGGCTTTGGCGCTGGGCCAGAAAATGATCGAAGCCAAATGCGAAGAGCCGGTGCTGTATGCCCTAGCCGGCACCGCTGCGTATCGGCTGGATGATTACGACACGGCCGAAAAATATTTGAACGTCGCCGACAAGGCCGGCCGGCTCGAACCCGAAGCCAAAAGCTATCTCGAGATGATCCCTGCTCAGAAAAAAGCCTGGGCCAAGGAGCAGGAGATTCGGGCAAAAGAAGCCAAGGCCGACGATCTGCCGCGGGTGAAGGTCGAGACCAGCAAAGGAACGATCGTGATCGAGCTCTTCGAAAATGAAGCCCCCGGCGCCGTAGGCAACTTTATCAGCCTGGTCGAGAAGAAGTTCTACGACAATCTCACGTTTCATCGCGTGCTGCCGAACTTCATGGCTCAAGGGGGCGACCCCAGCGGCAATGGCACCGGCGGCCCCGGTTACAACATCTATTGCGAATGCGAAAAGCCAGAGGCCCGCCTCCATTTCCGCGGCAGTCTGAGCATGGCACACGCGGGCAAGGACACCGGCGGTTCGCAGTTCTTTCTGACCTTCCTGCCGACCACGCAGCTCAATGGTCGCCACACCGTCTTCGGCCGGGTTATCGACGGGCTGGACGTTCTCGCCAAGATCCAGCGGCGGGATCCGCAAGCACCAACACCCCCTCAGCCGGATAAGATTGTCAAGGCTGAAGTGATTCGAAAGCGGGACCACGCCTATCAACCGAACCAAGTGAAGTAGGCTGTGTTGGCGGCAAATCGCCAGCGGCGGATCGATTTGCGGTGACGCGCAGTTGTCACTGTACGCCATAAATTGAGACCGCGGCATTCTTCGGTTGTTCACAAACCTTTTTTGATTAATGGTTTATATAGATTCGGCGGTATTTTTGGTAGGGAATAGGGGTTTGCGATCCGCCGTTGTGGGCCTGATCTGATTCTTAAGAAGACTCTCCATAATTTTTCGCTGAATCTACTTCTATTTTCGCTTGACGATTGCCGCTCCTTGGTTGAGAATTTCAAGCATAGCCGAAATCGAAATATTTTTTGATTTTGTCTACCCGCCATTCGTCTGAACTCGTCTTAGGTAACGGGGTTTTGCGGAACGGTTGCAAAGCGATTGACAAAATCGAATTTTCGTAACTGTTTCATAAAAAAACCGTAGTCCTAGGAAAGGTTTGACGTCCTACCAGCGAATGTACAAGGCAGGCGTGCTGACAAAGTACCTGGAAGATTTCCAGTTGTTTTGCCTCCGCAGCACGAACTTGTCTCCCACCTACAAGCACTAGTTGTTAGCCGCTGCAGCCATGCTGTTGTCGTCTGCGCTGGCCCGGGGCGGGAAAAAGTCACTGATTCCGGCGTCATGACAGGGGCGGCACACAGAGCAGGGGCAACCGAGGAGAATGCAAATGACCACCAAACCCGCATCGGCTGACGAAGTGAAGGTCCGGGCCGCGCTTGACAGTGCTCGGGCGATATTGTCGTCCCCCGGTTACGAGGACCGGCTCGAAAAGCCCTTGGCGTTTTGGGCCCTTCCCACGGATCGGCGGCTGCCGCTGGCGTTTTTGCCGCGCACCTTGCGCGATCTCTTGTCGCTCTCGTACGATTCGTTGGCCGCGACTTCCGGCATCGGCAAAAAGAAGATGCACATGCTGGTCAGGTTGCTGGGGCGGGCGATCAAGAATGATCCACATGACGTGATGGACTTTGACACCGAAGACGTGATTCGTCCCACCGCTAGCCCAATCCAAAGCGGACAGTTTAATCCGGATGCCGTGTCGGAATTAGTTTGGTTGCAGTGGCGGCAATTGGTGCAATCTCGCGGCCTGGCCTTTGAACGGGTCGGCCGGTTGTGCCCCGCGCTGCATGATGTTCCGACGGTGATTTGGAACACGCAGCTGGGGTTTTATCTGAATTACACGCTGGCCGAAATCCGCGCACTGAAAACGCACGGCGAAAAACGGGTCCGCGTGGTGCTGGAGGTTTTTCACGCTCTGCACAAGATGTTGACCAGCATCGAACCGCTCGCCGGCCTGGCCATTCGCCTGGCGCCGCGGTTCGCGATTGAGGTCGAAAACTCGCTGTCGGCACTTCGCTCGCGCAACACACCGCCGTCGCGTTCGGAACTCGAGCAAGCAATCGTCAATCCGCTGCTGCGGCAACTGGAGCTCGATTGCGGCGAAACGGTTGGTTCGATTGCCCGCGAACGCTTGGGCGTTGGCCGCGCGGCAGGTGAAGAAATCGTCAGCGTGCGCATCCAAGCTCGCAAATTGGGCGTGACTCGGGCTCGCGTCTATCAGTTGCTGGAAGAGTGCAGCCAGGTAATGCAAGTCCGTTGGCCTGAAGGTCGCCGCCAGCTGGACGATTTCTGCCAATGGCTGGACGAAATTTACGCGTCCGCAGAATGCGCCAACCTGCTGGGTTCGCTCCGGGAACTGTTGTTCCCCCTCAAGTTCGACGCCCCCATCGGCGAGCACTTGTTGAAAGAGGCCGACGAACCGGCGGTTGCCTAGCAGCTGCTGAGGTAGTTGCAGCGATTTGCTGCTAGCAGCCACTTTCGAAAAACAATTGCATTCCGATTCGCCGATCGGATAAGATAAGCGCTGCTGAATGGGTTTCCCGTTCAGTTCCCACCGTCGCTTGCCCACGCCCAACCTCCCATGCCTGCTGAGGGTGTCATGCTCAATCTTTTTCCTGCCCGGACGCGCAATTGTGAAGGTGTTTCCCGCCGCAACTTTTTGGAAATTGGCGCACTCAGCGGATTGGGGCTCACACTGCCGGGTTTGCTCGGCATGCAGTCAGCGGCGCGGGCAGCAGGCAAGTCGTCGCTGGGCCAATGCAATGTAATCCTGGTTTGGACCCGTGGCGGCACGAGCCATCACGACACGTTCGATCCCAAGCCGGATGCTCCCGTGAATGTCCGCGGTGAATATGGCGTGATCGACACGGCGATCCCTGGTGTGAAGTTCACCGAAATCGTGCCGACCTTTGCGAAAGAGATGAACCGCTTCGCGCTACTCCGCGGCTGGAATCCGCAAAACGGCAGCCACGGCGCCGCCGATCAATATGTGATGTCCGGCCGCCGCATGAATCAGGCTGTTCGCTATCCGACGATGGGCTCGGTGGTCAGTTACCACAAAGGTTTCAAATCCGCTTTGCCGCCGTTCGTGCAAGTGGGCACGGAGGTTGATCGTCGCTTCGGCGGCGGGCAGCCCGGCATTCTCGGTCTCGAACATGGCGCGTTTGAAATCGCCGCCGACCCGAGCAAAGAAGATTTCCGCGTTCGCGACATTACTCCGCCGAATGGCGTGACCTCGGATCGCATCGATCGCCGCCGCAAAATGCTGACTGCCGTCGATCAAATTCAACGCCAGGCCGATCTGCAACCCGCGGCGTACAACGCGCTCGACGAACACTACAAAACCGCGCTCAACATGATCACCGCGCCGGAGACGAAGGGCGCATTCGATCTCGCCAAAGAAGACGACAAACTCCGTGACGGTTACGGCCGCAACAAATTCGGCCAGGGCTTGCTCCTCGCCCGCCGCATGATCGAAGCCGGCGTGCGATTTGTCACGGTCACCGACGGCGGCTGGGACACCCACGCCAACAATTTCAAAACGCTGAAGAGCACCCGCATTCCGCCGGTCGATCAAGGCTTGCCGGCGCTCGTGAAAGATCTCGAAGACCGCGGCTTGCTCGATACCACGCTGGTTGTGTGGCTCACCGACTTCGGCCGCACTCCGAAGATCAACTCCGCCAGCGGCCGCGATCACTGGGCCACTTCGGGCTTTGCCATGATGGCCGGCGGTGGAGTTCCCGGCGGTGCGGTCCTCGGCTCGACCGACGACGAAGGTGGTTTTGTCACGAAGGACGAATACTTGAGTGAAGACATCGTAACCACGATCTACGCCAAAGTCGGCATTCCGACTGACTTGATGGTGAAGGCACCTGACGGCCGGCCGATTCGGCTGCTCGAAGGCAAGCCGATTAAGGAATGGATGTAACAGCCAGCGTCAAGTTGCCGACGTTGTATAATTAGGGTTCCACTTCGCTTTCTTATTTCTTGGAACCCATGTCTGTCTATCCCATTGGCCTTAGTCAGCCGCAGCCGGATCGTTTGCTCATCGAATGGAGCGATGGCGAGAAGCGGTTGCACACCATTCGCGAATTGCGCGACAACTGCCCCTGTGCGACTTGCCGTGAGAAGCACAATCAGCCGCCGCAGCCGGCGAATCTGAAGTCGCTGACGATTCTGAATGATGCGCAGCTGCAGCCGCTGCGAATTGTAAGAATGCAGCCGCTGGGCAACTACGCGTACAACGTGGCCTTCAGCGATGGGCACGACGCGGGGATTTTTACGTTTGAGTTGCTGCGGATGTTGGGTGATCCTCGGGAGGGCGAGGCTCCTGCCGAGCCGCCGCGGTGAAATGCGTCACCCAACAACTAACGTCTCCGCGGGAGCCTCGCCCTTCCAGTGAATGGCGAGTTAGAATTCCGGTATGAAAACCGGCATCCAGGCAATGCTCGATCTGCTGCATGGCAGCGGCGTGAAATACATCTTCGGCAACCCCGGCACCACCGAACTGCCGCTTAACGAAGCGCTCGTCACGGACAAGCGGATTCAATACATCCTCGGACTGCAGGAAGTGCCGGTGATGGGGATGGCCGATGGCTATGCGATGGCATCAGGCAAGCTGGCCGTTGTCAATCTGCACATCAGCTGCGGCCTCGGTCATGCGATGGGCATTTTGTACAACGCCTTTCGCGAAGGGACGCCGCTGCTCGTCACAGCTGGCCAGCAAGACCGGCGTCTGAGGTTCGAGGAGCCGATTCTCGCTGGCGATATGGTCAGCGTCACGAAGCCGTGGACCAAGTGGTCGGCCGAAGTGAATCGCGTGCAGGATCTGCCGAACGCCATTCGCCGCGCGGTGCAAATTGCTCTCACGCCTCCGACCGGGCCGGTGTTTTTGTCGCTGCCACTCGATGTGCAGATGGAACTGGCTGAAGGGCTCGACCTCACGCCGCCGCAAGTGCCGAACACGCGGGTGCGGCCACCGATTGAATCGCTGCAGCGGGCCATCGAAATGCTGCTGAGCGCGAAGAATCCGGCGATCCTCGCCGGCAGTCGGGTTGTCGAACGCGACGCAGTGAACGAACTGGTCGCCGTGGCGGAACTGCTCGGCGCGCCGGTGATTGCGGAACCAGGCACCACGCACGGCCGTTTGCCGTTTCCCTGCGATCATCCGCTCTATGGCCAAGGGTTGCCTCTGTGGTCGCCGGAAGTGCGCGAGCGGCTGAAAGAGTACGACGCTCTGCTCGTCGTCGGCATGGATTTGTTGCGGCTGTATGTGTATTACGAACCCGCGAGGCCGATTCCCGAGCACATTCGGCTGGTGCATCTCGATGAAGATCCGTATCAGCTCGGCAAGAACTATCCGCTCGATGTCGGTATCGTCGGTGATACGAAAGCAGGCCTCGCCGATCTCGGCACGATGCTGAAACTGATCGCAGCGCAGATTACGCCGCCACAGCGCGAACTGATCGCCGCCCGCACCATGCGTCATGCAGCGCATCACGAAGCGGCACGCGAGAAGCTGAAGTCGAGCATCGCAGCCGATCGCGATTTGCGGCCGCTCACGCCACTCGCGTTGATGGGCGCGCTCGCCAACATCCTGCCGCCCGATGTAGCCGTGATTGAAGAAGCGGTGACGACGACGAACACCACCTTCGAACGGCTTGGTGCATTAAAAAACACTACCGGCTATTTCGGCCATCGTGGCTGGGCACTGGGCTGGGGAATGGGCGTGGCCATCGGTGCGAAACTCGCCTGGCCGGAGCGGCCAGTCCTCTCGCTGCTGGGCGAAGGAGCGGCCGGGTATGGCATTCAAGGCTTGTGGTCTGCCGCGAAATACAACTTGCCCGTCGTGTTTGTGATCTGCAACAACGCGCAATATCAGATTTTGAAAATCGGCGCCAAAGGCTTGCAACTGCCGCATGCATTAGCAGATCAATACGAAGGGCTCGACCTCGTTGGTCCGGAAGTTGATTTTGTCAAAGTCGCCGAAGGATTTGGTGTGCATGCGAAACGAATCAGCGAGCCGGATGAACTTTGCGCGGCGATTCAATCCGCCTGGCAGGGGAATCGTCCACTGCTGATCGACGTGCCGATTTCGCGCGTCACGCAGCCGCGGTTGCAGTATGGTTAACCGAGGAGTTTCGCATGCTCCGCAATTTGGGCGCATTTTCCGTAGGCCTGCTCGTTGCCTTTGTGCTGGTGGCCACGATTCAGAATCTCGGCATGTGGGTGGTGAAGCCGTCGCCGGAAGTCCAGTCGCAAGATTGGGAAGTGATGAAGGCCGCCATTGCGAAGCTGCCGCCCCAGTCGTTTTTGTTTGTGTTGATCTCGTGGTCGTGCGGCTCGTTTGGTGGCGCTGTCTCAGCAACGCTTATTGCCCGTCAATCACGAATGCTCCCTGCCGTGATTATCGGGTTGCTGCTGTGGCTGGCGACCCTGTCGATGTTGCTGATGATTCCCGGACCGCTCTTCATGTGGAGCGGACTGCTCCTGGTGCCTGCCGCGTGCGCGGCTGGAATTGCGTTGGCGGTGCGGATGATCCCCACGCAGCCTGCAGGTACACAGCCTTATGACATGCGAAAAAAAGGCATGGCGTGTAAGTGACGCGATTCACTCTTCGCGAGTGAGGTTCAATGTGCATCCCGAAAGCTGAACGTGAATCTTGCCCGGCAGGTTCAAGCTGCGTGTTTCACTGCCGGGTTTAGTAAGCAGGTTCGCAAGAGCGGTCCATTCCGCCATTCCCATCTGCTGCAAGGGCCAGGATTGCTCTTTCCAAAGGAGGATTAACACTTCGCAGATCAAGAAGGGAGCTTCGTCATAGAGGATCGCGCCGTTCAAAGCGATATGGTTTTGAGAGCCCGAAAGGATTGCTTGCTGCAATAACTCACGGGCCCGATCCTCGATGATGAGTTGGGCATCTTCGGCCAATTGGCCCAGTCGCAGCAGCGCTTCTCGCACATTCGGATTGTATTGCGCAGCCAACTGCGGCAGCAGCGCATGGCGGATGCGATTGCGCGTGTAGCTGGGATCTTCGTTGCTTTCATCCAGGCAAAAGGTTTGCTGCCGCGAGGCGAGATATTCAACCACATCGGCTCGCGAAAACCCGAGCAACGGCCGAATCAGTGTTACCGCAATACTCAGTCGGCGCGCGCGCGGAATGCCGGCCAGGCCCGCGAGGCCGGTGCCGCGGATCACGCGGTGCAGAATTGTTTCTGCCTGATCATCGGCGGTATGGGCAGTCGCTAGATATCGCGCGCCGAATTTTTCCGCCGTCTTCAACAAGAAGTCATAACGTGCCGAGCGCGCCGCAGCTTCGATGCCATCGCCCCCGCTGTGCGCGAGCGGTTCTGCTGCAACACCAATCTCAACCGGCAAGCCGAGTTTCTTCGCCAGACTTTGTACGAACTGCGCATCGTCGTCGGCCGCTGCACGCAAACGATGATTGAAATGGGCGGCAACTAATTTTCCCGGCGCATTCGCGCCACGCAACTCCGCCAACCCACACAAGAGTGAAACGCTATCGGCCCCGCCTGAGACGGCAATCACCACGGTCAATTCTTGCCAAGCTTCGGGCGGCCAGGAAATCTTCAAGCGGTCGAGGAAAGGCATGTGCAGTCAGGAGTCGGGGATCAGGAGTCGGGGATCAGGAGTCGGGGATCAGGAGTCGGGGATCAGGAGTCGGGGATCAGGAGTCGGTGATCAGGAGTCGGTGACTGCTGACTCCCGATCCCCCGTCTCCTGACTTCATTCTCCGGCCGCGCGCTGCCAGCCACTAGTCCTTATCCCTCCTATTCTTGCGATTCGTTAAGAGTCTGCTAACATGCTACCAGTGGTAGAAAAAGCGACAGTGGGTTCGCTTTTTTCCACATTAATGGGCAATTTAAACTGGTAGTTGGTGTAAGCTCGCTTCGAACCAGAAGCGGGCAAGCGTTATGACGTTTGGATTTTAGGGATTGCGAACCGTGGGCTGACGGATGGCCGGCGGATTGTTGAATGTTGCCGGGTTGCAACGGTTGGTTGGCCCTGCTCAAGGTAGCGCGTGTGTGTATGGAGTTTGTGGCGATTGTCTGGCAATGGCTGTGTGCCTGCTTACGGCGTTCGCGTACCGGCGAACGAAGCCTGTGGCAGCCTGTTGTCGCGAAGCCGACGGCCGACCTGACAGCACAACAGTTGCTGCAGCGCCGGCTTGTTGAATTGCGTGATCTCGCGGTTTGCGTTTGGATCACGGCAGTGGGTTGGTGGATTCCTGGTAAACAATCGCTCCTTCCCCTTCAGGCTCGCACAGCAGCGCCGCACGCCGGCAATCACTACCGTCGCAAACCGCGTTGGTCATAGACTCATCGAGTTGGTTCTCGTCATTACGTTTGTTCGTTCGCCAGGCTGACGGCAGCAGTCGCCAGCGGTTCGTGGTCGTTCTTGCACTCCGCCAGAGAATCGCGGAGGCGTTGTGGACAATCCGGTCATCGTTGGTGCCATTGCTGCGGCAGTTGGCGCCGCGCTTAGTTTTGCGGCCGTCAAGTTTCTCGATCGACTCCGCAAAGTCGATGCCGAAAATCAGGCCAAAGAAATTCTCGATCGCGCTAGTCGCGACGCGCAGGCGAAAATTAAAGAGACCGAACTGGCGATCAAAGAGCGTGAGCTAGCTTCCAAGGCAGACACCGATAAAGCGCTCAACAAGAGCCGCGAAGAACTCCGCGAACGCGAGCGGACCATCGAAAAACGGGTCGAACAACTGCAGCAACAAGCCGATGACCTGCGCAAGCAGGAGCGGCATGCCGAAAACACGCAAAAGCGAGCACAAGAAAAGCTCGAAGATGCCAGCCGGCGGAATGAAGAGCTCTCTCGACTGATCGATTCCCAGCGACAAGCGCTGCACAGTATCAGCGGACTTTCGCCCGGCGAAGCTTCGAAGCGATTGCTCGATTCGCTTGAAAACGAATTACAAAGCGAAATGGGGAGTATCGTTCTCCGCCACGAACGCCGCTTGCAGGAGCAAGTCGAACAAAAGTCGCGCGACATCGTCCTTACCGCGATTCAACGCTATGCCTCGGCGCACACGGCCGAAAGCACCACGAGCACCGTTGATATTCCCAACGATGAAATGAAGGGCCGCATCATCGGCCGCGAAGGGCGGAACATTCGTGCCTTCGAAAAAGCGACGGGAGTGGACGTGATCATTGATGATACGCCCGGCGTGGTGATTGTTAGCGGCTTCGATCCGGTTCGCCGCGAGATCGCTCGCCAGACGCTGGCGAAGCTCATTGCCGATGGCCGAATCCATCCGTCGCGCATCGAAGAGATCGCGGCTGATACGCAAAAAGAAATCGAGGTGTTCATTCAGAAGAAGGGCGAAGAAGCTGCCGAGGAAGTCGGCGCGCACGGGATTCATCCGCGCGTGTTGTACATGCTGGGCCGGTTGCACTTCCGCACCAGCTACAGCCAGAACGTGCTGCGACATAGCGTGGAAGTGGCGTTCCTCTCGGGTCTGCTGGCGGAAATGGTGGGCCTCGACGGCACGCTCGCACGTCGCGCGGGGCTGCTGCATGACATTGGCAAGGCGGCGGACCATGAGCTTGAAGGTGGCCATCCGAAGATTGGCGCCGACTTACTCAAGCGCCATAACGAAAAGGTGGAAGTGGTCCACGCGGCGTTTGGTCATCACGACGAAATCGTGACGGAGTATCCGTACACGATGCTCGTCGCCACGGCCGATGCGTGCAGCGCTTCTCGACCTGGTGCTCGGCGTGAATCGCTCGAACGATATATCAAGCGGATGGAAGAGCTCGAATCGATCGCCTGCGGATTCCCCGGCGTCGAACAGGCTTTTGCCATTCAGGCGGGTCGCGAACTGCGGGTGCTGGCCAGCTCGCGTGATACGGATGATGCGAAGGCTGCCAAGCTTTGCCGTGATATTGCGAAGGCGTTTGAAGAACAGCTGACGTATCCCGGTGAAATCAAAGTGACTGTGGTGCGCGAGTCGCGGTTCATTGAGGTGGCGAGGTAGTTTCGGTGCGGATTCTGCTCATCGGCGATATCGTCGGCAAACCGGGCGTGCGGATCGTCACTACCGCGCTCGCCGGTCTGCGGCAGCGCGAGCAATTGGATCTGGTCATCGCCAATGCCGAAAACGCGCTCGATGGCAGCGGCCTGAGCCCGACGATTTATCGCAAGCTGATCGCTGCCGGCGTCGACTGCATTACGCTAGGCGATCACATCTATCGCCGCAATGAAATCTGCAGCGTGCTGACAAGTGAGAACAACATCGTCAAGCCAGCGAATTATCCACCGAAAGCGCCGGGCAAAAACTTTGCCGTCGTGCAGGCGGCGAGCGGCGAACAAGTGGCAGTTTTTTCGCTGCTCGGACGCATTTTCATGAAGCCCGTCGACTGTCCGTACCAGGCAGCCGATCGTGTGCTCGCGGAAATTCCTACCGCAGTGAAAATCCGCATCCTCGATTTTCACGCCGAAGCGACCGGTGATAAGCAACAGATGGGCCGCTATCTCGACGGCCGCGTGAGTGCCGTGCTCGGTACGCACACGCACGTGTCGACGGCCGACGAGCAGATTCTTCCCGGCGGCACTGCCTTTCAATGCGATGTCGGCATGACCGGCCCGCATGACAGTATTCTCGGCCGTAGAATCGACCGCGTACTCGAGACTACAATCACTTTTCAGCCCACGCAGTTCGATGTTGCGACGGGCGACGTGCAGTTGCACGGCACGGTGGTGGAAATCGATCCCGCCACCGGCCGCGCAACTGCCATTCAGCGAGTAGTGCTGAAAGAAGAAGTACAAACGTAAAACTCCCTCGCCCCGAAGTACTGGCGTGAGGTGATAAAGAACTCTAGAGAACCACCATGACGACTCGTTCCTGGACTCTGCTCCATCAAGCCGACAACACGCGCACGGACGAAATCACAATTCTGCCGCAGGATTTAGGCGTTGAAGGTAGCTGGAAAATCGAAAAACGAACGCTGCACGGCGGCCTCAGCGAAGGGGTTGACGAAGTTCGCGTGCATAACGGCAAGCTGACTTTTTCGATCATTCCCACCCGCGGCATGGGACTGTGGAAGGCCTGGCTCAGCGATCTCGAAATCGGTTGGAAGTCGCCCGTCCGTGGACCGGTGCATCCGCAGTTTGTCGATCTCGGCGAATCAAGCGGGATTGGTTGGCTCGATGGTTTCGATGAGTTGCTCGTTCGCTGCGGTTTGGAAAGCAACGGGGCGCCGGAGTTCGACGAAAAATCCGGCCGTGTGAAATATCCCGTTCACGGCCGCATTGCGAACCGGCCCGCGATTCACGTGTCTGTCAGCGTCGATACCGATCGGCAAGAGATCAGCGTTCGCGGCATCGTCGAAGAAACTCGGTTCCATTTTCTCAAGTTGCGGATGGTCACGCAGTTCACCACGCGGTTCAACGACCATTCGGTGACCATTCACGATGAGATCGAAAACTTCTCCGCCAGCCAGGCCGAGATGCAGATGCTCTATCACGTGAACTTCGGTCTGCCGCTGCTCGATGGCGGTTCCCGCGTCGTGCTTCCGGCCAAAACGATCGTGCCGCGAACCGAACATGCGGCCAGCGGCATCAAGACTTGGGACAGCTACGCGGCACCGACGCCCGGCTTTGAAGAAATGGTCTACTTCATGGAATTGCACGCGGCCGAGGATGGCTGGACGCGGGCTCTGCTGAAGAACGCCCACAGCACGCAAGGCGCCAGCCTCGTCTTTAACAAACGGCAATTGCCATGCTTCTCGTTGTGGAAGAACACAACGGCTGAAGGCGATGGCTACGTCACTGGCATCGAACCTGGTACCAACTTCCCAAACCCGCGCAGCTACGAAGGCGAACAAGGCCGTGTCGTGAAGATCGCCGGCGGCAAACGGGCTGCGTTTTTGGTGACGCTCGAAGTTCATCCGACGGCGAAAGATGTTGCCGACGCCGAAGCGGCCGTCAACAAAATCCGCGCAGGCCGCGATCCACAGGTTTGGGATAAGCCGCAGCCTGGTTGGTGTGCGTAGAGCTACACCCCAGCGGGTTGCAGCGCCGGCGATTCGTTTCGCTTCACCGCAAACCGATCTTGCAGCGATTGCACTTCCATCGATTCGTGACGGAGTGCTTCCATCGCGATGACGGCGGCCTCGGCGGCTTGCATGGTGGTGATGCAAGGCACGCCGAGTTGCACGGCGGCAGCGCGGATTCGGCCTTCGTCGGTGCGGGCACCCTTGCCGCTCGGCGTGTTGATCACCAACTTGATCTGACCATCGTTCAAATAGTCGAGCAAGTTCGGTCGTCCTTCCGCGATCTTCTTCACCTGCGTGACCGGAATGCCAGCTTCGATCAAGCGACGGGCGGTCCCTTCGGTGGCGACCAGTTCGTGGCCGAGTGCAGTCAGTCGCCGCGAAAGTTCGACAACCGGTTCCTTGTGCCGCGCCGAGACACTGACAAAAATCTTTCCCTTCGTTGGCAGGATAGTTCCTGCGGCGAGTTGTCCCTTGGCAAACGCAATGCTGAAGCGTTCGCTGATGCCCATCACTTCGCCCGTGCTCCGCATTTCCGGGCCGAGGACAATATCAACGCCGGCGAACTTGCGGAACGGGAATACGCTTTCCTTCACGCTGACCGCGGCGGGAATCGGT
Source organism: uncultured Pirellulaceae bacterium (assembly GCA_964394305.1). Taxonomy (GTDB): domain Bacteria; phylum Planctomycetota; class Planctomycetia; order Pirellulales; family Pirellulaceae; genus Anatilimnocola. The sequence continues at coordinate 213,551 of CAYMWL010000001.1, forward strand.
TCGCGCGTGATGCCCAGTTCCGGCAGCGTGCAGCCCGTCATCACCTTGGCCGCGATCTTGGCGACCGGCATACCGGTCGCTTTAGCCACGAACGGCACCGTGCGGCTGGCGCGAGGATTGACTTCGAGCACGTAGACATTGTGCTTGCCGTCTTCTTTCTTCACGGCGAACTGCACGTTCATCAAACCGACGACGCGCAGATGCTTGGCCATGGCGGCAGTCGCTTCGCGAATCTCTTGCACCACCGGACCTGGCAAGCTGTACGGCGGAATGGCGCACGCCGAGTCGCCCGAGTGCACGCCCGCTTCTTCAATGTGCTCCATGATGCCGGCGATGACGACATTCTCGCCGTCACAGATGCAGTCGACATCAACTTCGGTAGCATCCTCCAAAAAACGATCGATAAGCACCGGCTGGCCCTGCGCCACAACAAACGCTTCGGCGACAAACCGCTCGAATTGCGAATGGTCGTAGCAGATTTCCATCGCCCGGCCGCCGAGCACAAAGCTGGGCCGCACGAGACAGGGGAAACCAATGCGGCCCACTTCCGCGCGAGCCTGGTTCAAGTTGCGCGCGATGCCGTTCGCAGGTTGTTTGAGATTCACCTGATCCAAAATCTTGGCAAACTTTTCGCGATCTTCGGCAGCTTCGATCGTTTCGACCGTCGTGCCAATGATTGGCACACCCGCATTGTGCAATGCGCGCGACAAGTTCAGCGGCGTTTGGCCACCGAACTGCACGATCACACCAACCGGATTGATGCGATCAAAAATGTTGAGCACATCTTCAGTGGTCAGCGGTTCGAAGAAGAGCAAGTCGCTGGTGTCGTAGTCGGTGCTCACCGTTTCCGGGTTGCTGTTGACCATCACCGATTCGATGCCCAGTTCACGCAACGCGAAACTCGCGTGACAGCAGCAATAATCGAACTCGATCCCTTGGCCGATGCGGTTCGGTCCGCCACCGAGGATCATCACGCGCTTCTTATCCGGTCTGGCCTGCGGTGTTTCGTCTTCGGTTTCGTAAGTCGAATAGAAGTAGGGCGTGTACGCTTCGAACTCGGCAGCGCAGGTATCGACTGCTTTGTACGTCGGCACCAGGCCGCGGCTCTTGCGATTGTTCCGCACATCGATTTCGGTCATGCCCCAGATCGTGGCCAACTGACGATCGGAGAAACCGTATTGCTTGGCCTGGCGGAATGTCGGCGTATCAATCTGGCTAATATCGCCTATGCCGCGGAGCTTCTCTTCCATCTGTACGATGGCGTAAAGCTGATCGAGGAACCACGGATCGATGTTGGTAATTTCATACAACTCGGCCACGCTCATGCCGCTCTTGATGGCGTATCGCAGATACCAGACGCGATCCGCATTCGGGACCGCGAGCTTGCCGCGAATATCGTCAGTCGACGGCTGCAAGGGAGTGCCCCACAGGTCCTTGCCATCGCAACCAAAGCCGAATGCGCCCACTTCCAGGCCACGCAGTGCCTTTTGGAACGACTCTTTGAACGTACGGCCGATGGCCATCGTTTCGCCGACGCTCTTCATCTGCGTCATCAGCGTGGCATCGGCTTCGGGGAATTTTTCGAAGGCGAAGCGCGGAATCTTCGTCACGACATAGTCGATCGAAGGTTCGAAGCAGGCCAGAGTCTTGCGGGTGATGTCGTTGGCTAATTCATGCAGACGGAAACCCACCGCAAGCTTCGCGGCAATTTTGGCAATCGGGAACCCGGTCGCTTTCGAAGCCAATGCGCTCGAACGGCTGACGCGCGGATTCATTTCGATGACGATCATCCGGCCGTTCTTGGGATTGATCGCGAACTGAATGTTCGAACCGCCCGTCTCGACGCCGATCTCGCGAATGACCGCGATGCTGGCGTCGCGCATCCGCTGATATTCTTTGTCGCTGAGCGTCTGCGCCGGCGCGACGGTGATCGAGTCGCCGGTGTGCACACCCATCGGATCGAAGTTTTCGATCGAGCAAATGATGACCACGTTGTCGTCCATATCGCGGACGACTTCCATTTCGTATTCTTTCCAGCCGATGATCGACTCTTCGACCAGCACTTCGGTGACCGGCGACAAATCAAGGCCGTTCCGCACCATCCGGTCGAATTCTTCGCGGTTGTAGGCGATGCCCGAACCGCTGCCACCCATTGTAAAGCTGGGGCGAATGATCGCCGGGAGCCCGATCTCCTCCAGCACCTTGCGGGCGTGCTCCACCGTCTTGACCGTTTCACCTTTGCAAACATCGAGGCCGATCTTGGCCATCGCCTGTTTGAAAAGCTCGCGCTCTTCGGCTTTGGCGATGACATCGGGCCGGGCGCCGATCATTTCGCAGTTGTACTTCTTCAGCACGCCGTGCTTGGCCAGGTCCATCGCCAGGTTCAAGCCGGTTTGACCGCCGAGCGTCGGCAGGATCGCGTCGGGGCGTTCCTTTTCAATGATCTTTTCGACGATCTCCCAGGTTAACGGCTCGATGTAAGTGCTGTCGGCCATTTCGGGGTCGGTCATGATCGTGGCGGGGTTGCTGTTGACCAGCACCACGCTGTACCCCTCTTCGCGCAGGGCTTTACAGGCCTGCGTGCCCGAATAATCGAATTCGCAAGCCTGGCCGATGACGATGGGACCAGAGCCGATGAGCAGAATCTTTTTCAGGTCGGTTCGCTTTGGCACGAGCGGATCAATCCTTGCAATTCGGAGAGAACAAGTGGCTGGTTCGAGACTTCCCAGCAGCGATTGGAAATACGCGCCAGGGAAGAGGAGATTACAGGGCCGCCTGCGCGCAATCTCAGCGCAAAATCGCGTGCCGTGTAAAATCTCTCGAAATTAACACCGCTGCCGCTAGCGGACAAGGGGCGGAGAGGCGTTGGTATCATGACACATTGCTATTGGAGACGGCCGCGAAGCTGCAAAGTGTGCTGAAAGAAGAGGTTCGGCTCCGGATAACACACCTAAAGGTTTTTGCAAATAAGCAGTTAACTGCGAATGCGTTTCATCTCCAATGAAAGCTTCTCGTTCGCACCGGAAACAGCCTGATTCATTCAGCAAACAGGACTTACTTACTCGCGTGGGTTACCGATTTGGCGGAGATATTCCGAGAGGCGCGCTTGCAGGTCGATCAGGCCCTGCCATTGACGCAGGTCGAGCGTGATTTTGCTCGTTTTGTTTTCGACCGTGGCCGAGAGAATTAAGTTGCGCAGGCGGACATGCAGGTATTCGAGGATCTCGGCCAGTTGGGCGGCCTGGCCGGGTGTCATGCGGTCGGGAAGTTCGGGCGGCTCGAGTGCGTGCAGTGTGGCTTGCATGTCGCACTCTTCGTTCCAGTTGAGTTCGAAATCGAGCGATGAGAAGTTGGCGGCCTTTTGGGCTTGCTCGGGATCGGCGGTCATGGCCGCTTCGCCGTTTTCTTCACGCAGGCGAGCCAGGCGGCCGGCGATCTGTTCGCGCGAGCCAAACAGCAGCACGCTGCGGCCGACGGCGATCATGTCGCCGAACTTCAGGATGCGGAGCTGAATGTCTTCGCCGTTGACCTTCGTGCCGTTGGTGCTGTCCAGATCGGTGAGAACCAGGCGGTTGTTGTCCTCCTGGATCTTGATGTGGTAGCGGCTAACCCGCTCGTCGTTGAGCTGGATCGTATTGCCTTCTTCGCGGCCGATGGTGATGGGTGGGCCGACGTTTTGATAGATACGCCCGCGATCGGCGCCGTCGAGAACTCGAAGTGTAATGCCGGACATCGCGCGCGTGCCAACGTAACCCGATTCGGGTGGTTAGATAAGACCTGTGCCTACCATCGCTTATAGCATCCGGGTGAAAGCAGGGTCAAGCGCCAGCAACGGCGTGCAGCCGCAAATTGAGGGGGCTGTTGTAGGCCGGCAACAAGCGGTACTCCGCGCCGCTCCGGCATGAACTGCGGAGCGACGCCGCATTGCACGTCGTGCCGGATCAGCGCTGGGTACAGCTTGATCCGGCCTATGTCTTACTTACCCTTGGGCTTCGAGAGGAAGCCGAGCCAACCCGAACCCTTCTTCGCGGCGGCAGCTGCAGCGGCGGCATCGGCAGGCTCTTTCGCTTTATCGTCGGCTTTGCCGAGAGCGTCGGCGAGGGTGACGAAGGCCTGCGTGATCGCGGCTTTCGGAGCTTGTTCGATCAGCGGCACGCCGTTGTTGCGAACTTCGACCATGGTGCGATAGTCGTTCGGCAGCTGCCAAAAGATTTCGCGGCCCATTGTCTCTTGGGCTTTCTTCAAGCTGATTTCGCCGCTGCCAAGACCGACGCGATTGACGACGATCTTGACCTTGTCTTTCAAGCCTTCGGTTTCGTTGAACGACATCATCAGTCGCACGACGTTGCGGAGGCAGGGCAGATCGAGCTGCGTGACCAGCAGAATGTCTTTGGCACTCTTGAGCGCGACGAAGTCGAGTTCGCTGTAGCTCTTCGAAAGATCGATGATCATGTGCGTGAAGGTCGCTTTGAGCAGACCGAGCACGCGGGTCAGGTCGTCGGGCGTGACGAGCGAAGTGTCTTGCAATTGCACGGGCCGCGGCAACAGATACAGGCCGCTGCTGTGCTTGGTGAGCGATCGTTTGAGCAGGCTGAAGTCAAGCCGCGCGATGTTTTGCGCGACGTCGACCAAGGTGTAATCGGGAATAGCGTCGAGGAATACATCGGCATCACCGAGGGCCATGTCGAGATCGACCAGCACCACTTGGTTGCGAGGTTCCGCCGCGAGGACGCAGCCAAGATTGACCGCGGCCGAGGTCGTGCCGACGCCGCCGGTAGCTCCGGCGACAGCGATGACCTGACAGCTGCGTGTACCGCCGCTGCCGCCACCGAATTTTTGCACGCTGATACGATCGACAGCGCCGACCAGGTCTTCAACATTGACCGGGGCGGTGAGAAACTCTTTGGCGCCAGCCCGCACCGCTCGCAGAATCACCTGGCCGTCATTCGACGCGCTGACCACGAGGATCGCGCACTCGGAAGAAGTGTCGCGAAGGGTTTCGACGAGCTTCAACCCTTTATCAGGATTGCTGTCGATGCAGACGATGCCGATGTCGGGCTTGGTCTGGCTGACGACATCAGCGAAGAATTCGTACCGCGAGCATTCGGCTTCCAGCCAAACGATGTCGAGGCCCAGCAGCATGTTCTTCAGCGTCGTGCGCGAAGAATCGCTGGGATCGACAATCGCAATGCGGAGCACGTTGCTCATGCTGCGGGACCAACCTTTGTCCGAGGTTCGAAGCTAATGACTGGCAGAGGCTGCTGGCAGAATATGTGCTGCCTGCTTCGCGCTCTGTTAGTAAATAGGTCGAAATTTGGCAGCCCGCACTCTACAGGCTGTGAGATTATCGCATCGTGATGAAATGCCGCGACACGCCAGCCGGCATAACCGGAAGAGCGTGTCGCGTTTCGCATTCGGCAAGATCGTCGTATTACTTCAATTCGTCATAACCGAGCGGACCGATCAGGGCCGGCGGCGTGGGACGAGCTTGTTGTGACGGACGGGCAGTGGTGGTTTGCTGCTGCGAGTAGGCAGGTGTAGGTTGTTGCGAGCTGCCCGCGTAGTACGAGAAGTTGCTGTTGCCGGTCGGCTGCTGAACTTGCGGGGCCGACGTTTGCAACGCACTTTTCACACCCGTTCCAGTCGCCACGGTCTTAGCGGGAGTGCCGCCGTAGGCCGGTTGTGACGTTTGACGCATCTGCGGAGCATATTGCTGTTGTTGCGGTTGCTTAAATTGCGAAGGCGCCACGACCGGAGCCGGGCGGCGAGCTTCGGTGGCGATGGCGCCGCCCGAGCCTGGCAGTTGATCGGGTCCGAATGGAGCGATATTGCCGGTGGTGTTGCAATTGGCGCAGTTCTTGTTGGGAACTTCCAAGTAACCGCGGTAGTAGAGCTCGGTGTCGGTGGGGCTGGTGGTCAATTGACCCGGGCCACACGGCGGCACTTCGTTTGGTTCCATCGCTTCGGCGAACTCAGGCGTGACCATGATCACGAGTTCCACTTCGTTCATCCGTTCCGTATTACGGCGGAAAGGAGCACCGAACCATGGCACATCGGCGATCCAAGGAATACCACGGCTTTGAGCTTCGACTCGTTGGTAAATCAATCCAGCGATCGCCAGCGTTTGACCGGCCCGCATTTCGACGCCTACATCGGCGCGGCGCTGACGGAAGCCGGGGATGTTCGTGCCGTTGAGCTGCACGCTCAAGCTGTTATCGAGTTCGGTGATCTGCGGCCGCACTTCCAGCCGAACCATCCCGTTACCCAGCACAATCGGAACGAAGTCGACTTGCGTGCCGAATTCGCGGTATTGAATCGTCACGCTACCCAAGCTCTGCGGTACCAAGATCGGCACTTCACCACCGACGTTGAAGCTCGCCGGGCGGCCGTTGAGCGTGGTCAGGGTTGGTTCGGCGACGAGCTTGGCCAGGTCGTTTTGCCGCAAGGCTTCGAGGAAGCCATAGAACTCGTTGTTGCCGTTGACGATTCCGAAGCGGACGGTCGAAGGACCACCGTTGACGACGCCAATGCCGTTGAGCAGACCGCTCACCCCTTGCGAGACGAAAGACTGACCGTTGAGTTCGGCCCAGTCGAAGCCCAGCGTGCGGAGTTTGGTCCGCGAGACTTCCATCACCTTCACATGCAGCAGCACTTTTTGCACGCCCCCGACGGTCAGGTTATTCACGATCTGCGGGAAGTAGTCTTGCGCGATCCGCGTGATTTGCGGCACCATCTCGGCCTTGGGAACAAAGCCGGTGATGAACAGGCTGCTGTTAAGCGGCCGCAGGCGGATGTTGGCTTCGGGGAACTCGGTCTTGAGAATCAAGTCGAGCTCTTGCACGTCGCCGAGGATGACGAGGTCGATCGAAGTGACCTTGCCTTTGTCATCCCAGACGTTGACTTGCGTCACGCCGGCCTTCACCGCCGAAAGCTGCACGCTCCGCGGCGAGATCGGAATCACCCGAACTAGGTCGGGATTGTTTACCAGCATCTTGGGAACATCGAATTCAAATTCGAGGATCCGGCTGGTGTTGACGGTCATTTCCAGGCGTTCCGCGGCGCCTTGCACCTTGAACTTCACGCCGGGAGCGGCGAGTGGTTCTTGGGCAGAGAGCGAGGGCGGCGAAACGAGGATCGCACCCGCGGCCAACACCGCGCAGGCAATGAGGGCCTGAACTGCCCTGGCGCTCATGTTCTGGGGCCATGACTTTGCCATCCGTGTGCTTCCTTGCGTAACTGAATTCTGAAGGGTCCGTTCCGTGGACTCGACTCACTGCAGGCGGCCATCAATGACCATTTGCAGTTAGCGAGCTGATTCCGTCATCCAACTCGGGCGTCGTTCCAGCAAGTAGCCGGGACGATGGTTCACACCAGCACCAGCGGCGGGAGCCGGCGGCGGCGACGAACTCGGGCCAGCAGAGCCGGCCGAAAATACCGTGCTTTCCTGCGGCATGCCGTTGCGGTCATCCCACTGGAATTTCTTCACTTCGCTGTTCGTATAAATGTGCATCGTGTAGCCATTGTCGGCCTTCGGCTCGACGGGCGTACCTTCTTGCATCTTAGAGCCGATGACGTTGGCAGCGTTGGCAAACATCTCGAGTAAGCCGCCGGTCGGATTTGCAGCTGCGGCCGGTGCAGCAGCGGGAGCTTGCGTAGCAACTTGCTGCGGGCCGACGTCTTCGCCGTTGTCGAGCGCGCCACCCTTCAGGATTTCGGGCAGCGGCGTGACGGACGCATCTTTTTCGTCGATGGGCTCGTTCGGGTTTCGCAGCGCGAGACCGATCTTGCCGATCTGAATGGCACCGGTCAGGTGCCGCATTTGTTCGGGAGTAACGAGCAGCGAGATCGTGCGGAACTGGGCGTCGGCAGTCTTCGCATCGTTGTCTTTGTCAATCTTGGCGCCCACCGCGAACACGCGAACGGCCTGCATGATCGTGTAAGTGCCTGGCTCGGAGATTTCTTCACTCCGTTTGACATATAAGTTGATGTCGACGCGATCGCCGGGAGTGATCCCGCGCATCACGGTGTCTTCTTCGACCTTGACCGGCATCACGCGGAAGCCGGTAGGAATGGTCGGCGTGATCACGCCCTTCGAGTCGGTGATCTTATCCACCAGGATCGGTTCACCTTTGATGAACCGTTGGCGAGCATATTTGTCTTTGACTTCGTCGAGCGAGCGAATGGCCCCTTCGGGCAACTTGATCTTTGGCCAGGGCTCGAGCTTGACATTGTTGGCGTTAAAGTCGCCGTTGATATCGATGTCGGTGAGGGTCACCAGAATCGGTTCCATCTCTACCGTTCCTGGGCCGGCTTTGGCGCCGTTCATGACCTGGCTGATACCGATCGACGCAACCAAGCCGCAGCCCAGGGCGATGAAAATCAAAACTAGCGACTTCATCCGCATCGATCGATTCCTGCTCACAATGCCTGGTACGACGTGTACCGAAAGGCTCCATCCAACTGCAAACCAGTCATTCCGTAACTGATCTGATCAACCCCCAGCTACTGCACCGTTTCACGACGCATGGTCGTAGATGCAGTCATGCTTTTTCCCCCAAGATACATTGGCGATGGCAGCCAGCTGACTTGATTGAAAGGAACTGTTACCGTAACTGTGACAGGATCGCCAAATTCCGCATTGCTAGGCGGATCCGGACTAACCGTCACGTTGCTCGTCGTAATCGTGATGTTGCCGCTGGCCATCGCGGTGATGGTGGTCGACTTCACCCCGGAGGTCGTCGATCCGTCGAGTACCGCTGCCCGGCATCCTTCGCGAGCCGCATTGACGATGATCTGTTGGACCATCACCATTCGGCCGTATTCGATCATGCCGAATACCAGCAGAAAGAAGACCGGTGCAACGACGGCAAACTCGACGGCCGCTGCTCCCCGTCGTTGTTTTCGGAATAATCCGCAGGGTTTAACAAATTTCGAAGCCCAGCGTGTCAAGGTTTGCGCGGTAAGCATAGTCAGCCCTCTCGTCAAAGTTTCTCTAGTTTCCCTGCTCGCTTGCCCGCTCACTCTTCGTAGGTACTTCCCGTGTACCAGCAATCGCTTAGCCGATCAGCAATCCCGCCCACAGGAAGTAGACGATCGTGCCGATGGCCATCGGAATGCCGTAAGGCAGCAGCAGCATCGAAGGCTTGCGCTTCGCAGCAATCTCTGCTAGCTGTTCCGGATTCTTGATGACGGTGATCTCGTTGAGAATCATCCAGAATTGGTCCGAATGCTTCTTCCAGGCCTTGCGTGCCAGCACCATGCCAACGGCCAGGATGGCCCCGATGACAGCGGTGAAGGCAAAGGCATATAAGGTATGTGTGCCATAAACCCAAGCGCCGAGGCCGGCGAGTAACTTGACGTCGCCAGCCCCCATGCCGCCGATTGCATAAGCCGGTAGCAACAACAGCAGGCCAATGACCGTGCCAGCGATGCTCCAGTACAGCCCTTCCCAGCCGAACGCCGCGACGCTGTAGATCCAGCCGCTGGCGATGAAGGGGAATGTGACCCAGTTCGGCACCTTCAGTTCAAAGCCGTCGATCACCGCGGCGAGAATCATGACCACCGTAACCAGCCAAATTGTCCAGTGCTGAGCAATGACTTCTCCCAGCGCGGCGAAAGTATCGAGCATCTGACGAATCTCCGAAAACAAGTCCGCTCCTCGGCGGCTGCGTCGCTGCAGCATTCACACGAGGCTTGAATATCAATTGAAATACACAGCGCGTTACCAGCGCCAAGCCAACACCCAACTCAACAGAGCAGCTGCGGCAGTGAAAACGTAGCACAACATTTCCCAACTGCCGATCAAAACATCGACAGGAACAACGGGATACATAGTAGCAACCTTAAATAGAAATTTTCATCTATTTATTGCATATTTCAGATGCAAGATTGCTGGAGTCCCGGCTTCAACCGGCTCTCTAATCTCGGATCTGAAATCTGCAATCGTCCGCGGGTTGCCTGGCGACTTCAGCGTCGCCAGGTCTGCGCGAAACTGCGTCGTTTACGAACCGCCGGTCGTGCCGAGCTTCGAAGCAACCGAGTTGAACGTCACGTTGGCGTTCGTACCGATCGCTTGAATGGCCGTGAGGCAGACGATGACGATGAGGGCCAACATCACGGCGTATTCCACCGCGGTAGGACCATCTTCCGACTTCAGGAACTTCTTGACTTGATTGAACAACTTCATGACGAGACCTTTCGAGTTCGATGAGTAATTTCCGCCCACAGCCGCGGCGAGTTTGCGACCTGCGTGACGGGGAAACGAATCCGGCGGTCGTCCGCCCATTGAATTCCGTTCCCACACCAAACCCTAGGTTAGAAAATAGCGCGTTTCGAAAAAAAAGATTCAGGAAAGCGGCGCTTCCGGCCGGGAAGCTATGGGCCAGGCAGTCGCTGGCCCATCCGCACAATCGGCGCGGGCGGCATAATCCTTACGGACCGCCGGTCGTTCCCAATTGCGACGCGATCGAGTTGAACGTCACATTGGCGTTCGTCCCGATGGCTTGGATGGCCGTCAAGCAGACCACCACGATTAACGCGAGCATCACGGCATATTCCACTGCGGTGGGGCCGTCTTCCGACTTCAAGAAACGCGAGATTTTGGTGACGAGAACATTCATGGCTGAGTCCTTCAAACAAAGACGATGGCGAAACGACAACGCTTTGAGGGAAAATCAACCAAGGGCAGGACGGACATCAAATCCGGGCGTTACGACCCGCGAGGCACTTGTCGCTCCCTGGCAAAGAGAAGGGCCAGTCGCCTGTCCATCGCACAAAGTGGCGTCTGGGGAGACGCGTGAGAGAGGATTGCGACTTACGAACCCGGTGCAACTGGCGGGTTGCTCGACCACGTACTTGAGCAACAGCGCGCGAAAAAGAACCTTCTCGTTGCCAACCGAAGGAAGGCAACGAGAAGGTCCCGATGTCAAACAGCCGACACTTCAGGCGAGCAATTGCTGCTCACCTGCGGCGGGTTCATTACGAACCGCCGGTGGTGCCGAGCTTCGACGCGACCGAGTTGAAGGTCACGTTCGCGTTCGTGCCGATGGCCTGAATGGCCGTCAAGCAGACGATCACGATCAAAGCCAGCATCACGGCGTATTCCACCGCGGTCGGGCCATCTTCAGAGACCAGAAAACGTTGCACTTTCAGAGCGAGATTCTTCATTGTTCCTATTCTCCGGTTCGGCGGATCGAATGACGAATGTCACTCAATACCGTCCGACACCAAAAACTTTCGTGAGTCTCACCCGGTGCTGCGACGCGCCACAAGTGACGCGCCGCCGGCCTGCCAAAGCACCGAGTTTTGACTCAAACAGTTGAAAAGCTCGCCTCGCCATCGTCATCGAATTGCCAGGAATCAAAAGCGCCGAGCGGGGAATCTAACCCCACGCAGCACAGTCCCATCCGTTCGGCAGCCAGGCTACCGTAAACCGCAAACCACCGCCGAACGCACGCCGCCCGCCACCGAAGCAACGAACAACGCACGACCAACAACGATTCACGACCCACGGCCCTCTTGCTTTGCGCCCCGGCATTACTACCGGTTTGCCCTTTCGGGGATGTGAGGCGGCAGGCCACCGACAACAGCCACCGGAGCACCGGCCGAAGTGAGCAAGCCCACGCCGGCGAGGAACTGAGGCAACCACCATCGGGTACACCCGGCCAGAAGCCGGGCTGAGAGTCAGCAGCCGGTAAAGGCCACTAACTCCCTGCACACCTGAAACCTATGTCAACTTCTTTCTGAGTCAAATTGTCTGCTTGAGAGAATTTTGGATAATTCGCGAAGAATTTACGGCGATTGATTGGAGAGTGGTGCGGTGGTGATACGTGTAACGGTTGTGAGACCGCCACCCACAAATACTCCCTCTCCTCGGTACACCGGAGAGAGGGTCGGGGTGAGGGTTTGCGCTGTAAGTCGACCAAAAACTTTGAGTATGCTAAGAAGAAGCGTCCCCGGAACAGAACGCACGGAGTCTCGCGGAAATGTCGTTTCAGTTTGAATGCCCCAACGGCCATTTGCTCGAAGGAACCCCCGACCAGGCCGGCCAGCAATGCCATTGCCCGACTTGCGGCATGTTGTTTTTGATTCCCGAGCCCATCGCCGAACCGGCCGTCGAAGAGCCCGCCTGGCCTGGCGCCGGTGGTCGTCGCAAAGGTGGCCTGGGCGATCTCGCGCCGCCAGCGGGACCACAGCTGCTGCACATTCCCTGCCCCAACGGGCACGAGCTCGAAACGCCGCCCGAGATGCTCGATCAGGAAGTCCTCTGCCCCCAATGCAACGCGCAGTTCAAACTCCGCCGCAAAGACAGCATCGAGTACAAGCGTAAGGCCGAAGAAGAATTATTGATCAAAGAGCACAAGCTCGGCAGCGCGTGGCTGCAGGGAGCAATCATCGTCGCCGTGCTCATCGGCATCGGTCTGGTGGCGCTGATCGGCATCAGCATTGCCAATCGGTAGTCGCCGATCACTCCGCGAAAGATGAATCGGTCAAAGAATCGCCAAAGTCACCCGAGTTGTCTACGAAAAGGCTGCTAATTTGCTCGCATCAATCAAACTCCATGGATTAGAATGCGGTGTAATTCTGATCGCGAGGGAAAGAGATGCGCACTGGTTCGATTGCCTTGATTTTGATCGCTTGGATGTCCAGCAATGCGGCTGCGCAAACGCCGGCCGACGCCGGGGTACTCTCCGCAGAAAGCGGGCATAAGTTCTTCGAAGAGAAGATCCGCCCGGTCCTGGTGCAGCATTGCTACAGCTGCCATTCCCACGACGCGCTGCAGGCGAAAAAACTGCAGGCCGAATTGTTTCTCGATTCCGCCCCGGGTCTGCTCGCCGGCGGCGAAAGTGGTCCGGCAATTGTCAAAGGGAAGTCGGCCGAAAGTCTGCTGATCAAGGCGTTGAAGTTCGACGGATTTGAGATGCCGCCGACGGGCAAACTGCCGGCGGAAGTGGTCGCTGACTTTGTCAAATGGGTCGATATGGGTGCACCCGATCCGCGGACCGAAGGAAAGGTCGTTAAAACGAAGCGCGAGATCAATCTGGAAGAGGGAAGGCAATGGTGGTCGTTTCAACCGTTGCACGCAGTTGCGCCGCCCGCCGTTGCAATCGGTGTGAAAGTGCAAACGCCCATCGATCAGTTCATCGCGGCGGAGTTGGAAAAGCAAAAACTCACGCCCAGTAATCCGGCGACGAAAGAGAAGTTGATCCGCCGCGCCTATTTTGATTTGATCGGCCTGCCGCCGTCGCCGGAACAGATCGCTGCCTTTGCGAACGACGCTTCGCCGCAGGCGTTTGAAAAAGTGATCGACAGTTTACTCGCTAGTCCGCAGTACGGTGAAAAATGGGCCCGGCACTGGCTTGATGTCGCCCGCTACGCGGAAAGTGGCGGCTATGAGTTCGATGGCTTTCGCAGCGGTGCGTTTCATTATCGCGATTGGATCATTCGCGCGCTCAACGACGATCTGCCGTTCAACGAGTTCGTCCGCATGCAACTCGCGGGCGACAAACTGCGACCCGATGATTACGCTGCGGCCGCCGCGAGTGGCTTTCTCGTCGCTGGCCCTTATCCGGGACAAATCACCGCGAAGACGGTGGAGCGGATTCGCTACGACCAACTCGACGACATGCTGATGACTGTCGGCGGTTCCATGCTGGGCCTGACGCTGGGTTGCGTTCGTTGTCACGATCACAAGTACGATCCGCTGCCGCAACAAGATTATTACGCTCTCGCGGCAACGCTGGCGAAGACTTCGCACGGCTCGCGGCAACTCGATCCCGATCCGGTCGCAACGCAACGAGCGCTCGATGCACATCGCGCCGCCCAAGAACCGCTCGACGCCGCGCTCAAGAAGTTCGCCGCGGAAGAATTGCCGAAGCGTTTTGATACCTGGCAAAAAGCAGAGCTGGCCAAACAGCCTGAGGCGCCCCGGTGGCAGATTTTGGAGCCCGTGGCCTGGGATGCGGAGCGATCGTATCTGAAGGAATTGCCCGGCGGCATTTTGATGCATGATGGGATGCTGGTAACGGGCGTGGAGGTGCCGCGGCGTGCGATGCGCGGGATGCGGCGAAAAGTTGCCAATGAAGAACAATACGATTTGACATTTCACACCCATCAGAAAAACATCCACTCGCTGCGGTTCGATGCGTTCACCGAAAAGTCGCTGCCACAGCGCGGACCCGGCTTGAATGGCGATGGTAGTTTTCAACTCGCCGAATTGAAGATCACCGCGAAGCCACTGGATGCGAGTGCCAAGGACGCGCCGATCGAACTAAAGCTCAAGCCGGTTTTCGCCGGCGGGGAAGACAAGGATCAGCCGCTCGCCAACGCTGTCGACGGCAAACCAGCCACGGCTTGGGTGGTGAAGACGACCGCGAAGAAAGACAACGCGGCGGTGTTTGAACTCGAAGCGCCGCTGGCTGGCTTTGCGAGCGGCACGCAGTTGTTAGTCGAGATGAAGTTTCGGGACCTGGGTATCGGTCGGCTGCGATTGTCGCTGAGCACCGAAGCCAATCCCGCCACCTGGGCCGGTGATTTCACGCCGCAGCATGTGGGTGAGATTCGCGCGATCCTCGCCGCCAACGCAAACAAGCTTTCCGATGCGCAGCGCGAAGCGATGGTCCGCTGGTTCGCGCCGTTCGAACCGGATACTGCGAAGGTGCTCACTGCTCTGCGGACGCACATCGCCGCCGAACCTCGCCCGAAGATGGTTGAAGTCTATACCACCGTCGGGGGCGGTCAGGACGTTTTCTTTCTCCGCCGCGGTGAAGTCGATAATAAAAACGGCAAGGCTGAGCCGGGTAATCTGCGTGTGTTGACTCGTGGCATGCCCACTTCGCCAGCAGCAACGGAGCCACGCGTGGCCCTGGCCGATTGGATGACCGATGTCGAACATGGCGCTGGGCCGCTGCTGGCTCGCGTGCAAGTCAATCGACTGTGGCAACATCACTTTGGTCAGGGACTCGTCGGCACGCCGAACGACTTTGGGGCGCAAGGGGAAAAGCCATCGCATCCCGAGTTGCTCGAATGGCTCGCAATGGAGTTGGTCAAGAACAATTGGAAGGTTAAACCGCTGCACAAGCTGATCATGCTTAGCGCGGTCTATCAGCAGGGGAACGAGGTTTCGCCAGAAAATGTAAAGATTGATCCGGCCAATCGTTTTCGCTGGCATTATCAACCGCGGCGGCTCGATGCGGAGTTGATCCGCGACACGCTGCTCGCCATCGGTGGCAATCTCGATCCGAACATGTATGGCCCCAGCATTCTCGACAACACGCCCCGCCGCAGCATTTACTTGCGAGTGAAGCGGAGCGAACTGATTCCGCTGATGACGATGTTCGATGCCCCCGAACCAACCCAAAGCGTCGGCGAACGAATCAGCACCACCGTCCCGACGCAATCGCTGGCGATGATGAACTCGCCGTTCGTGCGGCAGCAAGCAGAGAAGCTCGCACAGCGGATTAAGCCCGCGGCTGATGTTGCCATCGCAAATGCGATCGACCAGGCATATCAAATCACCTTCGCTCGGCTGCCGACAGAGCCTGAGAAGACGCGGCTCGCGGCGTTTGTGGAACAACAGAAAGCAATGCTGGGAACGGATGCCGCGGCGACGGAGAAGGCGCTCGTGGAGGTTTGCCAGTTGTTGTTGTGTTTGAATGAGTTTGTGTACGTGGATTAGGACCCTTTGCAAGTCAGAACCCCTCACCCAACCCTCTCCCCCTGAGTACAGAGGAGAGGGAGTAGGTCGAATGATGTTTAACGATAATTTTCATCTCCCACCCCGCCGCGAATTCCTTAAATCCGCCGGCCTCGGTTTCGGCTCCCTCGCGCTCGCGAGCATGTTGCAAAAAGAATCGCCCGCCGATGCGATTCCCGCGGGGCCCCTCGCGCCGAAGGAGCCGCACTTTCCGCCGAAGGTGAAATCGATCATTTGGCTCTTCATGACCGGCGCGCCGTCGCAAGTCGACACATGGGACTACAAACCAGAGTTGCAAAAGCGCGACGGCCAGGAGCTCGCCGGTTCCGATCCGAAGACGGGCTTCTTCACCACCAGCGGCAAGTGCTTGAAGTCGCCGTTTGAGTGGAAACAGCATGGCCAGTCGGCGACCTGGGCGCCGAGCATCTTTCCGCATCTGTCGCAGCACGTTGACAAGATGTGTTTCCTGCATTCGATGTATTTGAAGCAGAACAATCACGCGCCGGCTTCGATCGAGCTGATGTGCGGCACGAACCGGCCCGGTCTGCCGGCGCTCGGCGCTTGGATGACCTATGGCCTCGGTTCGCTCAATCAGGATTTGCCGTCTTATGTCGTCATGCACGACACGCGGCCCCGCGGCGACGATCAGATCTGGTCGGCTGGATTTTTGCCAAAGACGTATCAGGCACTCGCGCTCGATGCTCGCCGCAAAGAAGCCATCGACAATCTACTTCGCGACAACAAGCACACCGATGCTCAACAGCGGTCGCAGTTGGAATTGATGAAGCAACTCAATCAAGAGCACGCCGCGACGCGGCCGACACAAACCGATCTTGCCGCGCGGATCAATTCGTATGAACTGGCCTATCGCATGCAAATGGCTGCGCCCGAGGCGATGGACCTGACCAAAGAAACGGCGATGACGCATGCTGCTTATGGCCTCGACAAGCCCGAATGTGCGACGTTTGCCCGGCAGTGCTTGCTCGCGCGGCGGCTCGTCGAACGCGGCGTGCGATTCGTGCAGATTTTTGCGGGCAAAGGTGTCGGCGGCGATGGCAGCGTGAATGACGTGCCCTGGGATTGCCACACCGATGTCGAAACGAATCACAAGTCGTGCGCGCTCCACACCGATCAACCCGCAGCCGCGTTGCTCGCTGATCTCGCGGCCCGCGGCTTACTCGAATCGACCCTCGTCATCTGGGGCGGTGAGTTCGGCCGCACCAGCGATTCGCAAGGAGCGAAAGGCCGCGACCACAATCCGAATGGCTTCACCATCTGGATGGCTGGGGCTGGCGTGAAGGCCGGTTTGCACTATGGCGCGACTGACGAATTCGGCTACAAAGCCGTGGAGAAGAAAGTCCACGTCAACGACCTGCACGCGACGCTGCTGCGGTTGCTCGGCCTGGAACACACGAAGCTGACATATCGATTTAATGGCCGCGACTTCCGCTTGACCGATGTCGCTGGCGACGTGCTGACCGAAATTCTGTTATAGGTGATTGTCGTCTTTCGCTCCGCGAAAGAACGCGTCTTCGCATCGAGGGATTGGAATATGCTCGGCCGCACGTTATTTGCATCCTTCATTCTCGGCATTCTGATCTGCGCGAATGGAGCTCAGGCTGCCGACTGCGTGAAAATCGGCAGCGAAATCCCCAACCTGCGTTTCAAAGACATCCGCTATCTGCAGCGCTCGCTGAGCGACTTGGGCGAATCCAAGCTTACGGTGCTCATCTTCACGAACACCACCTGCCCGCTCGTGCAGAAATACTGGCCCAAACTGAAGCGACTGGATGAAAAGTATCACACGCAGGGCGTGCAGTTCGTAAGTATCAATGTCAGCACAGACGATGAGATCAGCGAGATCGCGCAGCAGGCCATCGACTTCGGCGTCGAGTTTCCGTTCGTGAAGGACGTCGATGGCTCGTGTGCGAAAGCGATCGGCGTCGAACGAACTCCCGAAGTGGTGATTCTCGATAGCAAGCGCACGCTCCGTTATCGCGGGAGGATCGATGATCAGTATCGCGTCGGCGGCGCTCGGCCCGAAGCTTCATCCGATGATTTGGTAAGAGCGCTCGATGAGTTGCTCGCGGGCAAAGAGATCAAAACCACCGAAACCGCCGTTGATGGCTGTTTGATTACGTTGCCAGCGACGCCGGACCTAAAACGCCCCGTGACCTTTTATCAAGACGTGCTGCCGATCGTGCAAGCCAATTGCCAGGAATGTCATCGCGCGGGGGGCAACGCGCCGTTTTCACTTGTCACCAAAGCAGAAGTTGCCGCACATGCCGAAGCGATCGCGGAAGTCGTCACCGACCGCCGCATGCCACCGTGGTTTGCGAATCGTCAGCAGCATTTTGTGAACGAACGAAAGCTGACGTCGGCCGAGCGCGATACGATTGTCGCTTGGACCAAAACGGGCCTCGCGGCTGGCGATGAAGAGAAAGCGCCGCCGCCAATAAAGTTTCCCGACGTGGATTGGGAAATCGGCGAGCCCGATATCCTCACTACTTCGCTCGAAACGCACAAACTGCCCGCCGAAGGCTTTGTCGACTACAAGCACATCATCCTGCCCTATGTCTTTTTGCAAGACACCTGGATCAGCGGCGCCGAGATCAAGCCCAGCAATCCCGCCGTCGTGCATCATTGCAACATGGCTTATGTCGCGCTAGGCGAAAAGTTCAGCGACGAAAACTTCATCACCGGCCGAGTTCCCGGCGGCACCGCGTTCACACTGGGCGAAGGGCTGGGTTTCAAAATTCCCGCTGGCTCGGTGATCGCGCTGCAGATTCACTACACGACGACGGGCAAGGAAGAGAAGAACCGGATGCAGGTCGGCTTTCGCTTTCCCCGCTATGTCGTACGGCAGGAATTGCATCACATGCAAGTGACGACCCGCAAGTTCGAAATCCCGCCGGGTGCTGCAGCCCATCCTGTGCAAGCGACACGCACTTTGACCGTCGATGCGACAGGCCTGGCCATGTTTTCGCACATGCATCTCCGCGGCAAGGACATGACGTTCAAGGCGATCCGGCCGGATGGCGATAAAGAAACGTTGTTGTCGGTGCCGAATTACCACTTCGATTGGCAGCAAAACTTTCGCTGGCAACCGGGGACAAAAAAATTCCCCAAGGGAACGAAGATCGAAGTGACCGCGCACTTCGACAATTCTAAGTTCAACCCGTACAATCCCGATGCCACACAGGCGGTGCGCTTCGGCCCGCAAACGGTGCATGAAATGATGTATGGCTTTTTCTTTTACACTGCCGACGGCGAAGATCTGAATCTGACAATCGACCCCAGGACGGGCACGGCCATGAAACCCAAGCCGCAGCCCAACGCATCGCAGCCAACCTCCGCGAACCCAACTAACGTTCCATGATCATGATGTCTTCTCACAAAAAAACAAATGTCCGTTTGCACTGGGTGCTGATTGTGGGCACTGTCGTTGCACTCTGCTCCGGCTGCGAAGCCGAAGTGGTACGAGTTCCGCCGCGTGTACGAACCACCGCGATGCCGGCGCCGCCGAAACCAGTCGAGCAAACTCCAGCATTTGACCCGGCAACCATCAACGTGAAAGTTGGGGACGAAAAGGCGCTCGACGCCCTGATTGCCAAGCAGAAAGGACAGGTCGTATTTGTCGACTACTGGGCAACCTGGTGCGAACCGTGCGTTGAGTTTTTTCCTCACACGGTTGAGACTTACGACAAGTATCACGATCAAGGACTGACCGCCATCGCCGTGGCGTTCGATGCACCGGAAGAAGAAGCGAAAGTTCGCCGTTTTCTCGCCGAGCACCGCGCGGGTTTTGAAAACCTGATCTGCTCCTATGATCCCGGCGCTGAAGCTTTTGAAAAATTCAAGATTGAACTCGTACCGCATTTCCGCCTGTACGACCGCCAGGGAAAACTCCGCGCCAAGTGGGACGCTGCTCCGCGCGATCTGGACGCTAAGGTAAAAGAACTGCTTGCTGAAAAATAATCTGCAGCGGTTTGAGGCATATTTCACCACTGCCGATTCAACAATTCGACGAGTCGACCGCGAACTGCGGTGAGTGATGGAAACGGTCGCTCTTCGACGTATAACCAGTCCAGCCAATTCCAGCCGGCGATCAGCGTGCCGCTGTGGTCGAGCAAGCCGATCAATTCGTGTTCGCGTGGTGTCAGTGGAACGATTTCGGCGTAGACATCGAGCGCTACGCGTCGCAGCAGTGCATCATCTTTCGCCAGGCTGCCGAGCAACCGCGCGATGTCGGTGAGCGGTGTATCGACGCGCATCGCGCCGAAGTCGATGAACCCCGTGACTTCGTTTCCCGCGAACAACACATGGTCGCGCCACAAATCGCGAATGGCCGGTTGCAAAGAGAATGACAAGCGTGCTGCGGCGAGCAGTTGGTCTGTCAGTATGTGCGGCAAAATCGCATGCTGAGCGAGCCATCGCTCGGCTAAGTAATCTAGTTTCGGAACGCGATTCCTTGCCACAGCCCGGCGGATTTGTTCGATCTTTCCCTCCGTCAACTCCCGCCAGCGCGAAAGTCGATCGGCAAATGCCGGGGCCGGTTGGAACGTATTGGGAGTGGGCGAGCGTTCCGGTTCTGCCGTGGCCGCGTGAAACTTCGCCAGCGCGCGAAACGCGGCAGCAATTCTCTCCGGCGAAGGATTCAGCGAATGATCGACTTCACCCGGCTGCCAGGTCATCAGTTCCCAGGTCGAACCGCCCCATTCGCAAACCGTCGAACCCGCGCGCGTCGGCTGCGGTTCGGCGACAAATTTCAATCCCCGTTGCCTGGCCCTTAACAATACTTGATGGATCCACGGCAACCGTGCCGGCGGGGGATGATCGGCGGGCCAGCGCTTGAGGCAGAGCTGGCTCGGCAAGAAATTCGAGTCGCTGGCAACAACCTTCCAGAGCGCGGACCCGCTAAATCCCAGGTGTGCCACCCGTTGCAACTGGAACTTGGTGCAGCAGCCGGTAAAGATGTTAAGGACGGCCTGCGCGTCGTGGTCGGACATATTCTCAGCCGGAGAAGAGTTCGCATCGTCTCGAACACGTCGGGCTCCCGCCTCGACGCTCGCCAGATTCAGGGGGCAGCCTACGCCGGTTGAATCGGCCGGACAACCAAATGGCAGTCTCGTGGCACTAAAGTAGGCAACTTAGTGAGGATTTGAGTAAAGCGTCGGCCGAAAATCGCTCTTTTTCGGAAATAATTGCCTGAAATGGCAAATTGAACCAACTGGGGTATATTTAACGGTCGCTTGATCGAACTTTAACCGGGGTACTCTCGGCAAAAGCCGGGTACTCCCGCCAAAAACACGGGTCGGATTCTTCAAAATTTGATTCGCGCTCGCTGACCAATGGCAATCGCTGATTGGCAGGTGCGCGGCAGTAGTGAGTGAACCACATGTTTCGACGGATTTTCACTGGCACCTCGTGCCTGGTAGCGACGGCGTTATTCTTTGCTTCCCATGTTTCGGCGCAAGACAAGCCGGCCACTCCCGCAGCGGCTGCCCCAGCGGCACCGCCCTATGCGGCCGTGCTCAAGGACGCCAAAGCGATTCCCGGTTTGTTGCAGTTGCATCAAAAGGGAAACAGCCTGCACGTGGAATTGATGCCGGGCGACTACGGCTCGGAGTTCATCGTGCTGATCTCGATCAGCCGGGGCATTTCGCAAGGCCCGCTGCTCGGCGGCATGAGCTGGGGTTTTGGCGACGACTGGATCTGGCAGTTCCGCAAGGTCGACGACAACGTTCACATCATTCGCAAAAACGTCCGCTTCAAGGCGGCCAGCAATTCGCCCGAGGCCCGCGCGGTTCGCAATGCGTACACCGACAGCGTGCTGTTCAGCATTCCTTCGACCGTCAAAGGTCCGAAGGGGGGCGACCTGGTCGACCTGAGTTCGGTCTTCATGGGCGACCTGCCGCAGATCAGCCAGGTGCTGCCCGGCTTCATTTTCTCGCCATCGAAGAGCTCCTTCGCTGCGGTGAAGGGGTTTGAAAACAACATGGAACTGGAAGTTGCCGCGACGTATGCGTCGGGCGGCACTCAGGAGATCGACACGGTCCCGGACAGCCGCGGCGTGACGATCAACGTGCATTACTCGATCAGCAAGATCCCGACCGGCGGCTCGTATCAGCCTCGCCTGGCCGACGACCGCGTTGGCTACTTCCTCACGGCCGTGAAGGACTTCAGCAGCAAGAGCAACCGCGAACAATTCGTGCGTTACATCAATCGTTGGGATCTGCAAAAGAGCGACGCCAGCGCGAAGCTCTCGCCGCCGACGAAGCCGATCAAGTTCTGGATCGAAAAGACGGTTCCTTATAAGTATGAGAAGGCCATCTACGACGGCATCTATGAATGGAACAAAGCATTCGAAGCAGCGGGCTTTGTGAATGCGGTGGTTGTCGAACGTCAGCCCGACAACGCCACGTGGGATCCAGAAGACATCAACTACAACACGTTTCGCTGGATCACTTCAAACGCCGGCTTTGCGATGGGCCCGTCGCGGACCAATCCGTACACCGGCCAGATTCTCGACGCCGACATTATCTTCGACGCCGACTTCCTCACCTTCTGGAAGGAAGAGTACGAGACGTTCACACCAGCGACCGTTGCCGAAATGACCGGCGGCGAACTTGATCTGCGGCCTGACCGCGATCAAGAAAAAGCCACCCGCTCGATCTTCAGCACCCGCACTGGCTTGATGCCCGATTGCCGCCTGAGCGCCGGTATGAGCATGCAGCTGGCCAGCGGCGCTGCGGCGATTCTCGCTGCCGATCCGAAGACCGCTCCCGAGCAAACCGAAAAGTTCATCATGCAAGCGTTGAAAGAAGTGACGATGCACGAAGTGGGCCACACGCTCGGCTTGCGACACAACTTTAAGGCCAGCAAGTGGCTCAGCTTGAAGGATCTGAACGACCCGAGCAAATCGGGTGGCGCGATGGTCGCTTCGGTGATGGATTACAACCCGGCCAACATCGTCGGCAAGGGTGAGAAACAGGGCGATTTTTATCCGACGACTGTCGGCCCGTATGACATCTGGGCGATCGAATATGGCTACAAGCCGTTCAGCGGCGGTACGGCTGGTGAAGTTGCCGAGCTTAAAAAGATCGCTTCGCGTAGCGGCGAACCGACTCTCGCGTACAGTACTGACGAAGATACCCGCGGCATTGACCCCGATCCGGACACCAATCGTTTCGACCTCGGCGCTAATCCCATCGATTACGCCAAGCTCCGGCTGAAGATGGTCGAAGACCTGATTCCGGGCTTGATCGATCGCACGACCAAAGAAGGCGACGACTACACGCAAGCCCGCCGCACGTTCAACGTGGTGGTGGCTCAAGCGGGCCAGGCGATGTTCTTTGCTTCGAGGCAAGTGGGTGGTTTGAAGACCAGCCGCAGCCACAAGGGTGACAAAGATGGCAAGCCGCCGATTCAACCGGTCGATGCCAAGCTGCAGCGCGAAGTGCTGGAGATGCTCGACAAGAACTTGTTCAGCGACAAGCCGTTCTCGTTCCCACCAGAAATCTACAACCAACTCGGTTGGAGCAACTGGAGCCACTGGGGCGTGAACTCGCCGGTCCGCAAGGACTTTGGTGTGCACGACTTTGTGCTGATGTGGCAAGAACGTGTGCTATCGCAATTGCTCTCGTCGATCACTCTTGAACGGATGCACGATGCCGAACTGAAGTCGTCGCCCGATGCCGATGTGGTTACGACGGCGGAATTGCTCGACCGTTTGACGAAGAGCATCTTCAGCGATGTCGAAGGTTTGAAGGAAGGCGAATACAGCAACCGCAAACCCGCGATCGGCAGCCTGCGTCGCAACTTGCAACGGTCGTACCTCAAGAGCTTGTCGCAACTCGCGATGGGCAACACGAGTGCTCCGCAAGATTGCCAAACGGTGGCCTACTTGCAACTGACCGACCTGCAAGGCCGGATCAAAAAGGTGCTCGAGAATGGCGAAATGACCGGTAAGCTCGATACCTATAGCAAGGCCCACCTGCAAGAATCGGCAGCCCGCATCCAAAAGGTGCTGGACGCCCGGCTAAGCCTGAGCAGCCCGTGATTCGAATTTTGCGTAAGCAAAATTGAAAAGCTCCCTCGCCTCGCTTCGGGGAGAGGGCTGGAGTGAGGGGCCGAAGCGGGTAACAACTCACCATTTGTAAAAAACTCCCAAGCCGCAGGATTCCCTAAGAATCCCGCGGTTTTTTCATGACCTAAACTTGGTTCATGAACCGAAATTCTCTTGCGATCTGCCTGTTGTTCCTCGGGTTGCTTCATTGGCCGCTCGCCGCGTTCGCTGCCGGCGGTCGGGGGGAACTCACCATCCAAGCCGTCGATCGTGACACAGGCAAGCCACTCGCCGTGCGCATGCACTTGAAAGATGCCCGCGGCAAACCGGTCCGTCCGCCGAAGACTGCTTATTGGCATGATCACTTCACGTTCGATGGGTCCATCGTCCTCGAACTGCAGCCCGGCGCGTACACGTTCGAAATGGAACATGGCCCGGAGTACAAAATCCGCTACGGCAACTTCTCGCTCGAGCGAGATTCCGAAGACACCAAAGTCGTCGACCTGCATCGTGCGGTGAACATGCGGAAAGAAAACTGGTACGCCGGCGATCTGCATCTCACCCGCGAGCCGGCCGAACTCGAACTGCTGATGCGGGCCGAAGAACTCGATGTCGCTGGCGATGTGACCTGGTGGAACAAAAAAAGCCTGTTCGAGAAGAAGCCGCCGCCAAAAGAACCCTTCCTGAAATGCGGAGACAATCGCGCGCTGTATTTTTTCGGCGGCCGAGATGAACGGGCGGGCGCGTCGCTGTTGTTTCATAAAATGACGGAGCAATTGAAGCTTGAAGATGCAGGCAAAGAGTTTCCCAGCCCGTTCGCCATCGCGCAGCAAGTTCGCGAACAAGCGGGCGCGCATATTTGTGCTCGCAGCGGCTTGCTCTGGGATCTCCCCGCGCTGATTGCCGCAGGCCAACTCGATTCGTTTCTGCTCATCGGTGAAACATTCGAGCGGGAATCGCTGCGAGAGTTCTCGCCGTGGGAGAAGCCGGCCGATCCGAAGCTTTATGCGAGTTCAACGGGCGTCGGCCGGTGGTCGCAAGCGGTCTACTTTCATCTGCTCAACTGCGGACTGCGGATTCCGCCGGCTGCAGGCAGTGGCAGCGGCATCGTTGCCAATCCCGCGGGCTACAACCGAGTGTATGTGCACTGCGCAGAGTTCACGCCCGACAATTGGTGGCAGGGTTTGAAGGAAGGCCGCTCGGTCATCACCAATGGTCCGCTGCTGCGGCCACTGGTGAATGGCGAACCGCCCGGGCACATCTTTTCTGCCGAGCAAGGTCAGACGGTGGAGCTGAGCATCGCGCTCAATCTCGCCACGCGTGACAAGATCGACTATCTCGAAGTGATTCAAGACGGCCGAGTAATTCACGAAACGCGACTCGACGAATGGGCCAAGGCCGGCGGCAAACTGCCGCTGGTGAAGTTCGAAAAGAGCGGCTGGCTCGTCATCCGCGCGGTAACCAGCGTTTCGAAAACCTTTCGCTTTGCCATCACGGCGCCGTACTACGTCGAGATCGGTTACAAGCCGACGATCAGCAGGAAGTCGGCCCAATTCTTTCTCGACTGGCTCACCGAAAGAGCGCGGCGCATTACGCTGCCCGAAGGCGAACAGCGGCAAGCGGTGATGACTCCGCATCGCGCGGCGCGGGAGTTCTGGCAGCAGAAAGTGGCAGAAGCCAACGCAGAATGAGGCTCACTGAATCTCTTCCCACACCGTGTGATAACTGCTGGTATGCTCAAAGTACTCCAGCAGCCGGCCGTAAAACGGATGGCCACCGATGGTGGCGCTGTCGCCGATGACAATCAACTTGCGGCGAGCCCGTGTGAGGGCCACGTTCATCCGCCGTGTATCGCCGAGGAAACCGATCTCGCCTGAATTGTTCGAACGAACGAGTGAAATGATCACTACTTCCTGCTCGCGACCTTGAAAACCGTCGACCGTATCAACCTCGACGCCGTCCGCGTCGCTCGCAGCAGCTAACTTCTCACGCAGCAGTCGCACTTGCGCGGCATAGGGCGAGATCACGGCAATTTGATCGGGCAACAATCCAGCTCCGATGAGCGCGGAGACTTTGCGAACTACCAGCGCCGCTTCCTCCGGATTGCGGCGGCTTTCGCCATCGGGCTCGAGCTCTTCGCTGTAACTCGCGCCGGCCGTATCGATGAAATCAATGGGGGATTCAGTCAGCGGAACTCGTTGCACGTCGGGCAAGTCGCAGAGCAGATGCGCCGAGACATCGGGCGGTGCGGTGAGTTCGCCGTTGTAGAACTCCTGCGACGAAAACTGCATGATCGCGGCGTGCATGCGGTACTGCACGGTTAGCCGCCGCGAAATATTCTTCTCGCCGAAGCGTTTGATGAGTCGTTCCTGCAAGCTCAGACCAAAACCTTCCTTCGTCGCTTCGGTCGAAACCACCGTCGGCGGCAACTGGCAATGATCGCCGGCGAGGATCAGCCGCTCGGAGCGAAGGAGCGGAATCCAACACGCCGGCTCGGTTGACTGGCACGCTTCGTCGATGACGGCCAGGTTGAACTGCCGTGGGCCGATCACTTCGTGATCGATGCCGGTGAGCGTGACGCACAGCGCCTGCGCGCCGTCGAGCAACTCCGTAACAATCATCTCTTCAATCCGTAGCGCATCGGCGATCAGTTCCTTGGCTTCCTGCCGCATTGCGTACTTCGCGCCCGGCGGCGGCTTCGCTCGAGTGAAGCGGCTCGCTTGATTGCGCAGCACGCGGGCTTCTTTGATGAGCTTGCGGGCGACTTTGAGATCCGGATGATTTTCGACGAGCAAATCGAGCGTATGTTCACGCAGCTCGGGCGAAACGCGCGCGGGATGACCGAGTCGCACTGCTTTCACACCGACGCGCAGCAAGCGTTCGAGCAGATTGTCGACCGCGAGATTACTCGGCGCGGTGGCGAGCACTTTGTCGCCGCGCGTCACGGCCTGGCGGATCAACTCGGCGACAGTCGTCGTTTTGCCGGTGCCAGGCGGGCCGTGAATGATCGCGAAGTCTTTCGTCGACAGAGCGAACTCAATCGCTTCCCGCTGCGATGGATTGAGGAGCAGCCGATTCTGCGGATCAAGCAGCGGAACGGTCTTACCAAACTCCGGCGGCCGTTCGCCGAGCAGCGTGGTTCGCAGCTCGAACAGCCTCCCTTTTTCCGCCGCTTGCGCTTTGTTCATGGCAAAGCGTTGCCGGTCGCGGGCCACTTCATCGGTCGACAGATCGATTCGCCACGTCGGCCGTTCCGCTTCAGTTTCTGGCGATAACGCGAGGGCCACTTCGATCGTCTGCCGATCGCGGCGGCTTACTAGGCCGCGGATAGAATTGCCGTCGTCGGTCTTCTCTTCAGTGAGCATAATCGGCGAACCAGTGTTCAGCCTCGTCCAAGGCAACGGCTGCGATAGATCGCGTTTGCCCAACGTCACCAGCGCTCGACCACCAAGGCCCGTTGTTTCATCGCGAATCGTCAAGCCAACCAAGCTCGCGCCGGTCCGTTCCGCATCGGCGGGAGACATTTTCTGCAGCCGAGCGCGGGCGATCGCAGCTTCGGCAGCGGCTTCCTGCTGTAAGCAACGGAGGAGTTTGGCAAAGTGTTCGTCGGCAAACTTGGGCATGCAACAATCGTGACCTATTTGCCACTGCCAAGGCAATACAGGTATTCCTGCCGCTGGCCACCTTGCCGCGTCGCCGTGCGATGGAAAATTTGGCCGCCTACAATCGCGGGGCTGGCGAACGATTCGCTGCCGAGTTGATTCTCAGCGACCATCTCGAGCTTTTCCGGATTCGGTTTGAAGACGTAATGCGTGCCGTTTTCATTGGCCCAGTAGATGTGGCCGCCTGCGAGCACTGGCGATGAACTGACCGGTCCTTTCAAACGCTGCTTCCACATCTCCTGGCCGTCGTTGCCGCGCCAGCAGAACAAGATGCCCTGATCGGTGAGGGCATACAAATGGCCGCCGGTTACGAGCATCGACTGCTCGTAACATTTTTGATTGTTCTTCCAAAGGACTTCGCCGCTGCCATCGGCTTTGATCGCGACCGTTTCGGATTTGGGATAACCGCCGCTGGCAAACACCGAATCTCCCTCCCATACGAGTGTGCCGCAGGTGGCCGCGGCCGTGCCAGGGGCTTTCCAAAGCTGCTTGCCATTGGCAGGATCGTACGAACAAACTTCATCGCCACCGCTGAGCAGTAGTTGATCGCGGCCCGCGACGAAGCCGACCACCGGCGAAGAGAAGCTGATGTTCCGCTTTCGCGGTGTGCGCCAAACTTCATCGCCAGTCATGCGATCGAACGCGCCGATAAACGCATCACCGTTCCACTCGGCCGCAACAATCACCGTGTTCTGATAAATGACCGGCGAGGGGGCGTAACCATATTCATAAGGCTTGCCGTCGAACTTGCCGAGAAACTTGCGCCACTGCGGCTTGCCTGCCAGCGTGAGCGCGACCAGTTCGATCTGATCGTGATGATAGTAAGTAACAAACAGCCGTTCGCCGTCGCTGACGATCGTGGGCGTCGCTTCGGTGTTCTTGGCGTGATTGCGGGCGGGAAAGCCGCCGCGGCTGATCTCAACCTGCCCCAACTGTTTGCCGCTGGCGCGATCGAACGCCAGGATCGAATGGATCTGTTCTTTTTCGTCGGCCGTCGAAAGGTAGACGCGGTTTTTGACAATCGTCGGCGACGAATGGCCGCGGCCCGGCACCGGTGTTTTCCAAAGGACATTCTCGCTGTCGCTGAATTGCGTCGGCGCTGTTCCCACAGCGAGACCATTGCGCTGCGGACCGCGCCACCAGGGCCAGTCGTTGGTGGCCGAGAGCTGCGGAAAATCGGCGATTCCCTTTTCTTGCGAACTGACTGGCCTGGCGATGATCGTGGCTGTGAAAATCGCGAGAACAAGGCAATTGCGGCGAGCAGCAGCACTCATAGTTCACCTGGCGGGAAGCGCGGGGCGGGCGGAAGCATACGGTTCGATCATAGCTAAATGGTGCGTGGGCGGACAACCTTTCAGCGAATTCTCGCCTACATTCCTCGCTTATGCGTCGGGCCTCCTTGGCACTTCGTACCTGAGTTCTGCAAACGACTCCCCAAAACTTCTCGCCGAGATCAACCGCAGCGGCGGTGTGACGATTCGCCGCGGCAACAGCGGCGCCCCGCGCCCCAGCGTGACCGCAGCGATTTGCACAATCAGTTCGTCGAGCAATCCAGCATCGTAGAACTGCCCCACCAATTCGCCGCCGCCGACAACCCAGATATTCTGTTCGC
The DNA here is from genome assembly GCA_964394305.1 of uncultured Pirellulaceae bacterium. GTDB lineage: Bacteria > Planctomycetota > Planctomycetia > Pirellulales > Pirellulaceae > Anatilimnocola. The sequence goes on from CAYMWL010000001.1 coordinate 242,587, forward strand.
CAACTACACGTCGCATTTCGGCATGCACCGGCCGCACATCGCCGCTGACGAAGCGCAAATCAGCCCCTTCGATCTTCGGTAGTTCGCGCGAAGTAAATATCCACGCCGGCTGCTCGTAAGGCCACGCTTCGCCCGATTCCTGCAAATTGTTACGGACCCACTCGTAAGTACTTGAACCTATTGCGAGCGCGCCGACATCTTTGATGAAGTCGGCATAGCCCATCTCGTCCGGCGTTACGTTGAATTGAAACAGCCAATCGAGCGAATGGTGCTCGTCGGCAATGTAGCCGTCAAGACTGGTGGCGGTGTAGTACTGAGTTTTCATGGTTGCGATCAACGAAACGGAAGCGTCATAGGCCAGGCCACCACGCCATTCTACAATGGAGACACTCTTGCAACTTCCGCCAGTGATCACTCTCCGCCATGGATTCGCTCGATCTTCTCGAAGAACTTCCCAGTCGTTACGTCGTGGGCATCGACCTGGGAACGACGAACTCGGCACTCTGCTATGTCGATACACAGGAACAGCCTTGGCAGATTCGCGTGCTGCCGGTGCCGCAGCTCGTGGCGCCGGGGCAAGTCGAGCCGCGAGAAACGTTGCCGTCGTTTCACTATCAGCCGCCGCGGGGCGAAGTGGCGCCGGGCGGCTTGAAGTTGCCGTGGAGCAAGAGCGATCCGGAAGCATGCGTCGGTGTGATGGCCCGAGATTGGGGCGCACAAGTTTCAGGTCGCACGATTTCTTCGGCAAAGAGTTGGCTCTGCCACTCGCAAGTCGACCGGACTGCCGATGTGCTGCCATGGCATGCGGCCGAGGATGTTGAGAAACTTTCGCCCGTCGAGGCGAGCGGCCGCTATCTGGCACACCTGCGCGACGTCTGGAATGCAAAGTTCAAAGCAGAGCCGCTCGACAAGCAAGACGTGGTGCTCACGCTCCCCGCGTCGTTCGATGAAGTGGCCCGCGAACTCACCGTGCAGGCCGCAGCACGAGCTGGATTGCCGCGGGTGGTGCTGATCGAAGAACCGCAGGCCGCGTTTTACGCCTGGATCAATAAGCACGCGGCGAATTGGGAAGGGCGCGTCACGCCGGGGCAGAAGATTCTAGTGTGCGACGTTGGCGGTGGCACCACCGACTTCACGCTGATTCGCGTGCGCCGCGGCGAAGGTGGCCGCGTACAATTTCATCGCGTCGCGGTCGGCGATCACTTGATTCTCGGCGGCGACAACTTTGATCTTGCGCTCGCACAGCACTTGGAACAGCGATTTACCAAAGGTGGCAAGCTGCAGTCGCGGCAGTGGGATGTGCTGCTGCGGTTATCGCGGCAATTGAAAGAGGAGATGCTCGCGGATCCGAGCCCTGAGCAACGAAGCGTCAGCTTACCGAGCAGTGGCTCGAAGCTGATCGGCGGCAGTACGGCTTTGAATGTGACGCGCGATGAAGTGCGGCAGGTGCTGGTCGAAGGTTTTACCCCGCGAGTCAGCTTGGCAGAAAAACCGAGTGCACGCCGCAGCGGCTTTCAGGAGTTTGGTTTGCCCTATGCGAGCGACGCTGCAATTACGAAATACCTTGCTGCGTTTCTCACCGCTCATCGCAACGTGGCGCTCGATGACGTCGAACTCCCCAGTGGCCAAGATCCGGCGCGGCCCGATGTGCTGCTGTTCAACGGCGGGGCGTTTCTCTCGAAGGTGCTGCAGCAGCGAATCGTCGATGTGGTGACGAGTTGGTTCTCGACAGAACATGAGCCGTGGCAGCCGATCGTCCTCGAAAACGATCGACTCGAATTAGCCGTTGCCCGGGGCGCGGCGTATTACGGCATGGTTCGTCGCGGCGAAGGGGTGCGGATTGCGGCTTCGCTGGCGCGGACCTATTACATCGGCTTTGAGTCCGATCCGCCCAGCGCGATTTGTTTGCTCCCCGGCAATGCAGAACCAGAGCAGGAGATTGTGCTTGATCGTCAATTTCAATTGCTCGTGAGCGAGCCCGTCGAGTTTCCGCTCTATGTCTCAAGCACACGGCTTGCGGATCGGCCGGGTGAGGTGTTTACTGTCGATCGCGAGCAAATGACTTCGCTGCCACCGATACGGACGGCGCTGAAAACTCGCCGCCGCAGCGAACGAGGTACCGTCAACATCAAGTTGCACGCGATGCTCACCGAAATCGGCACGCTCGATTTGTGGTGTGCAGAAGTAGGCGGAGAAAGAAGTTGGCGACTGCAATTCGACGTTCGCTCGGCCACGCAGACCGATCTCGAAGCCCATGAATCTGCGGCAGAGCAAGAAGGGTTCATCGATGAACAAGCCTGGCGTGCGTGTGAGTGCGTGCTGGAAAATGTCTTTGGCTCATCCGGCAGTGAAAAGCCTGATTCACTGTTGAAGGGACTTACTGCCGCGCTCGAACTCGAACGCGCCGATTGGCCCACTTCGTTATTGCGGCGAATTTGGGAGAAGCTGATCGAGCTCGAAGCTGGCCGCAAGAAATCGCCCGTGCATGAAGCCCGCTGGTTGAATTTGCTTGGCTATGCGCTGCGGCCCGGGTATGGCCTGGCCGTCGACGATTGGCGCGTCGCGGAGACATGGCGCACCGTCCAAGGCAAGCTCGCGCACGCCGCCGCGAGCAGTCGTACGGAGTCGCTGATACTGTGGCGTCGGATCGCCGGTGGATTCTCAGCAGGGCAGCAAAAGGCCATCGCCGAACCGCTCCTCGCACTCGTGCGCCAACTTCACAAACAGAGCACCACCGGCGGCAAACAGACCGGCACCCTTAGTTCGCACGACGCGCTCGAAGCACTCCGTCTGCTCGGCTCCCTTGAACTTCTCTCCAGCGGCACGAAAGTCGAACTTGGCCAAATCCTCTGTGATTTGCTCCCCAAAAAGAAGCTTGAGCCGCTTCGCCCCGCGCTGCAATGGACGCTCGGTCGCCTCGGCGCGCGACAGCCACTCTATGGTCCGCTGAACACTGTGCTCGATGCTGACGTTGCCGCCACATGGCTACAGGAACTTTTCAAAATGGAGGCATACGACGCGCAAACCCTATTTGCTGTCGTACAACTCGCCCGCAAAACAGGCGACCGCTATCGCGATCTCGGTGAAAAGTCGCGCCGCGAGGTTCTCTCCTGGCTCCAGCAGCAAAACGCGGCCGAACACATGCTGCATCTCGTTCGCGACGGCGGCCAACTCGATGCGGAAGAGCAATCACGAGCATTCGGCGAAAGCCTGCCGAAAGGACTGCGCTTGGCTTAACGCGGAATAGGTTGAAGGGACACATGCCACCCGAGCCTCGTGCCCTGCTCGTCGTCGCAGATTCCCGCCCGCAGGATGCAACAGCCGCCGTTTTCTCGCGCTGCTGCCATTTAGCCGCGAAACGCCCCGAGCCACACGAGGCTCCCTTACGCTACAGGTCGTAAACAAATTCGACACCTCCTTGGCAGAGACCACAGATGCCGGTCGCGGGGTGATTGGCCCCTGCGACTCGCGCCCGCCCATCCTGAGCCCCTCGTCGCTCCTTCTATTGGATTATATGCAACGGCAATGAAGTCCAGTAGTTAAAAGCGCCGCTGCTGCGTTCGAATGCCCGAAACCGCAATCGATCGCTCTTCGCAGCGCGCACCGGCGCACATTGCGGCGCGCGGCTATGACCCGCATCCGCGCAAAACACAGCTTCTGAACAAGAAACTGCGTGTATTTTTGCACTTCGAAACTACGGCACGATCGTTGCAATCGCACAGCGCGATGTATTCCGAAAGGGAGCCGATCATGTCATCGAAGCAACTTTTGTTTCGCGCCGCAGCTCGTGAAAAGATCCTCAAAGGCGCTACCGCCCTCGCCGATGCTGTCCGCGTGACGCTTGGTCCACGCTCGAAATGCGTGCTGATCGATAAGAGATGGGGGCGACCGCTTGTCTGCAACGACGGGGTGACCATCGCCAAAGAAATCGAACTCAAGGACCCTGAGGAGAATCTGGGCGCACGAATGTTGCGAGAAGCGGCCGAACAAACGGGCGATGCGGTAGGCGATGGCACGAGCACGTCAACGATTTTAGCGCACGCGATCTATGCCGATGGCCTTCGCAATGTTGCTGCCGGCGCCAGCGCCATTGATCTCAAGCGGGGACTCGATCGTGGGCTAAAAGTCGCCGTCGATGCCATCCGCACTTTGTCTCGTCCTGTGGCTAGTCGCAAAGAGAAAGCCCAAATCGCAACGATCTCGGCCCACAATGACGCGACCTTGGGTGAACTTGTCGCCGATGCCATGGAAAAGGTCGGCGGCGAAGGAGTTGTTTCGGTCGAGGAAGCGAAAGGGACTGAGACATCGCTGGAAGTTGTGGAAGGAATGCAGTTCGACCGCGGCTTCCTGTCGCCTTATTTCATCACGAATCCGGAAAAGATGGAGGCTGTACTGGAATCTCCCGTCATTCTGATTTGTGAGAAGAAGATTACCAGCATCAAGGATCTACTCCCGCTTCTGGAGCAGCTTGCCAAGACCCGTGAGCCGCTGCTGATTATTGCCGAGGAGGTGGAAGGTGACGCGCTGGCGACCCTGGTCGTCAACAAGTTGCGGGGCGTTCTTAATTGCATCGCCGTAAAATCGCCCGGTTACGGAGACCGCCGAAAGGCACTGATGGGTGACATTGCCACGGTGACCGGCGGCACTTTCATCGCCAGTGAACTCGGTGTCGATCTCGCCAGTCTGAAGCTGACGGATCTCGGGCGTGCCAGCCGAGTGGTGATCAATAAGGACAACACAACCATCATCGGCGGCGCAGGAAGCAAGGAGGCAATCGAAGGGCGTTGCCAGGAGCTGCGCCGGCAGATCGAAAAAACGACTTCCGAATACGATCGGGAGAAACTTGAGGAGCGCCTCGCGAAGTTGGCTGGAGGCGTAGCAGTCATTCGTGTTGGTGCGCCCTCCGAGGCCGAGATGAAGAGTCATAAGGAAGCGCTAGACGATGCGATTAGCGCAACGAAAGCTGCGATCGCCGAGGGGGTCGTGCCTGGTGGCGGTCTGACCTTGCTGCGGGCCATTGAGGCGTTGGAACGCGAAGAAGCGAACTGCGATGGTGACGAACGGACTGGCTTGCGAATTCTCAAGCGGGCCCTCGAAGCCCCGACACGCCAGATTGCCGAGAATTCGTCGGTCGACGGCGGAGTGGTTGTCGCTCAGATGCGAGCCTCGCAAGGCAGTGTTGGGTTTGATGCCGCCACCGGCAAGTATGTCGATCTAGTCGAGGCCGGGATTATCGATCCAACCAAGGTCGTGCGCCTCGCACTCCAAAACGCGGTATCCGTGGCCGGCATCTTGCTGCTGACTGAAGCCACCCTTACGGAAATACCGGAAACAACCAGGGAAGGCGGCAAGGCAGCTGGCTACCCCGAAGAATAAGTTCATCGCTCTTTTTAGCATCTGCATTCGTCAATCATTCAAGGAGTTTTGAGCCATGACTGCCCAGCTACATATAGAGATGCATCAAGACCATCACTTGTGGGAGAGTGAGATCAAGTTCTGGCGCGCCGATCTGCATGCCTGGCAATTGGAATGCAAAAAAGCCTGGGATCAATGGAAGGACTTGGAGTCCGCCCTCAAGAAGCACGAAGAGACGTTGCGTGAGCATGCGGCGTCGATCCGACTCGATGAAGAACGCATCGCTGCGCATGAACACTCGATTGCAGAGTTTGAAATGGGGGGAACGGGAACCGACTTGCCAGGGCTGGTCCCTAAGCATAAGGCGGAAGCCGATCGCCAGACGTTGCAGCGAACCCGACACGAAGAACTCAAACGCCACCACCACGAGTTGATTGCTCATATGGGAGTCTTCGTCAAGATTCTCAAACGTCTGGCTTGATTCACGTTCGGGGCTTCAACTCGCCGGAACCATTGGCGAGGGGGCAGTGTCCACTCGAACAATCGTCGTCTATTGCTCTGTGAAAGGCACCCTATGGCTAGTTTCTTGTTCCGGCTGGTTACTCTTTGCAAGGCAGCTGATTCCACGGTCCGCAGGCGTCGACGAGTTCGCAGTTCCAAGGCAGCCGCTCGTTCTCGCTTTTTGCGTTTCGAGGGCATGGAAGACCGTTCCCTGTTGAGCGCTACGGTCTTGTTGCAGGAGCAAGACCGCGTCCCTCTGGGACCGGCGTTGTTGGCCAGTCCGAAGGCTCCGTCGGTGATCGCCTCGAACTTACGCACCAAGCAAGCCGCCATTCTGCGAGAGGCCGATGCTGGGTCCCCGAATGGCCTGAGCGGTCTCAGTGATCGGGCAGTCCGTGTAGATAGCGGCGGCAGGATGCAAGTCTATGTGTATGTGGATTCCATCACCGTGGAGCGAGTGCGGCTGTTACGACTAGCAGGACTTCAATTCGAAGTCAGCAATTCGGACATGAGTGTGGTTCAGGGCTGGATACCAGCCGAGATGCTCAACACATTGGCCACGGTTAGCGGTGTGCAACGAATCACAGCTCCCGACTACGCCGAGGTGCAGACCGGCAGCGTGAACACGGCAGGAGACGCCATTCTCAACGCCGACGATGTGCGGGCCCTAGGAATCGACGGAACTGGGGTGAAGGTGGGGGTGATCTCGGATGGCGTGAACCACCGCTCCACGGTGCAGTCCAGTGGCAACCTCCCCTACGATCTGGTCGTTAACCCTTCCCTGCCTGGCAGTGGTGACGAAGGGACCGCGATGCTCGAGATCGTTCACGATCTGGCCCCCGGTGCCGCGCTCTACTTCTCCGGGGTCGCCACCGACGTGGAGATGGTGAACGCCATCAACTGGATGGTCGCGCAGGGTGTGGATGTGATTATCGACGACCTGGCTTTCTTCGGTCAGCCCTACTTCCAGGACGGCACGCTCGCGAGCGTGGCTGCATCCGCTGTTGCGAGCGGTGTGGTCTACGTGACGAGCGCCGGGAATCAAGCCCAGGAACATTATCAGGCCGCGTACGTGCAGAGCATCGCGCAAGGCGACTTGGGCTACTCTCATCGGTTTTCCACCAGTGGCGACTTGGGGCAGAGCATCACGCTGGCTGCCGGGGAAACGCTGAAAGCCTTTCTCCAGTGGAGTGATGAGTGGGGCGCCTCGGCCAACGATTACGATCTTTTCCTGTGCAGAGATTCCGACGGTACAATTATCGATCAAGCAAATAGTGAGCAAAACGGCAACGACCTTCCCCGTGAAATCATCGTTTACACAAACAATACAGGGGGAACGTTAAATCTGTTCCTCATCATCACCAAGTACTCGGGTGTGGCCAGGGAACTGGAGCTTTTTACGCTCTATACCGATTACCAGCAGTACACGACTCTCGGCGATTCGATCGTTGGTCACCAGGCCGCAGATTCGGTGATTGCGGTCGGAGCGATTGATGCTTCCGACTCGGGCTGGGACACAATCGAGTATTTCAGCTCGCGCGGGCCGTCGACCATCTATACGAACTTCGCGACCCAGAGCAAAATTCTGCGCAACAGCCTCGATGGCGCCGCCATCGACGGTGTGCAGACTAGAATCGGGCAGCTTGGTTACTTTTCTAATCCGTTCTACGGCACGTCGGCGGCCTCACCTCACGCTGGTGCCATCGCGGCATTGCTGCTCGATGCCAAGCCCGGCCTGACGCCGGCACAGGTCACCAGCGCGCTGACCAGCACGGCCGTCGATCTGGGCACCGCCGGTTACGATCAAACGTACGGTTACGGACGGTTCGATGCGCTAGCTGCCGTGAACGAGGTTTTGGGGCTGGCACCTCGCCGCTTCGATTTCGGCGTTTCAAGTTCTCCGGTCGAGTCGGGCTATATCCAGGTGACTCCACTGACCAGTTATCCCAGCGGTACGAACGTGACCTATGGCTGGACGCAGGCCCAATCGCTCACCGGCAGGGATTCGGGATCCGGCACCAGCCTGGATCGGGACGCCAATATCACCACCGACGGGACATTCCAGATCGATGTGGCCAATGGAACTTACCAGGTTAATATGCACTTGGGTGAAGTGTATTACGCCCATGATCAAACCGGGGTCTTCCTCGAAGGTGTCCAGGTCGATAACGTCACACCGCCGGCCTACTCTGGCGTTGTGACTCGCACTTACACGGTCACGGTCGCTGACGGCCAGTTGAACCTGCGATTGAGAGACCTGGGTGGATACTTCGCCGGCGCGGCGATCACCTCGCTGGTGATTACCCCCATCCCAACACCTGCCCCGACTGCTCCCTCGGGCTTGGCCGCCGCCGCATCTTCCTCAAGCCAGATCAACCTTTCTTGGACGGATAATGCCAGCACGGAGGAAGGGTTCAAGATCGAACGCAAGACCGGCGTGGGCGGCACCTGGTCGCAAATCGACACGGTCGGCGCGAACACGACGAGCTATCAAAGCACCGGACTCACGGCGAGCACGACCTACTACTATCGCGTTAGAGCCTATAACAGCACCGGCGATTCGTCATACTCCAACGAAGCGAATGCGACCACTCAAGCCGTGCCGACGGTTCCGGCAGCACCAACGAGCCTTACCGCCCAAACTTCGTCTTCCAGCCAGATCAATCTTTTCTGGCAGGACAATGCCGGCAATGAGGAGGGATTCAAGATCGAACGCAAGACCGGCGTGGGCGGCACCTGGTCGCAGATCGACACGGTCGGCGCAGACGCGACGAGCTATCAAAGCACCGGACTCACGGCGAGTACGACCTATTATTATCGTGTCAGAGCTTACAACATCACCGGCGATTCGTCGTATTCCAACGAGGCAGATGCTACTACTCAACCTCCGGAAACAGTTCCATCGGCGCCCTCGAACCTAACTGCGCAAACTTCGTCGGCGAGCCAGATCAACATTTCCTGGCAAGACAACTCAGGCAATGAGCAGGGATTCAAGATCGAACGCAAGACCGACGCTGGCGGCACGTGGTCGGAAATCGCTACGGTCGGCGCGAACATAACCAGCTATCCGAGTCTTGGACTCACGGCCAGCACGACCTATTATTATCGCGTGCGATCCTATAACGGTGCCGGTGATTCCGCTTTTTCAAACGAGGCTTTCGCCACGACTTCGAGCCAGCCAGCGGTCACCTCGCGATTCGACTTTGGCATCACGAGTTCCCCCGTTGAGCCGGGTTATCTGCAGGTGACCCAGAACACGAGTTACCCCAGCGGCACCACGGTGACCTTCGGGTGGTGGCAAGCCCAATCACTTACCGGTAGGGACACGGGATATGGAAGTGCCCTCGACCGCGATGCGAATATCACCACGGACGGGACGTTCCGCGTAGACGTGGTAAATGGAACCTACCAGGTCGATATGCGTTTGGGTGAACTGTATGGCGCCCATGATCGGACTGGCGTCTTTCTGGAAGGGGTGCAGGTCGACAACGTGACCCCGAGTTCCTACTTTGGCGTTGTCAGTAGGTCGTATACGGTGACCGTCGCCGATGGCCAACTAACCCTGGGGTTGAAGGACCTGGGCGGCTACTTTGCCGGCGCAGCGATCACCGCGTTGGTGGTCACTCCGGTCGTGACGCCCGCTCCCGCTGCTCCCACGAGCTTGAGCGCTAGCGCTGTGTCGTCCAGCCAGATCAATCTCTCTTGGCAGGACAATGCGAGCAGCGAGCAAGGGTTCAAGATTGAACGCAAGACAGGCGCTGGCGGCACCTGGTCACAGATCGACACGGTCGGCGCGAACACAACCACTTATCAAAGTACGGGCCTCGCGGCCAGCACGACCTATTACTACCGGGTGAGAGCCTATAACAGCACCGCCGATTCGTCGTATTCCAACGAAGCGAATGCCACAACGTCAGCACCCGAGACCGTGCCCGCGGGACCATCCAACCTCGGCGCGCAAACTTCGTCTGCGAGTCAAATCAACCTTTCGTGGCAAGACAACTCCGCCAACGAGCAGGGGTTCAAGATCGAACGTAAGACGGGTGTCGGCGGCACGTGGTCGGAAATCGCCACGGTCGGCGCAAATACAACCACCTATCAAAGCACGGGGCTCACGGCCAATACGACCTATTACTACCGAGTGAGGGCCTATAACGGCGCCGGCGATTCCTCCTTTTCCAACGAGGCGAATGCGACAACGTCAGCAGCCCAGCCTTTCTCCGCGCGATTCGACTTCGGCATTTCGAGTTCCCCAGTCGAGTCAGGCTATCTCCAGGTGACTCCGCAAACCAGCTATCCCAGCGGCACGACGGCAACCTATGGCTGGGCGCCGTCCCAGTCGCTCATCGGGCGCGACGTGGGTTTGGGCGCCGCCCTGGACCGGGACGCCAATATCACCACAGACGGGACGTTTCTGGTCGATCTGCCCAATGGAAACTACCAGGTCGATTTGCGCTTGGGTGAACTGTACAGTGCCCATGATCAAACGGGGGTCTTCTTCGAAGGGGTTCAAGTCGACAACGTGACGCCGATCTACTACTCAGGCGTCGTCAGCCGCACATACACGGTAGCTGTAATCGATGGCCAATTGACCCTACGATTGAAAGACCTGGGTGGTTACTTTGCTGGGGCGGCGATCACATCCATGGGAATCACGTCAATTTCTCCGTAGGTTCAATACTCGCATCACACGGCTGCGTAGGGAGGGGCGTTAATGACGCTGTACGCCGATCTCGAGCAATTACCCAAATGCTGATTTTTATTAACGCTGACCAGGCGTACCAACACTGGATATCGCATCATCATCCGGGATTTGTGCTCGATGGTCGGCATGGAGTTGTGCCGCGGGACTTCGTGCTCCATCGTGCGACATGTTCGGCAGTGAAATTGCCACCCGACCACCGTGTGCATTGCACGACTGCGGGACGTTTCAAGGCCTGCTCTTTGGAAGTCGACGAGTTGCAATCGTGGGCACTCGAACAAACGTGCAAAGTGGCGATCGATTGCGAACAATGCCAGCCTTCAGCGCACGCAGCAAACGATTCGCCGCCGCCGATTCACATCACCAAGTTGGCAGCTCAGGTGCTCGATTACATTCTCGAGTCGGCCGCGATTCATCTCGACAACGAACCGCTGCCCTATCGGCTGACCATCGGCGATGTTGCCGCCTGTTTTGCGAAGACACCAGGGCAGCTTGCGGCATCGCTTTCTCAGCTGGCCGCTGGTGGGTGGATTGAAGTCGCCGGCAAATCACCAAAGAATGCAGCCTTCGGGATTCGGCAAGCCGTCTTCCCCACCGTCGCTGCCTTGAAGACGCTGCCAGCGTTTCACGAGACGAGCGATGGCGAGTTGGCAAACGAGCTAAACAAGCTCAAGGTCAGATAACCGCCGGCAAGCGAGCAGGCTGCATGTCCACACGTAATCTTGAGCGAATTCTCGCACCTCGTTCTGTGGCCGTCATCGGAGCCAGTGCACGCGTGGGAAGCGTGGGCCACTCGGTGCTGCAGAACTTGGCGTTAGCCAAATCCCTGCGCGTGTTTTCTGTCAATCCCAAGCACGAGCGGTTAGCGGAACGCGCTTGCTATGCGTCGGTGAAAGCACTGCCGGAGGTCGTGGATCTTGCCGTTATCTGCACACCCGCGGCTACTGTTGCTGGTTTGATTCAGGAATGTGGCGAAGCGGGCATTCGCGGCTTGGTTATCCTGACTGCGGGTTTCGGCGAAACGGGAACGCGGGGAAAGGAACTCGAAAATTCGCTTCGATGTGCACTTACCCGGCATCCTGAAATGCGCGCGTTGGGGCCCAATTGTCTGGGCTTGATGGCTCCGCATCTGGGCTTCAATGCCAGCTTTGTCGATGAAATGCCCCCGGCCGGCAATGTCGCGTTCATTTCGCAATCGGGCGCGCTTTGCTCCGCAATTCTGGATTGGGCAGCACAGGAGAACGTGGGATTTTCGTACTTCATCTCCCTGGGCAATATGCTCGACGTTGGCATCGCCGATTTGCTTGATTACCTGGCTGAGGATCCGTGGACTAAGTCGGTTGTGCTGTACGCCGAGTCGATCACCGATACTCGCCGCTTCATGTCAGCGGCCCGGGCGTTCACGCGGACGAAGCCGATCATCGCCTACAAGGCAGGCCGCTTTGCCGAATCCGCGCAGGCGGCGGCATCTCACACCGGCGCATTGGCGGGGGTCGATGCTGTTTATGAAGCCGCGTTCGCGCGCGCGGGAATTGTGCGCGTCTTGGAGAGCGAGGATCTTTTCGATTGTGCCGAACTGCTCGCGCGCAGCCGGCCGATGCGGGGACCGCGCTTGGCCATTGTGACGAATGCAGGTGGCCCGGGTGTGATGGCGACCGATTCCTTGATTTCGGTGCGTGGCACGTTGGCCAAACTCAGCGCTGCCACGATCGCGCAACTCAATGAGCATTTGCCCGCGACCTGGTCGCACAACAATCCCGTCGACATCATTGGCGATGCTCCGCCAGAGCGCTTTCGCGCCGCTGTCGAGGCGGTGCTGCACGACGAGGGAGTTGACGGGCTGCTCGTAATTCTCTCACCCCAATCGATGAGCGATCCGACGGGTACCGCCGACGAAGTGATTGCTGCTGCAGCGCACTCCTCGAAGCCTGTACTCGCATCCTGGATGGGCGGTCGTCGCGTCGCAGCCGGTATTGAACGGCTGCAGCGGGCCGGCATCTCGAACTATGCCTCGCCTGAGCAGGCCATTCGCGCGTTCACGTATCTGGTATCTGCCGCAGCCAGGCAAGAGCTGCTCTACGAAACTCCGCGTGAAGTGCCGCTGCAATTCCAGCTGAATAAGGAAGCGCTACACAACCAGGTAATCAGTGTTATTGGGGATGAGCGTGGGACGCTCACGGAAACCAAGTCGAAAGAACTGCTCGCGGCCTATGGAATCTCTGTCACGCGGACGCTGGCGGCTGCGAACGAGCAGGAAGTGGTCGAGTGTTGCCAGGAAGTCGGCTATCCGGTGGTGCTGAAGCTTTACTCACCAGACATCACGCATAAGAGTGACGTGGGGGGCGTCGAACTCAATATCAGCGATGACGCGGCGGCCCTGCGAGCCTTTCAAGGAATCCTCGAACGCGCTCGGCAGAAGCAACCAACAGCGAACGTTCTGGGCGTTACGGTGCAGCCGATGATCGTGCATCCTCAGGGGCGCGAGTTGATCGTCGGCGCGAAGCGTGACCCGGTATTTGGTTCTGTATTGCTCGTCGGCACGGGTGGAACCGCTGCCGAAATCTGGCAGGATCGCGCGCTAGAACTGCCGCCGCTCAGCGAACGACTTGCCCGGCGGATGCTGGAGTCGCTTCGCTCCTGGCCACTTTTACAAGGCTTTCGGGGCAAACCTGCCGTCAACCTCGATCAACTGATCGAGACGCTGATGCGAGTCTCATATCTGATTGCCCATACGCCGGAAATTTCCGAGCTCGATATCAATCCTCTGTTAGCTACTCCCGAGGGGACGCTCGCGCTCGATGCTCGCATCGTGCTCGATAATGCGGCACTTACTGCACCTCCGCCCCCATTTTCGCACCTGGCGATCCGTCCCTATCCCGATGAGTTCATACGCACCGTCAAGTTGCCCGATGGCACCGAGATTCTCCTGCGGCCAATCCAGCCCGAAGACGAGCCGCTGTGGCGTGCTATGATTCGCGACTGCTCGAACGAAACGATTTATCGGCGCTTTCGCTGCTTGTTTCGCGACGTATCGCATCGGATGGCAGCCCGCTTTTGCTTTGTCGACTACGACCGCGAACTGGCCATCGTTGCCGAGCAAACAACGGCAGAGGGGCGGCGAATGCTGGGTGTTGGTCGGCTGGTGGCGAATGCCGATCACTCGCGAGCTGAGTTCGCGGTGCTGGTGGTCGATGCCTGGCAAGGTCGCGGCCTCGGTTCGCTCCTCACTGACTATTGCCTGACGATTTCACAGGCCTGGGGAGTGCGCTATATCCAAGCCGAAACTTCGCGCGACAATCATCGCATGGTGGCCATGTTTCAACGCCGCGGCTTCCAGTCCAAAGTACTCCCACCCGACACGTTGCGAGTATGGAGAGAGTATGAATAAAAACTTGACTATTCGCCGCGTAAGAGTTCATGCACATGCAATTCGACGCAATCCGCGAGCGTGGCCGGATGATAGCCACCTTCCAGCACGCTGACGATTCGTCCACCTGCGTAGCGATTGGCAATCTCCACGACATGCCGCGTGAGTGTCTGAAAATCAGCTGTCTCCAGATCGAGCGAACCGACGGGATCGAGCTTGTGCGCGTCGAATCCTGCGGAGATCAGAATCAACTCGGGTTGCATGCGAGCGGCAATCTGCTCCAGCGCAGTGACAAACGCAGCGATGTAGTCCGCGCGCGAGGTGCCATAAGAAATCGGCACATTCAACTTTGTTCCGAGCGCAGCGCCTCCACCAATTTCATCCGCGGCGCCGGTGCCCGGATAGAAGGGCCAGCGGTGAATCGAAAAGAATCCCACCTGGGCGTCGTCCCAAAAGATTTCCTGCGTGCCATTGCCATGGTGCACGTCCCAATCCACGATCAACACCCGCGCCAGACCATGCTTGCGAATCGTCAGGCGGGCGCCGATGGCGATGTTGTTGAACAGGCAGAACCCCATAGCTCGATCACCGAGCGCATGATGCCCCGGCGGCCGCACCAGGCAAAAAGCACGTCGCTCGGCGCCCTGCAGTACTCGCTCGACTGCATCCGCGACAGCACCAGCGGCAAGCAGCGCGACTTCATACGATTGCGCCGACACCGTGGTATCATCGTCGAGTTGCCCGCCACCCGCTGCGCAAACTTGTTTGACGGAATCGCTGTATTCGCGCGAATGCACCAGACTCAAGTCATCCAGCGTCAACGGTTTCCAGGTGGGCCTGTCGCAGCCCAGATGGATGGCCATCTGATGCAATTGCCGTGAAGCCGGAATGATCCGGGCAGGGCATTCTGGATGATCCCCCGTCTCGTGGTGGAGGAACGCAGCATCGTAATAAAGCATCACCATGGCGTGAAATACTAGCGGTTGGCAACCGTCACTTGAACTGCGGTAACTTTGTATTCCGGCGAACTGACGCGAGAATCTCGTTGCGGACTGGTGACCTGATTGACGAACAACGTGGGGTTGTGAAAGGTGGTGAACAACTCACCTGGCTTTACGGCTGAATTCGGGCGCGCGACGAGCGTCACTTCTCCGTAGCGGCTGCGAACGCAAATTGCCGTTCCGGCGGCAATCGAGAGGCGCTCCGCATCGGCCGGTGAAACGTCTAAGTAATCGTGTGGATGCAGAATGACATTGGGGGTTCGTTGGGTCATCGTGCCGGCGTTGAAGTGATACAGCGTTCTGCCGGTGATCAGCAGGAATGGAAACTCCGCGGTCACCGTTTCCACGGTCGGTCGATAGGCAATTCGTTGCAGCGACGCGCGCGGTCCCTGGGGAAAGCTAGTGGCATGCAGAAACTCGGTTCCAGGCTGATCTTCGCCGGTGCAGGGCCATTGAATGCCTTGCTGTTCGAGGCGTTCATAAGAAATGCCCGCCACTGCTTTCCAAACTTGGCGAATTTCGTTCCAAATGGCCTGTGGTGAATCGAATTGAAATCCTTGCTCGACGCCGAGCGCTCTCGCGACGAGTTGAATGATCTCCCAATCCGTCTTGGAGTTTCCCACGGGGGGAAAAGCCTGGCGGACGCGTTGAATGCGCCGCTCGGCGTTCATGAAAGTTCCTTCCTTTTCAAAGGTCGATGCTGCGGGGAGAAAGATCGTGCCAAACTCCTTGGCGGTTTCGTTGAGGAACAGGTCTTGAACGACGACGCATTCCAACTGCCGGAGCGAGTTGCGGGTCGCGTGAACGTTGGCATTGGTTAGCAAGATGTCGTATCCAATCGCCCACAACCCCTTGAACTCACCTGCCTGTGCCGCATCCATCATTTGCAACTGGTTCAGTCCCGGCTGGGTCGGAATCGGCGAATTCCACACCTGCTCAAAGGCCTGACGATTGGCTGCCAGCGGTACGTAGCCCGTCAAGCTGGCTGGTTCACATCCCATCTGCGCCGATCCCTGCACATTGTTCTGTCCGCGCAGAGGATTGATGCCAGCGCCGCGTTTCCCCAGGTTGCCGGTGAGGAGCGCCAGGTTCACCAGACACATCACACCTTCCGTCCCCTGAACATGCTCGGTCATGCCCAGACCATGAAAACACATGGCAGGTTTGTGCGTGCCGTACAGTCGCGCCGCCTGCCGAATTTCATCAGCTGCGACGCCGCAGACCCCAGCCACCCTCTCGGGTTGGAATTCGTGCACAAATTCTCGGAACAACTCGAACTCGGCAACTCGGTCTGCGATGAATGAATGATCGACCAGATCCTCTTCGATAATCGTCGCCGCCAGGGCATTAAAGAGCAGCACATTGGTTCCCGGCCGCAATTGCAAATGGATCTGTGCATACTTGGCCAATTCAATTTGCCGCGGATCAATGACAATCAGCTTAGCGCCGTGCAAGACCGCCTGTTTGATGCGAGCGCCGACGATGGGATGATTCTCGGTAGTGTTGCTCCCCGTCACCAGGATGGTTTGGGCCTGCTCGATATCGCAGAACGAGTTTGTGGCCGCCCCGGTTCCCAGCATCGTCTTCATCGCTTCCGCCGTTGGCGCGTGGCAAACGCGAGCGCAGCAATCGACGTTGTTGGTTCCCAAGACAACGCGGGCAAATTTCTGGGCGAGATAGTTTTCCTCGTTCGTCGCCCTGGCCGATCCTAAAACACCGAGCGCGCTGGGGCCGTAGCGATCCAGAATCGAACGAAATTGCGCAGCTACTTCTGCCAGGGCGATTTCCCACGAAACCGGTTGCCACTTTCCTCCGCGGGTTCGCAGCAGCGGCTCCGTTACTCGATCAGGAGCGTTGACAAAATCAAATGCATATCGCCCTTTCACGCATAAATGTCCGTGGCTAACGGGCGAAGTGTGGTCAGGCCGAATCGTGACAATCCGATCTTGGTTCACTCCGACTTGCATATCGCAGCCGGTGCCGCAGTAAGAGCAGGTCGTCTTTGTCCAAGTGGTAGGTGATCCCAGCTTGAGGAGCGACTTGTCTTCGAGCGCTCCGGACGGGCAAGTGTCGACGCAGGCGCCACAGCTGACGCACGAACTACTGAGCAACGTTGTCCCCGAGTCAGGCACGATTGCAAGTTGATCGCCGTGCCCCCGGATCTGCCAGACGAATTGCCCCTGAATCTCGTTACAAATCCGAACACAGCGATAGCAGTGGACGCAGCGCGACATGTCGACTGCAATGTAAGGATGTGAATCGTCTTTCCAGTAGCCCCTTTCCGGAGTCGAACTCGGAGGCGAGGGACCTTCCAGATCGCGGCTCGTTTCTAATCCGTACTGCACCAGATATTGGTGAAACGGCTTTTCGGGATACTTCGCCACGCACTCCATGGGGTAGTTGCGTGCCAGGCATTTCAGCGTGGTGCGGCGATGGTCTTCCAATTCCGCATCGTGTGTGACGATCTCCATCCCGGCCGCTATTTTCGTGGTACACGATGAAACGGGGTGTGGCCAATCGCGAATGCGGACCAGACAGAGTCGACAACCGCCAGCAGCTTTCAGTCGATCGTCCGTGCAGAGTGTCGGAACCTCGATGTGCGCCACCTTCAGCGCCTGCAAAATCGATAGTTCTGCTGCAAACGTGTAACGCTGGTTATTGATCGTTGCGTCAATCATGAATCACACTCAACCTCAGCCGAGATCATGGCTTCACAAATCCATTGTGTGGATGCGAAGTGCTAACGACCAAGTGATTTTTCCATCTCGGCGATCGCGAGGGTTGTCTTGAGCACAGAATCCGGATTCAGGGAGATGCTGTCGATCCCTTGTTGCACGAGAAACTGTGCAAACTCAGGATAGTCGCTTGGCGCCTGGCCGCAGATGCCGATTTTTCCCCCTGCTTGTTTCACCGAGCGAATCGCCTGTGCGATGAAGGCCATCACGGCGGGATCGCGCTCGCTGAAGACATGGGCCACGATATCCGAGTCGCGGTCAACACCCAGCGTCAGTTGTGTCAGGTCGTTCGAGCCAATCGAGAAGCCATCGAAGATCTCGGCGAAACCCGCGGCGTTGATAACATTGCTGGGAATCTCACACATGACATAAATCTCAAGACCTTGCTCACCACGTTTCAGGCCATGCTCAGTCATCACGGCTTGCACCTTTTTTCCCTCTTCCACCGTGCGGCAGAAGGGGATCATGAGTTTGACGTTGGTCAGTCCCATTTCTTCACGCACTCGTTTCATGGCCTGGCATTCGAGACCGAAGGCGTCGCGGAATCGTTGGTCGTAGTAGCGCGAAGCGCCGCGGAACCCGATCATGGGGTTCTCTTCATGCGGCTCAAAGTTCTTCCCGCCCAGCAGGTTCGCGTATTCATTGGTTTTGAAATCGCTGAGCCGGACAATGACCTCGCGAGGATAGAAAGCTGCGGCGATCATCGCCACGCCGCGAGCGAGCAGATCGACGAAGAACTGTGGTTTGTCGGGATAGCCTGCTGTTAGTTCATCGATTTGCATGAGTGCGGCGGCATCCTTGACCATTTCAGGATGCAAAAGCGCGAGGGGGTGAACTTTAACGTGATTGCTGATGATGAACTCAATCCGCGCGAGCCCCACGCCATCACTGGGGAGTTGTGCCAGCGAGAAGACTTCGTCGGGATTGCCAATGTTCATTAGCACTTTCGTTTTGGGACGCGACAGTTCACTCAAGTTCACTTGGGTGATTTCGAACGGAAGGATCCCGGCATAAACGCTGCCGGTGTCACCTTCGGCGCAACAAACAGTCACTTCCTGGCCATCGTGCAGCAACTCGGTGCCGTTGTGCGTGCCGACGATCGCGGGCAGGCCCAGTTCACGGCTGACAATGGCCGCGTGGCAGGTTCTGCCGCCGCGATTGGTGACAATCGCCGCGGCATGTTTCATCACGGGTTCCCAGTCGGGATCAGTCTTATCTGTGACCAAGACTTCGCCCGGTTGCAGCTCAGCCAGACGCTGCACATCGCGAATGATGCGCACCTTGCCTTGGCCAATCCGTTCGCCAACCGAGCGGCCAGTCACCAGCACCGGCCCGCGCGCTTGGAGCTTGAAGGTCTCCATGGTTTCGAGCTTTTTTTGCGACTGCACTGTTTCCGGCCGGGCCTGCACGATGAATAGTTCGCCCGTCAAGCCGTCCTTCGCCCACTCCATGTCCATCGGCGTAGGTCGGCCGTAGCGAGCGGAATAGTGTTCCTCAATCTGGCATGCCCAGCGGGCCAGCAGCAAGATTTCGTCGTCGCAGATAGCGAAGCGTTTGCGTTCCTCGGGCGGGACGGGGACGTTCTTCGTCATCTTCTCGCCGCCCACGTCATAGACCAGCTTGAACTCCTTGCTGCCGAGCGCCTTTTTCAGAATGGGGCGATGCCCCGTGAGGAGCGTCGGCTTGAAGACATAAAATTCATCTGGATTCACTGTGCCTTGCACGACATTTTCGCCCAGACCATAGGCAGCATTGATGAGCACGGCGTCACGAAAACCACTCTCGGTATCGATTGAGAACATCACACCCGAGGCGCTCAGGTCAGAGCGAACCATCCGCTGAACGCCAATCGAAAGCGCAATCTTGGTATGTGCAAATCCCTTGTCGGCGCGATAGGAGATCGCTCGATCCGTAAACAGCGATGCAAAACAACGCCGGCAGGTATCGAGCAGCGTTTGTTCGCCGCGCACGTTGAGGTAGCTTTCCTGTTGCCCCGCGAAACTAGCGTCGGGCAAATCTTCCGCGGTCGCACTGCTGCGCACGGCAACATCGAGTTGAGTTCTCGGCGGACAGAGTTGACGATAGGCCGATAGGATCGCTTCACGCAGATCGTCAGGAAGTGGCGCATTGAGCAAGGCCTGGCGAATGCGCTGACCGCAGGCGCGCAGTTGCTCGATGTTGCGGGTATCGAGCGCTCCCAGTTCCGCCGCAATGAAACGATCGAGTTGATTGGCCGCGAGAAATTGACGATAGCCAGCCGCAGTCACCGCAAAGCCATCGGGCACCTTCACACCTTTGGCGGTGAGGCTGCGGAACATTTCGCCCAGCGAAGCGTTCTTCCCGCCGACGATCGGCACATCGCTCAGTTGAATCTCGGCGAACTTTCGGACAAATTCTGCGGGCGAGGGGCTCATGACAGAGACTCACGGAAGAGAGGTGCCTGCTTGCGAAACAATATTCGCCCAAAAGCAACCGACGTGCCGCGACTCTGCCCCTTGAATTCCTGGGAAGAGCTGCATGGGCTGTGCGGAACAGCGCGCACGGTTCGAATTATGTCACCATTCCGCACACCAAGATTTGCAGCATGCCGCGCTCTTAGTGCTTTAATCGGCTGGCCTCGCTAAGCTCAGCTGCCGGTCTTAGTTCTTGGCGGGAGCGCGCTGAAGATCGAAGCGGGCGGTGAATGAATCCTTGTTCTTCACGACAAACTCGCGTACCTCCTTGGTCGACGCCGTAATCAGATGGCGACCACTGACGGTGCTGGATTGAATCGATGCCGGCTCCTTTCCCAATTCATTTTCCAGCCATTGTAAGTCAATGGCGGCGAGTTCCAGCGATGTACCGATTTCCCGAACCAGATAAATGGTGTGAATTGGCACATAATGAAAGGTGTAAACCGAGTTTGCCCGGCCGTTGAATTCCTCGGGGAATAAGTCGAGGAATAGCTCCCCTTCGATTTTCGCCAAATGCGCTACGAAGCGGCCTTGGCGTCCTTGGTTGTCGGTGTACAGCAAGCCGTAGGACTTGCCTTCGCGTTCTGTGAACACCCAGGTGGCCTTATCTGCTGGCTGCCGCCAGGTTCCGACAACCCGTGGGTCAGTGACCAGATCTTCGGGCAGATATACCGGGTTCAGCGATGGTATACAGCCCACAAGCAAGGTTAACGCGACCAAACTAGCGAACAGTGATTTACGGCTCATGCGTTTCTCCTCAAGTGAGCCTTTCGACTCCGGTCAAGGAATGCGTTGCACGACTGGAATTGACACCACGTTTGCAAACCCTATTCCAAATCTAAATTCATCAAAAAGCCGTGCGAATCGATGGGACCTACATCCGTTTCCGCACAGTGATGAGACGTGGCCGCACAGCGGCGGAACTGCACGAATGCGCTTCAGTTTGGTGCCCGCATTAGCACTGCGGAACTTATTTCAATCGACTATCGTGGTGGAAGAAGGGTTTGGCGTGCGCGTAGCAGTACGGCCGTTTAAATGTCGGTGGGGTCTTGGTGACTTGGGCAAGCTTTTCCGGGCTTTCTCAAATAGACAAACCAATAAACTAAACCTACGAGTAACGATCCGCCCAGAATGTTGCCGAGCGTGACCGGGAGCAGGTTCCGCAAGAGTCCCGCCTGCCAAGAAAGATTTGGCAAACTGTCTGGCCTCAACTGCACCGACTGCCAGAACGATTCAGGAGCCGAGGCCTTGATTAACAGTCCCAGCGGAATGAAGTACATGTTGGCAATGCTGTGCTCGAAGCCACAGGCAACGAAGGCTGTGATCGGTGGAACAATCGCCAAGATCCGGTCTGTCGTGGTGCGAGCACTGAAAGTGAGCCAAACCGCGAGGCAGACGAGTGCATTGCAAAGTATGCCAGAACAGACCGCCTGCAGGAACGACAACGAGCATTTGCTTTCCGCGATCGTTAGCGCCGCCAGGCCCACTAAGCCGTTGCCGAGTAGGTACTGTCCACTGGTATAGACCAGCAACACGGTTCCCAGAGCACCGACAAGATTGCCAAGATAGGCAACGCACCAATTGCGAACCAGGGCCGCCGTCGTGACTCTTCCACTGGCCCAAGACATGACGATTAAGTTGTTGCCAGTAAATAGCTCCGCGCCACCAACGATGACCAGCACCAAGCCGAGTGAAAACGTCACGCCGCCGAGTAACCGCACAACACCATAAGGAAGTTGCCCTGTCGCACCAGCCACGGCCGTCGTGGAAAATGCTCCCCCTAGCGCAATGAATGCGCCTGCCAGCACTGCGAGCGAAAACAATGTTGCCAGCGACAGGCCGGCTTTCAATACGCCGACATCTTCGGCGCGCTGAGCCATCAAAGGCGGCAATAGAGCGTCCAGACCTCGCCCGTCATTCAGTAATTCGGTCTGATTCGCCATGGTAGTTCGAACGTTTTTTGGAATCGCTGACCGTCATTTGCGTTGCACTTGAGTCGCGACAGGTATCTCGTATCGCCTGCCGGCGGTCAGAGCAAACTTTGCGCCGAGTGCATTTCGTATCCGTTTGGCATGTTACTGGCGGCGTACCCTTCGGCTCTGGCCATGCCAATCGCACTTTTCTCGGTGTGTTGACCGGCAAATCCACTCGACAGATACTGACCCTCGTTCCCCGGCCTCTCTTCTTTCCAGTTGGTGGTACATGCCCCTTCACTCCACAGTGCGCCGTCACCCCGCCGAATATTCTGGCCGTTTACTGCACTCATTTGCTACGTTCATTGCCATTTGCTGTCTTTGTGTGTCAGTTCGAACGGCGGATGGCGAGCAGCAATCAACTGCCAGGCGAGTACCAAATATCGTTCTCATCCTCGCGGACGACTTGGGTTATTCCGATATCGGCTGCTATGGCTCCGAGATCGACACGCCGAATCTTGATGGGCTGGCGAAGAACGGCCTGCGGTATACGAATTTTTACAACACCGCTCGTTGCTGGCCGACGCGTAGCTCCATCTTGACGGGTTACTATCCGCAGCAGATCCGCCGCGATTCGGTGCCGGGCGTGAAGAGTGGCGGCCAAGGTACCAGACCGAAATGGGCGACGCTCTTACCCGCCAAGTTGAAGGCTTACAACTATCGCAACTATCACAGCGGCAAGTGGCACATCGACGGCAAGCCGCTGGCCAACGGCTTTGATCACTCGTACGATCTCGGCGGCCAGAGCCAGAGCAACTACTTCAAAACGGGCAGCATCACCGACGACGAACTACCGGTGCCGCAGACCGAAGGGTTTTATTCGACGATTGCCGTCGCCGATCATGCGGTTCGTTGCTTAAAAGAACACGCGGAGAAATACGCCGACAAGCCGTTCTTTCATTACCTCTGTTTCACCGCACCGCATTTTCCGCTGCACGCACTCCCCGAGGACATCAAGAAGTATCAAGGCAAGTACCACGCCGGTTGGAACGAAGTGCAGCGGCGGCGGCATGCAAAGCAAAAGGAGCTTGGCTTTCCTGATGTACCGTTGCCGGCTATGGAGCGCGAAGTGGGTCCGCCTTATCCATTTCCTGCCGCGATCGAAAAGCTCGGTTCGGGCGAAGTGAACCGCCCGCTCCCTTGGACCGAACTCACCAAGGAACAGCAAGCCTTTCAAGCCGAGAAGATGGCCATTCACGCGGCGATGATCGATCGCATGGATCAGGAGATCGGCAAAGTCATCGCACAGCTCAAAGCGATGGGCCAGTTCGACAACACGCTGATTCTCTTTCTTTCCGACAATGGCGCCAGCGCCGAAATGATGATTCGTGGCGATGGTCATGATCCCACAGCGCCGCTAGGTTCATCGGCCACATATCCATGCTTAGGGCCGGGCTGGTCCAGTTGTGCGAACACTCCCTTCCGCCGTCACAAAACTTGGGTTCACGAAGGTGGTATCAGCACGCCGCTGATTGCGCATTGGCCCCAAGGGATCGCCGCGAAGGGTGAGCTGCGGCATACCCCGGGGCATGTCATCGATGTTCCGTCGACTGTGATTGAGTTGGCAACGGACAAGCTCGGCAGCGAATTCGTGGATCAAGGCCAGCCTGCGGTTGAGGGGCTGAGCTTGCTGCCGACTTTCGCCAAGGACACTGATCTCAAACGCGCAGCCCTCTGGTGGCTGCACGAAGAGAACAAGGCGATTCGCATCGGCGATTGGAAGCTGGTGGCGGCGAAAGGAGATGCATGGGCCCTTTACGACTTGTCGCAGGATCGTGGCGAATTGAAAAACCTCGCTGCCGAACATCCAGGCAAGGTAAAGGAACTCCAAACCGAATGGCAACGGCGGTTTACTGAGTATGCTGCGACGGCGTCGAAAGATGCACCCGCGGCGGATCTGCGAGAGAATCAGCCCAAGAAGAATAAGAAGTAACTCGCCGTCATCCGTAGACGACCGCACACTGGTGGTTGACGCTGCAGCAAAACGCCTCGAACATCGCGAGCCAAACCTTGCCTTCGAACCAGCACGGGTGAGAGTCATCCGGTTCGTGGGCGATGATCTCCGCGTCGCTGTCCGACAATGTGCGTCCTTGCAACGGAATGCTGAGAAGCGGTGCGGTTTTCACGAGTTCTTTGAAGGCTTGCTGACTCGAACCCAGAAGTCGGCCGGTTAGCCCTCCTTTGCGGTTGTCGGCCAGCGGCAGTTCGAAGTCGATCGGCACGAAGTAGCCTTCGGTTTGCGAATGGCAAATGAGGTGCGACTCAGCGAACGTGTAGAGTTCAGCATCGATCCGTTTGTGCTTGGCGGGATCTTCGCCTTCGGCAACGGGAACGAACTCGCGGGGCGCTCGCATCGCAAACGCCACGGCCCGTAACAAGTAAGGCGTCCAAGCGTACGGAAACGAAGTCAACTCACCTCGCCATGCCATCCGTGGGAGCGACGTCGGCTCTTCGTGCAAAGGCAGCTCGTTTGCCGCGAGCAGCTTATTGATCTTCTGAAAGTTCTTTTGATCGAAGCGTGCGGCGTCAGAATCCAGCCCGCCCGTAAGCACGCCCACCGAGATTGCGAGTGACATAAGGCCTCGTAGGTTTTAGACGCGTCGGTTCGTGTGTTTCGCGGAAAAGTCAGCCTCAAAAGAAGAGTCCCATCGCGATCGAGTGCCGCCGGCCGCAAGGTTTACCAAGCCGCGGTGAATCCCGCTTTCTGATTTGATTTGCGTGCCAGGCTAGTTATATTGGCGAGCTTACCCTTTCGCCACAACCTGGCTTTCTAAGCCAATTTTGCCTCTCCCGGAGTTGTTTCGCATGAAATCGTCGTCGTCAGACGCAGTTGCCCCCAATGCCTATCGCCTGTTGTGGGCGGGGTTCATGGCCATCCTCGCCGCCGGCGTCGGCTTCGCTATTCGCGGCGGCATTTTCGACAACTGGGGCGGCGAGTTCGGCTTCACCGCCACCGAACTGGGCGCCATCGGCGCTGCTGGTTTCACGGGCTTTTGCTTCGGCATCATCATCGGCGGCATTGTCGTCGATAAGGTTGGCTACGGCTGGCTGGTGGCCGCAGCATTTTTGTTTCACATTGCCTCCGCGATCGTGACCTTTGCAGCCATGGCGCCGGAGAACGCTGCGTCGCTCGACAAGGTCGCACTGGAAACCGCGAAGAATAGCGCCAACTTGTACCTCACGGTCGGCATGTTCCTTTTCGCGATCGCCAATGGCACGCTCGAAGCCGTTGCTAATCCGCTTGTCGCAACGCTGTTTCCCAACAACCGGACGCACTACCTCAACATTCTGCACGCCAGTTGGCCGGCCGGTTTGATCCTGGGAAGTGCGCTCGGCTGGGTGCTCGACGACATGTACCAGCTGCATTGGAAGTATCAGCTCGCCCTCTATCTGATTCCCACCGCGCTTTACGGCATCATGTTTATGGGACAGTCGTTTCCGAAATCGGAAGCATCGGAAAAAGGCCTTAGCCTTGGCGAGATGTTCAAGGATGTTGGCATTCTCGGCGGCTTGGTGGTTTGCTATTTGCTCGCGCTGTTCTTCGGCGATCTGGCGAAGCCTTTCTTTCCTGCCGAATCGGCGACTCCGTCGTACATCGGTTATGGCGTTGGCGGCGTGCTGTTGCTCGGCATTGGTGTGATTACCAAGTTCTCGATCGGCTCGGTGCTGCTGTTTGTGCTGTTCGTCACGCATGCGTTGGTCGGCGCAGTCGAACTCGGCACGGACGGCTGGATTCAAAACATCACGGGCAACATTCTCTCTTCGAGCGAAGGCAAGATCCTCTTCGTCTTCACCTCGGCAGTGATGTTTGCCTTGCGGTTCTGCTCCGACTTCATCGAGAAACGGCTCGGCATGTCGCCCGTGGCGATTCTGCTCGTGTGTGCAGTGCTCGCTGCAATCGGCCTCAACCTCACGAGTATGGCCACGTCGTTCACGGTCGCGCTGCTCGCCCTCACGGTCTATGGCGTGGGCAAGACGTTCTTCTGGCCGACGATGCTCGCGGTCGCCAGCGATCGCTTCCCGCGCTCGGGTGCGGTGGCCATCAGTATCATGGGCGGCATCGGTATGATGTCGGCCGGGTTGGTTGGTTCGAAGGGACTCGGTTACTTCAAGGATCGCTACTCGGGCGAAGAAGTCGCTAAGGTCGATGCCGCTTTGTTCGATAAGTACAAAGCCGAAAAGCCGAGCCACTTCCCTCCCTTCCCGCCAGCTACCGGTTTGGACGGCAAACTGCTCGGTGCTGCGAAGGATGCGAAGAAGGAAGGCAAGGCCACCGAAGAGCAACAGAAGGTCATTGAGGCCGATATCCGCGGTGACCGTCGCACGCTGGTGACCGATAGTATTATCCCCGCGACGATGGCGGTGATTTACTTGGGACTGCTGCTCTACTTCAAGTCGATCGGCGGTTACAAAGCGATCAAGATCCACGAGCAGCCGGCGGGCATTGCTGAGGCGTAGACAGTTCCGCGCAGAGTTCGTTGAAATCACATGGGCTGGTGGTCGCCGGATCACCAGCCCTTTTTTCGTGGCCGTGCGTCGCCCTTAGTCGTTGTTTTTTAGCACCTGATTTCTATCCTGTTTGTTGAATTAATCGGCACTTTCTCGAGGAAAATCGGCGCCGTTGCCGGGAAATATGCGAATTGACCGCCGAATTATTCACCACGTACCCTGTACCGCATACCGGAAAAATCGCCGCCCTTATTCCTGCCTCCGACCCTTCCGCGTTGCCTAAAAAATCAGGCGGACGTATCTTACAAGCTGCGATGAGAACCTCCCCCGCACTTCGGGTGCCGCATGAATTTGCTTTGGATTGTCCTCCCCTGTGCTGTGGTCCTGACGATTGCCTACTTTACGTACGGCAAGTTGCTGGCACATTTGTTTCAACTCGATCCCAACCGGACTACGCCCGCGGAGAAGCTGAACGACGGCCTCGACTATGAACCGATCTCGGCCAGTTCGCTGCTGCCGCAGCACTTTTCGGCGATCGCGGCGGCGGGGCCGATTGTGGGGCCGATCGTCGCGGGGCTGACGTTTGGTTGGCTGCCGGCGCTCATTTGGATCTTGATCGGCTCGATCTTCATCGGCGGCGTACATGATATGTCGGCGCTCGTCGCTTCGATCCGCCATAGGGCGACGTCGATCGCGATGGTCGTGCGGCAGCACATGAGTCAATTGTCGTACACGCTGTTCTTGGCGTTCATTTGGATCGCGCTCGTTTACATCATTGTCGCGTTTACTGATGTGACCGCGGGTTCATTCATTGCGGCGGCGAATCCCGAAGCGGGGAATGTCAGCGGCGGCGCGATTGCGACCTCTTCGCTGCTGTACCTGATTCTGCCGATCGTCATGGGCCTGCTGATGAAGTTCTGCAATATGCCGCTGTGGCTGGCGACGGTTGTCTTCGTGCCGCTGGTCGGCGTGGCGATTTGGGTGGGGCAATTCATGCCTCTTGAAGTTGGCAAGATCTTGAACCTCAGTCCTGGCAACGCTCGCAAAGTGTGGGACGTGGCGTTGCTCGCATACTGCCTTGTTGCGGGCATGGTGCCGGTGTGGATGTTGCTGCAGCCGCGGGGCCATCTCGGCGGCTACTTCCTCTATGCCGCGCTTGGCGCGGGTGCGATCGGCCTGGCCTTTGGCGGCGTGCCGGCCGTTTATCCGGCGTTCATCGGTTGGTCGGTCGAAAAAGCTCCGGGCGGCATTAACTCGTTGTTCCCCGCGCTGTTCATCATGATTGCCTGCGGCGCTTGCAGCGGTTTTCATTCGCTCATCGCTTCCGGCACCACTTCGAAACAACTGAAACGCGAAACCGATGCCCGCTCGATCGGCTATGGCGCCATGTTAATGGAAGCCATGGTCGCCATCATTTCGCTCTGCTGCGTGATGATGTTTGCCCAAGGAGCGAAGGAACTCGATCCGAACAAACCGAACTGGATTTATGCCCAGGGGATCGGCAAGTTCATGCAAGTGGTCAGCACGAATCCGGGCTTCACAACGTTTGCCATTTCGTTCGGTCTGATGGCCTTCACCACGTTTGTGTACGACACGCTTGATGTCTGCACGCGACTCGGCCGCTACATCCTGCAGGAACTGACCGGGCAGCACAACTTTTTCGGCATGTTCTTTGGTACTGCGCTGACGGCTGGTGCGCCGCTGTTTTTCCTGCTGCGGCACGACAGCAACGCCACGGTGCCGGTGTGGCGGATGTTTTGGAATTTGTTCGGCGCGAGCAATCAACTTCTCGCCGCGCTCACTCTGCTCGGCGTCACCGTCTGGCTGTGGCGCACGCGGCAGGCCTGGTGGGTGTGGTTCGTGACCGGCATTCCAACGCTGTGGATGTACACCATGAGTGCTTGGGCGCTGATCGAGCTGACCTGGCCGAAGTTCTATGTCGAAGGCAAGTTCACGCTGCCGGCTGACCCAGTCCCTTGGGCCGGCGTGGTGCTGATGGTGCTCGCGGTCATCATGCTCTTCGAAGCCATCCGTGTCATCGCCACGCTCGGCGGTTCGCCGCCGCAACCGGAGTTTGAAGCGAAGCCAGCGACGGTGTGAGGAAGTGGGGAGTGGCGATCGCGGAATGCGGAGTCAAATTGATGAATAGACAATCTCCGCAACGATCGTGAGCGCTGCGAACACAATCGTTCCGTAGCAAACTGCCGGCGGAATGACTTCTCCGTTTGCTCCAAAACCGAAATGCCGTCCCTGCTCATGCCACAAATAAAGGCCCAGCGGTACGGTAATTACACCGAACAGCCAGAGTGACCAAATCGGCGCGCCATGACGGAGCAGATCGCCGCAGTCCCCCACGCCGTCGAACGAACCCGCTGCGAGATACAACCCATTCGCAAGCAAGCAAAAGCCCGCGAAGAAACGGAGTAGGAAGGGAGCGGACCATTTGGCAGCGACCGCAATCCACCAGGCGAGCAACGGCAGCAGGCAGCCGACAATCGGACCGGCCCAGATGACAACCAGTGGACTCGTGCTCCCCTGCACATCGGTGCGGGAAATGGTGAGCGGATAAAGTTCCACATGCTGCACGGTTCCGTTTGTCAGGAGCGCGCCGAACATGTGCCCCAGTTCGTGCAAAATTTGCATCCAGAGCCAACAGGTGATGAGAAGGCTGAGGAGGAAGGTGATGCGTAGCATGCTCTGAGTGTAGACTGAGGCTAGTTGCGGCTCAGCCCCTTATCCGTCATCTCTCATCCCTCTGCCCCCCATGAAATTCCTCCTCCTCATGTTCAAGAACGTCCGCCGCAATAAATTGCGGTCGTTCTTGACGGGCATGGCGACGATCATGCTGGTGTTGGTCATCACCATGGTCTGGTCGATTCTCGATTTTCTCGCGGCGGCAACCACCGAGAAGGAAAAGGATCTCAAGGCGATCATCACCGAGCGCTGGCAGATTCCCAGTCGTATGCCGTATGCGTATGTCACGCAACTCGCCGAAGGGGGCGCTCGCAATCCTGACGACGTGCGGCCGACAGATAGCATGAGCTGGCAGTTTTATGGTGGTTCACTCGACAAAGACAAACTCGAGCGCGACAACCTGCTATTTGCGATCGCGATGGAGCCGCGGAAACTCGAGACCATGATGGACGACCTTGACAAACTGCAGGGTCAAGAGAAGGCCGATTTTCATGAAGTGGTTCTGAAGCTGCAAGACAACAAGCGCGGCATTATTCTCGGTCGTGATCGTCTGGCGAGTTTGAAGAAAAACATCGGCGACAAGTTCACGCTGTATGGCTTGAACTACAAAGAGATCGATTTGGAATTCGAAATCGTCGGCAAGTTTCCGGAAGGTGGACGCTACGATCAATCGGCCGTCATGCACCGAGACTATCTCAACGACGCGCTCGACGCTTACCCGCGCAGTCATGCGGGCAAGCAACATCCGATGGGTGAACGCCGACTCGCTTTGTTTTGGATTCGCGTCAACAGCAAAGCCGATTTTGAACGGATCGCGCAGCAGATCAGCACTTCGCCCGCGTTCACCAATCCAGCGGTGAAATGCGAAACGGCGGCATCGGGTGTTTCGACGTTTCTCGATTCCTATCGAGATATTTTCGCCGGCATGCGGTACTTGCTCACACCGGCCGCGATCATTTCACTGTGCGTGGTGAGTGCCAACGCCATTGGCATCAGTGTGCGCGAGCGGCGAATGGAACTCGCGGTGATGAAGGTACTCGGCTTTCGTCCACTGCAGATCATGGCGTTGGTGCTGGGCGAATCGATGTTGTTGGGCTTGATCGCGGGAACGGTGGGTGCCTGGGGAGCGTACTATTTCATCAATGAGTATCTGGGCGGCTTTGCCTTGCCGATTGCCTTTTTCGGCAAGTTCTTCATTTCCACCGGCGCGCTCTGGTGGGGACCGGCGATTGGCTTGTTCGCCGGCTTCATCGGCAGCGTGTGGCCGGCCTGGTCAGCTTGTTCCGTAAAAGTGACCGAAGTTTTTTCCAAAGTGGCCTGACGCCGAAGTTTTTCGCCAATGTTTTCGAATCTCACATTCTCGCCGCAAAGTTTGCTGCCGCTGGTTTCTGGCATAGGCGTGATGGTCCTGCTGACGCTTTGGGGCCGCGTGCCGTTGCGCTATAACCTGCGCAATCTTTCGGTCCGCTGGCTGACCACGCTGCTGACGGCGATTGGCTTCATTCTCGTCATCGGCTTGCTCACCGTGATGCTCGCGTTTGTGAATGGCATGTATGTGCTGACGAAATCGACCGGGCAGCCTGGCAATGTGCTCGTCATCTCTGAAGGTTTTCAGGACGAGACGATCAGCAATCTGCCGAACGACACAGTGAACGATGTGATGTTGCAGCCGGGGACGCGGCGCGATCCGGATGGCAAAGTGTGGGCGAGTCCGGAGACGTACTTGATCGTCGTGCAGCCGATTGAAAATAAGAACTCGGGGCGCGCGGCGGGGCGGCGTTTTCTCTCGGTTCGCGGTATCGACGACATCGAAATGGCCGCCAAGGTGCACGGCATGTCGCTGCTCGACGGTCGGTGGATGTCGCAGGAAGGTGTCACAAGCCTCGGCGAAGGACAGCCTGATGCGCTGGAAGCCGTGCTCGGCATAGGGATGGCGAGTGAATTGGGCAGCACGCGGTCGCGCGAAGAACTGCAGGCCGCAAAGAACAAAGAACGCCTCGACGTTGGCGATTTTTTTACGCTCGGCGAACGACGGTGGATAGTCGTCGGCGTGATGGCACCGACAGGTTCCACGTTTGATTCGGAGATCTGGGCAAAGCGCGGCATCGTGGCGCCTATGTTCGGCAAAAACTCTTACTCGTCCGTCGTGCTCCGCACGACCGGCGCCAAGGAAGCTCGGCAACTGAAGAACTATTTGAATAACGAATATGAAAAGAGCGTGCAGGCTTACGTCGAGACCGAATACTTCGCCAACATGCAGGAAACCAGCAAGCAGTTTTTGTTTGCGATCATCGTGTTTGCCGCAGTCATGTCGATCGGCGGGTTGTTCGGTGTAATGAACACGATGTTCGCTACCGTGGCCCAGCGGTCGCGCGATATCGGCGTGCTGCGAATGCTGGGTTTTTCGCGATTAGAAGTGCTGGCGTCGTTCCTGGTCGAATCATTGTGTCTCTCATTACTCGGCGGCGCCTTGGGTTGTGCGTTGGGCACGATTGCCAACGGCTGGCAAGTGAAAAGCATCGTCGGAGGCGGACCAGGCGGCGGGAAGTTCGTGACGCTCGATATGGTTGTCAGCGGCGACATTCTCGCCGTGGGGCTGAGCGTGGCCCTGATCATTGGCGCGATCGGCGGCTTGCTGCCAGCGATCAGTGCGATGCTGGTGAAGCCGTTGTATTCGCTGCGCTGATTCCTGCCTTTTGAGAGAACCTATCTGTGCCGCTCGGAATTTATCCCACGGTCGACTATGTCTTCAAACGCCTGTTCGGATCACCCGAGAACGCAGACTTGTTGATTCATTTGTTGAATGCGGTGTTAAAACCGGCCGCAGCGATTACTCAAGTGGAAATCCAAAATCCATTTTTGGAAAAGGAATTTGAGGAAGACAAGTTAGCGGTACTCGATATTCGTGCTTGCGACATCGATCGTTGCTGGTTCAACATTGAGATGCAAACAACGGTCCCCTCGGGGCTGCGAGAAAGATTGGTGTACTACACGAGCTGTCTTTACATCGAACAAATGGCCGAGGGAATGCAATACCGCGAGTTGCTGCCGACAATCAGCATCTGCTTTTTAACGAGTTCGCTTTTCCCTCGCGTGGCTGCAGCGCATTTACATTTTGCGTTAGCAGATCTCGAACACGGAGTCAGTCTCACGGACCGAATTCAAATTCACACCGTCGAACTAACAAAGTACAATCAAAGTGCGGAAACGTTACTGCGTGGCGACAGCCTCGACAAGTGGACCTTCTTTTTGAAGTATGCGGCGCAGTTGGAAGCAACGGAGCTACAAAAACTGCTGCCGGACCCGCCGTTTCGCAAAGCGACAGGAGTCATTGAAATGATCTCACAATCACCGGAACAACGCCGGTTGCACGATGCTCGCATTCGAGCTCAACGCGACTATTTCAGCGCCCTGGAAGGAGCCAAAGCTGAAGCACGCGAACAAGGACTTGTAGAGGGCCGCGAAGTGGGCATTGAACAGGGCATTGAACAGGGCATTGAAATCGGAGAGTGCATTGCCACCATTCAATGGCTGCGGCGTTTTCTCAACGAGCCACCAGGCGACAAATTGGAATTGGAAAAGTTGGAGCCGAGTGTCCTGCAGGCTATGGCGATGGAATTACGCGGTCGTTTCGAGCAACTTCGGAAAGAGTAAGTCTACCTGCTCAGCAAGCAAGCGATTCCCGTTACAATCAACTCATGGATGTGGCGGAAATTAACCTCGACGAGCACCTCGCTCCGTTTGGCCTGCGGCAGTTTCGACCAGGGCAGCAGGACGTGATTCGCGCGGTCCTCGCGCGGCAGGATTGCCTCTGCATCATGCCGACCGGCGGCGGCAAGAGCTTGTGCTATCAACTCCCCGCGATCGCGCGACCCGGTTTGACGCTCGTCGTTTCGCCGCTCATCGCTCTGATGAAAGATCAGGTCGATGCGCTGCAATCGCTGGGCATCTCAGCCACGTTCATCAACAGCTCGCTGACATTGCCCGAGCAACGCGAGCGCATGGATCGGATGGCGGCGGGTGAATATCGGCTGGTCTACATCGCGCCCGAACGGCTGCGGAACTCGTTGTTTGTCGAGAAACTGCGGGCGACCAAGGTCGAGCTACTCGCCGTCGACGAGGCCCACTGCATCAGCGAATGGGGCCATGATTTTCGTCCCGACTACGCAAGGCTTGGCTTGCTACGGCAACGCATTGGCAGCCCGCCGACGATCGCGCTAACGGCGACCGCCACACCCATCGTGCGGGCCGATGTGCTCAAGCAATTGCAGCTCAAGGACCCCGAAACGTTCATCACCGGATTCCGGCGGACGAATCTCCATTTCGAAGTCATCACCGCCCACAGCCAGGCCGAGAAATCGCGCGAGCTGCTCGAGTTTCTCGAGGCAACGCCCGGCGCCGGCATCATCTACGCTGCCACGCGCAAACGCTGCGGCGAGCTTGTCGAGATGCTGGCGAGCGAAGGTGTGAAGCGCAAGGTCGCTTTCTATCACGCGGGACTGCAACCCGACGAACGCCGCCGCGTGCAAGAAGCCTTCATGGCCGACCAGGTACAGATCATCGTCGCTACGAATGCCTTCGGCATGGGCATCGACAAGCGCGATCTGCGGTTTGTCGTGCATTACAACATTCCCGGCAGCCTCGAAGCCTATTACCAAGAAGCGGGCCGCGCGGGACGCGACGGTGAACGCTCGCGCTGCGTGCTCCTTTACAGCTGGGCCGATCGCAAGATTCAGGAGTTCTTCATCGAGAGCTCGTATCCACCGCCGGAGATTGTGGAAGAAGTCTACAACTACCTGCGGGAACTGGAAGACGACCCCATCGAGCAGACGCTGCAAGAAATCAAAGAAACACTCAACCTGCCGATTGCCAACGAAGGCGTAAGCGCTTGCGAGAAAGTACTTGAGCAATGCGGTGCGCTCGAGCGACTCGACTCGCGCCAGAACATGGGGGCCGTGCGCATCGACAGCGACCTGCCGACGCTCGTCGATCTGCTGCCGAGGGAAGCGAAGAACCCACGCAAAGTGCTGCAGGTCATCGAACGTTTCCTGGGTGATGTTCGCAACGAGCGCGTTTTCATGCGGGCCGATGCCATCGCCAAGGCAGCGGAGATGGAAGTCGCGGCGGTCAATCGCGCGCTAAAGGAACTCAACAAACTGCAGGCGTTCAGCTACGTGCCGCCTTTCCGGGGCCGCGCCATTCACATGCTCGAACGCGATAAGGAGTTCGACGAACTGGGGATCGACTTCGATGAAATCAATCGCCGCAAAGCGGCCGAGTACGCGAAACTCGACAAGATGATCGACTATGCCGAAACCGGCCGCTGTCGGCAGCGCGCCGTGCTCGATTACTTCGGCGATCCTAGCCCCGGCAACTGCGGTCTGTGTGATAACTGCGGCGGAGTGCGGAGCGTGAGTGCGATCACCAGCGGTGAAAACAAAACCGCAGCGCAGCATCCGCATGTCGTCGAAGCGGTCCGCATTGCACTGAGTGGCGCCGCTCGCATCAATGGCCGCTTCGGCAAGGGCTTGCTTGTCCGCATGCTTTGTGGCTCTGCCTCGAAAGAAGTGACGCGCTTCGGCCTCTCGCGGCTGAGCACGTTCGGCTTGCTCCAAGCGCTCAAGCAGCCCGAGGTCACTGCCATTGTCGATGGCCTGTTGAAGCTCCGCTTGCTCACGCAGAATGAATACGAGCGTGGCCGGCCGATGATCGAGATCAGCGAAGAGGGCGAAGCCGTGATGCGCGGCGATCTGCCGATGACGCACACGTTGCCCGTTGAACGAGAATTGCTCGATCGATTGTGCGCGGCGGGCCCGTTTGTCAAACCGTCTTCACAGCCCACAGCCACGCCATCTGTGGCCCCGAAGAAGTCGGCCCCACCGCCCGCAGAGGAGGAAGAGCAACTCGAGCCGTCGTTCGCAGAGCTGCACGAAAGCCCGCCGGCTGTGGTGGTGGTGAAAGCCAAGACCGAGCCAGCACCGAAAGCAACGACGCCTACTTCGTTTGTCCAGAACGGCGATGACTCGTTGCCCGAGTACTACTGGACGTGGCGAACATTGACCGCTGGTTTCACGCTTGCCGAAGCCGCTCGTATTCGTGGATTGAGCGGAGCGCAACTGCGGGTGCATGTTCGCGAGGCCGCACAGTTTGGCTACCAGATTGAGCCAGAGTGGCTGAGTTGATTGCGGGCCACCACGAACTTCAACGCTACTTCTTTTTCAACTCATCACGCAGCGATTTGATCTCGCGCTGCTGCAACTCGATGACGGCTTGATATCGCTCCAGAGATTTGATCAGCAGATCAATCTTCTGCTCGGCGGTTGCCGGTGCAGCGGCTTCTTTTTCAGCCGGTGGCGGCGTCACCCCCACTTCGCGCAGATGGCCTTGCTGCGATTGAGCGAAGTAGCTCCCATCGCGGCCGCGGCCCACTTCGATCCGCGGCAAAATCAATTTACCCAGGTCGTTCTGCGAAAGCTGCGGCACTTCGACGCCGCCGCCGAGCGTGATCGTCAACTCGACTTCGCCCATTTCCCGTTGCACGCGATAGCGTACCGTGTCGCCGGGCTGCTTGTACATCGACGGCATCACGGCTTGATACGCCGAACGAATGAGCACGCCGTTCACGGCCACGACGCGATCACCCACTTTCAAACCTGCCTTATCCGCCGGACCGCCCGGCGTCACGCGTTGCACCAGCACGGCGTCTTCGTTGCCATCGAGCACCATACCCACGACAGGTCGCCGCCGCTTCAAAACTACCACGCCGTTTCCAGGCGACGACTCCACACTGCGGAGCAACCGGCTGATGTGCGTCGCCGGCACCGCATACGTCCAGCCACGCTGCGCAGCAGGCTCTTCCACGGCGAGGACAATCCCCAGCACTTCCGCCCTGCGATTCGCGAGCGGGGAACCGCTCGAAGTTTCTACCGTTCGTAAATCACACTGCAGCAACGGCGGCACGAGAACGCCCGTTAACGTTCGCTCTACAGCACCGACAATGCCGAGCGAAACGATTGGCCGATCGACGCCCCACGCCGCGCCGGCCATCACCGACTCGCCGACATCAGGCTGTTCCGCAGCGACTGGCAAAACCTTTAGCTGCTTCCCATCGCAACGGAGCAAAGACAGGCCAGAGTATTCATCAACGGCCAGCAGCCGGGCATCACTCTGCAAACCACCAGGCAGCGTCAAACGAACTCGATCGTCGCTGGCAACCAGCATCGCCGTGATGACTTGATTCGGCGCCACACAAAAACCGGTGCAAACCGTAACCGAAGCTTCCGGCGCTGCTGCCTCTT
Organism: uncultured Pirellulaceae bacterium; assembly: GCA_964394305.1. Classification (GTDB taxonomy): domain Bacteria; phylum Planctomycetota; class Planctomycetia; order Pirellulales; family Pirellulaceae; genus Anatilimnocola. The sequence continues at coordinate 279,115 of CAYMWL010000001.1, forward strand.
TCGCTGCCGATTCAGCATCTTCCGCACGGCGAATCCGAACCGTCACAATCGATTGCTGCAGCGTCACAGCCGTGCTCTTCCAATCACCGGCCGACTGCGTAACCGCAGCACTACCCTGCGTACCCGCAGCAATGCCCTGCGTACCCGCAGCAATGCCACGTTCTTGCGCAAGAGCAAGTTGCGCCGAGCCACTGCAGGCCATGAGCAACGTGGTGATGAAAAGGAAACGATTCATAAATCACAAAATTGCAGTCGCCAACTTAAAACGAAATGCTCCCCGCGGGCGGCGGTTGTTCTTGCCACAAATCCAACAAGCCTTCGAGTTCCGGGCCGGTTACGTCCATCACGGCAGGACGAAACGAAACAGGTTGCAGATCCGCGCGCTCCGGCAACTGGGAAACCAACGGCACTTCGATGTTCGCCGCGCTGGGAACTGCCTGAAGTTCAGCTGGCTCATCGCGAGCAATCCGCCAGGCATCCGGCGCAACCGCGACCGTAATCAAACCAGCGACGAGCAACACCGTCGCTGCGGCGCTCGTGACGACCGCGAACAACTTTCGCCGCGACCAGGCAGGCTGCGATTGCACCGCGAGCGCTTCCATCAACTTGGTTGGGGGCTGACATGCCGGATAAACACTGCTCAGCCGACTTGAATCGGCCAACAACTGCTCACCCAGCGCGGCGAAATCGGCCGGTAGTTCGCCGTCGAAATCAGCATCGTCATCCGGAGGCGACGAGCCGGGCATGATAAAGTTCGGATTAAACGACATGAGAGAGGTCCTCGCCGGGGAACTCCGGCAGTTGCCGGGCATCTTCCCCTTCTATTTCCATCAACTTGCGGAGCGCGGCCAGGCCATGAAAGATCCGCGACTTCACGGTCCCCAGCGGGCACTCCAAAATCTCGGCGATCTCTTCGTACCGCAGCCCTTCGCTGAACCGCAGCACCAGCGACTGCCGCTGGCCATCGGGCAGCTGCGCGACGCGGGCCCACAAACTGTTTTTCCATTCGGTTACTTCGGCCGGCGCGTCGGCGCCGGGCGTCGACCGCTCCTCGGCCGGTTCCGAATCCCACAGCACCTGCAACTTCTTCCGCCGCATGCCGACGCGGCGGCGTTCGCGGCGTTCCAGATTCAGCAAAATGCCATACAGCCAGGTGTAGAGACTGCTGCGGCCTTCGAATGAAGTCCCTTGGCGAGAAAGAACCAAGAACGTCTCCTGCGCCAGGTCATCGGCATCCCAGGGATTGCCGCTCAAGACCAACGCGGCGCGGTGGATCCGTTCAAAATGCTGCCGGGCGGTATCTTGCAGGTCGATAGCCATAGGCAACCTCGCTCCTCCGCCTGTGTTGGTTCGTTGCAGTGATTCTAACCCACGTTCGCGACAGATGTTGGTGCGCCGGCGACCTTAGAAAGTTCAGTTTCGCAACGGCACGGGTGGAAAACAAGCTTTTAGCTGAAGGCGTTGTTTTGGCCGTCTGTCAAATCATGCACCCCCTCGTGCGGGCGGGGGTTTGTTGGCAACCGAGAAAAGGATCGTGAACGTTGTAAGGTGTTGAATTTATTGGTTTTGCGAAAATCGGCCGTCAGCCGCCTCCGGCCCTGAAAAGGCAAGAGCACAGGCAGGGTCGCGTCAGAGCCTGCTTAGCCACCCGCCGCGCCTTGCGTATTCACATACAGCGAATAAATCGCCGTGCTGCCGCACACGAACAGGCGATTGCGATGACGGCCGCCGAAGCAGAGGTTCGCACACCGCTCCGGCAAATCAATCCGCCCGATCAATTTTCCCTGCGCGTTGAACACCGACACGCCGTCCAGGCCTTCCTTGCCCATGCCCCAACCGATCCAGAGATTGCCGTCGACATCGACGCGCAAACCATCCGGCGTGCCGTCGGGATCGGCAGTGATGAACGTGGCGGCGTTGGTCAACTTCGTGCCGTTCTCGGCAACATCATACGAACGAATCACACGCGGCAGCACGCCGGCCTCAACGATATAGAGCTTCGATTCATCAGGCGAAAACGCCAACCCATTGGGCCGCTGAATGTCGCCGGCGACGACAGCCAATTTTTTCGTCGTCGGATCCCAGCGATAAACATTCGTCGGCAGTTCGACCGGCGCCATCTCTCCTTCATAGAAACCAAGAATGCCGAACGGCGGATCGGTGAACCAAATCGAACCGTCGGATTTGCAAACCACATCGTTGGGCGAATTCAGCCGCTTTCCTGCGAACTGATCAGCAATCACGGTGATCGAGCCGTCATACTCGGTGCGCGTCACCCGCCTTCCGCTGTGTTCGCAGGTGAGCAATCGGCCTTGCCGATCGCGCGTGTTGCCGTTGGAATGATTCGCCGGTTTGCGAAACACGCTGACCGCGCCGGTCTCTTCGTCCCACTTCAGCATGCGGTTGTTGGGAATATCGCTCCAGAGCAAATAGCGACCATCGCCAAACCAGACCGGACCTTCGCTCCAGCGCATCCCCTCGGCGATTCTCTCGACCTTGGCGAGATTCAGCCGATACTTCGTAAAACTCGGATCGATGATCCGCACCGCAGGATCGGGATAACGCTGGCTCGGCAGCCATTGAGCCTTGGCTTGCCCAGCAAACGCGAATAAACAAACGATCAACCAGATTTTGCTCGTCATCTTCAACTCGCCGTTGCTCAAGGGATATGGTTAACGGAAATGGTTAGCGACCAAAAATCATTTGCTGCAGCGCTGCCCGCATCGGCACGCTGGCCTCTGCCTCCCGGGCAAACAAATCGCGCAAGCTGCGCCAGGCTGCTACATCTTTTGCAGATTTTGGCGCCGGCGCAACCGTCGGCACTTGTTGCCCCAACAGCAACAACAGATAGCCATGCACGTTGAACATGCTCACCGGATCAAGCAGCCCGCTGATCAGTCCCGAAGGTCCCGCCGCGCGAAAATATTCGACCAGCGGTTCCGCGCCAGCCAGATCGACGACTGCCTGGCAATGCCGCCAAAAGGGTGTGTCGAGTTTGCGATTGAAGCGATAGTGCAGCGCCAAAAAGTCGCGAATGTCATCCCACAGCCGACCGATGCGGGAATTTTCCACGGCGCGAATGGCCGGCACCACGCGCAGCCCGCCATCGGCCAGTGCGAGCGAGAGAAAATGACTCTGCTCCAAAATCATGTGGAGCGCGGTTGCTTCCAATGGCTCGACAAAGCCGGACGCATTGCCAATGGCCGCGACATTGCCGACCCAAAAGTTCTCATACCGGCCGCTGGGAAACTTCAACACCCGCAAATCATCGCCCAGCTGCGGATTCTTTTCCTGCATCTCCCGCATCGCTTCGTCGACGGAGCAGAATGCCGAGGAATGAACATAGCCGCGGGTAACCAGGTCATGAAAATCGATTCGCCAACACCAGCCGTGGTTCATGGTCGTACAAGTCGTATACGGCCGAATCTCGTCGTCACTGCGGTTCCATTGCCCGACGATCGCTGTGTCGCAGAGGAGCGACTTGGCATACGAGAGGAACTTCGTCCCCATGGTTTTGCCGAGCAGCAGCGAACGAAAGCCGCTGCAGTCGACAAAGAAATCTCCCGTGACGACGCGGCCGTCTTTGAGCGTGAGCGCAGCGACATCACCACTCTCGTGTTGCGTCACGCTTTCGACTTCGCCGGACATGATGCTCGCGCCGGCCGCGATCGACTTCCGCTGCAGATAAGCAATGTAGCGATCGTTTTTAATGTGGTACGCCGAGCGCGAGTCACTCTCCAGCCGGCCATTCTGTACGCGGCAGGGCGATTTGCCGCGATCCATCAGCGCGCCGAACAGGCTCGCATCGGAGGCATCGGCCAGCATGTGAAAGCCGACTGTCTGGTCGCTGCCGGGCACCAGCCGCTGAATCTGCAGATCGAACGGATAGTTGAAATGCGAAATCTCGGGCACGCCGAATTCCAGCCGCAGCCCGAGCTTCCAACTGGGCTCGACCTCGCGAAAGAACTCCTGCTGATCGATCTTCAATTCGTCATGCAGAAAACGCGGAAAGGAAGCTGTCGTCGATTCGCCCACACCGATCACGGGGATATCAGGCGAGTGCACGACCTCAACTTTCACCGCCGGCAAACGCGTAGCCAGTGTGAGCGCTGCCATAAAGCCCGCGCTGCCGCCGCCAACCACGACAATTTTGCGAATGGGCTGATTCACGGCGGGTAACTCAGCAGGAGTGGATCGGTCAGTGATCAATGCTCATCGGCCAAATCGGCTTCATGAATCATGTTGAAGCCCTTGTTATTGAGCGTCGCCAGCGCCATGTCGGTGTTATCGACCATCAGCGCGACGGCCGGTTTGCCATGAGGGCGGATCAGCAGCGGATAGGCCTGCACGATGTTCACTTCGGCCTGCAACAGCGCGGTGCAAACTTCCAGCAGCGGCTGATTGGTCGACGGCAGTTCCACGCCGATCAGCTCACTTTCGATAATCGCCAGACCGGCCCGTTCCAGAATCTCGCGTCCCTGCTCGGGATGGCTGAGCAGAAATCGGACAAACGCGCATTCGGTGGCATCGTTGATCGACAGTGCGACGATGCGCACCTTGCTCCCTTCAAAGCGGCGGATGACTTCCATCAACTGCCCGACGCGATTCTCAAGGAACACAGTAAACTGCCGGATGGTCGGAAAACCGCGGCCTCGGGCGGTCACATAGGGAGTGTCGACTCCTTCGCCAATACTCATAGTCAGTCCTCAAAGCGTGCGGGCATCGCATCATTGCTGAGGACATTATAGCAGCCGCGACGTGAGGCATGAGTATTCCCCTCACGGTGAAGAACGCAGTAGCCAGCTGAATTCGCCGGAACTCAGCCGGTTGCGTTGTGTTTTATCACTGAAGCCCGGCAAAATCAGCGACGGGAACAGATCAATCATTCGGCCAGGGGGCGATCAAGCCTTGATCCTCCCTGGCCTGAGCACGCGGTTTGGACTTCGTGCCGACATCGACTTCCGTCTTGCCGTACCTCGCCGCGCCAAGCAACTCGAGCATCGCTTGATCGACAATGCTCGCTTGAGCGGCAGCGCGAGGTGCATGGGAGCCACCGCTCTTTGCGGCGCCTCCGCTCACCTGACGTAACGGCTTCAGCGGGGCCGGTGTGCCGCCCGAGGCACTCGCACCACTCGACGTCAGCGAGCGAAACTCCTCGCTCGTTTCGAGCACGCGAATGGTTGAATTCGCCGCGACGTTGTTCGTCCGCGTCGTGCGACCCGAAGCAAACTCCACGACGACATCGACCGTGGCTCGATTCCCCAAGCCAAAGTGCCGTTCCGTTTCGCTATGTCCGTAGTAACTCGTGGCGACTTGGAAATCGTAGGTCGCCACTTGTTCGTACCACAGCAGTTGATCGGTGCCCGAGGCAAGGATGCTGATCTTCGCGCCGGCAGCGCCTTTGTTCCCCGCGAGTCCGACCGGGCGAACGTTGACAAAATTCTTCGGAGCCAGGTCGTTGCGATAAACCTTCAGTGTCCGCGACGGCCAGATTTCGTCGTAGCCCACGATGTCGAGATCGCCGTCCGCATCGAAGTCGCCGAAACTCAGGCCATCATCGACCGCCGACGCCGCGATGTCCTCAATGCCCCAGGTGTTGTTCATGTACGAGAAGTTGCCACCCCCCGTGCCGCGGAGCACTTTGAGGTAGTACTTGCCGTTCATGATGATGTCGACGATGCCGTCGTTATCGAAATCGGTCGAAACCGCAGTGCCCCAGGCACTGTAGTCGAGCGATCCCGAACCAACGCCGGTGATCGCGCCTACCTTTTTCGTGAAGACTCCCGAGCCGTTGTTGAGATAAATCGTCGGCGGCATCGCTTTGTTTTCGACGGCGATGAAATCGGTGTCGCCATCCTGATCGAAATCGCCGATCCCCTTCGCGAGCACACCATTCAGCGGAATGCCGCTGCTCGCAGTGATATCCGTAAAGGTCTGGTTCCCGTTATTGCGCCAGTACGAAGTCTTGCCCACCGTGTTGTCGTAACCACCGCCGGTAAGAACCAGCAGATCGATATCGCCGTCGTCATCGAAATCGGCGGGGAGAAAATTGGCGTTCTCGTTCGAAGATGTTCCGGGAATGGCGAACGTCAAACTGTTCAGCGCAAACCCGCCGCTACCGTTGCCAAAATCAACAACCAATCCCGGCGGCGCCGCGCGGAGCCAATCGACTTTGCCATCGCCGTTGAAGTCGAGCATCACTTGCGCACGAGCAGTATTCCCGGTGCGCGTGATGTTCGTCGCCGCAAAGTTCACAACACCACTCGCGGAGTTATTCAACCACCAGCGGCCGCCGCCATCTTCGAACGTCATGCTGACGTCGATCTTGCCATCTTCGTTGATGTCGTAGATCTGATGAATTTCGCTGTCAGGGAAGTTGCCGGTCGTCGTGCGGGTGAAAATACCATTGCCATTGTTGATGGCCACCACCGAGCCACCGCCGTGATTGCTCAGAAAGAGATCGAGATCGTTGTCGTTGTCGAGATCGATCAAATGCTGCCCGGAGAGCCACCAACTGGGCGTCTCTTGATATTTCTGATTGACGATGGCGCCGACGCCGCTGCCGACAGTGACATTCGTGAACGTGCCGACCGGTGGGGGCGGTGGTGCTGCCGTATATTGAATCTTAAAGACGCCGCCGCCGAGACGATTGAGATAATAGAGTGCACCATCGGGGCCCACTTCGAGATCGACCGGCCCGCCGGCGTACGTGCTCGGAATGTTGCTGGCGAAATTCGTCTGCGTCTTCGGATTGGACGACGTTGGATCCACATAGCTAATCCAGCCGTTGACATAGTCCATGAAGAAATACTTGCCCGCGTATTGCGACGGGAACGAGTTGGTCGCCGGGTTGTAGAAAGCACCGCCAACGATGGCATAGCCTTGGCTCGTGCCGCTGCCGTGACCATAAGCATAGACCGGGCTCGTATATTGCGGGTTGGTTGTGTAACCCTCGCCGTTCGGCCAGCCGTAGTTCGCGCCGGCCACGCCTTGGTTGATCTCCTCCCAGGCCGCTTCGCCGACGTCGTTGATATACATCAAGCCGGTGCCGGGCTGCACTTCGAGCGTGTAGGGATTACGCAGGCCGCGGGCCCAGATCGCGCGATTCACGCCCGTCGTTTGGCTGTAGAAGGGGTTGTCCGTCGGGATCGAACCGTCGGCGTTGATGCGGAGAATCTTGCCGAACGGATTCGTCAGATCCTGAGCGTTGTTCCATTCGACATCGTTGCCGACGGCGACATAGAGTTTGCCATCGCCGCCAAATTCCAGCGCGCCGCCGTTGTGAATGCGGTACGTCGTGTTCGGCAGTTCCATCAGCACCGTTTCGCTCCCCGCGACAGCGACATCGCCGCTGAGCGTGAACCGGCTGATGCGATTATGCGCCGGTGCGGGCGATGGACCACCAACGGTGTAGTACACATACACGCGGTTGTTGGACGGGAAGGCAGGATCGAACGCGATGCCAAGCAAGCCGCGCTCACTTTCACTCACCGTTGGCACCGTGAACGCCGGGGTGGGAAGCATCGCACCATTTTTAATCACCCGCACCGCGCCGGTTTGCTCCAGCACAAAAATCCGGCCGTCCGGCGCAATCGCCATCGCCGTGCCGGAAGCAATGCCGGTGGCAACTTGCGTTTGGGCGAAGCCGGCCGGCAACACGATGCCTGACGCAGTGTCGTTGTCGGTGATCGTGAATATCGCCGTCGACGGACTGCCGAGCGACGCGCCGCCGGATGGATTGCTCAGCGACAGGTTCACGGTTTCGCCTGATTCCACCGCATTGTCATCCGTTACAGCGATCGTGAACGTCTTGCTGGTTTCGCCATTCGCAAAGTTCAGCGTGCCGCTGGTCGCGGTGTAATCGCTCCCCGCGGTCGCGCTGCCGTTGCTCGTCGCATAGTTCACCGAAACTGCACCACTTGTGCCACCGGTACGCGTGACGGTCACCGTCAGCGTGCCGCCGTTCTCGGCCAGGCTGTACGAACTGTTGCTGAACCGCAGCGCGCCAGGCTGCGTCGCAACGTCATCATCTTGGATGGTCAATACACCAGTGACTTGACTTCCCAGCGTGGCCCCGCCCGTCGGATTGCTGAGCGTAACGTTGATCGTCTCGTTTCCTTCAACGGCAGTGTCATTCGCAATGGCAATCGTAAATGTCTTGCTCAATTCACCGGCCGCGAAGTTCAGCACGCCGCTGGTCGCGGTGTAGTCACTGCCACTCGTCGCGCTGCCGTTGCTCGTGGCGTAGTTCACCGAAACCGCGCCGTCGCTGCCGCCACTGCGCGTGACGGTGATGGTCGCCGTACCACCGTTTTCATTCACCGAGTATGCCGCGGTGCTGAGTTGCAACGAACCAGGCTGCGGCGTCGGTGTCCCTCCACCATACGTGACGCTCAGTTTCGGCCGATGAGCAGCCGTCGTACTTTCGGACGCAACGATTCGCACTACCGCGCCGGTTGATTCATTCACCAGCAAGAGGCCGTGGTTGGAACTCGGGTTATTGATCCAGCCTTGCACGACGGCAGGATCGAGATTGACGGTGATGTTCTGCCCGCCGTTGGGTTTGATGCCGGACAGAACAAAACTCTTGCCAGCGATCACATCGGTCCCCTGTCCGCGCGCGCCCGGCGTATTCCAATCTTGTCCCGTGCCGCGATGCAGCCAGCCCAGTTGTGTGCTGTTCGGCCCCGGCGTCGCGGTCCACGGCGAAGCTATGTAATACCCACGGATCACCGGATTCGAGGCCCAGGTATCCACTCGTAACGTGAGCGAAGCGCCCGTCACCGTCGAGCCACCCGGAACGCCCAGATTGCTGAAGCGAATCAGATTCTCGACGGAGTAGCCTCCCGTGCCGGCCAATTGGTACAGCCCCATTTGCGAATCGGTGAAGTTCGTGAGGCCGTTCCCTTCGTTGTATTGAGCGTACTGCGTCGAGATGCTCACATCGGTTGTGCCTGTGTAGCCATTCACCCCTTGCTGCAGCATGACGGTCACCGGCTGGCCATTGGTATCGTCAGAGTTGATCGTCAACGTTGCGGCGGACTGGCTGCCAAGCGTCGCGCCGCCGGTTGGATTGCTCAGTGTGAGTGTGACCGTCTCGGGACTTTCAATCGCCGAGTCATTGATGATCGAGATCGTAAATGTCTTGTTGATCTCGCCCGCAGAAAAATTCAGCGTGCCGCTGGTCGTGATGTAATCGCTGCCTGCCGTGGCCGTGCCGTTGCTCGTGGCGTAATTGACGCTTACTGCGCCATCGCTGCCGCCGATGCGTGTCACGGTGATAGTGGCGGTCGCATTCGTTTCGTTAACGTTATACGTCGCGCCGTCGAACTGCAGCACCCCCGGTTGTGTGGCAACGTCGTCCGAAGTGATCGTCAGCGTCGCAGTCGGTTGACTGCCCAGCGTTGCTCCGCCCGTCGGGTTGCTTAGCGTGAGTGTGACCGTTTCCAATCCTTCGATGGCCGTGTCGTTGATGATTGGAATCGTGAAAGACTTGTTTGTTTCACCTGCGGCAAAATTCAAGACGCCACTGGTCGCGGTGTAATCACTGCCAGCTGTTGCTGTGCCGTTGCTGGTTGCATAGCTAACCGAGACAGCACCATCACTGCCACCGGTTCGCGTTACGGTAATCGTCGCCGCGCCTTGATTCTCATTCACCGAGTACGTCGCAGCGCTCAGTTGCAGGGAACCAGGCTGCGTTGCAATATCGTCGGAAACGATCGTCAGCACAGCCGTTGGTTGCGAACCAAGCGTGGCGCCGCCTGTCGGATTGCTGAGCGTGATATTGACGGTTTCGTTCCCTTCGACGGCTGTGTCATTCGTGATCGCAATCGTAAACGTCTTGCTGATTTCGCCCGCGGCAAACGTCAGCGTGCCAGTCGCGGCGGTGTAATCGCTTCCCGCCGTCGCACTCCCATTGCTGGTCGCGTAGTTGACGGTAACCGCGCCGTCGCTGCCACTCACCCGATTCACGGTGATCGTCGCGGTCCCTTGATTCTCGTTGATCGTGTACGCCGCTGAACTCAACTGCAGCGCACCCGGCTGCGATGTCGGTGTGCCAACGGTGTACGTCACACCCAATTTCGGCCGCTGGGTCGCATTGGTTTGCTCCGAAGCATTCACACGCACGACCGCACCGGTCGTTTCATTCACCAGCAGAATGCCATGATTGGAACTGGGGTTGTTGATCCAGTTTTGCACCACAGTGGGGTCGAGGTTCACCGTGATGAACTGCGAGCCGTTCCCTTGAATGCCCGACAGGACAAAGCTTTTGCCGGCGAGCACATCGGTTCCCTGCCCAAGCGCGCCGGGCGTGTTCCAATCCTGTCCGGTGCCGCGATGAATCCAGCCGAGGTCGGTGCCAGGCTGCACCGACCACGGCGCGGCGACGTAGTAACCGCGAATTGTCGGGTTCGCTGCCCAGGTATCGACACTCAGCGTCAGCGTCGCGCCGGAGACGTTCGCATTCGTCGGGATCCCCAGATCGCTGAAGCGAATCAGTGATTCAATCGTATAGGCGTTGGTCCCTGACGTTTGAAACACGCCCATTTGAGAATCGGTCGGCGAAATAAAGCCATTGCCGCCGGTGTACTGCGCGTACTGATTCGAAATGCTGACGTCGGTCGTACCCGCGTATCCATTCACGCCCTGCTGCAGCGTGACCGTCGTCGGCTGATTCGTCGAATCTTCCGATTCAATCGTAAGTGTCGCGCTCGACGGACTCGCCAGCGCAGCGCCGCCCGTCGGACTGCTGAGCGTGATCGTCACGGTCTCGGCTACTTCGACGGCCGTGTCGTTGAGGATCGAAATCGTAAACGTCTTGCTCAGCTCACCATCCGCAAAGTTCAGCGTGCCACTGGTTGCGGCGTAATCGCTGCCGGCCGTTGCGGTGCCGTTCGAAGTCGCATAGTTCACACTCACCGCTCCGGCGCTGCCGCCGTTGCGCGTGACGGTGATGGTCGCCGTCGCTTGCGTTTCATTCACCGTAAAATTGCTGGCGCTTAAACTCAGCGTGCCCGGTTGCGCAGGTGCATCGTTGCCCGTGAGCGCCCAGGAATAGCTCGCGCTGTTCTTGTATTCCCAGGTGTAACGCCGCGGCGGCGAAACATTGAAATTCGTACCGCCAGGCCGCGTCCAAAAGTTCACGCCCACGTCGTACGTTGAATACAGATCATTGGCCAATTGCCGCAGCGAGGTATCGGGCGCGCCGCGGAGCTCGGCGAAGTACGTCGCCCAGGCCGCGATCGCGCCGACGTCGAGCGCGTGTTGCACATCGGTGTCGGCGCGATTCTCCGTCGTGCCGTCCGCCCGCATCAAGTAATCGGGATATCGCGCCGTACCGCCAAATTGACCGCTCGAATCAGTCTTGGACGCGAATTTGACAAAATTTCCCATCCGCACCACAAAGTCGCTGATCTGCGAGTTCTGCCATACTCCGAACACGCGGACCATGGGATCCACAATCAGCCCCGACATCCAGGCCGACGCGATAATCACGTTCGGATCGCCCACCTCGCTCGCATCGTGCTGCTCGCCGATGTGATACAGCCCGCCGTCGATGCGGTTCGCCGGCAGCTGCCCATTCGCGCCGTTCTGGTGATAGATCAAATCGCCGACGATCGTCTGCACGGTGTTCTTAAACGAGGTGCTGCCCGTCACTTCATAGGCAACTTCATTCGCCAGCAACTTGTAGCCGACATTCCGCTCGGTCCAGAAACTCAAGTTCGGATTCCAACGAGTCGCCGTCCCGGCATGCACGCCAACAACCGTCGAAATCGGCGCGAGCATTTTGCTGTCGCCCATCAGCCAATAGGTGTAAGCCAACGATTCGTTGTACGCATACTTCGTATCGCCGGGCTTCAATGTGAATCCCGAGGAGTTGAGATGGTCGATATAAAAGTCCGAAGCTCGCACCGCTTCGCGCAGCGCCGTCGTAAAGCCGCTGCGCAGATAAAGCGAATACATGCCCGACGCGCGGTCATAGAGCCACGGCTCGGGATCGGTCTTGTAGTTGACCGTGATGCCAGGGTTCTGATTGATGATGGTGTAAAAGAAGTTCTTCTGCGCGTAGTCGAACTCCGTGTAACCGGAGAAGCTCATCGCATCCATCACCGCGGGATCATCGCGCGTGGGACCAACAGCGTTCGAAGTGGGATTCGTACGCGCATCGAGCAAACCTTTCGCGAGATGCTCTTTCGGCAGCACCGGCAGCACGTCAGGCTCTTCGACGTTGTCGCCGGCGACGTATGTTCCGGAAGTCACCGTATGCCATTCCAGTCGCGGATCCTGCAGCGTGGTGCGGTTCAACGTGCGCGCCGCGCTGCCCCACTGCACCGTGATGTTTTCCGTCGCCAGCGAGGCGAATGTGTACGGAATCTGAATCCGCGCCACGCGCACCGATTGACCATCGATGGCTGCGTCGTCGATGCTTCGCCATGGTGTGAGTTGCTCAACAAACGCAGGAATCTCCACGCCGTTCTTCAGCACGCGCACGTTCGTTAGTTGTGCTGCCGTCAACGAGCCACGCGTGAACGGCACGCCGAAGGTCACCACTTCTTCGGCCCCCGCCGCGACATTGCCCAGCGGCACCAATTGCACATTCACACTCCCCGTTGGTTCTGGAGCAGCGAAGAACGCCGCAGCCATCGCGTGCCGATGTTCCAGCGTTTCGAGCGACAGCGTCTGCTTGCGACGCTTGTGGAGATCCTGCCGGCGAGCCAATTCGAGACGACGAGACAATTGCTTCTTCATAGCTGCTCTCGGAGTGGAGAAGGAGTGGCGAAAAGGCCCGAGTCCGCGCGCATCACTTGCGCAGCGGCAGCGAGACCAACATCGCCAGTTAGAAAAGAGGGAGACTAGAAACAACGACTAGATGGTGCGAATGGCTATTCCCTGCCAGAAAAGGAATCCATCATGAACTCTGCTCCGCGCGAGGGGGACGAACCGCGCATCAAAGCAAGCCGTTGGAATCGTTCCACGTCGCTAAGACACTTGTTCCTCGCTCCACACAATCCGAATCGCTTCGAGCTTCCGAGCGATGGTCCGCCGGGAGCAGTCGAGCTTCTTCGCGATTTCGTCGTTGCCGTAGCCTTCCATTTTCCAGACGGCCACATGCCGCAACGATTCGTCCGCCAAACTTGCCAGCAGTCGCCGGCATTCATCGGCAACCTGCGCAGCAAATTCGGGTGTGGGTTCCGCATCGACGAACTGCGCAAGCGCGGCTTCATCGCTGCCTACTGTATTAATCCCCAAAGTTTCCTGCGCTGTGCCACCGCGCTTCAGCCTTTGTTCATAAGCCAGTTGCTTCAGTGCTTTCTTCGCGGTGATCACCACCAGCAACCGCCACAATCCGTCGCGGTCGTTGAGCTCCGGAAAACGCCCCTCCGACACCGCGCGAAAAAAACTCTGAAACGCGACCTGCACCACATCTTCCTCGTCGGCATCGCGCTTGCGTGACGAACGCAACTTGTTGCGCGCCAGCACAATCAGCTGGCGATAATACCGCTGCCACAGAGGCCGCGCCGCCGCGAGATCCCCTTCTTTCAGTGCGACAATCCAGTGCGTAACGGAGCCAGGCTGCAACATGATTTTTCAGGAGAGCAAGAGACAGGAGGGGGACGGCAACATTCTAGGCGTGCTGCGGACCGGCACCAATCATTGTCGATTGATGCCAAAGCGAGGCAATCTTCTAGAGCGCAACCCCGGCGAGTTCGTTACGCGCAATCGTGGCGGAGCCAGTTATTAACGTAGGCATCTCTACAGACTTGGCTTTGCAAACGCGCTGACGATTACTCGCCTTCTTTTTCTGCAGCCTCTTGCTTTTTTCTGCCGATTGACAATCAACTGTACTCGAGTACAGTGAACATCTGGAAAGTGCTAGCAATGCTGTCGCCTCGGCAACAACTCGTTCAAATTCTGCAGCAAAAACTGCAGCAACAGATCGCGGCCCGGCAAGCCGATGGCGGCGAAGCCCGCGTGACTTCGGGCAGTCCGGCCTTCGATCGTTTGCTGCAAGGTGGTTTTCGCCGCGGGTCGCTCGTCGAATGGCTCAGCGACGAAGGAAACGGCGCCACGTGCCTGGCCTGGAATGCCGCGCGGCAGGCGTGTCAGGAAAAAGAGTTGATCGTCGTGGTCGATCCGCGGCGGCGATTTTATCCGCCAGCTGTCATGCGCAATGGAGAGGACGGAAATGGTGCGCTGCGAAACCTTGTGGTTGCCCATCCGGCTAACCGTCGCGATCAGGAATGGGCACTGACCCAAGCGCTCGGCTGTGCCGGGGTGGCCGCGGTGTTGTGCTGGCCAGAGCGGTTGGATGAGCGGGCCTTTCGCCGGTTGCAGTTGGCGGCCGAACGCGGGCGGGCGCTCGGTTTGGTGATTCGCGATCCGCGGGCGCTGCGAGAGCCCTCGTGGGCCGATGTGCGCTTGGTCGTGCAAGGCTTGCCCACGGATGACCGGCGGCGATTTCGCGTCGAAGTGCAACGCTGTCGCGGCAGCAATGTAAGTGGCCAGGCAGTGGAAATTGAACTTCAAGAAAAAGGATTAGCCGATGTCACGAATCCTTTGTCTGTGGTTTCCCCGGTGGCCCATCCAACGCCTCCAAAACGCTCATCCCGAGCTTAAGCGCCGGCTGATCGCTATCTACGAACAGAAGCAGGGCCTGCGCGTGGTCGCTTCGAATCATCCCGAGGTTCATCCTGGCATGCCGCTGGCCGAAGCGACGGCCACACAACATGAGTTGTACGATCCGCTCGCCGATCGGGCGACGCTCGAACGCGTCGCCGAGTGGTGCGAGCAGTTCACACCGATTGTTGCCCTCGAGGAAGTTGAACATCCCGAGTCGCTGTTTTTGGACATCACGGGTTTGACGCATCTTTTTCACGGCGAGACGGCGCTCGTCGAACGTATCTGCCGCGCGTTTGCGCGGCGTAAATTAGAAATCCGCCTTGCAGTTGCGGACACGCTGGGTATGGCTTGGGGACTGGCGCATTTTGCCGAGCCGATTTGCCTCGTGCAGCGCGGCAATGCATCCAAGTTTGCCACGCTGCCGGTGGCTGCATTGCGATTGCCGCCAGCCACCATCGCCATTTTGCACGAATTGGGAATTGAACGCGTCAGCCAATTGCTAGGTCTGCCGCGTGACGGTTTGACCGCGCGGTTCGGGCCTTCACTCGTCGAGCGCATCGATCAAGCCCTCGGCGATAAAGCGGAACTCGTCGCGCCGCATCGAGCAGAGCCCGAGATTGTCGCCAGCCGGCAGTTTGAATTTCCACTCGAACAACGAGCTGC
>CAYMWL010000002.1:0-287348 GCA_964394305.1 uncultured Pirellulaceae bacterium
TGTTCTATGCCATGATCGCACTTCCCTCAAAGATCAGTTTTGGGATAGGCTCTAATCGATCATGCATGTGTTCCGCATGATGTGGGTTGTATTGTATCCATGTGGGATTGATTTTAGGAGAAGTAGGTCTTTGTGGACGGCCAGTTCTTGGGTTGATCCCATTAATCAATTTAATATTGACATCATCGAGAGTTTCCGGATGCCGGCGCGCCCACTCTTGCCAGAATGCAATATTATCCCTTGGAAACCCTTCTGCGGTATGACTTGCTGGATTCCCAATGATCCGCGTATCAATCGCCATCGCCGGGTTTGGTCTGTTCTTAAGCCCAATTCGTATTGGCGTTTGATAGGCCGTCCTTGCGGCGCGCATACCCGCAGCATGACCAGCCTGAATCCCCTTGATCGCTGCAGTTGCGCCACCCGTTCCAAAATATACCGCCCGCTGAAACCGAGGACCATATCCTAGAGCTACTTCTGTGAATCCAGCCCCATATGCCGCTGTGGCTCTGCCCGCAGCAGAATTTGCAAACTTCCGGGCACCAAAGCCAACACCGGCGCCCAACGCGTCAAATCCCAAGCTGGCTCCCACATTGATCGCGAGTGACGTGCCGAAGTCGGCGTCGTTGACGGCTACATCATAGGTCGTTTCCGCGACGACTTCAGCCCCCATGCGCACCGCGTAGCGGCCTGCCCGCGTGCCCCACTTGGCAGCACTCGCCAGACCGCCCGTCGCCGAGTTCGTTGCGAAGTTCTTGCCGAAGCTCGACGTCGTATCAAACTGGGAGCCAGTTCCCCACGCGAATGCGCCTTCAAGGGCTGTCTCACCGACGGCCCAGCCAGCCTGCGTGCCCAAATACGCTGCTCCAGCATAAAAGGTCCACACGCCGGTCGCCGTCATCGATGCCGCCATCGATGCTGCGGACCCAAAGGCGATCGCCACGCCCCACGCCGCGAACTTTCCGATGGCGAACAGCCGGTCTTCCGCGTTGCCATTCCAGCCCTCGCGCGGGTCGAGATAGTGAGAATAGCTCGCGTCGAAGCGGCTGCTGGTGAAGTCGTCGCCCTTCTGCTGCCGGCCGCTGCCCACCGACCGATCGACGGGGCTGTTGCCACCATAGACATACGGATTCTCGCCGCTCCCCGCCGGCGACATCAGCCGCCCCGACTGCGGCTCATAGAGATTGCCGCCGGCCAGGTAACCTCCCGCCGCGTTGTCGTAGTTATACCCTTGGTAACCGTACGAAACGATGTCGTGCAGATAATGCTCGACCAGATCGCCCGCATAGTTGGTGCGAGCCCCGAACGGATCGTATTGCAAGTGCTCGTACTTTTTCTTGACAATGCCAGCCATCCCGTCGGTCGGGTAATCACCCTCGGCGACGGTGGCTCCGAACGGAGTATGCACGTACAAATCGTGGATGGTCCCCTGATGATCGGCAAATAGCCACACCAGCTTGTCGACCTCCGTGGGGCCCTCGGGTTTGAAGTCTTCGACTGCAAAGACCTCATCAAGAGCCGCCAGGTTGCCGGCGAACGTATGCTTCGTAATACGGCCGTTTCCATCGAACTGCAGCAGAGGAACTCCAGCCTCCATCAAGTAGATTTCGTCCGCTTTGTTCGCCGTTTCCTGGGATTGTCCGGGCTCATATACCTTTTGCCGATTAACTCCACCCGCGAGCGTTTCCCATTCCTGCACGCTGCGACTGATGAGCTGCCCCATCGCGTCGTAGGTGAAGTTGAACACATTGTCGATCGTGTAATTTCCGCCGAGGGCAGTAGTTTTGTGCGTTCTAGTGGTAACTGCGGCCAAACGATTGTAATGATCCCAGGCGTAGGAATAAATCTTGTCTTTAAAGCCAATCGCCGCAGTTCCCTTCAGTTCGACGTGCCCCGATGAGGGGACTGAAACGAGCACGCGCAGATACCCGCTAAATGGATTCGTGACAACAAATGGAATAATCTTCGCTTCAAGCTTGTATTCCCCTGTCACGCCGGTCGGGCTGACTTTAAGAGTCGTCGAAGGAATTGAAATCTCAGACCCTATTAGGGTGAAGGACACATTCAATTCACTGCCAATTGGTTCGGCGGTTGTGAGGTCAATCGCTGGAATTACAATTCGGTAGTCACCATTTTGGAATGCACTAGCATCGCCTGGCACATAGAACTCGATCGCCGAAATAAATCCGTTGAGGACGTCATTCGATTCCACGAAATTCTCTCTGTAAATTTGATCATAGGCAATTCGCGTCGCGACATTACCTTCTTCGTCATACACATATTTTGCAAACCCATCTTCGCTCAATCGATTATGAGGCGCGCTCGCTCCCTGATTGCCTGTTTTGTCGTAGGCAAAATTTAGGTGTTCAGATGCAACATCGGCATCGGTAAGCTGACTCTCGACGTCCAGAGAATAAGTGCGATCAGGATTAATACGAGAAGTCTGTTGCGCCATGCGGCCTTGCGCATCGTACGCGTACTCATAATTTTCAAATCCATTAAGAACACTGTTATTCCATCCTGTAAGTCGATCCGCAGAGTGCCTGATAGACACGAGTTGATTGGTCTTGTGAGCTGCTTCGCTATATTCGAAGACGTATGAACGGAGTGAACTTCCAATATTCCAACCATTCTCATATCGCCAAGTATACGAAGGCGCCGTCTTCGTATATTCCTGGGAAATCTTCTTCTCAGCACCGTAATTGATGGTTGACGAACCGGCGGTTGTGTTCGGGAGTTCCCTCAATTCCTCAACTCGCCCCAATGCGTCACGTTGCAGAGTGGTTTCGTAAACAGTCTGAGAGTCAATTGAGAACGTGCGGGCAGAAAGCTGCCCCAGCAAGTCATAGCTATATTGAAATCCATAAGCCTGGGCACCTGTCAGCGATGGCAATGTGCGAGTCGCACTATCGAGATTCCGCTGCTCGTCGTAATCAAATGCAAACGTCGACGACGGTACCAGGCTGGGAGTCGTTGCTTCATTCACATACTTCGTCGCATCGATTGGGTCGCGGGCAGCCTCCTTGCTGTCGGCAGTCTTAAGCTCGCCAAGGGCTGTGTACTCAAAAGTGCTCTCATAAACAGGGTTTAGATTGCTCCCAACCAACCAGCGTTCGAAGGTGCGGTTGCCATTGTTATCATATGTATAGACAACCGAACGACCGTTCAAGTTTCGTAGGGCAGGCTCCTGCCTGCCGATTGTGGTTCATGGTGGCAACCGGTCCAACGAGCACCGTCCACAAGGTCAGTCGATTACGTTTCGCTGCAATGATCAGACAGGCGGGAGCCTGCCCTACTTTTTGTCACGAAACAGCAATTGCACGAAGTGATAGAGATCACTTCGCCAGACTTTGAAATCGTGCGCGCCGCCCGCGATCACGCGGTATTCGTGGGGCACTTTCTTTTCTTCCAGCATCTGGTGCACACCTTCGCTCACGCGGAACAGGCCGTCTTTGTCGCCGCAGGAGACGTAGAGCAACTTGAGTTGCTTGGCTGCGTCTTCATCCTTGAGCAGGTCGGCGGGGCGGCGGGTGTTGGGGGCAGAGGAGAAGCCGCCGACCCACGCGAATTTGTCGAGGTTGGCCAGCCCGAAGTTCAGCGATTGGCCGCCACCCATCGAGAGGCCGGCGAGGGCCCGCGATTCTTTTTCGGTCCGCACGGAGTAGTTCTTTTCGATGTACGGGATCAGGTCGACGAGCAGGTCTTTTTCAAACGCCGCAAAGGCCGGCGATTGCCGCGGAATCGGATCACGGGCCGTCAGGTCTTTCGCAGCCCGGCCGTTGGGCATGACCACGATCATCGGCGTGAGCTTTTTGTCGGCGTAGAGGTTGTCGAGAATCACATCCGGCGCGCCGCTTCGCAGCCATTCGTTTTCATCGCCGCCGATGCCGTGCAGCAGATACAACACCGGATACTTTTGCTCCTGGCTGTATCCCGGCGGTGTGTAGACGCGAGCTTTGCGTTGGATGCCGACCGTGGTCGAGTCGTACTCGATCGTTTCCACTTTGCCGCGTTCGATATCGTCGCGACGTGTGGCGTAGCCATCCGGCGGCGTGTGGAATTTTTCGGCCGCGATGGCGAGCGAGGTGCAGAGGAGCAACAACATGAGCAGGAGGCGATTGAACATGGAAGGTCTTCTCGTTGAGGACACTGACTCGGCGGCACCGTGTGCGTTGATTCGTGCTCTCGCACGGTTGCTGGTGGTTGGGTTCTTCGCTGCACACCCTGGCCTTACGGCCGCGGGCTACCTTTTCGTTGCTGCGCAACGATGAGGGTTTTTACGAAACGACGATTTCGAGCAGTTCGACGGCGGGTTCGCCATCGCAGTAGATCAGCGCGGTGCGGCCGAAGACTTCGCTGCCGATCGGCAGTTTGAAATGCTGCGCGAGTTCGGCGCCACAGGTGATGCGATAGATTTGCTTCAGTTCCACTTCGCGGAGCACGTTGTGGTTGATCAGCACGCGGCCTAGCGGCGTTTGCTCGCGCTGGATTTCCTCGCGGACGGCTTCGCTCACCGCGTTGAAGTCGAGCCGCACGATGCCGAACTGCACCACGCGGCCGTCGGATTGACGCGTGAGGAGAATCTTGCGGCTGTAATGCCGGCCGGTGCTGGTGCGATCGAGGACGACGACGTCGACCGGGCTGTGATGATAATGCTCGACCGTCACGGTCATGTGCGAGTAGTGCGCGAGCAAATCGCGATAGGCCTGCGGAATCTTGTTGGGCTGAACGGGGGTGAATTCCCCCAAGGCACTGAGGTCAGCAAAGAAGATCGCCACCAGTTCCTGCAGGTCGGGGATTTCGCTGACTTCTGGTTCTGCCATGACACCGTCTGTTTGCAGGACGCTATTTTTGCGGAGAGATTTGCAACACAGCGGGCGGGGGACTCGCGGCAGACGAGTGATCCAGCACGCTGTCGATCAAGTAATACAACAGGCGGCGGAGATCTTCGGGTTGGATTTCGTCGGCGATCGCTTCGGCCCGTTCGCGATGCTTTTCGATCAGCCGGGCTGCTTTGTCGAAGGCGCCGGCCTCATTGTAAAGCTGCCGGACGCGGGCAAGTCGATGCGCGGTGTCCACTTGCGTGTTCGTTACGAGCGACAGTAGTTCGTCTTGTTTTGCTGCCGGCAAACCTTCGAGGGCGAGTGCCCACAGCACTGTTGGCCGGCCGCCGAGCGTGTCGCCGCCGGCGGAGAGCTTGTTGTGATTGTCGCCGTCCCAGTCGTTCAGATCGTTGAGAATCTGAAATGCCACGCCCAAGTTGCGGGCGAATTGCTTCATCGGCTCCGCATACGCTTCGGCGGGACCGGCCAGGCGGCAACCGCTGAAGAGGGCTGCTTCGAATGCGGGCGAAGTTTTCAATGCGTAGATCTTGAGTGCATCGAGTGGCTTGAGTCGCTTGTCGCGAGCATCGCGCCACAGGAGCTCGGCCCCTTGGCCTTCGCTGAGGCGCAGGTGAGCATCGGCCAGGCAGTTCAAAATGTCGGCGACAGCGCCGCTGCCGAGGACGGCGGTTTCTTTGCTGACCAGGCGATAGCCGAGGCCGATCAAATAATCGCCGACATTGATGGCAGTCGGAATGCCGAAGCGGCGATGCACGGTTTCTTCGCCGTAGCGGAAGGCGTCGGCGTCTTCGATGTCGTCGTGAACGAGCGAGGCCTTGTGAAACGCTTCGATCGACATGGCCGCGCGGCGGATCGCATCGGGGACGGCAGCCAGATGTTCGGCGCCATTGGCCAGGGTGCCGTTGCCGCCCGTAAGTGCATCGTGCACGGCGAGCGTGATGAACGGCCGCGAGTACTTGCCACCCTTGGCGAGAAAGTCGTGGGCAATTTGTTCGGTTGCGGCAATCGGGTCGAGTGCTGCGGCTTCGACGCCCGGCTGCAAACGCTGGCCGCCACGGAGACGCGGCACGAGTCGCTCCAGCTCTTCGGCTTTGAACATATTTGCCGCAGCGCGCAGCAAGTGGACATAGGTGCGAGTTTGCTGCGCCGCGGCCGATGGCTTGGCGCGGATCATATCCATGACCCACTCTTCGTCGACGCTCGTGTTGCGGCAGTCGCTGCTCAGCAGCGGCACGGCCATGCAAGGAATGCCGGCGAGCAGGATTTTGTCGATCGCCTTTTCCAGCACATTCAAACAGGCCACACCGACGATGGCATCGACGTGGCCGCTGACGATGATTTTCAAAACAATGGGCGAGCCTTCGGCGACGAGGACTTTGTAGCCCATCTTTTCCGCTTCGGCGCGGAAATCGGCGATGCTGCACGCGCCGCACGTTTTGCACTCGAGGCCGAACTCGTCGTAATCGGCCGGGCAGCCTTCGGCATGCTTCAAGCAATGGGGCAACAGGAACAGGCGGCGCGAAGGATCGGTGGCAGCGACCTGGTCGCGCCAAAATTCGCTGCTGAGCACAACCATTACCCAGCCGAGATAACCTTCGGGCAGATTGTTGTCGGCGAGCAACTTGCGAGCGACCCCTTCCATCGCGTCGATGGTCATCGGGTTCGACTTGTCGAGCGTCGCGGCGACGGCTGTGCATTGTTTTTGCAGCGACTCGCGCTGCTCTTTCGACTGCGGCACCATTTTCAGATGCGACGTCTGCCGCCGTTTGCTGCGGCGGGGCGCGGCGAGTTCCGGCGGCATCAGCTCGGATTCTTGCTGCGGGTACGCAGGCTGCGTCTCGGGCACATTCATCGTCTCGGCAAGATGAACATGGCCGGCGTCGTCAGCATTCGCGATGGAGGGGGAAGCATCAGACAACGGACGGTCCTCAAGGGGAGCGAAGCAAGGTGTTCAGGCAGGTGGGAGTGACTGGCGGGACTGCAGGGCTTGTCTCAGTGTACTCACCGTAAAGATCAGTGGATACAACTCCTCATAGTACCATAGCTTAGCGAAGTAGAAGCCGATAGGCGAACTGTTTTGGTGCTCGTTTTTCTCGACCCGTTCGACCAGCCAGGCCAGGCCGCGGTCGATGGTTTCGCGGTACGTCTGGGGATTAGGACAGGACATTAAACCCTCGACAGCGAGCGCGGTTTCTTCGATGCCGCTGGCAAAGCTGCCGTCAGGGTTTTGTTGGCTCGAGAGCCAGCTGAGACCGCGGGTTGCCGCAGCGTCTTGCATGCGGCCCGTATCGCGATAGGCCAGCAGGACTTTCGACGTGCCGTAGATGGGATTGTCTTCGTCGGGGTGGTCTTGATTGCCGAACCAGAGTGGGGACCAACTGCCGTCGGGGTGTTGCTTCTTTTTTAGGAAATCGAATCCGCGGCGAATGGCTCGTGCGACTTCTGGCTCATCGCTCTCCAAATGATGCAGAGCGCGAATCGCATGTGCAGTCAGGTCTGTGCCGCTGCGATCGAAGGGCAACTTGCCCCATCCACGGCAGAACGTTGGCCAACCACCGTCACGGTTTTGCAGGCCGAGCAACCATTGGCAGGCATCACGAATCACAATCGTGCTGGCCAGGCCTTGGCCTAACAAATCCTGGGCGGGCACCCGCCAGTTTAAAAGTGCCAGTATGGCTCCTGGTGTATCATCCGCGTCGGGTACGGCGCCACTTAAGTCAGTCCAACCCCAGCCGCCAGGATCCGCTCCGGTAAATGGATGACGTTCGACGTGCTGGCATTCCAACAACCAGCGCCAGCAGGCCTCCGAAATCTCCATCTCAGAATCAGGCCCAAGCGCGTTGATCGACAGCGAAGTAACCCACGTCGCCAAATTCGTATCAATAGGCCAACTGCCATCGTCGCGCATCGAGTCTTTAATGAAACGCACACCGTTTTCGGTCACGGCATGTTTCGCGCGGCCTGTCGCGGCGAGACTCATCACGACGAAACTGGTCAGCGGTGTCGCTTCGAGATAGCCGCCGCTTTGTGGTTGCATTTTCAAGAGCACGCGCATGCTCGGTTCGATGGACAAGCCGCGGACAATGCGCGAATACGGATTCCATGGCTTGCGGTGAAAGTAATGCGCCTGGCCAATCGCGACGAGCGCGGGAATGGCATAGCTGACGACCGGCATCTGGGCGAAGCGATACCAGCTTTGCGGAATGCAGGCGAGTTCGAAGGGGAGCGGAGAAATTTCTTTCCAATCGCAGAGACCCGCGAGCGCGAGGTTCGTCATGATCGGCACGACGAACGTTTTGTCGACGCCGTAGCGTTTCTTCAGTCCGGCAATGCCACCTTTGCTCTCGATGTATTGCCACGCACGTTTGAGTAAGTCGGCGAGTTCAGTTTCGCATTTTACAAGGTGAATCGCGGCGATGACTAGATATGTAGTCGCGATATTTGAATGACTCTTATCGGTATCGCCAAACCCGCCGTCGTTGTTCTGCTGCCCGGCCAGATACTTCACGCCCGCATCAATCAACGGCTGCAAGTTCGCGGCAGGATCTTCCCGCTGCACAATCGCCAGCGCGCTGACCGCCGTCGCGGTCGATAGCGACGAACTGGCCAGCCGACCTTCCCAATGCCCATGCGGCCCCCGCGCAGCGAGCAGATCGCGGCGGGCACGTTCGTAAGCGGCTTGCAGGCGGGCGAGATCCATGGTGGGAGCAAGTTCGGGAGGGGCGAGAGTATTTTACGGCATCGAATGCGGTTGGGCATTTGCAGGTCGACGGGAAAATCCTCCCGACCCAGGAACCCTAACGCGGCAACTTCAGCCGCGGATCGCTCAGATCCAGCCTGTACATGATCTGGTTGTAATCGTACCGCGGAGTCGGTCGCGGGTTACCAGCAAACGTTGCGGTGTAAGTTCCTTCGAAGAAAATGATGCGGCCATTCTCCTTTTGAAACACCGGATGCTGCCGCGGATTGTAGAAGTCGTATTTCTGATGCGTGACAATTTTAGTCGCATGCTGCCAGGGGCCGAGCAAGTCGTCGGCTTCGGCGTACCAGATTTCGCCGATCAGGCTGCTGCTGCCATTCATCTGGCCGAAGATGATCGTCCATTTGTTTCGATATTCGTTCCACGCCACATTGCCCCGATGCGGCGTAACGCGCTGGCCATCTGCAGCGACGAGTTGCAGGCGCGCTTCGTCGGCTTTGAGCACGCCTGATTGCAACCACTTCGCTTCGACAGTCGGATCGAGTTGAGGCGCGTTTTTCTTCCAGCCCCAGATGAGTTTGCCTTGCTCGTCGCGATCGAGGTCTTCCTTCCGCGGCTTGAGCTGACTTCCTGCCTTCAGGCACGTGAACGCTTCATATTGATTGACATCGAGCACACTTTCCGCCGTCGCCGGCACACGCAGCGTCGGCAGCGGTTCACAGTAATAGATCCATTCGCGATCCTTGTCTTTCACCGCGAGCGGATGACCAATCGGAAAGAGGGGGGCGTCTTCGGGCACGCTGCCGAGGTCTTCGAACACGTGCTTCTCATCATTCCAGCGGCAGAGACCGCGGCGATAAACTTCGAGCATGCCGCGAATCTTCGTGTACCCGGCGAGCATTTGCTCCTTGCCATCTTTGGCACTGACAACCGTCACGCCCGAAACCCAAGTCGGGCCATTGCCGGGCATCGCGGCGGTGTTGCGGGCAGCGCCGTTGTCAGCTTGAAAATAGCGGTAGTTGATGCCGCGCTCGATATCGAGCTTGCTTTCACGTGGCAGGGGCGATGTCGCGCCGGGCATGCCGAAAATGCCGAGCGGATACTTCGGTAAATTCGTGTCGCCCCAGAACCAATGGAGCCGGCCGTTGTATTCGGCGAACTGAATGCTGTCGCTCCCTTGGACCAGTGCGTTCACCAGTGGATTTTCGATCGGCGTGGGTTTGCCCAGCAGCACGCTGTCGCGATAGATGCCGCTGCCCGTGGTGCGATAGAGACGCTCGGCGATGTTCTGCCGCTGCAATTTTACTTCCACCTCTTCGCCGGCCTTTACAGAAAATGCTTTGCCGCGAAAGCCGAAGCCGTCCTGCGGATACTCGTAACCATGGCTGCTGATGTGGAAGTAAATCGTCTGGTTCAGCATGTCAGGCTCGTTGATTGCAACCCACCCAGCGCTGTCAGTGAAGAACGACACGCCGCTGACGGTTTTGAGTTCGACCAGCGGCACACTGCGGCCGGTCTGATCGTCGACCACGTGAATGGCAAAGTAGTCGCGCTGATCTGCCGAAGCTGACAGCGCGAGTGACAGAAGGAGGAATAGCGAACGAACAATCATGGGCAACTTCACAATCTGGCTCCCGGCCCAAACCAGCCCGGCTGCAACCACCAGATGAACCACAACAGCGCCACGCCGTACAGCGCCGACCACAAATCGTCGACGAGCACACCCCAGCCGCGCGGGAATTTTTCGAGCCGGCGTACGGGCGGCAATTTCACGATATCGAACACTCGCGTCACGGGAAAAACCCAGGCGAGCGTCAGCCACGGCATCCCTGCAATGCGAAACAGCAACAGCGTGAGCAGCATGCCGGCGACTTCATCGGTGCAGATTGCGCTGCTGTCCTTTGTGCCAAAGTAACCTTCCGCCCAGCGACCAGCGGCGACGGTGAGCACGCAGGTTGCCATGATCATCAGCACGATCAGCCACGACTGCATCGGCTCATCGGGAAACATCCAGACGACAATCAGGTAATACACAACCGCCGGCAGCGATCCGCACGTGCCTGGCAAAATCGGCGAGTACCCCAGGCCGAAACTTGTGAGGAGTGTTTCAAGCAGGCGATCGGTCCAGGTGATATCAGCGATAGGTTTCACGTGAATTATTCATTCCGAGCGTCAGCGAGGAGTTTCGTAGCCCGACGCTTAAGCGAGGGATTGGGCGATTCGTGGTTGCGAACGAGTGAGGGAAGGACTCATCGCAGGTCAGGCCCCTCTCCCCGGAGTACAGAAGAGAGGGAGTGAATCAATCAAATGCGGGGCGCTACAAGCCCGATGGCGATGGCGAAACTGGTCGCAACATTCCCATCAGTGGTCGCAGGTAGTTGTTATAGGTTGTCATCAACGGCAGCGGGAGGCGGATGGACTGCGGCGCGGGGACATCCGGCAGCAACCATTCGCCGCCGGTAAGTTGGCACGTCGTCCACAGGTTCTTTTGCACCGCCGAAGTCTGCACTTGAGAATCGCCGCGCCACAGAACTTGCGGCTGAGTTCCCGCCACAAACAGCAACAAGCGCTCGCCGGTCCCGAGCAACCAGAGATCGTCGCTCTTGATCGACAGCGGCGGTGTTCCTGCGGGCCATTCCAAGTGTACGGGATGGTAGAGAAAGAAGCGCGACGTATCGCCGGTCAGCAAATCAAGCACCGCTCGCATCACATCGACGGGCGCGCGACGGGTCGGCGATTCGGGATGCAAACGATCGGTGAAATAGGCCTGGCGATGTTTGGTGAGCAGTCCTTCGAGCACCTTCGCATCTTTCCGCAAATACGCCGCGACGGCGTAGAGCGATTCTTCACGATTCGGATCATGCGGCGGCACACGGGCTTCGAGCGCGGCGAGATCGTCGAGATAGATGCTGACCAGATCGCTATCGGGATCGAGATCGGGATGCTCAAAAAAGTAGGGCGGATTGTCCCGCAAGCTATCGAGCAACGGCTGACGCTGTTCTTCGGGAAGTTGCGCAATCGTACGCGTCGTAATCAGAAGCGGCGCGAGATCGGCCCCTTCCAGTTCTTTTTCGCCAACCAAATAACTGGCCAGCGAGCGGACGGCATCGATGAATTGCTCGCGAACACTGGCGAGTGCCGGTTTGATGCCGACCGACAGTCGAACTTGCAAGCGGTCTTCGACCCCCTGTTTCCATTTCGCGATGCGATCGGCACTGCGGCCGTGCAGATACAGGTCGAGAAACTTTTCCAGCCGCGTGGCTATCGCGTGGCGTTCGTCGCTGAGCAGGCAATCCATCGCGTGATACTTCGCCGGCTGCGCACTTTGATGCGCTGCGAGGCAACGATACAAGAACACGCGGTCGTATTCGCTGCGGAATTGCAACGCGCCCATTTCTTTCAGTGCGGCAGATAGACCTTCGCGCGAGAGTGGAAAGGCAGCGACGAGCTCGGTGAGTTCTGCACCATAGATCCAGTTTGCATCGCGATGGCGAAAGTCGCCGCCGTAGATCGAAGCCACTTCACAGCCAATGACGCGAACAACGCTCGATAACAGCGCGAGTGCCTGGCGATTTACTACCTGCTGCCCGATGGCCACCGCTCCTTGCTTGCCGAGCGAACCCAAAAACCACCACGCGCCGAGCGTGAGTGGATTTGCCCCCATCGCGAAGCGGCTGAGATACCACACCGAATTGACATAAGGCCAATAAGGCTCCGTCTTGCGATACAGTCGATATGCTTCCACGGCCCGTCGCACGTACTGATACAAATTGCTGAGGTTGTAGTCCTTCACCGCTAGCGGCAACTCGTCGAGCACGATGAGCAGATTGAGCGAGCCGCGACTCGCGGCCCGCATGATCTGATCGAGGCTCACTTCGAGCAGCGGATTCTCGGCCGCTGGCTGGTACAACCGCGCAACCTTGAGCACCAACTGCTGCGCATCGTCGCGAATCAAAATCGGCAGCAGCTTGCCGTCGACGACGTATTTATTCGTCGTGATGTTGTCGTACAGAATCTGCGTCTCGGCTTTCAGCAGTTCCATCAACTGCCGATCCTTGCGCACGAGCTCCGAAAGATTCCCCGCTGGCGCCGGCCCTGCGGCCAGCGTCAGTGGCTCAGGAAATTCCATCCACTCGTGAAATGTGAGGAGCCGTTTGGCGAGTGCCTCTTCGCGGGCATCGAGTTGCCCGGCCTGCTGTTCGAACTGCTTCTGCAGTTGCTTTTGCTGATCTTCAAAATCAACTCGCTGCTGCGCAATCCGCAGTTCGTCCGCCGCGACTTCTTGTCGGAGCCGCTCGATCTCCTGTTCTTCGGCCGACAACTGCCGCCGAAACCAGGCCGCCGAAGCGACGACCGCGGCGACGCCTAAATAAATCGCCAACTGCCACCAGCCGAGCGTATTCCGGCCAGCAATTGCCGCAGCCACGATGGCCAGAGCGCCGGTGGTAACCAGAATCAATGGTGTAAATTGCCAGCGGAACATGCGGTGCGGTGATGCGATCGGAGGGCAAGGGACTAAAGACTCTATTCTAACCACAGCACTCTGGGCTTGCGGGTTTCCTCCAACCTATTCGCTGCCGAACGAAAACCCTTGCCCCCGCCGGGCAACGTACTTACACTGCGTGGCTCCCACCTTTCTTGGAGCACACCTTCTCATGCATGGTTTTGAAGAAGCCGGACCCGGCCAACCGATTGATCCGAATGATCGCCGACCTTGGTATCAACTCCTCAACAAGTATCACTGGTTCGTGTTGATTGTCGCCGCCCTCGGTTGGCTGTTCGACACGATGGATCAGCAACTCTTCAACCTGGCCCGCAAGCCGGCGATGCGCGAGTTGCTGACGATCGAAGAAACGATCGACGGCAAGCTCGTGAAGAAAGAGCCGACGGGTGAGAACATCAATTTTTGGGCGGGCGTGACGACCTGCATCTTCATGATGGGGTGGGCGTCGGGCGGGTTGTTCTTCGGCGTTCTGGGCGATCGTTGGGGCCGCGCGAAGGTCATGCTCTGGACGATTTTGATCTACTCGTTTTGTACGGGGCTTAGCGCGCTCTCCACTTCGGTCTGGGATTTTGCCTTTTATCGATTCTTGACCGGGCTCGGCGTCGGCGGTGAATTCGCGGTCGGTGTTTCGCTGGTGGCCGAGGTGATGCCAGCCAAGGCAAGACCGTTTGCGCTCGGTTTATTGCAAGCACTTTCTGCGATCGGCAATATCTCGGCGGCTTTCATCAACATGGGGCTGGGCGTCGTCGAAGGCCAGGGTGGCTTGGAAGATTTGAAGTTCAACGGCGAACCAATTACGGCCTGGCGGATTATGTTTGTCATCGGCACATTGCCCGCGCTGCTCGCGATCTTAATTCGCCGTAACTTGAAGGAACCAGAAACCTGGAAAGCGGTTGCGGCTTCCGATGCGGCGAGCAAGCAACTCGGCTCGTATAGCGAACTGCTAGGTGACCCGCGCTGGCGTCGCAATGCGATCGTCGGTCTGTTGATGGGCTTTTCCGGCGTCGTTGGATTGTGGGGCATCGGCTTCTTTGTCTTCGATCTCTTTAGCGACGTACTCCGCAAGCATTTCATGGCCGAAGGTTTGAGCGGCCCCGAACTGAACGCTAAAGTCGCGTTCTGGGTCGGCTTATGCGGTGTGTTGCTCAACACCGGTGCGTTTTTCGGCATCTATGGTTTCAGTTATCTTTCGCACTACATCGGCCGCAAGATTTCGTTCGCGATCGCGTTCCTGGCAGCCATGTTCAGCACCGCGTTGGTGTTTTCGCAGCTCGACACGTTCGGCGAATTGTGGATGGTGCCGGTGATGGGGTTCTGCCAACTCGCGCTGTTCGGCGGGTATGCTATTTACTTCCCCGAACTTTTTCCCACGCGGCTCCGTTCCACGGGTACGAGCTTTTGTTACAACGTGGGCCGATTCATCGCGGCGGCTGGGCCTCTGACGTTGGGCGGCCTGACGAAGTACGTCTTCAACGCCCAGAATGGTTATGGCGAAGACGGCTTGCGCTGGGCGGGTGTGGCGATGTGCAGCGTGTTCCTGATCGGACTCTTCGCGTTGCCGTTTGCGCCGGAAACCAAGGGCAAACCGCTGCCGGAGTAAGGTGCCCTCCAGGCTGATAAATTGATGGCGAACAATAAATCAACAAGCGCTGCGCACTCGGCAGCGCCCGCGATTGAGAAAGCGCACGCTGCCTGGCCGCGGCACCTCGCCCGGCTGTCGATGATTGCGGCCGTGTTGTGCTTTTTGTCGCAGGTTGCTTATGCGCAACTATCGGCGAAAGGGCAGAACCCGAGGTGGAGTGCGACCGATCGAGCGGTTGCGGCAGTGGGCATTGGCCTGCTCGTGAGCGGTGTGTTGCTTGCGGGCATAGCGCTCAGTGGGGCGATTCGCAGCGGAAATTATGACACTGGCGTGATTGCCGTCATCGGCCTCGTGATCAACGGCGGCGTGTTGGCGTTTCTAGCGTGGTATATGTTCGTCATCCGGCCCACACTGCCGCTTTAACTTCTTGATCCTTTCGTGCCTGCATTACGCTTCCAGCGGCGTTAACTTCACGCGCTCGGCGAAGGTGCGGAGCTTGCTGATCGCCCGCATCTCGAGTTGCCGCACACGCTCTTTGCACACGCCTAAATCCTCGGCCAGGCTTTGCAGAGTCTGTACATCGGCTTCTTGTTCCAGACCGAATCGCCGACGGATGATGCTGCGCTCGCGCGGGTCGAGGCGCGACAGCAGCCGCTTCAACTTGTTGCGTAACTCTTCCCAACGGGCGATCGAGATCGTCGCTGAGGCATCGGATTCACGTTGGTCGGGCAATAGCAGCGGATCGGCCGCGACGAAGCGGCGGTTGTCGCGCTGGGCGGTTTGTAACTGGCGGCAAAGTGAGCGGCGGATCGCCTGCGTGGCGTACGTGCTAAAGCGAAAGCCGCGGTCGAAGTCAAACTTTTCCACGGCCCGCAGCAGCGAGGTGATGCCGTCGCTGAGCAGGTCCTCGAACGTAAGGTGAACGTTAGCGAATTTCTTGGCGATCGAAATCACCAGCCGCAAGTTCGCTTGCACGATCCAGTCGCGATCGCTCGTGGCCTGAGCCAACAGATCTTGAATTTGGCTGACAGCGCGCGAACTGGGGCGCGATGGATTGAGCTTTCGCCGCAATAACTCCGCAGAGTATTTGCAGTAGTTCATGCGGCGAAAGAGCGCGCCCTCTTCGGCCGGCTTGAGCAACTTCGCGGCGCACAGCTGGGCCAGATGCGGCGGCATATTCTTACCGGGCCGCCAACCGGCTTCGCGGGCATCGGCCTGCCGGGGCACCGCGTCCATAATTTGGTCCGCAGCCCGTTTGCGGAAAGCTGGGTTATCGATGAACTGAATTTCTGTGGCTGCCAGTTCGCGTGCCGCCTGCCGAAGGCTGTCGCGTGGCGCCGTTGAGGGGGTAGCGAGAATCATGGGAGAAACCTTTCCGAGGGCGAAAAACGTCCAAATCATCTAAATCGTTCAAATCGTTCAGTCACCTTACCGCAGCCGCGAACATGGCACAACAAGGGAAATCTGGAAAACCGGCAAAGAAACCGCGAAAAACTGCAAGGTCTTGCTCAGAAACAAGTTGCATCGCAAATTCCGGGGTCGCGTCACTTGTCGAACGGCGGAGAGTAGTCAGAATGGTGTGATCCCCGCTGACTGGCTCTGTCACCGATCTCCTGCCACGAATGCCGTGTCTGAAACCTTTTCCCCCAAACAAGTTGCCCGCGCGATCGGCGTTAGCGAGTCTTCGCTGAAGCGGTGGTGCGACCGTGGTTTGATTCCCACGATTTGCACCGCGGGGGGCCATCGGCGGCTGCCGATTCAGGGAGTTCTGGATTTCATCCAATCGACACAGCGACAGCTAGCACGACCTGAGGTGCTTGGACTCCCTTCGCCGCTTGGCGGCAAGCGCCGATCGCTGGCGGGCAGCAGCGAAGAACTGGTCCAGCTGCTAATTGCCGGAGATGAACCGGGCATCCGCCGCTTGCTGATGGATCTATTTCTCGATCATCAGCGCGTGAGCCTGATCGGAGATCAGGTGCTGCAGCCGGCATTTGAGCGAATTGGACAACTGTGGGCCTGTGGCGACGTCGAAGTTTTTCGCGAGCGACTTGCCTGCCGCATTTGCAGCCGAGTAATCGACGAGATTCGCCGGCTGCTCACGCCACCGCCTGAATCGGCGCCATTGGCGCTGGGAGCTACGCCGACCGGCGATTGGTACGATCTGCCGGGGACTCTCGTGGAGCTCGTGCAGCGGCAGAATGGCTGGCGGGCCATTTCGCTGGGAAACAACTTGCCGTTCGAGACACTGGCCCAAGCCATTGAGAAGCAACAGCCGAAGCTGTTTTGGCTCAGTGTGTCGCACGTTCCCGATCGCGCCACCTTTTTGCGGACCTATCCGGAGTTGTCTTCGCGATTGGGGCCCGATGTGCCACTGTTAATCGGGGGCCGGGAATTTGATGCGGAACTGCAAGCTGCTTTTCCGCAGGCCGTTTATTGCCCGACGTTGGCAGCAATGGAAGAGAAGCTGCCAAAGATTGAGTAGTCCTGCTCGCACTTAGCCCGTCATGCCGCCGTCGACAGTCAGCACCGCGCCAGTGACATAACCGGCTGCCGGACTCGCGAGAAACAACACGCAGGCAGCCACATCTTCGGGCTTGCCGACGCGGCCCGCGGGAATGCGTTTTTTGGCTTCGTCGATGACAACATCGCCGAGGATCTTCGTCATTTCGCTTTCAATAAAGCCGGGGCAAACCGCGTTGATGGTGACCTTTCGCTTGGCCAACTCACGGCTCATGCTGCGCGTGAAGCCAATCAAGCCGGCCTTCGACGCGCTGTAGTTCGTTTGGCCAGCGTTCCCCATCAAGCCGCTGACGCTCGACATGTTAATGATGCGGCCATAGCGCTGACGCATCATCAAGCGGCCGGCAGCACGAGCAAAGAGAAACGGCCCGCGGAGGTTCGTGGCGATCACTTCATCCCATTGTTCGTCGCTCATGACGGGGAGCAGCGTATCGCGCGTGACGCCGGCGTTGTTGACGAGAATGTCGATCCGGCCCCACTTTTCGTTGATGTCGTTCATCAACTTATCGACCGCGGCCGATTCACGCACATCGCAGGGAAACGCTTCGGCCTGGCCGCCGGCAGCGGTGATCTCGGCGACGGTGGCTGCGAGTTTGTCGACGCTCCGAGCGATGCAGGCGACCTTCGCGCCACTCTTGCCGAGAGCGATGGCGATCGCTTTGCCGAGGCCCTGTGATGCACCCGTGACAACGGCGATTTGGCCGCTGAGATCAACTTTGAGACTGTCGTAGGGATTGGCTTCGGCCATGATTGGTTCTTTCGGAGGCCGGAACAAGCGTACTCGCGCGGTTCCAGCATGACTTGCAACATATGCCGGAACTGTGGAGTACCTTGTTCCGGGCTACAGATTTATTAGCACTCGATGCCATCCGCGGCGACTTTGCGGTCGATCCGCTTGAGCAAACCACGCAGCACGCGGCCGGGACCGATTTCCCAAAACGGTGCGAAACCCTTGCCGAGCAGCACCCGCATCGAATCTTCCCAGCGCACCGGCGAAACGACTTGCTGCGTAAGCAGGTGGCGAATTTCGTGCGGGTCGTCGTGCGACAGCGCGTCGACGTTCGAAATGACTGGAATCCGCGGCGGCTTGATCGGCACATGGGCGAGAGCGGCCGTCAAACGTTGCACGGCGGGCTGCATCAGCGGCGTGTGAAACGCGCCGGCGACCGAGAGACGAATGGTCTTCATCGCGCCGGCCTTTTCGGCGATGGCAGGCACTCGATCGCAGGCACTGGTGTGACCACTGACCACAATGTTGCCGGGGCACAGATGATTGGCGATCTGCAGAACCTCGCCCGGCTGGCGGGCTTCATCGCAAACGGCCTGCACTTTGTCCAGGTCCAAGCCCAGGACACTGACCATCCCGCTGGGAACTGCATCGGCGGCGGCTTGCATCGCGCGGCCACGCTCTTGTACCAACTTCAAGCCATCGTCAAAGGTGATCGCCTCGGCGAAAACCAGGGCCGTGTATTCACCCAGACTAAGGCCCGCGGTGGCTTGGGCTTCGGCAGCCACTTCGGGCTTGGTCGCTTTCAGCAGCTCGAGCGCGGCCAGGCTGCAGACGAACAGCGCCGGTTGGCTGTGGACCGTGGAGTCGAGCTTTTCGGCGGGGCCGTTAAAACAGATGTCGGCCAGGTCGTAGCCGAGCACCCCTTGGGCGCGATCGAAGAGGGACCGCGCAGCAGGGAGGGTTTCGGCCAACTGCCGGCCCATGCCGACGGCCTGTGCACCTTGCCCGGGAAACAATAAGGCAATCTTGCTCAAGGCCTGCTATCCGCTCTAGGTCTCTTCGGATTCAACAATCACGCGACCCATGTAGTAGCCGCACTTTTCGCAGACTACGTGCTGGGGAGTGGCCGTGCTGCATTTGGGGCAGAACGACAGTTGCTTCGCCTTTTTGGCGTGGTGCGAACGACGCTTGCGGGTCCGCGAATTCGACGATCGTCGCTTAGGAACGGCCATGACTGACTCTCAAACTGAAGGCGCTCGGAAATATCGCTCAAAACCCGGCCGAAAATCGCGGCAGGTCAAGAAATGCAGCTTTGCTCTCTGCAGGGATGAGGTGCAGAGAAACGACCGATGGTATGGCCCGCTGGCGGACCTGTCAAGGTCCAGTGAAACGTTTGGCGGGCTGCATTCGTAGCTGAATTCACCAGCCATATCGCCACTCCAACATTCGACGTACAGTCCCCAGTCACGCCAAGGCCGTTTTTTCCTACTTGATCACTGAATCGCGCGAATTTTTGGACTTACGGCGACGAACGTGGAGCCGATCCCTCGTAAACGTTCAAAAAGTATCTGACTTTTTGAACGCGCACGCCTCGGAAACCCGAGAGTTACGCATACCACTGTTCAAAAAGTCGCCGACCAATTGAACGCCACCCGAAAGAGCGGTCGCTTGAAAGGCAGGTCACGCGAAGCCAGGAACCACCGGGACCAGTGCAGTCTCTGGGCAGTGCTACACCGCTATGCGATCACTATATTCCTACGCAAGGATTGCTGGTTTGCTTATCTGGTTGACATGCAGTGCGTAAGGTATTTACTTGACGGCAGATAGACCAGGGCCATTCCTTGGATCGCGCTGCAGGTTAACGTGATCGCCTCGCAAGGTAATAATTAGGCACTAGACCGAAATGGAACGACCGCCTGTCGATGCAAGCGAGTCGGAAATTTTGGCGTTTGCCAAAGCATGGGTCCAACTTGCCGCCGACCAAGGCTTCGAGGCGGCGCTCGCCGAACTCGCTTCCAGCCTGCTCACTTCGAGCGGGCAACTGAGCGTTATTCGTTCGGCAAGACTCTCACAATGGAGCGTGAGAAGTCAATAGGCCACGGACTGACACTCAAACGCACAAAACCGTAATGAATCACGAGGCTACAATCGACCGCAAGTCAGCTGCTTTGGGGGGGGGGAGGGCGTTGCTCTGGATCGGGACCGCCGTTTTGTTGCCGGTCATTTACTTCCTGGCTTGCCCTTGGTTTGCGTTTTTCGCCGTCGCATGCTTCCCGGCCTTGCAAGGTGACAACCCGCCAGCAAAGGCGTTGGAGTGGTCTATGTACTCGGCAATCAAGCTCGCCGAACGTTTTGAACCTTATGGTGACTATTTTTGGGGCGTCCTAGCGCCCCTCGGCGGTTAGCGATTCCACCAAGCCGGCGCACGCAAAAGTCCGGTGGGTCTCGGCCGAACCGAGGCGTGGACCGGAGCGGCCGACAACGTGGATTTCCAATAAATTTCAATGAGCGGCGGCCTGGTTAAGGAACTTGTTAAGTGGCAAGAGGGTGTATGTTCAACAACGGCAAATTGAACGGGGGCCGCTTAATCGTGGTCGCATTCGGATTGTTTGGCATCTTGATTTCGTTACCCCTCTTGGGGTTTGCGGTTCTCGGATTTCTCGGAATCCTCGCCGACGTGAGCTCTGCCGAGAACCGCGAAATTGGCGTGGGATTTCTGTATCTTGGACTTCCACCCTTGATCGGCGGCGTGGGAATGTGCCTGCTCGGTCTCTTGGTGTTTGGTCGGAACCATCGGCACGCAGATGCCGAACCAGGTGCTGCACCTGACCGGCGGGCTTGAGGGGGATACAATTCATCCGTCTCGACTGCCCGCCGGCAGTTGAGCTTGGTCGTTCGGCGGTAGTGGGTATGCACATGGCGCATCCGATGGACTTTCGAGAGTTGTTGGAGGCCCGAGACGGCCGGCCGACTGAATACCAGGCAGCTCGGAAGATCGCCACCTTCGCCGTCATCCCGGCAGCAATTGTTGGTCTGCTCGCCGGGACCCGGCTCGTTGGTGTGGCCGACCCGATAGGACGACTTCTATGGGTCTGCACCGCAACCGCGTTAGGGTCCGGCTTCGGCATCGCGTTCCTGGTGCTGGGTATCTACTACATGTTTGGCTTCCGTCCGGTCGCCGTACTCGCGGATGCACTGTTGGGCGGTTTTATGGGCCTGCTCTGCGGGGCGACGTTGACCCTGTTGCTCATGTGGCGCAAACTTGTGCATAATGATCACGCATTGTGGGCATTGCTATTGATCCCGCTCGGTGCCGTCGCCGTTCCGCTCTTTCGGTCTTGGAGCGGAAAAACGCGAGTCCGCCGAGCCGTGGGGCACGCCGCAAAGTCCCAAACCGCCGAACCAAGCGGTGAACGGGAGCCGCCGATGACGCAGGACTTGAATTCATAGGTTTTCTGCGGCGCCCGTCGATTCGACCCATCCTGACTTGAACACCCTCCGCGATGCTATCCAGCGGCGATATCACGAAAGCCTGCATGCACCTGCAACGCCGACGAGTTATTGCGCGTCAGTCAGGTGGAGCCTGACCTACAAAACTCAATTTCACGCTGGGGTTCACCAGTTTCGGCTGCGTCGCAGCGTCTAAATGGAGAACCGTCAATTCGGGAGCCGCTGCCACTTCGGGCAGAGTGACCAACACCGGCTGATCAAGCTGCGCTCGCGTTGGCCCAATGCCCAGCGGTTCGATGATCGGCGGCGCGTTGTGCAGTCGCAGGTCAGGTGCCCAAAAGAGCAGACCAACCGTCATCAGCCGAAACACCGACGACAGGCCGAAGAGGGTCAAAAAGCCGACGTGCGATTCGTTCATCAGCGAGAGCACCGCCGCGCCGATGAAACTGCCGACGACCATCGCTGCGGCATTGCCCCAGTTGTAGAACGTGAGCATGCTGGTCCGGTCTTGCCGCGGAATCGCTTCGAAAAACATCAGCAGCATGGCCAGCTCGTACGCAGCCCAGGTCACGCCGGAGACGAGTTGCACCAGGCAGAGATAAATGAACTCGCCGCTGACGACCCATTGCGTCGTCGAACCGGGCAAAGTGATCTGAGTCGTACATTGCCAGGCCGAGAACCAATCGCTGATCACCCAAAACGACGAAACCGGAATGATCGCGATGCCGCCGATCCACAGCAGTCGCTTCGCGCCGGACTGCTGAGCCACTCGTCCCCAGAATGGCGTGGCGAGCACTTTGCCGACAAAGCCTACGCCGATCATCAGCATGTAGTCGAAATAAGAAATTCCCTGATCGCGAATCAGATACGGATTGAAATAAGGTCCGGAGATTTGTACGGCCATCTGCATCGCGAGCAAGTACCACACAAGTGTGCCGCCGTTCTTGGCCGTTGACGCGAACAGTTGACGCAACGGCACATGTCGATCGCTGATCCGCCCGCGCATCGGTTCGGTCTGCCACAGGAGCGCGACTCCGGACAAAAACCGCGCCGCAGCCGCGGTGAGCAGAATCGCGCAAAACGCTGGCAGGATGAAATCATTTCCCTTGGCCCAGTGCAGCACGAATCCGCCGGTCGCGAACCCGAGCAGCGTGAAGGCCTGACCCGTGCGACTGCGGCAGGAAAAGAACTTCGTCCGCAGCGGTTTGGGAATGATCGTTTCGATCCAGGTGTTCCAAGCTGGTCCTCCCGAGAGCCCCGCGAACCAATACAAGGTTGCGGCGAGGTAGATCCAACAGACCGAGGCGGGAAAGCCGCTGACGTTGGAATTGCGCGATTCCGGCGCCAGCAAAATTGCGAGTGGCAGCAGCAGCAGTGAAATTGCTTGCAAGAATACGCAGCCTGCGACCCACAGGCGGTGCGAACCGAGGCGCCTCACCAGCATCGGCGACAGCAATTGCAGCGTCGCCCCTGCCAGCATCGGCAGCGTCGCGGCGAGGCCGCCGGCTGTCTTGCCAGCGCCCACCGCCAGTGCAAAAGGGACGATATAGGTCTCCCCGATGCCGACCATGGTCGAATAGCCGGCCGCGTCAGCAATGCTGGCATAGATATCGGCGCGCGGCGAAGTCCGCGTCGGCAAGGCCGATTTCGCGGCAGGTACGGCAGGCATTGCGGAAACAGGCGGGGTAAGCGACCTGACGAAAGACCGGCGGGGCGGTGCGAGGGACATTGTTCCGGAGGGCTAGCTGTTAATTGATTCTAGTTCAAACGGTCTGAGTACTGGAGAGGAGAGAGCTAATTACTGAGAAATGTTCACTCCAGCAACGTCAGTAAATTCCGCAATTGGGAGCAAAACTCGTCCCCGCCGGGCAAAAGCGCGACTCTACATCGCGGCCATAGCCCGGCGGGAAAGCGGGCTCGGAACATCAAAATACTGTGGACACCAACCCCTAAGCCGTTACGGTGCTGGCATGTAGAATGATTCGACACGATGCAAATACGTACTCAAACGTTCATTCCGCAATCCGAACTCCGCATTCCCGACTCCCATGACCGCTGCTGCTGCCACCCTCGACAAGTCCGGCTCCCGCGTTCGCCGCATGTTCGGCGAGATCGCGCCGCACTACGACCGGATGAATCACCTGCTGTCGATGAACGTCGACAAGTACTGGCGGTGGTATACGGTCCGCAAATTGAAACCGCAGCCTGGCGATCCGATCCTCGATGTCTGTACCGGCACCGGTGATCTCGCCCTCGCGTTTCATCGCTACACCCAAGGTCAGTCGCCGATCGTCGCTTCCGACTTTTGCGGCGAGATGCTCGATATCGGCCGGCAGAAACGCGACCGAGCAAAGATCGCTGCGGAGAATATCGAGTTCATCGAAGCCGACGCTCAGCACCTGCCGTTCGAAAGCGATCGCTTCGGCGTGGTGTCGGTGGCCTTTGGATTGCGGAACGTCGCGGATACGGATCAAGGCCTGCGCGAACTGACCCGCGTTTGCAAACCGGGCGGCCAGGTTGCTGTGCTGGAGTTTTCGACGCCGACCTGGCAACCCTTCAAAGCGTTCTACGGTTTTTACTTTCGCAACGTGCTGCCGCGCATCGGTCAGATGCTCGCGCGGAACAGCTCCGCCGCGTATGAATACCTGCCGCAGAGCGTCGGGCTGTTCCCGCAAGGGAAAGAGCTCGCCGCGAAGATGGAAGCGGCTGGCCTGAAAGATGTGCGCTGGCACACGTTAACATTCGGCATTGCCACGCTTTATGTGGGGCGGAAATGAGCACTGCGTCCTCGCAGCCACCTGCTCCGCTTGTTCTCGCGATGACCGGCGCGAGCGGTGCTCCCTTCGCCGTGCGCTTGCTCGAAGTGTTGCTCCGCGGCGGCCATGAAGTGCACTTGCTGATCAGCCCGAGTGGCCAGGCGGTGATTCGTCAGGAACTGGGCCTGCAGGTGGATCTGCAGCACTTCGAACTGAAACAACTGCTGCCCAGCATTCCCACTTCCGAGTTACCGGGCAAGCTGCATTACCATCATCACCACGATTACTTCACGCCGGTCGCCAGCGGTTCGTTTCTCACCCGCGGCATGATTGTTTGTCCGTGCTCGGGCTCAACGCTCAGCGGCATTGCGCATGCCAGCAGTCAGAATTTGATTCAACGCGCTGCCGATGTGCATCTGAAAGAAAGGCGGAAGCTGATTGTCGTTCCGCGCGAAACGCCGTTGTCGCTCATCTATCTCGACAACCTCCGCAAACTGGCCGAAGCAGGCGCGGTGATTCTGCCGGCGATGCCCGGCTGGTATCACGGTGTGCGCGATCTGCAAGACTTGGTCGACTTCATCGTGGCTCGCATTCTCGATCAACTGGGCATCGAACACCAGTTGATGAAACGCTGGGGCTAAGCGCCTCTTTGATCAACCGTTCGCCTGCAGCGCCGTCCGCACAGCTTCCAGCACTCGCGGTTGCACTTCCGCCAGCGTGCCGGTCAAAAACGCCCCCGCGGCTGCCTTGTGACCACCGCCGCCCCATTGCTCGGCCAGCTGGCTGCAGTCCACGGCGCAGCGGCTGCGGAAACTCAGTTTGAAGCCACCACTCTGCTGCTCGACAAAAATCACTGCGAACTGCGTGCCGGCTATCGCCAGACCCATGTTGATAACGTCTTCCGTATCGCTCGGCAGGGCGCCGGTGTTTGTAAAGTCTTCCTTGAGCACGTGCGTGTAAACAAACCGGCCGTTCAATTCAGATTTGATCCGCGACAGAATCACCCCCCGCAACAGCACGCGGCCCAGTGTGTCTTGTTCGTAGAGTGCGTTGTAGATTTTTGAAGGGCTCGCGCCGGCTTCGATCAATCGCGCGGCCATGCGATAGGTATAGGCACTCGCGGAACCAAACCGATACCAACCCGTGTCCGTGGCAATCGCAGCGTACAGCGGAGTGGCGATTTCCGGCGTTAGCTTCACGCCTAACTCATCCGCAGCTTCAACAACCAACCGCCCGGCAGCTTCGGCCGTGGTGTTCTTAAAGTTTTCGGCGCCGAGATCATCCTGGCTCATGTGATGATCGAGGACCATCTTCTTGGCCGAGTGGGCGCGGATGACGTCGCCCATCGCGCCGAGTTGCGCCCAGGCGCTGGTATCGAGAATCAAAATGGCATCGCGATCGGCAAGGTCCGCGGCCTGCACCGTTTGCCCGATGACGCCGATGCGGTTGGTCGGATCGATGAACGCCAGGTTCGGCGGCGTGGCCATGCCGTTGACGATCTTCACATCCTTGCCGAGCGATTCCAGCACCCCGGCCATGCCGAGTTCGCTGCCAAGCGCATCGCAGTCGGGCCGAATGTGGCTGACGAGCAGGAACTTTTTATGGGCTTTGATTAGTTCAACGAACCGAGGCCAATCGATCGACATTTGAGGTAAGTATCCGTAGTATCCGTAGAACTGCAATTTACGTCAAACATGGCGGGCCTCACGAGTACGTTCGACCCACCCTGCATTATGCATCTTCCGCCGCTTCATCCTGGCAGTGCTTCAGCACCGTTTGTACATCAGCGGCCAGTTGTTGCGTAAGGGCGGCAACCGATTCGAACGGGCGAGTTTCCCGCACGCGGGCGAGAAATTCCACTTCCAGCGGCTGTCCATACAGCGATCCGCTGAACCCCGGCAGGTGGGCTTCGAACTTGAACGCCCCTTCGCCGAACGTGGGATTCGGCCCGATGTTGATCGCCGCGGGCCAAATGCCTTGCTGTGTGAACGCTCGGCCGGCGTACACACCGACGGGCGGCACCAGCGTGTCGATGCCAGCAAGATTCGCGGTCGGAAAACCGATCTTCGCCCCGCGCTGAGCGCCATGGGTGACCAGGCCGCGCAGTCGATAAGGCCTCGTGAGCATCTGCCGTGCGGCGGTGACGTCACCTTGCTTGATGCTCTCGCGCACCCGACTGCTGGAGACCAGTTCACCTTCGGTGGCAATCGGCTGAACGATTTCGAGAGACAGGCCTTTTGAGTCAGAAAGCTTTTGTAGCAGATCAACGTTTCCTTGCCGTTGCTTGCCGAACTGAAAGTTAGGCCCTTCGACCATCGCTCGTGCTTGCAAGGCGTCGCAGATGATTTGTTCGAAGAACTCAGTTGCGGTTAACTTCAGCAACGCTTCATCCGTTGGATATGACCAGACTGCAGTCACACCCAGTTCCGCCAACAGCTCTGCTTTGCGTTCGGTCCACGTGAGCGGTGGCGGCGCGAGTTCGGGCCGCAGAATTCGCACCGGATGCGGATCAAACGTCAGCACCACCGCCGGGCCGTTTACTTCGCGGGCTCGCGCGAGGAGTCGTTCGACCAACTTCGCATGACCACGATGCACACCGTCGAAGTTTCCCACGGCGATAGCGCCGCGGAGGAACTCGGAGGGGAGCGGCGAGGATTGGCGAAAGAGTTTCAACGGTGGAGTACGGGATGTGAAGTTCGGAATGCGGAGTGGAATACGTTGGCCACGACTAATCGTACTTGATTCGGCCTTTGAATTCTTCCCTTTCTTTCCTTTCTTCTTCTCCTTGCCTTTCCGCTTTGAACTCGCGGACGCACGACTGTAACCCGCGAAGGCGTCGGGCAAGAATTCGATGATGTCGGTCGCAATCAGGGACACTTCGCCGACGTCATCCGCTGCGATATCCCCTGCCATTCCATGCACCATGCAGCCCAGCAGCGCGGCATCGAACGGAGAAAGTTGCTGACAAACGAGCGCGGTGATAATGCCGGTCAGCACATCGCCGCTGCCGCCGGTGGCCATGCCGGGATTGCCCGAATAATTCAACTCATGACGCTCGCCATCGGTGATCAGTGTGTGCTGCCCTTTCAGAACCAGGACAACGTCCCAATCTTTCGCGAGCTGTTTCGCGGCAGCGATTTGTTCGTCGCGCGTCTCGAACTTCTGATTCGCGAGGCGTGAAAACTCACCGGGATGCGGCGTGAGAATTCGCGGCCCCGGATGCAGCGGCGGACGGCCATTTCGCTGAGCGATGTCCGCGAGCGCATTCAAGCCATCCGCATCGACGACCAGCGGCTGCGTCAGTCGTTCGTACAAATGTTGCACGATGCGTGTGCGCGTTTCCGACCGTCCCAGTCCTGGCCCGATGGCCACGCACGTCGCATTCTCGGTGACTGGCAGCAGTTCATCGATGACGCTCGGCATCGCGAACTCACGATTCGCCTCACAGCTCAGCGGCGTGGTCATGTAACACGGATCAAAGGCCGAAACGAGGGGCAGCGTGTGATCGGCGACGGCCAATCGCACGAGCCCTGCGCCGCTGCGCAAACAACTCATCCCCGCCAAACCGATCGCCCCGGCCATGCCGTACGAACCGCCAATCAACAGCGCGCGGCCGAAGTCCCCTTTGTGGGCATCGGGTTTTCGCGGTGCGAGGAGCGGCAGGTGGTACATATGTTTCACTCTTTCTTATCTCCCGCAGTGGCGCCACCTTCGCTTAAGCATCCGCTGGCAGCAACGCGTGCAAAATCTTCAACTGAATATTAATCTTCAACCCATCGCACCGCTGGTGAATCACTTCCGAAAGGTTGTTGAACAGCAGCGAGGAGTTCTCCTGGGTATAGTAGCCGCTGATCATGCTGATCTGGCCGAGCAAGTCGCTGCAGAGACTGAGATAAACCAGGTTCTCGTGCTTCACGGCGGCGTTGCGCACGCCGGCGACATCTTTGTTGCTTTGCAGCATACTGATCAAGCTGATCAGCGAATTGAGTTCGTGAAACCGCTTGCGATAGGCCATCACTTCCAGCCCCAGCAGCGCGAGAAACGCCAAGCCGATGTTCACGATGATGCCGAGAAATGCTTCGATCCCTTGAAACATTTCGCTGGCGTCGTTCATGTTCGGCTCGAAGCCGCCGTCTTCGATCGTCTGCGGATGAAAGTCGAGCAAGTGATTCGCTTCGGCCAGCAGCCGCGGCGTGAGACCTGGCCGCGCCACGAGAAACGTCGAGACGCTGTAAGTCGGAATTGCCGCGGCGGGCACATCGGGTTGAAAGCCGAAGTTTCGCGCGGGGATCACGGCTGGATGTAGATAGTCAAGGCGCGATGCTCGCGCACCCAGTTCGACGGGTTGCAGCTGAAAGCCAGCTTTGATCAAACGCTCCACCGCGACGAGCGTCTTTTCGTCGCTAGGATCTTTCACGACGAAGACGGCATCGATGTCAACGGAAATTTCGTAATCAACATTCGTGCTGAGTTCGCGCCAGTCGTGCACCCATTCGATCTCTTGATGGAGTTGCCATTGCTCGAAGACTTGCTTGGCGACGGTATGACTCCCTTCTCCAGCCAGCGAAGTGAGCACGCTGCTTACCTCGCGCGGCGATTGCACTCGTTCTCGTATAAACCACAAGATCGTTTCGGGGCTCGGCGTTTCCAGCCGCGGCAATTCCGGCGGAATCGCAATGCCGCCTTGAATGAACGCGAGATCAACTTCGCCGCGCGTCACCTTTTCGGCTCCTTCACGCGAACCGGGGACGACGATGGGCTGGAAACGCACTTTCGATTTGCTGGCCAGGCCTTTTTGCAACTCGCTGAAGTCGCGATCCGGCAGCGCGATGGTCAGTTGCGTGGTGTGCACGAATCGCCAATAAGTCCAACCAAGCAGGGCGACCAAAGCGACCCCCAGAAAGATCGCAGGGAGCCGGTGCAAACTCCAGGGGCGGCGAATTTCTTGGGAAACACGTTCGGCTTCGCGGGCTGCATTCGCCACATTGGCCGCAGCACCGGCCAGGCCTTGATGCGTCGGCAGTTCGCCCTGCACGCGGGCTTTCACAGCTTCGGCGGCAGCGATGACCGGCGCGATCCGCAAGCGGAGCGGGCGATCGGGCGGGTTCAGCGATTCTGCCGGTGCGAGTGCGGAGGGCGGCGAGGCAGCAGCTGGCGGAGATGTTTTTTTCACTTTTTTCGCTGCCATAAAACGTCCGTAATTTGCCGCGCAAGGACCGCACACCGCCGACTATAGCGGGTTGCCGCCAATTGAAAACAGCTATCCCGAAAGTCCAATTCCCGCTATAACTTAGCAGGCGTGCCAGTTGATTGGCGGAGCCAGTTTCATGCCGGGAACACCGGCCTTTTGCCGGGAATA
Organism: uncultured Pirellulaceae bacterium; assembly: GCA_964394305.1. GTDB lineage: Bacteria > Planctomycetota > Planctomycetia > Pirellulales > Pirellulaceae > Anatilimnocola. The sequence continues at coordinate 29,443 of CAYMWL010000002.1, forward strand.
CCCGGTCCTTTGCCTCTGGCGCACTACTTTTCCCCGGAACAGGCATGACAACCTCTGCTTCTCGCATTGATCTGGCGACTTCGCCGGCGGACGAGATTGCGCCACATTCGCCCATCTGGACGTTAACGGGCGTGCAAGTGTTGGGGATCGGCGGCTACGTGCCGCCGCGAATCGTTCCCAACGAGGAACTCAATTCGCTCGGCTGCGATGCCAACTGGATCGAACAACGCACCGGCATTCGCGCCCGCCGCCAAGCTGCTGCCGGCCTGGGAGCCAGCGATCTGGGCTACGAAGCGGCCGAGAAATGCCTGCAGAACGCCGAACTGACGGCGCAAGACATCGACCTGATCATCGTTGCCACAATGAGCCCCGACAGCCCGGCGCCGTCGACGGCTTGCCGCGTGCAACGCCGCCTGGGGAGCAACGCACCGTCGTTTGACGTGAGCGCCGCCTGCGCGGGATTTATGTATGCGCTGTCGACCGGCATGCAATATGTAAAAACCGGCAACGCCCGCCGAGTGTTGGTCGTCGGCAGCGACGTGATGACCCGCACAGTGAATCCCGCCGACAAAAAAACATACCCACTGTTTGGAGATGGCGCCGGCGCGGTGCTGCTCGGCGCGGGGGACAGCGATCAAGGGTTGCTGGCTTACACGCTCGGCGCCGATGGCAGCGGTGTGGAACTATTGCATGTCCCTGCCGGCGGCAGTCGCGAACCACTCACGGCAGCGGGGATCGAAAGCGGTCGGCAATACATGTCGATGGACGGCAAAGCGGTCTTCAAATGGGCCGTGCGAATGGTCGCCGATTCGTGTCGCGAAGTCCTCGGCCACGCCGGCCTGACGACAAACGACGTCACTTGGCTCGTGCTGCATCAAGCCAACAAACGAATTCTCGAAGCCGCCGCAGCGGACCTGGGCATGCCCATCGATCGCGTGGTGATGAATCTCGATCGCTACGGCAACACTTCGGCGGGGAGCATTCCGCTGGTGCTCGACGAACTCAACCAGCAAGGCAAACTGCACCGCGGCGACCGCGTGCTGCTGAGTGGCTTTGGTGCCGGCCTGGCTTGGGGCACGGGTGTGTTTCGCTGGTAAGCGATTTCAGTTCGAGTTCATACCGGCTTGCTTCAGCACATCCTTTGCCAAATTGACGAAGATTTTGTCGACAGCATTGGGACTTAGTCGGCTCAAAGGGATTTCTGGATCATTAACGGTCTGGAATTCACCAAGAAACTCATCTTCATCGAAAAGGCAATGTCCGACGATCAGCGGAAACACCTTAACTCCTTTCGCCTTAGCGCGCTGAACAATTGGTGGCAGTTCCTTGTCATAAATGAAATCCGACGCCATGAAATTGGCGCTGACCAACAAGATGGCAACTGACGCAGAATTCACCACATCGGTAATTTCCCGACGCCACCGATCTCCTGAAGTTAGTTTGCGATCATGCCAGAGTTGAATGCGGCCAGTCCGCTCCAACGGTCTTAAGTGGATGAGCAATCTCGACAACCATTTTGCGTCCGCGTGCGCGTAACTGACGAATACCGGGCCATTCGGATTCTTTGCCGTTGCGGATAAGCCACGCTGCGCACATTCTTCCCACTCGCGATGGACGCGTGGAAGGCTGTGGTTGGAAGCGGGTGCTGCTGAAGTTCCGAGCATCAGGACTTCCGTTTGGGCGTCAAGTAGCAGCTTCGTTGCACGGCGGATTTCGCTCGCTGAGCGCCCTTGCATTGTTTTAGACAAGGCCTTGATCTGTGACGTCAACTGCGAGACAAATACCGGCTTAACCGTTTTATAAAAGCGCTCGATCCATTCTTGTGCGCAGTTTATTGTGTAATCGGCGCGTTCACGCTCGGCGATTAGCTCGTCGATGATCGTCTCGGAATCGAATTCCATAGCGAGGCTTTCCCGGAAAGCAGGTTTCTCTCGACGCTGAATATTGAAAGATCGCCGTTCGAATGGCAGCATAGCTCAGCCGGATATCAATTTCACTGAAAAATCCTCGATCTCCTCAGGCACATCGGCGATAAGCAAACAGAATCAACTCTCGTTCATTCAGCACATAGTCAAGTTTGCCCGCGGCATCGAGTGCTGCGGCCAACTCCGTGAGCGGTTGATGAATGATTAGGAGCGGACTGCCATCCGCCGCGCTCGGCTCACAAATAGCCGGCCAGCGAACTAGTTCGACGTCGCGAAAAAAGGAGCGGGCCTGGCGCATGAAAGTCGCCGATTCCTTTGTTCTGGGCGTGCTCAATCACTTCACTTGGCCGGCAAGTCGGGATTTTGAAATCACCTTCGTCGCCACGAATCGCCAGTAGGAAACCGGGAGCTGCAAATGGACAATCGCGGCTAACAGTCGAACCCATTTGGAGTCGTTCATTGTCGGAATGAGTTTGCTCATTCGATGCTTGCTACTTCGCGCTGACGCTGTAAATGTGCACCGCAACCTGGTTGAAGAGTGCGTCCTTCTCGTACCGTAATCCAGTCTTCTCGGCCACTTTCACCGACGCGATATTGCGCGGATCGATGATCGCAATCAGCCGTGTGAGCCCGAGTGTTCCCAGCGCATAATCGCGAGCCGCGCAGGCCGCTTCGGTTGCAAAGCCATGTCCCCAGGAAGCGCGTGCCAAGCGATAGCCGACTTCCGTTTCGGGCTGCCCCGCGATGTCGTCGAAATAGCTCAAGCCGCAGTAGCCAATGACCTGCTGTGTCTCGCGCACGACAACGGCCCACAGCCCGAAGCCTCGTTGTTTATAAATCTCGGCGCGCTTCTCCAACCAGGTTCGAACCCACTCATGCGATTGCGGGCCGCGGCCGAAGCGCATTACTTCGGCGTCGCCGAACACGCGTTCCATCGCGGGAGCGTCGTCGACATGAAAATGCCGCAGCTGCAGCCGCTCGGTTTCGGCGATGATCATCTGCGCGCAATTCCGCTTTGTCCAAGCTGCCGGATGGAACGACTCATTTCTTCATTTTCTGCAGCGCCGCGATCGCTGCTTGCACTGCGGCTAGCTTCTCTTTCGCCGCTGCCAGGCTGTCGCGCTCGGCTTGTACGACGTTTGCCGGGGCTTTGTCAACGAAGGCTGCGTTGCTGAGTTTGCCTTCTTTGCTCTTGATCAGCGCGATGAGCTTGGGCTCTTCTTGCTGATTCTTGGCGAGCTCCGCGGCGACATCGATGAAGTCCTTGAGATCGACGTAGATCTCCATGCCGCTCAGAGCAGCTTTGCTGTGATTCTCCGGCGGCGTGGTGGTTGGACCGAGCGTCGTCGCCTTGGCATTGGCCATCGATTGCAGATAAGGAGCCATCGGTTGCAAGAGCGCCGCGGTTTCTTCGCTGCACTTGACGCTGAATTCAATCGGGTTCTTCATCGCGATGTTTTGCCGGCTGCGAATTTCACGCAGCGCGCCGAGCGCCGTCTGGAACGTCGCGAAGCGAGCTTCGGTCGCTGCGTCTTGATGCTCTCTGCTCGCCGTCGGCCACGGGGCGTTGATGCACATTGGCGAGGCTGGTTCCGGCTTGGCGAGGCCGCGGACAGGTGCGATCTTGCCGAGCAACTGCCAGATTTCTTCGGTGACGAACGGCATGAGTGGATGCAACAGGCGGAGCAAGACATCGAGCGTGTGCGCGAGAACGCGCTGGCAAACCGGTTTCGCAATCGGATCTTGTAGCCGAGCCTTGGTGATCTCGACATAGAAGCTGCAGAAGTCGTCCCAGGCAAAATCGTACACGGCCTTGGTGGCATCGGCGTAGTGATACGTCTTTAGCGCGGCCGTGACTTGTTCCGTGACCGTGGACAAACGTGAAATCAGCCAGCGATCTTCGGTGGTCAATTCCGCCACGTTGACCGGTGCGGGGGAATAGCCACTCAGATTAATCAGGGAGAACCGCGCAGCATTCCACAACTTGTTCATGAAGTTGCGGGCCACTTCGAACCGTTCGCTGACGACCGGAGCCCGGGGCAGGGCTTTGTCTTCTTCCTTGCTTGCCCATTGCGTGGAAAACTCCTTGCCGCACTTGGTGCAGGCAACTCGCGGCAGCACACGATTCTTCACGGTCTGGTCGACGAGCGCCTGGCAGTGGGGGCATTCGAACTGCACCGGCATGCGGACGTCTTGGGTTTCGGTCGTGAGCGCAGCCAGGCCGAAGCGAAGCGAATCGGCGCCGAACTTTTCGATGACGTCGAGCGGATCAACGCCGTTCCCCTTGCTCTTGCTCATCGTCTCGCCGTAGCCATCGAGAATCTTCGGATGAATGAAGACCTCGCGGAACGGAATTTCGCCGAGATTCGACAGTCCGGTGAGCACCATCCGCGCGACCCAAAGCGTGATGATGTCGCGGCTGGTGATCAGCGTGCTCGTGGGATAGTAGTACTCAAGCTCAAGCGTCTGGTTCGGCCAACCGAGCGTGCTGTGCGGCCAAAGGGCGGAGGAGAACCAGGTGTCGAGAACATCGGGATCGCGGGTGTAACCTTCAGCAACCAGCTTTTGCTCGGTTTCTTCTGCGTTCATGCCTACGCAAACGAACTCTGTAATCTTCTGCGCTTCAAGATTCGGCAAAAGCTGCATCGTAATTTCATTGCCGTACTTTTCAGATTTGACGCGGACCGGTTTCGAGCTAATTGAACTTAGAAACTCTGCCTCTTCCACAGCGGATTGAGGTGGCGGGCCAGACCAATTCTCCAGGATTTCGCGATTCTCCGTTAACAGCCGGTTGATCGTTTCTTTTGTTTTATTTGTAAAGTCAATCGTGCGAGTCCAAACCGGAATCTGATGTCCCCACCACAACTGCCTGCTGACGGGCCAGTCGCGCTTTTCGCCGAGCCAATCGAGGTAGCTCTTGGCATAACGCTCGGGATAGATCTTCACATTGGATGAAGTGACCGCATCCATGGCCATCTGGGCGAGGCCGGCTTTGCCGCCGTCGTCGTCGCTCATTTTCACGAACCACTGATCCGCCAAGAACGGCTCGATCGGCGTTTTGCTGCGGTCACTATGCGGCAATTCGATTTCGCGATCTTCGACATCACCGAGCAGGCCGAGCGCATCGAGATCGGCGACAACTTTCGTTCGCGCCTTTTGAATCGTCAGTCCCTGATAGGGTCCTGCTTCGGCGTTCAGCGTGCCGTCGGGCTTGAGGATGTTGATCATCGGCAGCTTTTGGCGCTGACCGACCATGTAGTCGTTGGGATCATGCGCCGGTGTGATCTTCACGCAGCCGGTGCCGAGTTCAGGCTTGGCCCATTCGTCAGCGATGAGTGGAATTTCGCGATTGAGGAGCGGCAGCATCAACTTGCGGCCGTCCTTCGCCATGGCGCTCAGGGTCTTCAGCAGCGGCAGTAGTTCGGTGCGTCGCGTCACGATATTGTCGAGCTGCGTTTGAATCGCTTCTTGATCTTTGCCGGCGGCTTTCGCCAACCGCTCGCGCAGTTCGGCTTCGGCACGATCAAGCGCCTTGGCTGGATCAGGATGAACGGCGACCGCAGTATCGCCCAGCATCGTCTCGGGCCGTGTGGTCGCAATCGTGACGTGCGACGGTTCGCCCTTTTGCGGCTTGATGACTTCGTAGCGAAAGTGCCAGAACTTGCCTTTGACGGTCTCTTGAAAAACCTCGTCGTCGCTAACGGCCGTTTGCAGGAACGTGTCCCAATTCACCAACCGTTTGCCGCGATAGATTTTGCCCTGGCTGAAGAGATTGAAGAATGTCTGCCGAACGGCGGCGGCGCATTGATCGTCGAGCGTGAAGCGCAGCCGATCCCAATCGCAGCTGCAGCCCATTCCTTTCAGCTGGCCGATGATCCGCTGTTCGTACTGCGCCTTCCATTCCCAAATGCGACGGACGAGTTCTTCGCGTCCCAGATCGTGGCGGGTCTTCCCTTCTTCTTCGCGAATGCGGCGTTCGACGACGGCCTGCGTGGCGATGCCCGCGTGGTCGGTGCCGGGCATCCAGAGGGTGTTGTAACCCATCATCCGGTGCATGCGGATTTGGGCATCTTGCAACGTGTTGTTCAGCGCATGGCCGAGGTGCAAAGCGCCGGTGACGTTGGGCGGCGGAATGACGATCGTGAACGGCCCCTTCGACGGATCGACCGCGCCGGCCGCCGGTGGCTCGGCATGAAACACGCCGCTTTGTTCCCATTGGGCATAAACGCGACTTTGCGTTTCGGCGAAATCAAAACGATTGGGAATCGACTCGGGTGAAAAAGTGGACATGCAAGCGGCGTCGGCTGGAGGGGGAATTGAAAAAGCCCATCTTAGCGGATTTCGACAAGTTAAAGAGGCCGCCGCCGCGTGCAGGTTCGGTTCCGCTATCAGCATTTGCAGGTGCTGCTGGCGCAGATTGCTCTTGACCGGCTGGCCTGCTTCGCTATTCTCCGCGGACTTTTCCACCTCCCCATAGCAGTTACTAATCTGGGGCAGAATCGATGTTCAGCCGGGCGGCCTCACTGCCCTTTGCAGTGATGACACTGACGTGTGCAGGCCTGCTGGTTGGGTGCCAAAACGCGCCGAACCAAATGAGCCTGTACGCGCCGTTCGGGCCGCAAGCGGTTCCCGCGCCGTCGCTCACGCGCGCCAACTCCACGCCGTACTACACACCTGGCGATACCAAGAACTCGACGTCGACCACTCCGAGCACCGCAGCCAATCCCGAGAACAAAGATCTGTCGCACTACGATCCTTATCGGGGCATTTTGGTGCCAGGCATCTTTACTCCGGCGCCAGTCTTAGCCCGCTCGACTGAAACTTGGGGCGGCAATAATTCGCTGGCAGCCAATTCTCCGCCGCGCGAACGGGCTAGCAACGAGGAACCGATTCGCGTGATCGAAAGTGGAGCCTCGAGTTCGACGAACTCGATTGCCGCAGCACCCTCGAGTTCACGCTCGGGCGCGGTGCAGTTTAATTCGACGCCGCTGAGTGGCGCCATTCGCTCCGGCGCAAGCCTGACCGCCGCACAACCCGCGCGATCGCAGCCAACAACCGTGAACGCCACGGAAGTGGCCCGCTTGCCAAAACCGCCAACGACCCCGACGGTCATTCCCACCACACCGGTTAACAATCCGGGCAATGCAACGCCGGGATTAATTCCCGCACCAGGATTGATTCCCGCGCCTGCGCCCAAGCCCGGCGAACCGCGGCGAATCAGTTTGTGGAATGATCCTGGCGATGGAAGTCGCGTGGAACCAGCCAGCTACATCGAGTCCGCCGCGCCGGTGAGCATGGATAGTGGCAATTGGCGCTCAAAGAAATAGGCTTGCATTAAAACAATCGCGTTTGTTGCAACCGCTCACGGGCAATCTCGCAATAGGCTTCGGCGACATCGATGCCGAGATACGAATGGCCCAGCTGCTGAGCAACCACTGCTGTCGTGCCGCTGCCCAAAAACGGATCCAGCACCAGTCCCTGCGGCGGGCAGCTGGCGAGTAAGCAAGTGCGGACTAGCGACTCCGGAAAAACCGCAAAATGGGCGCCGCGGAACTTGGAGAGCGGAATCGACCACACCGTCCGCTTGTTTCGCCCCAGTGGATGAAAGGCCTGGTCCCACCGGCCGTTGTGCAGGTTGCTGTCGCCGCCGTTTTTGCCCGCTTCGGGAGTGCCGCCGCGCTTGCCGAAATGCTTGCGGCCACCCTTCATTTTGCTGTTTTCGCTGAACGTCACATGTGGTTCGCGAATCGCATCGGCGTTGTAAAAATAGTCCGCCGATTTGGTCAGAAAGAAAATGTACTCGTGATCGGTCGTCGGTCTCGTCTTAGTGCTCGAGGGCATCGCGTTCGGCTTGTGCCAAATGCAATCGCTCCGCAGGATCCACCCTTCATCAACGAGCGCCAGGGCAACTCGCCACGGCAAACCGAGTTGCGCGCCGTCTTTGTCATACTTGTCGCCAATCACCAGCCACAGTGAGCCGGTGCTTTTCAAACAGCGGCGGACTTCAGCAAAGATGTTCTGCAGCCGCTGCACATATTCGGCGGGCGAATCTTCCAGGCCGACCTGCAGCTGATTGCCGTGATAGTCGCGCTGCTGGTAATACGGCGGGCTGGTAACGACCGTGTCGATCTGCTCCGCGGGCCAGGCTTTTAAGACCGAGAACGCATCGCCGCAGTGAAGGGAATTCGGCTTGAATTCCGCCGTTCTTGTTCGTTTCGCCGGCTTGGTACGTTTCGCAGTTGGCATATTCCGCATTGTAGCCATTTTCGCCAACGATTTTCCCAGCCAAGAAAACGCCACACGCTGCAGATCCCTTACGAGTTCTGCAGCGTGTGGTTGTTCTCACTTACCTCTGGCAGCTGGAAGGCGCTGATTCACAGCTGCCACCATTTCCGCCCTTAGCTCTTTGCTAACCGACTAGTAGAGGAAGATCGCATCGATCGCGAACAGCGTTTGGTCAGTGCGGGTGCCGTCACCGAACGGATCAGCAGCAGCACCGGCGACAGCGACGCCGTCAAACTTGTCGTAGCGAATTTCACCGCGAACGGTCAGGTTCGCCGTCGGGGTCCAGTTCAGACCAGCGGCCAACTCATAGAAGTTGCCAGCGAAGCCCGAGCCAGCGATGGGATTGCCGAGAGCCGGGCGGACACCCGTCACGCGGACGCCATCGTCATCGCGGAACCATTCGCCACGGAAGCCGGCCTTCCAGCAGTCATTGATCTTATAGAACAGGTACTGGTTGATGCCGTACCATTCAGCCGCCGCAGTTTGACCACGGTTGGCGTTGTTCTGTTGAGCAAAGTCGTGTTGGAAGACGTACTGCCAGCAGTCGTTGATGTTGTAGGTATAAACCAGGCTGTGCATGTACCGCTTGGTGTAGACCGCAGCATTTTCCACAACGGGTTCGTTGCCGTAGATCACGTTGAACGCGAGGATGTCTTGGCAGCCGGTCCAGGTGAAACCCATGATCAGCGAGGCATCGTCACGAACGCGATTGAAGGCATCCCAGCCGTTCACCAAACCGTAGTTCAGCGCCAGCTCGTCGCTCCACTTGTATTGGCCGAGCACACCCCAGTGGGTGAAGGGCTCGCCGTACTGCATCGTGTAAGCGTGCGAGTAGAAGAAGTTCCCGTTCGCCGGCACCACTTCATAACCGATGGGGGTATAGAAGTGACCGATCTTGATCGAGTTGTTCTCGTTACCCACTTCGGCGTAGATCTGCGGATTGGCCAGACCATAGTACGCGTTGCCGTTCCACTTCGGCGCACCGGCGAGGTCGGTTTCCCAACCGTTCGATTGCGTGAAGATATAGTCGGAACCGTACAGGAAGTCGACGCGACCACCCCAGTTCCAGCAACAGGTTTCGCGGTCAATCGTCTTTTCTGCTGTGAAGTAGATCTGGTTGAGCAGGAACGTGTTCTGGTCGTTGAACGTCACCGGGCCGTTGAAGCCCGATGCCGGGCCGTCTGGGTTACCAGTCCAGCCCGCATTCACGAAACCGTAGAAGTTCCAGCCGCATTCCTTTTGGCAGAACAGCCGCCAGGGATCGCAGGTTTCTTCTTCAGCTTCTTCGCAAGCCGGAGCAGCGGCGACCGCAGCCGCGGCAGGCCCCATTTGCGTTTCGACCATCGGGGCCGGCGGGGGCCGGTCGCTGGGCGACGCTTCGGGTTGATAGAAGTAATCGTTCGCCGACACTTGGCGAACAGGTTGTTGCCCATACGTTTGGGCAGAGGCATTACCAACGTAAATGCCCCAAGCAATCGCCATCGCGAAAGCCAGCTTCGACAGTTTCATGTTTTAGACTCCCCAGTCCTTGAGGAAACGGTTGCAAAGAGCGCGACAGACGGCGCAGTCCATCACGCCAAACAGGTAGGGCCAACAGGCGGGTACTGGGAATCCTTGGCAAGGAATTGGAAGGGCAAACCGTCGCCTAATCCCAGCACTGTTGATATCGGTACCGTCGCGCCGCCGCGTGCAAGACATTCACACGATAAACCCGTCAGAAACCGCGACTTGCTCGCCAAACTGCGAAACCTTGCCGCTTGTTCCGCGCATGCCGCCGGCACGATCGCTACAAACTCACACCGCCCGAAAGTGAACTCTGTCGAACCACCTCGGGAGCGCGCAAACACCTCGCCAGAACACAGAACTTCGCCAAACGCTAGCACCAGATTGCTATCAGATTTGCGGAACTTCGTTCTGCTCCCCACTCCCTTTCCTCAAGATTCTGGAGAGTGGGGTGATCCACGAGATACCCCAGGTGATCACCTGGTTTGATAACACTTTTTGCGATCACAATTTCAACTTTGCAAGCAGCCGATGTGATTCCCATAAAACGACTTACGGTGATCCGCGTGTGTTATCGCTCCTGCTGTCTGATAACACCTGATAACCCCCGCTCCCCGACCGATAGCAGCGCCAGAAAGCCTTGATAACGCCCGCGATGGGCCTGCCGCCCTGCCATCCTTAAAATGGCAACCCGCAACATGGGCCACCAATACCATGGTCAGGATGGAGCAGTGCTCCGTCCTGCTTATAGGCGCGCCGATAGCGCAGTTTGGTCAGCACAAAACGTCCACCAAATTGAGAAAGATCCACGGGGATGTGGCAACCGTGTCCAACAGGTCCGCAGTGCGATGCGAGCCGCAGTGTCTATTATATACATTTGTACATTGTCCAGCTCCATCGGCAGCAATTCAAGGAGCGAATGCAAACATTCCAGATTTTCCTCGCTGCTTGACGTTCTTCCGCCATCCACGCAAGCGTCAGCCATTACGAACGAACACCTTCTCAGGTATGATAGAAGGATCTCGCCTCCTACTCTCCGCGCAATCGGTTCCGTCCCATGCCCGTCCCCCAGGTTGTGATCGTTGGTCGGCCGAATGTCGGCAAAAGCAGCTTGCTCAACTGGCTTGCTGGCCGCCGCATTTCGATTGTCGACGATCAAGCCGGCGTGACCCGCGACCGCATTGTCTACTTAATGGAAGCCGGCGACCGCTTCTTTGAACTGGTCGATACCGGTGGCATCGGCCACGAAGACTGCGACAACCTGACCAAAGAAATCAACGAACAGATCGAAGCGGGCCTCGAATCGGCCGATGTGGTGCTGTTTGTCGTCGATACCCGGACGGGCCTGGTTCCCCTGGATGAAGAAGTCGCCCGCCGGCTGCGCTACATCGACAAGCCGATCATCCTGGTTGCCAACAAAGCCGACGCCGAGTCGCTCGATTCGCAAGCCGATGAGTTTTATAAACTGGGCCGCGGCAAACTGATCAAAGTCAGCACGCAGCAGAATCGCCATCAGGAAGAACTCCTGAAGATGATTCTCGAGCGCCTGCCACCGCAGACGCACGAGGACGTCGATCCTGCCGAACCCGAAATGAAGATGGCCATTGTCGGCCGGCGCAACACGGGCAAAAGCACCTTTGTCAACACGCTGGCCCGCGCCGAGCGGTGCATTGTCAGCGAAGTTCCCGGCACGACGCGCGACAGCGTCGACGTGCGGTTCGAACTCGACGGCAAAACGTTCATGGCCATCGACACGCCCGGCCTCAAGCGCAGCCGCAGCGTGAAGACCGATATCGATTTCTACAGCACGCACCGCGCCCAGCGAAGCATCCGCCGGGCCGATGTCGTGCTGTTGTTCTTCGATTGCTCGCAGCGGCTGAGCAAAGTCGACAAGCAACTTTGCAAATACATCGCCGACAATTACAAGCCCTGCATCTTTGTCGTGAACAAATGGGATTTACTTTACGGGCAAATGCCGACGGAAAAATGGGTCGATTATCTGCGCGACACGTTCAGCACAATGTGGCACGTGCCGATCGCGTTCATCACCGGCCAAACCGGCAAGAATGTGAAAGCCCTGCTCAATCACGCGCAGATGCTCTTCAAGCAATCGTTGCAACGCGTGACCACGGCCAAGCTCAACGGCTTGTTGCGCGATGCGCTCGAAAAGCATCCGCCGCCGATGCAAGGCATCATCCGCCCGAAGATTTACTTCGGCACGCAGGTCAGCACGCAGCCGCCGACCATTGTCTTGATGTGCAACGAGCCCAGCGCGCTCTCGCCTTCGTATCGCCGTTACCTGCTCGGTTATTTGCGCGACCATTTGGAGTTCGGCGAAGTGCCGATCAAGTTGTACCTGCAGCGCCGCGAACAAAAAGCCCGCGGGGCCCGCACCGGCAAGCACGATGACGACGAAGATGTCTTGACCAGGCAGGACAAACGTGTCGTTGCTCCATTAGCCGAAGAAGATGATGACGACAGCGGCCACGTGCTGCACGACGACGGTGATGTGCTCAGCGAAAGCGATTACCAAGTCGTCGACAGCGATGCGAGCGACATCAATCTGCACGAAGAGTAAGTATCAACCAAAGCGTCCACAACACGGATGTGCCACTCCCTCGCCCCTTAGGGGAGAGGGCGGGGTGAGGGGCGGAAGCGAGACAGATGGAGCCAGGCAAGATGCCGCCCCCCAACCGCTGTGCCGATCTAAAGACCTGGCAAGCGCGCCTGCTTCTCGCAACTCTCTTCGCAGTCGCCATCGTTGGCGTCGTCGCTTCCTGGAACAAAGGAAATCTTCCTCAACGCGAACAGGCTGGCGAAACGCAAGCAGCCGAAAAGAATCCTTCGTCCTCTCGCGACTCGGAAAACATCGCTCCCGATCTCCAACTCTATCGCGATGTCACCGCCGCCGTCGCTCGCGGCGAAAACTATTACGCCGCCGTCAAACCGCAACTCCTCAAGCACAACTTCCCCATTCGCAGCACGTTCAATTGGCGACTGCCGACGTATGCGTGGTTCTTCGCACTATTGCCGGGCCCCTGGGCCATTCAAGGTTTGCTCGTGTTGCTCGCGGCGGCTGGCCTGACGCTTCATTTTCAAGCGGAACAAACTGCGCAGGGACTCGCCGCCGCACTCATTTCCTCGTTCCTGCTCATCGGCGTGGTGAAGTGGTCGGTCGATGGCCTGGCGTTCTATACGCAAGAACTCTGGGCTGCAGTATTAATATTGATTTCACTCGGCGCGATTGCGAGGAAAGAAACAAGCTGGCGAGTACTCGCGATCTCCGCAGGCCTTGCCGCGCTGATGTTTCGCGAACTCGCGCTGCCGTATTGTTTCTGGGCCGGCGCCTTCGCCTCGTATCACCGCCGCTGGCGAGAAGCCGCTGCCTGGAGCGGCGGCATTTTGCTGTTCTTTCTGTTCCTGTATTGGCATAGTCAGCAAGTCGCCGCACAACTAACTGCTGACGATCTGCAAACACCGGGCGGCGGCATCGCTCAATGGCTGAAGTTCGGCGGCCTCGACTTTGTGCTCTTAACGACTCGCCTCAATTCATTTCTCTTCGCCGCGCCCGGGCCGCTACTGTTTCTCTATTTACTACTCTCACTCGTCGGCCTCGCAGCGATTCGCGACGAACGCCTGTCGCTGCAGTTTCTCGCCGCAGCCAGTTATCTCGCCGCCTTCAGCGTGGTCGGCATGACCATCAACTTCTATTGGGGCCTGCTCTGCGCACCGTTGTTGCCGGCAGGAGTCGCCGCCGTGCCGCTGGTGCTCGGCACGCTCTGGCAACGTGCGCAAGACTTGCCACCGACCAGCAGTAAAGAATCGCCGCCGAATCAGCCGACGCCGAAATAATCAGAAACGCTAAGGATCTGTTTGCGGACCAGCGACCAGATCTTCGATCCCTTCGGTGTCCGACTCCTTGCGCGGTTTGGGCGTGAGGAGAAACTTCAAGAGCGGCGGCGCGATGAAGGTGGTGACAATCACCATCAGCGCCACCGCGCTGAACATCTTGGGATCGAAGGCCTCGGAATCGAGACCTTTTTGTGCAAAGATCAAACCGACTTCGCCGCGGGGGATCATGCCGACACCGATCACCATCTTGTTGCCGCGAAACCAGAACGCAGCGTAACCGGCTGCGAACTTGCCGACGACGGCGGCAATGACCAGCAAGCCGCCGAGCAGCAGAATCGGATGGGCTGCGGCGTTGAAGGGGTTGAACTCGCGTAGATCGACGGCAGCGCCCACTCCCACAAAAAAGATCGGCACAAAAAAGTGCCCCAAATTAGCGACACCTTTTTCAATCTCTTCATGCTGGGGCAATTCCCGCAGCAACAATCCCGCGGCAAATGCACCGATGATCAACGCCGAGCCGGCCCGATCGGCCAGCCAGGCCAATCCGAGCGCAATGACCAAGGCCAGCATCGTGGGAGTGCCCGGCAAATTGAACTGCTGGATCAATTTACCGAGCCAGGGAATCAGCCAGCGTCCCAGCAAGAGCGTGACAATCAAAAAACCGAAGGCGATCGCCGTCGTTTGCGAGGCGCTTTGCACCGTGACTTGCGCGCCGGAAGCGAGGCCGGAAACAACTGCCAGAATCACGAGGCCGATGACATCATCAATGATCGCGGCGCCGAGAATGACCTGGCCTTCCGGATCTTGCAATCGGCCGAGATCCGACAGAACCCGCGCGGTGATGCCGACGCTGGTCGCCGTCAGCGAGGCGCCGGCGAAAATGGCAACGACATTGCTGAGCCCCAGGGCATAACAGACTCCGTATCCCAGTGCGAACGGCAACGCGACGCCAACGAGCGCCACGGCCGCCGAAGCGCCGCCGACCTGGAGCAGTTTTTTTAAGTCGGTTTCTAAGCCGATTTCGAACAGCAAGATGATGACTCCCAATTCTTTGAGGAGCGTCAGCACTTCATCTTTGGCGTCGACCCAGCCCAGCAACGAAGCGCCGAGGGCCACGCCGGCCAGCAGTTCGCCGAGCACCGCGGGTTGGCCGATGCGCTGCAGCAGCGCGCCCCCCAACTTTGCGCCGGCGAGCAGAATGACCAGCAGGCCGAGGTAATGCAACAGATGATGATGGTCCATGGTTCTCTCCGCGTTAGGAAGTTGAGGGAGCAGAGAAAAAAGCCAAAGCTCCGTGCACGGCCAGCAACGCGGTAATGCCGATGACCAGTGAGACCAGGGCGTACTGGCGAAAATGCGCCCAGGTCGCCGGTTCTCCAGCGGCGGTCTGAGCATTCCCGCTGCGCATTTCCAGCCAGCGCGACAGCGGCAGCCCGGCCAATGCTACCAGATAGGCAATGCTGTAGCCGATCCGGCGTTCCGGTTCATCATTGATCACCCCCAACAACATGAGAATCATGAACATCGGACCAATGAAAAACCAATAAAGTCGTTCCGTAATCAAGCGAAAGAGAGAATCGTATTGCGGCTTATCGGAAACAGAATTTTGGGTCATGGGAAGAGCCTGGCAATGAAGAGTGAGCCGGCAGTTCCGTCGGAAATGCGCATTCCCTGCGCAAGTCGCAACAAACAGCCGACTACATGCGGTGCAACAAGAACGAGCGAAGTGAGTGAGCGCAGATTTCTATCGCTACTCGGAATCGCTCACGCGCGGATTTCGTGCGCAAGAGCGCACACGGTGGGTTAGAGGCCGCCGCAGCAGGTGATGAAGAGCTTTAAATAAAGCTCGTGCTCATTGAGCGGATTGTTTTGAAACAATTGCATCGACTCACCCTAACACAACGAACTGGCACGAACAACCGCAGTGATTTGCTCAACAGCAATGCCCATCCTCGGCAGCACAGCGTTCGCCGGCCAGTTCAATATCGAGTGTGATGTGTTCGAAGTGATGTTCCCGCAGCAGTTCGTGCACGCGGGTTTTGAGGTCGACAATTTCTTCGCGCGTCGCACTCGAAGCAACCACGAGATGCGTCGAAAAGACGTGTCGTTCGCCGTCGAGCGTCCAAGTATTCGTATGGTGGCTGCCGACGATCAGCGGCAGTTCGGCAAGTTGCTGATCGAAGGCAGCCGGGTCGAAGCCCGAAGGCGCACCTTGCAAAAAGATGTGCGCGACTCGTTTGAGGTTCCAGGCGACATTCCAGAGGATGACCGTGGCGATTAAGAGAGCCAATAACGGATCGAGAATCGGCGCATCCCAGAGCGACATCGCCACGCCGCCGACAAGTACCGCCAGCCAGCCGAACGTGTCTTCGAGCAAATGCCAGCGAGCCATTTGCTCGTTCAATGAATGCCCGCTCGACAATCGCCACGCGGCGGCGCCATTAAAGAGGACGCCGACGATTGCCAAAATCACCACACCATTGGCCTGCACGGGTTGGGGAGCCCGCAAACGCTCGGTCGCTTCCCAAACAACGAAGGACAGCCCAGCGATCAGCACCGCGCCCGTGATGAGCGCTCCGAGCGAAGACCAGCGGCGGTAGCCATACGTAAAAAGTGCATCGGGCCGGCGTTGAGCAAGGCGTTGCAGATACCAGGCCAGTCCCAAAGCCAGGCAATCGCCGGAATCGTGCACCGCATCACTCAGGATGGCGACACTATTGGTCCACACGCCGCCGACGATTTCGATGGCCGTAAACGCCAGGTTCAGCAAGAACGCGGCGAGCAGGTTGCTGGTCGCGTGATCGTGCCCGTGGTGATGATCATGACTCATGACCTTTTATGGTACTCGGGGTTAGCTGCTGCGGGTGATGTCATCGAGCAGCGTAAAGCAGAACCAGGCACAGCCTCCCAGCGAAATCGACTGGCTGATCATTAGCCGTTGGCGGTAGCTGGCTGGCATTTGTAATTCACGTAACTTGCTTTGGTTGAGGTACGTGCGAACCACAATCCACACGATAATCAGGCCGAAGTACGCGAACGAGAGAAATCGGCCGTCGATCTTGGTCTGGGATAGCAGCAACCAATAGCCACCCACCAGCACCACCAGCGGAATGAGCGAATAGGCGCGGGCGGAGGCAAAGCCATCGAGCAGCCGAACTTTTTCCTCGGCAGTCAATTCGCGCAGGGCCCGCTCGTTCAGGATCCGGCTCAAAATGATCGTGAGTAGCAGAACTATGTAGCCGGAGACTTGCACGGCATGTTCCTATCATGGAGTTCGGTGATCATAGACGCGGACTCGATTCCTTACAAACAGTTGCCGCGCGACTAAGCAGCACTTCTGCATAGGTTGCCCGGATTTGAGCAGATTTGCTGGCAGAGGCACTGGCAGAGGTACGTCATAATTTTCTTTGCTGCTTGCCATGATTAGAGTTAGGTGCGGTTCGCCGCTGCTGCCCCTTTGCCATTGGCACCTCGATTGCTAGAACAAGGGTCCGCGGTAGGCGGCCGGCGACTGGTGAGGTTCCCGGCAGATCACTTTCTTGCTTCGGGAGCTTTCGGTATGGCCATGGTTAAGATTGAGGCGATTGTTCGGCACCATCGTTTGGATGAAATCAAGAATGCCTTGGTTTCGGCAGGGTTTCACGGCCTCACGGTCACGGAAGTTCGCGGTTTCGGCCGCCAAAAGGGTCAAAAAGAAACGTATCGCGGCGCCGAGTACAAAATTGACTTTATTCCCAAGTTGAAGATTGAGCTGGTTGTTCCCTCGGAATCGAGCGAAAAGGCCATCAGTTCGATCATCAAGACAGCCCAAACGGGCCAAATCGGCGACGGCAAGATCTTTGTTTCGGAAATCAAGGAAGCCATCCGCATTCGCACCGGCGAAACCGGCGGCACGGCTCTTTAATATTTGCGCCTCTAATACTTCGAACTGTTTCTGTAAGGATGCACCCTGTTATGGTCTCGACGCTCACTGACTCCGTGCTGCTCAATTCCGCGGTTGGCGAAGCCAACTTGTGCGATGCCGACCGGAGTCTGCAGATGCGAATTGTGGCCACGCTCGCTCAAAGCCATCATCAGGCTTTGCGCAAGTTGGCCGTCGAGGTCCGCGAAGGGTTGGTCACCGTCCGCGGCAACGTTCGCTGGTTCTATGAGAAGCAACTCGCGATCCAGCACTGCCAGGCCGAAGGCGCCCGGCAGCTGGTCGATGCAGTGGAAGTTGCCGCTGCGGGCTAAAGTTCGAATCACACCAGCCATGGTGAACTCCCTCGCCGCCGACGCGCGGCATTCTGCACAAAAACAAGAGGGAGGGTGAGCGGCCGGGGTTGAGCTGCTGCGCGATATCTTTCCTTCGTCGCGCGATTTTCATTTCGCTCAATCCCGAGTAGACTTCTTCCCATCCGGGTCACGCCAGAGGCCTGCCATTTCTCCAACCCTCTGGACCCGAGGCTTTGTTTCGCCATGCTTACGAACAAGCAGCTCGCCGCTGCCATCGGTGTGTTTGGTTTAGCCGTCATCGCCAGCGGCATCATCCGCATATTGACGGATGTCAACGGTCATAACGGTTTGTACTTCGGCCTCGTGATGGGCGGCATCGCCTTGGTCGGAGCAATGCTGGCCGGGGTCAATAGGACGTTGTTGGCTCGAATCGTGGCCGGCTTCGCGATCGCCGTGGTCGTGATGTGGTTTAGCTTCGACATGTACAAAGATCTCAGTCGCAATTCTCAATTTGGCGAACCCGAGATCCGTAAGACGGTGTTGATCTTGCTTGGCGTTTCTTTGGCTGTGCTGATGTCGCTTCCGAAACGGCGGCAGGCAATTTAGGGAATTGGCAGCGCATAAAAACACCCCGCGGCGAAACCCACTACGCCGCGGGGCTGACGGTCGAATTATGACGAGCAGTTGCTACGGCAGCTGCTCGATATTGCTTCGTTCGCTCTGCTCTTCTTCCGGCTTATCGAGTCGTACGAAGACAAAGGTTTCGGTCTTGTTCTCACCCAGGTGGACCAACACAGGCGTTTGATCCTGCGTCAGGTTGTAAATACCGGTTTCGAACACGATGTCCTTATTGTCATCGATCGAGAAAGCCATCCGTTGTGTTTCCTTATCGACACGACCACTCAAGGAGTAGGTTTCGTCGGTCTTCTTATTGAAGAAGGTGCCGCTTACGAAACCCTTCTTGTCGACCGCGAGCTGCACGAACCGCGAAGGTTCGATGCGGTCGCGATCGCTCGGATCGGTCGATTCAACAACTGCGAAGGTGCCGAGTCCGAGCCAATCTTCCGTGGCCTGGCTGGGAACTTCGGCTGGATCAACCGCAGCGAGCGCCGCTGCCGATTGAGCATATTCCTCGGCCGTGCCGACTTGCGTGCCGTCGACGTAGACATAATTGTCGCGGTAGACCACGTTGCCGCCCACGCCATAGTCGTAGTAGTAAGGCGAGTTCCAACCCCAGCCGCCGTACCAGCGATTCACGCCGACCCAACCTGGGTTGCCCCACCAGTAACCCCAGGGGCGATAGTGCACGTAGTTAAAGTAGCCGAACGGACGATACACATAGCGGCCCGCCCACCAGCGATTGTTGAAGTAGGGATAGCGATTGTTGCCCCACCAACGATTCACGGGGCGATTGTAACCACCCCAGTAATCGCGACGCCCAACATTCGCATCGAGATAGTTGCGGCCAGCGGCCAAACCAATCGAAGCGCCGATCAGGCCGCCCAGATTCGAGTTCAACCGGCTATTCGCGTTGATGCGGTTGTTGTACCACGATGGGCGCAGAGCATTGCGCGTGGCCAGGTTCGCTCGTGCGTCCACGCCCGCGCGCCCGTTGAGGAAGTTATCCACGCGAACGCGTCCGTCGACATTCGCACCCGTGCGAATGCCTGCCGCATTCCCCCGCACATTGGAATTCGCACCAGCAGTCACGCCGGGCAGAATGCTGCTGCGGATGGGCGAACGATTGCCGTTGAGCGCCGCGTTGACGTTCGCCCGGATGTCATTATTCGCACGAATTCCGGCGTTGACTCCAGCGCCCGGTGTTACTGGCCGCAAAGCCGTACGAGCATTCGCTCCCACGTTTGCGCGCACACCTGCATTACTGCGGGCCGTTGCGCCGGGTACAGCTGCTTTCACCCGCGGAGCGACGTTCGCATTGACGCGGGGAGCCACGTTGGCGCCCACGCGTGGTACAGCGGCATTGACTCGCGGAGTTACGTTGGCATTGACTCGCGGCGTTGTATTCGCGTTCATACGCGGTGCGGCATTCACGTTCGCGTTCACACGCGGCGCTGCGCTGGCGCGAACTGCTGGAGCGCTGGCGCGTACGGATGGGGCGCTGGCGCGTACCGACGCACCACCTCCACCAACGCGCACACCACCGCCACCTCCACCAACTCGAACTCCTCCTCCACCGCCGAAGCCGCCACCTCGGCCACCACCGCCGCCGCCAAATCCACCACCGCCTCCTCGTTGGGCCGACGCTTCCAGCGGTATCACGACGGCCAGCAGCACGGCAGCTGCTATATGCCAATAAGTCTTCATTTGAAAAACCCTTTCTGACGAACCAGAATCGCGTCAGGCAAAAAAACAACTTGCCCGCCGTGCGTCGTGAGTCAGGCAGCGAGACCGAAACTCACTCGCGGAGGAGGTTATTTGCGAACGTCATGCCAGCAGATTGGCAATATTTAGCGAGAATCCGCAAATTGGGCAAAATGCTGCAAAAAACGCTGAAAAACAGCGTTTTGCGGGCATGAATGTCACGAAGTTCCCAGCTTTTTCGGCCGCTGCTTTGGTCATTGCCGACCACGGATCAATCAACGCGCTCTTTTGGCAGTCACAGCCAACTCGTGGGAGCTGGGAGGCCAATTTATTCGTTAGCGCGCAAACCGTTTTTGAATCTGCGTAAGATCCGACGCGAGCGTTTCAGCTTCCGCGAGCGTGTTGTACAAGTAGAAGCTCGCACGGCAGCTGGCCGACACGCCGAGCCGTTCGTGCAACGGCATTGCGCAGTGATGTCCCGCGCGAACGGCAATTCCTTGCACATCGAGCAGCCGCGACAAATCGTCCGGATGCACTCCCTTGAGCGCGAATGTCACAATGCCCCCTTTTTCTTCTGGGGCAGGTCCGAAGATGCGCAAGCCCGGAATTGGCGCGAACAGCTCATGCGCGTGGCGCGTCAGCTGCAACTCATGCTCGCGAATCGCCGCGAGGCCGAACTGCTGCAAAAATTGAATTGCCGCGCCGAGGCCGATTGCTTGCACAATCGGCGGCGTCCCGGCTTCGAACTTGTGTGGCAGATCCGCCGGCGTGAAACCGTCGAGCGTGACACGATGAATCATGCTGCCGCCACCCAGGAATGGCGGCATCTTGTCGAGCAAAGCCTCTTTACCATACAGCACGCCGATGCCCGTGGGCCCCAGCATCTTGTGACCGCTGAAAGCCAGAAAATCGCAATCGAGTTCTTGCACGTCGAGCACTTCATGCGGCGCGGCTTGAGCTGCATCTACTAACACCGCAGCACCTACGGCATGCGCTCTGCTGATGATCATGCGGAGCGGGTTCAGCGTGCCGAGCACATTGGAAATTGCAGTCACGGCGACGATTTTGGTCCGCGGAGTGAGCAGTTTATCGTAGGTGTCGAGATCAAGATGAAAGTCTGCGCGCAGCGGCACCCAGCGAATGGTCGCGCCCGTCCTTGCGGCAAGTTGCTGCCAGGGAACGATGTTGGAATGATGCTCCATCTCCGTGAGCAGAATTTCATCGCCGGCTTGAAAATCATTGCCAAAGCTTTGCGCGACCAGGTTGATGCCTGCCGTCGTACCGCTAGTGAAGATGATTTCCTGCCGCGAGCGGGCATTGAGAAGTTGCCGGACACTGCCGCGGGCCTGCTCGTAAAGCTGCGTCGTCTCCGCCGCAAGCGTATGGCCACCGCGATGGACATTGCTGTAACAAGTTTCTTCGACACGCCGCATCGCTTCGATTACGGTGAGCGGTCGTTGCGTCGAAGCGCCGTTGTCAAGATAGATCAGCGACTTGCCGTTTTCGAACGTTCGCGCGAGGATCGGGAATTGTTCGCGGATCGGGTTGGTGTCGAGCAGACGACTGCGGTCCACCGGTTGGTGAATGCTTGCCGGGGTTCGGGGCAGTTCACGCGAAACGACCAGCGGTTTATTCGCAGTAGCTACTTTTTGAACCGGTTCCTCGACGGACTTCACCACCGAACCTGGTTGTTGCGCTAACTCCGCCAGTTCCCGAATGCGGCGAATCATCGACCGCAACCCACTGCTCCGCTGCATGCCAATCAGATTGCGCAAGCCGGCACGCTCGATCGTTTCTTCAATTGGATAATTCAGGATTTCTTCGGCTGTATGATTGTTGTAAACGGCGAGTACGAACGCCATCAAACCGCGCACGAGCGCAGCGTCGCTAGTGCCGCGGAAATGCAGTTTTGTGGGGCCATGCTCTGATTTGCCGACCTGCGGCACGACCCATACTTGCGACATGCAACCCAGCACGCGGTTGGCCTCGGATTGCCACTCGGCGGGAAAATCGGGCAGCTCGTCGCCGAGCTCCATCAAGTATTGCAGCCGTTCCGTACCCTCGAGGTCATCGAGCTCGGTGCAGATTTCTTCCAGAGTCGTCGTGCCGGTCATGAGTCTCGCCGTTCGCAAAAAGTTCGTCACCCTTCCATTATATCCGCCACACGGTTTTTTGCGTGGAGCACCCAACTTGCGAAGTCACCTCATACTCGCCAGTCAATCTTGACAGCCTTGGCCGATTTTGGGATCACAGCCACTCCGTCATTTGGGCGGGCAAATTGGCGGGAAAACAGGCGGAGCGGCGATGCGAATTGGCGTGATTCTTCCCAACTGGGTCGGCGACCTGGTCATGGCCACCCCCATGCTGCGAGCCTTGCGGCAAAAGCATCCGGCCGCGGAAATCGTCGGTGTTTGCCGCAAGTTTCTCACGCCCTTACTCGCTGGCACTTCGTTCATCGATCGCTATCATCCTTGGGAACATAATGGTCGCGGCTGGTTCGGCCGGACCACGCAACTGGTCCGCACGCTCCGCAGCGAGCAGCTCGATGTCATGTTTGTGCTGCGCAACTCGCCGTACGCAACAGGCGTGGCGTATTTCAGTGGCGCGAAGGAAAGAATCGGCTATGCCCGCCGCGGCGCCGGTTTGTTTCTGACCAAAGCTTTGCAACCCGCGCGCGCTAACGGCAAACTGGTGCCGATTTCCGGTGTCGATGCTTATTTGCAACTGGCCGACGCCTGGGCCTGTGACATTGAAAACAAACATTTGGAACTGGCGACGCTTCCCGCCGACGAACAGGCGGCCGACGAACAGTGGGAGCGGCTTGGTTTGCCGAATGGTCGCAACGTGGTGCTATTGAACACCGGCGGCGCTTTCGGCAGCACGAAGCATTGGCCACAAGAGCAGAGCGTGGAATTGTCGCGGCGCATTGCGGCGGAATTGGGCCAAACGGTAGTTGTTCTCTGCGGACCGAACGAACGGAAGGAAGCGGCTGCCATTGCCGCGCAGGCTGCACATCCCTTGGTCAAGAGTGTTGCGGCGGAAGATGTTTCGTTCGGCGTGACCAAAGCGCTGATGCGCCGCGCGCGAATGCTTGTGACAACCGACAGCGGACCGCGGCATATCGCGGCGGGCATGGGCACGCCGACCATCACGCTCTTTGGACCCATCGACCCGCGGTGGAGCCGCAATGTGCAGCCCGACTCCCTCGAGTTGCAACTCGCGCTCGATTGCGCTCCGTGCAGCAAAAAGGTTTGCCCGCTGGTGCATCATCGCTGCATGAAAGATTTATCCGCAGGAATGGTGCTCGGCGCTGTGAAACAACTGCTGGCGACATCACCTCATCGCTTCCGCACAGCGCTACCCTTGGCCCGCGCTTCCTGATTCATTCTCTGGTTTCTGCGGTTGTCCTCCGTTCGCCCCCGGGCAGAGGCGGATTGCTAGCAAATGCCTTTCTGAACGGGCTTATTGTCGATCACCGCCTCGCAGTGGATCGCCTAACCGGCAAAGCTTCGCGCCCAGTTATGCCGGATTCTCCAAACTTCCGGCATCTGTCAATTTTCCCGCTGGTTGCGCCGATGATGGTGGTAGCAATCGTGCCGCGTCGTGTCCGCAACACGCCCGGTAGCGAACTTTTCGACCCAGATTCAAGGATGATCGCATCATGCGCAATCTGCTGTTTGTGGCACTGCTTGCCACCGCCGCCCTGAGCATGGGCTGCAACGGAATTCATAAGCGTGGTGGTTGCCATGGTGGAGCCTGTGGTGGTCACGGGGGCTGCCCGAGTGGCGCTTGTGGTGGCGGCGGCGGTCACGCCCACGCCGGCTGCGAAGCCTGCGGCGACGGCCGGTTCGCCGGCGGTGCGCATGGCAATGGCGGTGGTCACGGCGGCCACTTTGGTGGCGGCCAGGGACAACACGGCATGGCCGGTGTGCCGCATCACTTCAGCCGCGAATACCTCGGCCCGCAAGGTCCGTCTTCAGCGCAAGTGGCTTATCCCTACTACACCACGCGAGGCCCGCGCGATTTCTTTGCCAACGATCCAATGAGCATCGGACGGTAGGTTGGCGACGCCTCGACGCTCGTAGAATTTTTTTTACGGCGAGCCAAATTGCTCTTTGACATTGCCCGCCCAAGGCCTCAGAATTGGACGCATAAGTACACGGCTATCTGATGTTGCGGTTCGCCGCGGGCATCAGAACCGTGTTTCTGAGACTTCCAGATCTTCGAGCGGAGCAGAGGCGTGACAGACTTTCAGCTGAATCGGCGGCAAGCGCTCATCGCGGGTGGTTTGGGTACACTCAGCATGGGGCTGCCAGGCGCTGTGTTGGGCAGCGACAAGGTCGATGCTCAAGGCAACGCAACCCGCGCGGAAAAATCCTGCATCTTCATCCTGCTCTGCGGTGGCCCGAGTCAGGTGGATACCTGGGATATGAAGCCGGATGCGCCCGCGTCGATCCGCGGGCCGTATCGGCCAATCGCCACGAAAGTACCTGGCATGCGCATCAATGAGATGCACACCCAGCTGGCGAAGTTGACCGACCAGTTCACGCTGATCAATTCGATGACCCATCCGGGCTCGATCAGCAATCACTTCGACGCGATGCACAACTTGCTCAGCGGCCAATCGACGAAGCGCGTGCAAGAAGGACAGCCCGATGATCAGCCTTACTTGGGTTCGTTCGTCGCCAAGCACAAGCCCAGTAAGCGCAACCTGGTTTCCAATGCCTGGCTGATCAAATGCGTCGGCCCGCCGGTTTTTTGTGCCCCCAACATCGGCATCGGCGGTTACCTGGGTTCGGCGTATGCCCCCGTGTTCGTGGGCTCGGCCGAAAATCATCCGGCAATGCCCAACTTCAAGTCGCCCGAGATTTACGACTTCGGCAACCAGGAAGACTTCAATCGGCGAAAGAATTTGCTCGCGAGTATGGAATCGCGCAACCTGGATCAAGATGTGAAAGGGAAGGATTGGACGGATCTGCGCGCGAAAGCCTACGAGGCCATGACTCGACCCGAAGGTCGCATGGCTTTTGATCTGAGTCGCGAGCCGGCGAAGGTGCGTGAGCAATACGGCATGCATCCGCTGGGGCAGAACTTGTTACTGGCGCGGCGGATGGTCGAAGCGGGCGTGCGATTCGTGACCGTGAATGGTTGGACCGGGCAATCGACGCATGATAAATCAGGGCCGCCAAGCAGCAGTTGGGATATGCACGGCGGCAACATGGGCATGGGCAATGCGTTCGGCGATGGTTCGTATGGCATGGGCTTTTGCTTGCCGCGTCTCGATCAGGCGTTGTCGGCGCTGCTCACCGATCTGAAGGAGCGCGGCATGCTGAAGAACACACTCGTGGTTTGCATGGGTGAGTTCGGCCGCACGCCGAACATCCTCACGCAGGAGCCGCCGGGCCGACAACATTGGCCGTCGTGCTTCTCGTCGATCGTGGCGGGCTGCGGCATTCGCGGCGGCGCGGTCTATGGCAAAAGCGACAAGCACGCTGCGTATGTCGAAAGTAATCCGGTTCGTCCTGAAGAATTGGCCGCGACGATTTATCACGCGCTCGACATCCCGCTGAACGAGCCGCAGAACAACTCGGGCATCTCGCGCCCGCTGACGACCGGCAAACCGATTCTGCAATTGTTCGGTTAAACTGAACCGAGCAGTGCTCCGTCTTGCCGCTGCGTGTAACGATCGCAACGATTCTGCTGCCGGGAAAATAGGTGAACGGCAGCGTGGGCAGGGGTAGAATTGCGGAGTCGCGAGAACCGAGTATTTCGTGCGACATGCAATTCACTTTTACCGCAGCGAACCGATGCGCCATTTTTCTCCGAGCGCCGACCTTCGTTTTTTGTGCACTGCGGTCGTTCTCGCAACACTCACCGGTTGCTGGCAACCAACCGTCAAACCGCCGCCGCCTCCACCTGTTGTTGCTCAACAGCCGCCGGTTGTTGCACAGCCGCGGCCGGAAGTGGTTGCCGAACCACCGCCGATGAAAGTGACTCCTCCCGTTGAAGTCGTTCCCCCGGAGCCGCCGCAGCCGCCGACTCCGACAGAAAAGTTTTTGCTGTGCTCGCCCCGCGGGCCGCTGGTGGTGGAGTTTGAAATTTGGATTGATGGCCAGCCGCAGCTGCAGGTCTTTGAGCAGTTGTTAGATGAAGTGCTCCAGTTGGCCGATTCCGATGGCGACGGCCGGCCGCTGTGGAAGGAGGTGACCACGAGCCCGAAGTTTCGCTACGGGCAATTCGGCAACTTGCCCTTTGATCGCGAGAACGCGCCGAAGCAAATCATTCAGCAGTACGATTTGAACGGCAACGGGATGGTTGACCGCACCGAGTTGCCGCGCTTCCTCACGCGCAATGCCGGCGGCGCGCGAGCCTTTTCGATTCGCAGTTTGGAACAGTTTCACGGCCGCAATCGCCGCGGCAGTCCCACTTGGAAAGCAATCGACTCCGATGACAATGGCGAACTGACTGCCGTTGAACTGCAACAGGTCTTCGCGCAGCTCAAACTGCACGATGCCGATGACGACGAGATCTTGCTGATCGACGAGTTGCGGCCGGCGGCCGACGTCGATCCGAACAGCGGCATGCGAACACGCGGCCAATTGGGCGACTTCGCGCGGCTGCTCGGCGAACACGCAAATTGGGATTCCATTCGCACCGCGCTCGAGCAGCAGTATGCTCTCGGCGGAAATCTAGGGCCGGATGACTTTCTGTTGATGAGCGAAGTCTTTCAGCAGCTCGATGGCGACAAGGATGGGAAGTTGCTCAAGAAGGAGTTTCCGGAACTCAACAACATCGCGCCGCATCTGCGCTTCCGCCTTGATTTTGGCCTGCCGACGAAAGATGCGGACAAGCCCAACCAACCAGCGACGGTGCGGTTTGTTTCGTCGCGTCTAACAGCGGAACAAACGGGCGGCGCCGCTCCACAGGTGCAGGAGTCGCCGGGCCGCGTGATCTTGCGCTGGCCGGGTGTCGCGCTTACGTTCGTTCACAACGACGCCATTGCCGCCGTCGATTATCAACTGCAGGCCGAGCAAGGCTTGAACATGTACGACGCCGATGCCAATGGCTATCTCGAAGCCAAGGAAGTCAACGAGATGGTGCAAGCGCAGTTCGCCCGCTTCGAAGCACTCGATAGCGATGACGACGGCAAGGTATATCCGGGAGAGATCGCAGCGTTTCTGCGGCAGCGACAAGGAACGCAGCGCGCACAGGTTCATACCCGGGCACAGGATCAGGAAGACTCGCTCTTTACCGCCCTCGATCAGAACAGCGATGATCGTCTCGATGCCCAAGAACTCGAAACTGCTGCGACCCGCTTACTCAAACTCGATGCGAATGCAGATGGCAAGATTACGGGGGACGAACTGCCTGTCAGTCTTGCTGTCGTGACGGCGCGCGGCAGCATTGAAAACGCCAATCAGTTGTTTGCCATTGCCCCCGTTGAACAGCAGGCTCCCACCGGCAACCAGCCAGCGTGGTTCATGGCGATGGATACCAGTCGCGACGGCGTGATCAGCGCGCGTGAGTTTTTGGGAACGGCGGCTAAGTTCGCTGCGCTCGATAAGAATCAGAATGGTTTTTTCGAGCCGCAGGAAATTCCAGCAGTGGAAACCACCGAACCTGCGAATGAATCGACACCCGCTACAGCTCCGGCGGAGAGGACCGCTCCATGACTTCGTTGGGTAGGAAACATTGGCTCGCGAGCATTTCGACAGTGTTTCTGCTCTGTGTGAGCGCCGCAGCCGATGATCAGAATCTTCCCAGCACTCCCGCAGCGGCGGCTGCGCTGCTGCGGAATCTGGCTGCTTGCACCAGCGCTCAATGGAATGGCTGGGTTCAAGAGCTGGGAGCGGACGAATTTGCTGTACGCGAAGTCGCAATGCAGCGGTTACTGCAGTTGCCCACCATTCCGCGTAACGAATGGATGAAGCTCCTGTCGACCGCGCCGCCCGAACAGCGCTGGCGTCTGCAACGCGTTCTCGACCGGCATGAATCAGAATCGACGCAGTTGTACCGCACTGCCCTGCAATTGATCTCGCAAGACCCAAAAGCACTTCAAGATGACGATTGGTTGGCAGCAGCGATTGTTCTCGAGCGCGCTGATCTGCGTGATGAATACGTAGCGTTTTTGCGGCAGCAGGTCACACCAGCACTGATGCCGAAGTTTCGCGCCGCGGCGAGTGACGCGCGCTTGGCCTCGCGACTCGCTGCGGCTGTGGTTCTCAGCCGCAGCACGGAACCTGGCGATCAAGCGTTGGTGGCGAAGTTATTTCGCGACGCTAACGACGAAGTCGCCTTTCTCACTGCGCAGGGAGTTGCCCAGGGTGGCGGTGTCCGCGCGCTGCCGGTGTTGATTCGTTTGCTCGACTCTACGCAGGTGGAAATTCGCAGCGCGAGCGCGACGTGGCTCGCTGGACTGACCGGCCAGGAGTTTGATTATTCTCCGCATTCACCGGCGGCCGAACGGCAAGCAGCGATATCTCGTTGGCGCGATTGGCTGGCGGGGCCGGGAGCAACGGCTGTGATTCAACCGCCGCAACGGATGGCAGTGCAAGGGCGAGGGAGCCTGCACGGTCACACATTGATCGCCACTGGCGGCATGGGAAAGATCAGCGAGCTCAATGTGCAGGGGCAAGTCGTCTGGCAACGAAGCATGCAGTCGTGGAACGCTGAAAAGTTGCCGGGCGGCAATGTATTGATCGCATCGCATTGGGAAAATCGCGTGCTCGAAGTCGATGACCGCGGCAACATGCTGTGGCAAATGGAAGGTGTGAATGCGATTCGCGCCAAACCGCTGCCCAGCGGCCGCGTGTTAATCGCTGATTTCGGCGGGCATCGCGTCGTCGAAGCCGATCGCCGCGGCGCGATCGTTTGGTCACACGCCACACCCGATCAATGTTTCGATGCCGAACGCCTCGTCAGCGGCAACACGATCTTCGCTTGTCCCAACCTGATTCGCGAAGTGGCGCCAAATGGCAGCAGCGTGCGGCAGTGGACCGTCGAAGGTCGCATCAACAGCTTGCAAGTGCTCCCTTCGGGCCGCTTGCTCACTGCCAACTATGGGCAAGGCCGCGTGGTCGAACTGGATGAGCAGGGACAGGTCGTGTGGGAACATAAAATTGCCCGACCTAGTGATGCGTTTCGTCTGCCGGGCGGCCGCACGCTGATTACGACCGCCGAAGAGATTGTCGAGATCGATCTGCAGGGCCGGCAAATCCGGCAAATTTCCGCAGCGGTGAATGGCGGCGCCCGTCAGTGAGCGGGGCGAAGGGCTGAACTGATTTTGACGTTGCTTGTTCCAGAACTGATATTCGAGCCGCAGTGCGCCGATACCGTGAATAAGGACAAGCTTCGCCAGGATGGCCCCCGTCGCCCCTTCTCGTGAGTCATCCACATGTGGCGTGCACTCTTTCTCGCGCTCGGCATCTATGCCTGCATCTTTGGCGCTGAATGCCTCGTCGTCGAAAACTTTGTGATGGCCGGCGAATCCGCTGCGCCGCCGGGACAGACGTCGCTGTTTCAGAACGGCAGCCCCATGGTTGCCAGCCGCGATTGGAAACCGGCCGAGTGGGCTCCCTGGAGCTTGCTCTCGACCGGGGCCATTGTGATTCTGTATTCCGTGACGCTGAATCGCGGCGGGTAGTGTTCGCTGCGAAGACGCGTATCGAATCCCAAGGGCGAGAGACCAGTTCGCGATGCCGCAGCAGCAATTGATAGTGGCCCCCGGTCCCGGCGAGCGCACGGTAATTACGGCGGAGGGGCGGGTGCTCACTGCGCCGGCGGATTGGGAGCTGTTGCCGCCCGGCGACGCAGCACTGACGCGGCGCGTGAAGGCCGCGGGACCCACTTGGGCCGTGCAGGAGAAACGCGGCCGAAAGATCTTCTCAAAAGGGCTGTGGTGTTCGTCGGCCGATGTCGTGGCGATTCGTGCTCAGCTGGCCGTCGAACGAGCCGATCCCAAACACGCCAAGAAGAAGGAAGCGGCGGCCCAGCGTCGCGAAGTGAAGCAGCAGGAATACGTCGAGGATTTTCGCGGCGCTGTTGCGGCATTCCTGCGATTTGCGCCCGCTTATGAAGCACTGGCGGAGAGGTTAGCCACGGCGATTGCGATTCACGCCACTCCAGTCGGCAGCGGCACCGTCGCGCGCACACAGCGAATTCCCCTCGAGCAACGGGCCGAAGCGGCCACCATTGCTTGGATGCGGCATCAGACCACGGCCTACGATGAAATGAAAATCGCTCGCATCAAAGGCGAACGGCGTGAGGTTCGCCGTGAACTGGCCGAGCAATCGCGGCAACTACTCGACAAATATCGCCGCGGTCTGCCGGCTGATCCACTCCGCTGCCCGTTGCAAATCGCCCTGCAGAAGCAACTGCAGTAGAATCGAAGCATGCAAATCTGGATCGATGGCGATGCTTGCCCGGTGGACGTGAAGGAGCTGCTGTTTCGCACAGCCGAGCGGCGAAAAGTGCGCATGACCGTCGTCGCCAATTCATCGATCCGCGTGCCCCGTTCCGATTATCTCTCGACTGTGCTTGTGAGCGACGGCGCTAATGTCGCCGATCGGCGAATCGTCGAGTTGCTGGAACCAGGCGACCTGGTGGTGACGGCCGACATCCCGCTGGCGGCCG
Source organism: uncultured Pirellulaceae bacterium (assembly GCA_964394305.1). GTDB lineage: Bacteria > Planctomycetota > Planctomycetia > Pirellulales > Pirellulaceae > Anatilimnocola. Next base: position 60,177 of record CAYMWL010000002.1, read on the forward strand.
ACGTCATTGCCAAGGGAGGCGAAGCGCTCGATCCCCGCGGTGAATTGCACACCGACGCCACCATCGGTCAACGCTTCGCGATGCGGAATCTGCTCGATCAGATGCGCGGCAGCGGCGAGGTTGTCCGCGGTCCCAAGGGCTACAGCGCGAACGATCGCCAGGCCTTTGCCAACGCATTGGATCGTTGGGTGACGCGGGCCTTGCAACAAGCAAGAGACTGACTACGGCCAATTGGTCAGTGGCGCACCGTCGATCGGATTGCAGGCCGCGGCCCAGACGACGTCGTCGATCGAGGCCGTGATTGACTTTACGCTGCCGTCACCCATGCAAACATTGATTCCGCCCGGATGCGGCGACTGCGTGCGAATAGGATCGCAGTTATTGAACCAATGCGGATGCATTTGAAATTTCTGACAGGCCGGATACGCCGCGCCGGAGGACAGGACCGAGGGATCTTTGCTGACGGCGTTGATGCAAAAGATTGGCCGCCAAACGCTGTTCGAATCCGACCACAAATTGCCGTTGGTGGAGGTGGAATGAGGCGCACCGCCATTGCCACACGTGCCGTAGCGTTCCGTAAAAATCAGCGTGTTCGACGTGCCATCCGTCAACTCCGACGACTTCGCGAGTCCCTCGCGGCACTCCGCGTTGGACGTGCCATCGGGGTTCCCAATGGCTAGATAGTTGCCTGCATAATTGCCGATCGCCCAGACATTGGCGCCGCCGTGCGTCGTCGCGCCCAGACCGCGGGGCGAACTGGTTTCGCTCGGACATTGATGGGCTTTGATCGGCGTTTGATAAACCAACTTGCCGTTCACGTTCGTGTTGACGTTCAAGTTCGATGCGTCATACAACGGCCGTTGTTCAATATAAGGCAGCAACCAATTGAACAACGTGAAGCCTGTCGAACCTTTGAACTTGTCTTGGACCGTGTGAGGCGAACCGCTGCTGGCCGAAATCAGCGCCGGGTATTGCACGAACGCATCTTCAAAATTATGCAGCGACAAACCATGCTGCTTGAGATTGTTGGTGCATTGCGACCGCCGCGCGGCTTCGCGGGCAGCTTGCACGGCAGGCAGGAGCAGCGCCACCAGCACGCCGATGATCGCAATCACCACCAGCAACTCGACCAGTGTGAAACCACGGCGGAGAGAAAGCAGACGACAACGACCAATACGAGCGGACATACAAACTCTCCCAGGAAGAGAAGCAGGCAGCACGGAATCGTGCCAGGAGAGGGACGACGTAACATAGCCTGCGGCTGTCAGCCTTGGCAAGAAAGTTTTTCGGTTGTGAGCAACTCGAGACTAACGCCTCGTTATGGCGTTTGCCGCAGATGCCCAGCCGTCGATTGAAAGTACTTGGTCCGCCGCGTGATGATCAGTTCCTGCGTTTCTTCCTGCTGCAACCGTAGATCCGCGTAATTCGCCTGGCAGTAGCGACAGCCGATTTGATCGAGATGAAAACGGATGTAGTTGGCGTGGTCGTTGTCGAGCACGCCGAGCAGGTAACTGCCAAGTTGCTGACGATCAGGGCAACTGAGCCGATGACGTCGCCAAATCTCGCCGACACTATGCAGACCTGCATCGCGCCGGCCAAGAATCGTCGACAAGCGGCGGAGCAATTCGGGCCGCTGCCGCAGTTCAAGCTCGATGGCTGCCATCGCTTCGGCGGGGAGCAGTTCTTCCAGATAAGCTTCGAGTTCGGCATCGGTCAGGCGACGCGGCGAGGATCCGGGCGTGCTCATGGCTGTTCCTCCTCGTCGGCCAACTCGGGAAAAACTTCGGCCGACAACTCTTGCTTCTGCACCATCGTTCGCAAGCGGGCGATGAAATCGAACTTGTAGTTGGCCACCTGCTGCTCGGAAAGACCAAGCTCCTCGGCTACTTCCTTATTCGCCCAACCGCGGACAAAGAGCAACTCGGCGCACATCAGCTTCTGCCATTCACCCTTCTCGGCCCAGCGTTCGATTTGATCACGCAGCGCGTGAGCGACGGCTTTCTCTTCCAGATTCTTCCGCTCGCCGCTGCGGGCAATGCTGCTGGCCGGGCGCTCGCTGCCGGCGATGTGCCATTCACCCGAAGAGTCGTTGCTGCTCGAGAGGGGCACCGCGGGGCGGCGACCCTCGCGGCGAAGATGGTCGGTGAGTTTGTAAGCACAGATCGAAAACAGATAGCCTTCGAGTGGCCGCTTGCCGTCGAAGTTCGGCAAACTGTTGAGAAAGCCGAGAAAGGCTTCCTGCACAATGTCTTCGCTGGGGGCTCGGCGACCGAGGCGGCTTTCGACAAACGCGAGCAGCCGCCCTTCGTAGCGAGCAATCAGATCGGTCCAAGCTGCCGCTTCGCCTTGACGAATGCGATCGATGAGAAGCGTGTCGGCATCGGACAAAGCAGGAACTTCCAGCGTTTATTGAAGAAGATTCGACAAACAACACTACAACCAGTGAATCCAACGCGAGAACATCACACCACCGGCTATGATGGCCAGTATCATCGTTGCTGCCATGAACTGCAAGCGGCCCGTGTAGTATCCTCGGGTGGCGTTATCCAGGCGGAAGTAACCAAATACCGTGGCCAGCAGCAGCAACACGCCGGTGCTGACGAGCCCGGTTTCGGCCAACCGATAAGTAGCCCGCAGTTCGCCCCAGCGGCGATCGAGTTGATCGCGAAAGTCGGGACTGAATTCGAGCTGCGCATGCACCTGATGCATCGGGCCGATCGAGACGCTGATCTTCTCGTGATAGATCCGGTCCGGCGACATCAGCATTCGCTTGATGTCTTTCAAGCTGTAACGAACGAGCCGCGGCGCTAATTCCGATTGCAGGTATTCGCTGATGTAGTCCGCCGTAGCGGCTTGTACTTTTTCATCAAGCGCTTGCATCGCTTGCGCTTGCGTGGCATGAGGATCGGAGCAAACCGCTGTCGAATGCACCGTTCCTTCACGAACCGGCGGCGCTTCGACCCACGCAGGGCGGCCCGGCGGAATGATCACACCATCCGGCGGCGAATTGATTTGAATGTCGGAGTCCGAATCGCTGCCATGGGCCGGCGGCAGTTCAAAAAACTTGCTTTCGTCATTCGGCACTGCATCGGAAGGCGAAGGAGGTGCAGTTTTTTCGGTCGGCGCAGGACGTTCTACATCCGGGAGGGCTGCCCGTGCTTGCGTCGTCGCAATCATCCCGCAGGAAAACAGCGCGGTAAGGGTCAGTGACAACCCCACACAAAGCGAACCGAGCACACCGTGCACCAACGGTGGCAACCGCTTGGTGACAAAGGGCTGAACGGCCACTGCCAGGCTGAGCAGCATGACGATGATGAAGAGTTCCATAACGATGTTCTCCGACCTATTCCGTAGGGTCCGCGGCGGACCATGAACAACTTTCAAATCTGCAAACTTCCATTTCCAACTTGGCTGATGGTCCGCAGAGTGGACCTACTGTTCAAACAACATTTCGTTGCGACGATTGCTTCAGCGCCAACCGATCCTGCGGCGTGAACCACGACGCGGAAAGTTGCACGCTGACCGAGATCGCGCCGGCGAGCATCACGCCCCACGGCTGCGGGAACGGCCAGGCCAGGTTCCACACAAACGCGGCCAGCAAGGTCACCACCAACGGCCCAACTTGCAGCCGCGAGCTGCGGAGCGGATCGGACTGTTTCCACCAACCCACGGTGGCGTACACGGCAGCAAAGTACGCGAGGAACGCCGTCAAACCAGGGACGCCGCTCGAGTCATACATGCTGCGGCTCGCCAGCGATTCGCCGATATCGTGAGCGCGAAACGCATGACCCGCCGAAGTGCCCACCATCAACATCTGACTTGCGGCGAATGAAAACGCACCCAGCGCCAGGCCCATGACCAATTGAGCAAAGCGGCGCTTCCACTGCTCCCCAGCCCGCGGTTCCCAAAACTTGCCGGCAATCAGCGCAAGCCACGCCCCCGCGGTCACGGTGAGCGTTAGCCAGGTGTAAAAGTTCCAAACACCGATGCCGCCGCGCTGCACGTCTTCGCCGTTGACCACCATGATGACCAGACACAAGACAGCCGAGATCAACGCAGCGGCGAGCATCGAGCCCGACAATTCGCCAACGCGGTCGCCGGCGGTTTTCATCAAGAGTGCCTGGCGACCCATTTGTTCCAGTGTCGGCGGCTTGCGGCCGCGCGTGACGGGAGTCGGGTGAACATTCGGCGTCGCAGGCGGAGGAACGGTCGACGTTCCTGCCATCGCCAACATCCGAATGCCGAGGTACAGCACATAGACGGCCGCCAGTGCGACCAGCACCGGCACCAGCCAAATGCTGTTCACCACCGCGAGCACGGTAATCGCCAAGATCAACGCAATCTTCACGGGCGTGTTCAAACTGCCGTGATTCCACCACTGGGCAAACTTGCTGCCGCCGGCGCAAAACGCTTGAGCGATCGGTTCGCCCTGGGGCGTGGCAGGCGTCGACGGAGTGGAGCCTGCGAGCTGCGCAGGAATCACTTTCGGTCGCGGCATGTTCGAACTTTTGCCATGCCGCGAGTGTTGCATCGGGCCGAACTGCATTTCGCGCTCATCATCGCCGATGTACAGCGGGCCCTCTTTCGCTGGTGTTTTCACCGGCGTGGCCGTGACCACCGGCTGCTTACCGTTCGTTGCGACCTGTGCCACCGCCGGACCATTTAGCGCCGCGAGCATGTCGGCCACGCTCGAAAATCGCTTGTCGGGGTCCTTGAGCAGCGCCCGTTGAATCACCGCGCGATATGGCGCCGGCACCGCTGACAGATCAGGATCCGCCGTCAGGTGCTTCATGATGATTTCCTGGCTGCTCTCGCCGTCGAACGGCACATGGCCGGTGAGGAGTTCGAACAGGATCACACCCAGCGCGTAGATATCGATTTCCTTGCCATACACCCCCTTGCCGATTTCGGGGGCCATATAGTGGAAGGTGCCGACGCTTTCGGTCTGGCCGCTGCGGCGGCTAGTCGAAATGAATTTGCTCAGGCCGTAGTCGCCGACCTTGATGAATCCCTGATCCTCGAAAATATTGCCCGGCTTCAGATCGCGATGGATCAAGCCGTTGTCGTGCAGATACGCAGTACCAGCCGCGATGCCCCGGAACCAGAATTCCACTTGGTCGCGCGGCAAGCCGTTGGGGTTGCGGTCGAGCACATCTTTCAAGCTCGGCCCGGCGACATATTCCATCACGATCCACGCATCACCGTGGTCGTCGTAACGAATGTCGTACAGGTCGATCAAGTTCGGATGCTTGAGATTGAGGCACTGGCTGGCGCCGCGCAACTCAACTTCCAGATTGCGCTCGACGTGCTTGAGCGCGAGTTCTTTGCCGGCGTCGGTGGTGGCGAAATAGACTTCGCCGAAGCCGCCACGACCGATGCCGCGCTTCAACGTGTAGCCATCGAAAGGACGCACGCCACTGGCAAACGTAAACTTGATGCCGCCCGCTGGCTTCGCAGCGGCCGCTTTTTCTGGCGCGGCATTTTGGTCGTTCGCATCAGCGGGCATGGTGGCGGCTCGCAAATTCATCGGTCCACTTTCTTACGATCCCAAGAAGGATCTTTTTATTCTGGCGACCCTGCCGGACCTTTTTCGTGAGGCTGGCGGCGCCAGCGTCACACATCTCCCAATCAGACCAATTCTGTTCTTGAGTGTTCGCTCGGTCGACGAAAATCTTGGCGGCTGACCGCTGGTTTTGGGCGGAATCGGCGCGCAGACGTCTCCTTAGTTCTACTCGGTCGGCAGGGACCGCGTTTCAGATAGCGTTGGTAACCTCCTGATGATTTGACGTAAGTGCAGGTCGATTCGCAGAAAAAAACGGTCCTGTTTGGTGAATAAATCGCCCCTTTTGCACCCCAAAACCAGCGCCAAACCCGAGAACGGCGCACTTAACAGCGTTAAATTATTCAACACGTGACTTGGAGCGAAATTAGCTGACTTACGTCACGAGGGACGAGAGTCGGGATGCGAGATCATTGATCGACGCTGGCTGATCGTTGACTCCCGAACCCGCATCCCATCCTCAAACCACCGGCTCCAAGCTGAGCGAAAAATCAGGCCCCACCACCCGCGAGCGGACATTGAGCTGTCCCCGCCCCTCCTGCAGGCGACCGTCGATCTCCAGCGACTGCATCGCCCGGCAGAACAGGTTTTGCTCCTGGCGATACAGCACGACATCGGTGGTCCAGTCGCGGCAGATCACGTGGTTCTGCCACTTCGGACCCAGCACCGCCGACTCGGCCATCAGCAGGACGGCATCCGCAAAGGGATGAGTTCGATGATTGCTCAGTATTTCCAACCGGGCCGAAGCGCTCAACGCGTGCGGCTTGCGAAACCGCAGCCGGACCCCTTCGCCCAGTTCGAACTCGTCGCCATCATTCAACAGCGCCGGTGATTTGACATCTTTGCCGTCGATCCGCACGCGGCCCTGTCGTACTGCGGCGGAACCGGGCAAGCTTTCACGGGCAGAGAGGGGAACGAGGACGTAGCCTTCGCCTTGCCGACGAATGCTCACATGGCGGCGGCGGATGTCGGCTTGGATGGGCACATCGACCTGATTCCCCGGATGTGCCTGGCCGATGACGATTTCATCTCCCAGGCAAACTAAGTAACCGCCGACCGCATCAACCCAAAGTAAGAAGCGAGCGCCGCGAGTTCCTTCATCAGCCTCATCGCGTTGCGGCGTGAGCGACGAAGCCCAAGGCTGCGTTTCACGAGCTACGCGCGAATCGCCCAGTTGGCACCCCACTTCCACCCAAGCTTGCCGGCGCGCGTTACGGGCCAGGCGACTTTGGGGCGAAATCTGCAGCAATTGCTCGGCAAGTGCGAGCGTTTGTGTCCAGTCTTGAGTTGTTAACGCGACATGGAGTTGCTCTTGGGCAACCCGCGCTTGTTCCGCAGCGTCGAGAGCTTTTTTCAGCAGTTCTTCAAGCTGCGGCAGATCGGGGCGGAGCGCGACGGCAGCTTGCAGCTGTTCGATGGCTTCGGGAAATTGCGCCCGTTCGCGCAGTTTCGCCGCCGATTGCAAGCGGCGGGCAACCTCGCGCAAGGAATCGAGCGCGACGATTTTGACCTGCCGTCGTCCGAGCGCGTCGATTCGCTGCTGGGCGCCGGCCGCATCATCCGCGGCCAATGACTTGACGACATCGGACAGCGCCGACTCGACCACAGCGCGTTGCACGGCCAAAAACTCGTTGGTTTCGCCGGCCCATTGTTTGGCAAGTTCGAGATCCCGCCAGGCCGCCTCGAACTCCCCCAGTTCGGCACGTTGCACGGCCCGCCGTCCCGCGGCAATGGCCACTTGGGCCAGCAATTGCTGAATAGGGAGATAGGTCAGCAGATCTTCCTGCTGCAAAATGGCGGCGGCATGTTCCAGCCGGCCCTGCAGCAGCGCAGTCTCGGCCTCTTTCTGCTTGAAACGCCACGCTGCAAACATGAACCCGCCCACCGGTGAAATAAAACGGCTTATCCTTCTCTATTCGCTCGTGTGGGCGATTGCTTGTCAACGGTGGACGAGAAATTGCCAAAAACCCTCACCAGCCTGAGGCGCCAGCGAAGGAACCCGGCCGGAAAGCTTCTCTAGCGCTTCAGGCATGTGAAGGCTGCACTTCTCGCCTCTCGCCTGTCAAACTGCTACAACAGCAGGCTGCCCGTTGAACCTCTCCCGCCTCGCGAGACATCTTATGTCCACCCCTAATTTTGGCCGCGTGATTCTGCTCGCCTGCTTGTCGTTTTTCCTGACTGCCAGGGCTTTTGCTCAAGACAAAAACTTCCCCATCGCCGTCGTTAACCTCGACAAAGTCTTCAACGGTTGCAAGAAGCACGCCGAGCGCCTGCAGCCCATTCGCGAAGGGGCCAAGGAACTCGACGAATCAGTGCAGATCCGCCAGGTTGAAATGGAAACGACGGCCAATCAGCTGCGCAAAGCGATGCCCGGTTCGCCCGATCAAGCTCGGCTGCAGCAGCAATTGCTCAAGCTGCAAAACGATCTTCGCATCTTTGTCGAAACCGAACGGCAAAAGTTGCAGAAGCGCGAAGTGGGCGCGCTCGTCGCCACGCAAAAGGATGTCGACGAGCAGATCAAAAAAATCAGCAAAGAGCGGGGATTGAAGTTGATTCTGCGGCAGTATCCGTTGCCGGAAGAGAATCAGCCGCTGCAGGAAGTTGTCAAGAATCTCAATCGCGACGTGATCTATCACGAAGAAGCGATGGATATTACCGAGGATTTGCTCAAGGCGTTGAATGAAACGAAGCCGAACGGCACTTAAGCGCTGCCTTACGATTTGACGGAGTTCTCTGACGAGATCATCACCATGAAATTCGCTCGCTCTCTGTTTTTAGCCATCGCGGTGTGTGCAGTTCCTTGGCAACTTCGCGCCGCTGAAATTCAGCTTCGTACCGAAGAACTGCCGACGAAACTCGGCGTGGGCTATGCGGTTCGCCTGCTCGATATGAACGGCGACAAGAAGCTCGATATCTGCATCGTCGATCAGACACGGATCCTCTGGCTCGAAAATCCAACCTGGAAAGAACACATCATCATCGACAAGCAGACGCGGCCCGATAATGTCTGCTTCGCGCCGGCCGATATCGATGGCGACGGCAAGCTCGATTTCGCCGTGGGCGCCGATTGGAAACCGTTCAACACGCTGAGCGGCGGCACCGTGCAGTGGATCGCGCCGAACAAATCGAAGGCGGTATCGAAAAAAGATGCCGACGATGCGAACCCAGACCGGTTGTGGGAAGTCCATCCCATTAGCGAAGTGCCGACGGTGCACCGGATGAACTTTGCCGACCTCGATGGCGACGGCAAACGGGAACTGATTGTTTCGCCCTTGATGGGCCGAGGTACGACGAAGCCCGATTGGAAAGAGGCAACCTGCCAGTTGCTGTCGTTCAAGATTCCCGCTGATCCGGTGAAAGGGCCGTGGGAACCGACCGTGATCGACGACAAGTTGCACGTCACGCACAATTTTCAAGTGACCGATTTTAACCACGACGGCCAGCCCGACATTTTGTACGTCGGCTTCGAAGGGGTTTCGCTGCTGACGAAGGAAAGCAGCGGCAAATGGCAGAATCAACGGATCGGCGAAGGGAATCAAAAGACGTCGCCTAACCGCGGCGCGAGCGAAATCAAACATGGCCGCCTCGGCAAAGACGGCGACTACATCGCCACAATCGAACCTTGGCACGGACATCAAGTGGTGGTTTACACCAAGCCGACCGCTGAGCGACCGTCGCCCGGCGAAGGGTTGTGGAACCGGCAAGTGGTCGACGAAGAATTGAAGTGGGGCCATGCGGTCTGGTGTGCCAACATGGATGACGACGCCGAAGAAGAACTGGTGATCGGCATTCGCGACGACCTGGCTCCCAACCGCAAATGCGGCGTGCGGATTTACGATCCTCAAGATGCCGCCGGCCAAAAGTGGGAACGGCAGTTTGTCGATCAAGGCGGTGTAGCCGTCGAAGATCTCGCCGTCGGCGACTTGAACGGCGACGGCAAGAACGACATCGTCGCTGTCGGCCGGGCGACACATAACGTCAAGGTTTATTGGAACGGCAAATAAGTTACGTAGCACGAACCCGTTTTTCCGTGGTGAAACACAGGTTCGTGCGAGTCAGGAAATCAGCGTCCGCTCATGCTCGATAACGCTCCGGTTCGTTCTCTCGCCTTTCAAGATCTGACCATCGAAGGCTATTCCCGCGCCGCCGTGCAAACGTACTGGCGCATTCCCGAGCTCAAATTGGGCTTCGATCTCGGGGCGCATCCGTGGGACTTCATGGGGACACAGACCTGGTTCCTTTCGCATTTGCATCTTGATCACATGGCCTCGATTCCGGTCTATGTGGCGCGGCGGCGAATGATGAAGATGGAGCCGCCGACGATTTATCTGCCCGAGCATGCGGTCGACAACGTCGAAATGCTGCTCAAAATTGTCGGCAAACTCGATCGCGGCCGACTGCCGTGCGAACTGATTGGCCTGCGGCCGGGCGATGAAATCGATCTGTCGCGCGAACATGTGGTGACGGTCTCGGCGACCAAACACACCGTGCCGTCGGTTGGCTTCATCGTGTGGGAGAAGCGGAAAAAACTGAAGGCCGAATATCAAGGCCTCAGCGGCGACCAAATCCGCGACATCCGCCTCAGCGGGCAGGATGTGACCGAAGAGAAACGGATTCCACTCGTTGCCTATACCGGCGATACGGCGCCCGGCGGACTTGATGCTTGCCCGGCGATGTACCAGGCCAAGGTGCTGATCGCGGAGATGACCTTTGTCGCGCCGAGCCATCGCAAAGAAAAGATTCACAAGCACGGACACATGCACCTTGACGACTGGGTCGAACGGCGCGATCGGTTTCAAAACGAACTGATCGTCGCGGGGCACCTCAGCACGCGCTATCACGACAAGCAGGTGAAGTACTACGTACAAAAGGCACTGCCCGACATGCTGGGCGGGCGGCTGAAGTTGTGGCTATGACGGCGGCCGATGTTTTTGCGCCGCCGCGGGCTGCTTATGTGCATGTGCCGTTCTGCCGGCATCGCTGCGGCTATTGCAACTTCACGCTGATCGCGGGCCGCGATGATTTGATCGAACGCTATTTGCGGGCGCTCGCCCAAGAGCTGATGCTGCTCGGCGAGCCGCGGCCTGTCGACACGTTGTTCTTTGGCGGCGGCACGCCGACGCACTTGCCGCCGTTGCAGCTTGCGCAACTTTTCGAACTGGTGCAGGAATGGTTCGTGCTGCAGCTCGGTTATGAGTTCAGCGTGGAAGCGAATCCGCTCGACCTGACGACCGAACGTTGTGCAATTCTGGCGGATGCAGGCGTATCGCGCATCAGCCTCGGCGCGCAGTCGTTCAGCCAGCGGAAGTTGACGCTGCTCGAACGCGATCACTCGCCGTTAAAAATCGGTGAGGCATTTCAGTCCGCTTTGCGCGTGGCGAAATCGGTTTCGCTCGACCTGATTTTCGGCGTGCCGGACGAAACGCTCGATGAGTGGGAAAACGATTTGCAACAAGCGCTCGCGCTGCAGCCTCAGCATATTTCGACGTACGGACTAACGATTGAAAAAGGAACGAGCTTCTTTCCGCGAGTGAATCGCGGCGAACTCCAACCGGCCAATGAAGAGGCTGCGGCCGCGATGTACGAGCGGACGATCGATGTCCTCACCGCGGCCGGCTATGAGCATTACGAAGTCTCCAACTTTGCACTCCCCGGTCACCGCTGCCGTCACAACGAAACGTACTGGTTGGGGCGTGGCTATTTTGCCGTTGGTCCGGGCGCTGCGCGCTACGTCAACGGCATACGTGAAATGAACCACCGCAGCACCACGGGCTGGCTGCAGCGGTTGGAGAATAAAGAATCGCCGGTCGCTGAACGGGAAGAATTGGGCGCTGAAGACCGCGCTCGCGAACGACTCGTTTTCGGATTGCGTCGGCTCGCTGGGATCGACGTTTCTGACTTCGCCCGCGAAACGGGATACGCAGTTGAGAGTCTGGGCGGTGTTTCGCTGCAGCGATTTGTGCAGCAAGGTCTTTTGGAGTGGAGTGGATCGTTGCTGCGACTGACGCGCCGCGGTTTGCTGATCAGCGATAGTTTGTGGCCGTATCTGCTGAGTGAGTAAGCAAAGAGCCCCGCACGCAGTAAGGGGAATGCGGCGTCCAAGTCGTGTGATGTGGAAGCTCCGTTCCCCTTACTGTGTGCGGGGCTCTTTTCGCTCAGCTAACCAGCCTGCCGCCGCGGCGGTCGCTGTTGCTTTGCCGCAGCCGGTGTAGGAATCGTTCGCGTGAGCGAGTTCGCGGCGAGGCCCTGCAGAAAGACCAATGTCCGATCGGCAGCCCCTTGCTGCGCCACAACCAGTTCTTGAGCGCGCTTGCCGAGTTGCGTCGCAAATTGCGGTTCGCAGAGGCAGCGTTCGACGAACGTTTGCAACTCGGCTCCGTTTTGCACGACTTGCGCTGCTTCGGCATGCAGCAGCAACTGCACCACGTCTTTGAAGTTCCACGTGTTCGGGCCGAAACAAACCGCGCTGCCGTAGGCGGCGGGCTCGATCATGTTCTGTCCACCGCGGCGACTCAGGCTGCCGCCGACATAGGCGATGGTCGACGTTCCCCACCAAGCGCCAAGTTCGCCGACGACGTCGATCAACAGCACACGGGCTGCGCGATCATGGCCAGAGGATTCCAAGCGAGAGCGACGTTCCCAGCGCACGCCGCTGCGATCGAGCAGCTTTGCGACTTCATCGAACCGCTCCGGATGACGGGGCGTGATGACGAGTCGCAGGTTCAGATGTTTCGCCGCTAAATGTTGAAAGGCTTCCACCGCCAGTTGCTCTTCGGGCGCTTGCGTGCTGCCGGCGAGCAGCACGATGTCGGTTGGTTCGATCCCTGCGAGCGTCGCGAGCCGTTTGGTGTTGCCGTTGTTGCGATCGGTTTGCGCGCCGTCGAACTTGATGGAGCCGGTGACATGCACGCGCTTTTCGTTCGCGCCGAGCGCGAGGAACCGCTGCGAGTATTCAGCGTTTTGCACCAGCACCAGATCGAGCGACGCGAGCGTCCCATGGAGCCAACGTGCGATCCGCTGATAACCCTGAAAACTCTGCGAACTCAGGCGGCCGTTGATCACGGCGACGCGGGCCCCTTCACGGTGGGCGGCGGCAATCCAGTTGGGCCAGAGTTCCAACTCGGCCATCACGAGCAACGTGGGGCGAATGATGTGCATCGCTGCAGCGGTCGACCAGGTGAAGTCGAGCGGAGCATAAAAGACTGTTCGCGGCGCGTAACGTTTCTGCGCGAGCGCAAAGCCGGTCTGCGTTGTCGTGCTGATGACAATTTCCCAATCGGGATGTGCCTGCTCCCAGCGGGCAATGAGCGGCTGGAGCAAATTCACTTCGCCGACGCTGACCGCATGCAGCCACAGGCACGGGACCTTGCGATTGCGGCGGCGAGGAACATCGCCCCAGAGTTTCTGCCGCCAACCATCGCGGTATTTGCCGTGCCGGATGCGGCAGTAGAGCAAATACGGCATTGCTGCGCAGATCAGCAGCGCGTAGACGATGTTGAGGAGGTAGGGCATGCGCGAATCCTTTCGCGATCAAATCTTATCCCCTCTCCCCGGAGTCCCGAGGAGGGAGTAATGCATTCAACTTTACACCACAGCTCCGCCGCCGGAACGCATGTGGCAGTTCTTGTACTTCTTGCCGCTGCCGCAAGGGCAAGGATCATTACGCCCCACGCGTTGGCCGCGGTTGCGGATTGGCTCCGGCTTGTTGTCGCCGCTGCCCGAGTTGTTGGTTTGTTCCATCGAGTCGCCCAGTTCGTCGTTGGCGCCGGTCACCGAATCATGACGAGCGCTCATCCGGTCTTCCTGAAACGTGCTGCGGACGAAGTCTTCGTTCAACTGTTCGACTTTAAAGACGAGTTCGGTCACGCGGTCGTCGAGCGAGACCCACATCTGCTCGAACATCTTCATCCCTTCGCGCTTGTACTCGACCTTTGGATCGACCTGGGCGTAACCCATCAAGCCAACCGAACTGCGGAGGCGATCCATCATGAGCAGATGGTCTTTCCACATCGTGTCGACGACCTGCAGCAAAACGGATCGCTCCATTTTGCGGATTTCGGGGCGATAGCGATCTTCGACATCGATCAGCAGCCGACGTTCGAGCTCGTCCTGATCGAGTTCAGACATCTGCTCGGCAGTCAATTTCGACTTCAGTTCGCTGGCCGCCCACTGCGCAAGTTTTTCGAACGGCGCGGTTCCGTCGCCGTTGCGATTCTCAAAAACCTCGGCGACGCGTTGCTGCACTTCGGCCGTGGCCTTTTCGGCTTGGGCTTGCGAGCGCTGACTCATCGGCAACATCAGCTGCAGCATGTCGGCTTGCGTCTTGTTGCGCAGATCGTCGAGCTCGATCGGGGACGAAAATCGTTCGCTGGCCCAGGCGACGAGCTGTTCGCGATTGAGCGATCCCTTCTCACCACCGCCGCAGCGATAGATGCCGGCCATGATCGGATATTCGGCTTCTTTGCGATCGTACAAAGCAGTCGCTTGTTCGATCACGTGCTTTTTCAGCGCAGCGACGTCGAGATTCTTGATCTCGTCAAACTTCAGATCCAAACCGAATTTGGCATGGGCCCAAGCGATGACCGTGCGATAGCCGAAGTCGTCTTCGAGAAACGGCTTCCCTTCGGCGAGATCGACTTTCTTGATCTGCTCGTGCGAGAGTTCGATCAGATGTTCGGCAACGTGATCGCGGCCGACCTTCTTGAGCGCTCGGTCGTTGAGGTTTAGCCCCCAACGGGTGTTGGCCATCTTGGCCATGGCGTCCCAATTCCACTCGTCCTCTTCAATGCCTTCGGGCAGGTTTTCGTCGAGGCCGTCTTGAATGTGCGTTTCCGCGGCGCGGCAGGCTTCTTTGATCGCGAAATCTTCCGCGGCAGCAAAGTCAGAGCCCACAAAGTCGCGGGCCTCGAACTGCGCGGCCAGGCGTGTCGCGGCAAAGGCGGCGAACACACTGGGGCCGTAGTCGCGTTTGAGGAACGTTTCGACGTTTTGATTCACCTGTTTGCGGACCATTTCCACAATCAGGTTGCGGCAGTTTTCGCCGTCGAGAATCTTCTGGCGGAAGCGATAGATCCGCTTCCGCTGCTCGTCCATCACTTCGTCGTATTCGAGCAGGTTCTTCCGCGTTTCGAAGTTCCGCTCTTCCATCTTCTTCTGTACGGCGGAAATGCGGCGGCTGACCATCGGATGCTCGATCCGTTCGCCTTCCTTCATCCCCAACCAATCGAGCACTTGCTTGACCCACGCGCCGGCGAAGATTCGCATCAGGTCGTCTTCGAGCGACAGGAAAAAGCGGCTGCTGCCGGGATCGCCTTGGCGACCGCAACGGCCGCGCAGCTGCAAGTCGATTCGGCGAGCTTCGTGGCGCTCGGTGCCGATGACGTACAGGCCGCCGAGTTCCTTGACCTTTACTCCTTCGGGCTTCATTTGTTCGCGTTCTTCGATTTCGCGAACCAGCGCATCCCATTCGGCATGAGGCACGTCCAGGCGGGTGGCGTATTTGTCCTGCAGCTGCGCCCAAGCCATCGTTTCGGCATTGCCGCCGAGAATGATGTCGGTACCGCGGCCGGCCATGTTCGTGGCGATGGTCACGGCGCCGAGACGGCCGGCCTGGGCGACGATGTCGGCTTCGCGCTTGTGATGCTTGGCATTCAGCACCTGATGTTTCACGCCGCGTTTTTCGAGCATCGCGCCGATCCGCTCGCTCTTTTCAATCGAGACGGTGCCGATCAGCACCGGGCGGCCGCGATATTCCAGGTGATCGATCTTCGAGCGCTCGACGGTTTCGACTTCGCGGGTTTCCTTCGGCTGATATTGAATGTTGTCTTCGGTCTCTTTCAGAATCAAACCGACCAGTTCTTCACCGGTCTTCAACACGACCGTGTCGTACTTGTGAACCCGTTCGATGTCGTCCGCAACAGCGATAAACTTTTCTTTCTCGGTGCGATAAATCGCATCGGGAAATTCGATCCGTTGCAAGCCGCGGTTCGTGGGGATCGCGATGACGTCGAGCTTGTAGATCTTCCAGAATTCGCTGGCCTCGGTCATGGCCGTACCGGTCATGCCGCAGAGCTTGTTGTAGAGCTTAAAGAAATTTTGCAGCGTGATGGTCGCGAGCGTTTGCGTTTCTTCCTTGATCTTCACCCCTTCTTTGGCTTCGACGGCCTGGTGCAAACCGTCGCTCCATTGACGGCCATCCATCAAGCGGCCGGTGAATTCATCGACGATGATGACCTTGCCATCTTTCACCACGTAGCGCACGTCACGTTGATAGAGGTAATGCGCTTTGAGCGCGTTATCCATCAGGTGGGGCCATTCCATGTTCCCGGCGGTGTAGAAGCTTTCCACACCAGCCAGCCGTTCGGCTTCGCGCACGCCCTCATCGGTCAGGTTGACCGTATGGTCTTTCTCGTTGACGGTAAAGTGCTGTTCTTTTTTCAGTTGGCGGGCGATGCGATCGGCTTCCGCGTACTTCGCCACGTTGTCGAAGGCGGGGCCGCTGATAATGAGCGGGGTACGAGCTTCGTCGATGAGAATGTTGTCGACTTCGTCGATGATCGCGTAGTTCAGCACCTTCTGCGATTGCTGCAGCGGCTTGGGATAACGATCGTCGCCGCGGGCGGCCGGACGCATGTTGTCGCGCAGGTAGTCGAAGCCAAATTCGTTGTTCGTGCCGTAGGTAATGTCGCAGTCATACGCTGCCTGGCGTTCATCGACGTCCATATCGCTTTGAATGGCGCCGACGGTGAGACCGAGGCCCATGTAGAGCGGAGCCATCCATTCCATATCGCGGCGAGCGAGGTAATCGTTCACCGTCACGACGTGCACACCCTTGCCTTCAATGGCGTTGAGATACGCCGGCAAGGTAGCGACGAGCGTCTTACCTTCACCGGTCACCATTTCGCCGATGGCGCCGCTGTGCAACACCATGCCGCCGATCATTTGTACGTCGTAGTGACGCATGCCGAGAAACCGTCGGCCACCTTCGCGGCAAACGGCAAAGGCTTCGACCAGAATGTCGTCGAGCGATTCGCCGGCTTTCAGTCGTTGGCGGAATTTGGCGGTCTGCTCTTTCAGTTCCGCGTCGCTCATCGCCTGATAACGCGGTTCGAGTTCGTTGATCGCTTCGACCTTGCCGTGCAGTTTGCGGACGAGGCGGGCGTTCGACGTGCCGAACATCGCCGTCACGCCGCGCTCGAAACCTGACAACAGGCCGCCAAAAAACTGGCCGAACGATTCCCAGGTTCGCTCAAGTAAGTCCATACATCACATCAGTCGCGTAAGAGATGAGTGCACTCAGTAGTTCTGAGTGCATTTGCTGTGGGTGCACAGCTAGCGCAGAGCGACATCCTGCCAGCCCTGGCGGTGTTTTTGGGTCGTAGTGCAAACGCTTTGCCCAAGTGCGTTCCTGGTCATTCAGATTGGCGCAACTTGCATAGCCCCAGAAGTTTATTGCGACCGGGGAAATTGGTCAATTGCGGTTGCCATGCCGGATTGGCAGACCAAATCGCAATCCCACCAATTTGTTAACCAGAGGGCTACCAAGGTATTTCGCGATCACAAGGGCGGATCTTGCCAGGCTCCAGCCACCCGAAATGCGCTTTTCAAAGTGGCTTTTTGCGGAGCTTGCACGCTTGCTGCGGAAGTCCTTGCTATCACAACAGTTGCAGTCATGCGCCCGAGGTCAACTGGCGCGCGGCTGGGGCGGAACTGGTGGCCTGACTCCCGAGAGAGGGGCTGGTGGTCGTGCTGGCCTGGCCGCGCGGGCCGGAGAGAAGTTGATTGCATGTTGTGGCCGCTGGGCCTAAGATTCGCGAAACGTGGCCGGACTTTCGGAGTCGCCCGTTGCTCACCAACCTCTCTCCCACCTGTGAGACTCCCGATGAACAGTCGCCGTCGGTTCCTCCAAGAAACGGGGCTCGGTGTTGCCACCGTCGCCGCCCTCTCGACAACGGCTGCTGCCGCGGCGAATGAAAAGTTCGTCATCGGCGTGATTGGCCCTGGCGGCATGGGTTCGAACCATGTGCGAAATCTCGCCGGTTACGCCGACGTCGAAATCGCGTATGTCTGCGATGTCGACTCGAGTCGCGCGGCGGCCGCGGCGAAGGCTGTCGAGAATGCCAAAGGGACGGCGCCGAAGATCGTCACCGACATGCGGAAGGTGTTCGACGACAAAACGGTCGATGCCGTGTTTATTGCCACGCCCGATCATTGGCACGCACCGGCCACGATACTGGCCTGCGATGCCGGCAAACATGTGTACGTTGAAAAGCCATGCGCTCATAACATTCGCGAAGGCCGCTTGATGATCGAAGCGGCGAAGCGCAACAAGCGCGTGGTGCAGGTCGGCACGCAGGCCCGCAGCACACCGACCGTCATGAAGGCGATGCAGCTGCTCAAGGATGGCGCGATCGGCGACATTCTCACGGCCAAAGTTTGGAACAGTCAGAAACGGCGCGACATCGGCAAGCTGCAGCCGAGCACGCCGCCGAAGGAGCTTGATTTTGATACCTGGACAGGCCCTGCGCCGCAGCGGCCTTATCAAGCGAATCTGTTGCCCGGTTCGTGGCGTTGGTTCTACGACTTTGGCTGCGGCGACATGGGAAACGACGGCGTGCACAATTTAGATGTCGCCGTTTGGGGCCTCGGCGTGGAAACACATCCGACGACCATTGCAGCGATCGGCGGCAAATATTTCTTTGACGACGATCAACAGCATCCCGACACGCAGAACGTCCTCTTTGAATATGCTCCGAACGCTGCAGGTCGTCGGCAGCAATTGAGTTTTGAACAGCGAATCTGGTCACCTTATCGCCAGGAAGGTTACGAAAACGGCAACGCTTTTTATGGCACCAAAGGGCAACTGATCATCGGGCACACCGTTGGCTGGCAACTCTTTGGCGAGCGAAACAAGCTCATCCAGGAGATGACCGGCAGCACGGATCTGCCGGCCCATCATCGCAACTTTTTCGATTGCATCCGGACCGGCAACGTGCCGCATGCAGATATCAACATCGGTCATCTGTCGGCGTCCCTCACGCATCTGGGCAATATTGCGACGCGCGTGCGGCGGGTGCTGAAGTTTGATCCGCTGCACGAACGGATCATCGACGACAGCGAAGCGCAAGCCCTCGTGCGGCGGAAATATCGGGAGCACTGGGGAACGCCGCGGGGCGTGTAACGCAGATTTTGATTCCGCGCAGGGTTGATCGTTCACTCGCCCGTGCTCAGCGCGGCTTTCAATCGCTCGACGCCCTGCCTGGCTTTTTTCAGATCGGCGGCGAGGCGGTCGCGAGTGGCTGCGTCGGTGCTCGCGATTTGTTTTTCCAAATCGGCCAATTTGGCGGCGAGTCGCGGATTGCTCGCGTTCGCGCGCAGCTCTTGCGACAACTTTCCCGTGAGCGTGAGATCGCGTTTGAGCACGGCTTCACGCTGGCGCACGGCAAGAATCATTTGCCGCGCAAGCGTGTCGAGTAGTTCGTCGTTGAGTTCAGTCAGTGCCGACGCGAGTTCGAGCCGGCGACGATCGTTCTTGACGGTGACCACGAGTTCGCTTTGCAAACCGGCAATCACTGGCCGGGCCGCGAGCTGCGTTGTACCACGAGCGATGATCAGCCAATTCAGGCCAGGATCTAATTCCACCCGTTCCACCAAGCCATTATGATCGGTCACTCCAACAGCCTTTGCGTTGAGTTTGCTGCTCGCCTGTTCTTGAACGGCGCGACGAACTTCGTAGCCCACGAGTGGTTGTTCGACCATGTTGGCAGCAGCGTCTTCATCCAACACGCGGACGCGGATCGGCAGCGTCGAGCGGGCGAGGCCAATCGCTAAGCGAAGTTGCGCAGGATGATAGGGAGGAAAAATTTCGCCACCGATCGCGGAGTAGCTGTCGCATGGAAACAGTCCGCGTTTGCTCCCTGTTGCAGCTGCCGGTGAATGGATGGACAGGTAAGTTGCGGGAATCACCGCGCATGTCGCCGGTTGCGGGCGGCCCTGCTTGTCGGTCTGCAACAACACAGGCCGGAGATAAGTCCCCACGGGCAGGGTCGACAAACTGCCGTCTAGCTTCGGAATGGCGCCGCCGCGGGCGCGGGCGAAGATGCCCGTCTTTTGGTCGACGACTTCGTCGATGCGCAACAGGGGCCCGAATGCTTCTTGCAGCGCGGTGAAAGCTTCGGCTGCGACCAGGCCGGACTGAGCCGTGGTGCGGCTGACAGGCACACTCCACAGCCGCACTGTGGCATCCCACTCGCGGGCCGTGATTTGGAACTGACCGGCCTCTTCTCGCACGGCGATCAAGATCACCTTATCGACGCCCTGATCCGTTTCGAGCGCGGCTGGTGGATCGGGCTGCGGCAACTCGCGCTGCCAACGGGTCCGTGCCGTGGCGAATTTTTGGTTCGCGGCCACTTGCCAAGGACCGCCGTTCACTGCCAGCGCTCGCGCTGTCAATTGAGCCGAGAGTTCCGTCTCTTGCGCAGCGAGCAAACGCGCCGAAGGCTGCACCACAACACACAGCTGCAGGCGGTACGGCGTGAGCTCCCAAGCCAACGGCGTCTTCGCGTTTTCCGGTCCATTGGCAGAGAGTGGACGCGCGAGTGAGCTGCAAATTGCGAACGACAACCAGAGATAGCAGCAAGGCTTCATGACGATTCCTCGGCCTGGAGATCACGCCGTCATCATGACCTCAGCAGTTGGCCGGATCAAGCTCAGCGCGAGGCCGACTCGCAGGACTTGTTGCGACGTTACTTGCCGTCGTCGATTTCTTCTTTGACCAGCAAGCTGATGTTGCCCACGCGGGCGGCGGCGCCGGCGTCGAAGACGCGGATCGCGGCGCCATGGCTGGCGTCGGCAGCGCCGACCACGACCAGAGTTAGCGGTTTGCCGGCCGAATCTGCAACCGCGGCTTGAATCTTCATCCGCAGGTCCTGGTCGCTGGGGCACTGCTCGTCGTCGATCCAAAACGTGTCATCTTCGTGGATCATAACCATCAGCGTGTCGCTGTCCTGCGACATTTGGCCCACCGATCTGGCCGCGCCTTTGTCCGTGGCCTTCTCGGGATTCGGCAGATTCATCACGGCCTGCAGGGCAGTCATCGACGTCGTGAGGAAGAAGATCAGCAGAAAGAACACGATGTCGACCATCGGCGTCATGTCGATCAGATCTTCGTGCGGATGATCTTTGTGCGGCATCAAGCCATGTTCGGCGTGTTCTTCATCGTCGTCGTGATCGTCGTCATCATGCTCCTCGCCGTGATCGAGGTTGTTCGCTGTCGCCTCAGGAACCGCAGCAACTGCCGGGACCGTGATTGGCGCCGAGCACTTGGGGCATTTCGCGCGACGGCCAGCGAACTCGTCGGCGGTCTTGATCGAAAACTCGCAGCTGGGGCAAGCAAAGGAGATGCTCATCAGTGCTTTACCGCCTCGCCGCCCGCTTCCATCACGGCGACATGCAATGTCATTTCTTCGCGCGACGCTGCCCCCACGATGCGCTGAATTTCGCGCAGCCGCACACCTTTTTGCGCTTTAATCAAGAGCTTCGTCTTCTTATGAGCGACAGCATTGTCAGCAGCCTTGCCGATTTTGTCCTCTTGCACGGCGGGATCGCTGAACCGCTGCCCCTTTTCGTCTTCGAGTTCGACAAAGACAAAGTTGGGATCAGGCCCGGCCAGCACGTTGATGACCATGGCATCTTCGAGTTCGAGCGGCGCTGCATGCGCAGCTTCGGGCATGTCGGGCAGTTCGGCGCCGGCCTTCGTGATGAAGAGAAACATGAAGTAGATGTTCATGAGAAACACGAGGTCGATCATCGCGGTGATGTCGAACTCGGCGTCGTCATGTTTCTTCTTCGACGGCAGCAAGCCGCCTCCGAGTGCGTCCATAAACTCAGGCTCCGGCCGCAATCGCGTCGCCGCGCACATGAGCCTTCTTCTTTTCCGTCTTATCCGGCTTGAGTGCAGTCAGCACCCGCAACATGCCGGCCGAGGTGGCTTCGAGCAGTTTGCGCATCCGGTTCTGAATCGACGCGAGCAGAAAGTTGAACGGAATGGCCGTGAGCAACCCAAGGGCAGTGCAAATGAGCGCGATCGAAATGTCACGGGCGATGTGATGCGGCTCGACTTTGGCGCCGCTGCCGATGGTGCTGAACGCCGCCATCATCCCCATCACCGTGCCGAACAACCCGAGCAACGGGCCGGACTTGATCGTCACCGCGACCCAGCCCGTGCGATAGTCGAAGTCGGTGACGATGTCGCCAGTGAGCGTTTCGGCCACAAGCTGCTTCATCGGCTCGTAACCGACATCGCGATAGGACAGCGCAAGGTGCGTCAATTGCGGCAGAGCGCGGATGTCCCCATCGCACATCGCCGCGGCTTCGTCGTATTGCTTGGCGTTGAGTTTGGCCATCAATTCATCGAGGAACGCGTTGTACTCGTTGCGGTTGGCAAACCCAAACTGCGACAGCCGGCGATAAGCAGTGACGATACAGTACAAGCCCCACAAAAAGTTGAGGGCGAGCAGCAGGTAGCACAGCTTGTCGACGATGCCGGCAATAGCACTGATATTCATCGGGGCTCCAGAAGAGAAATTCGATTCACACCTGGCAGGCAGCCCGCGAGAAGACCGACGACGATCCGTATGCGATGTTGCCAGGAATTTTTGATTGTGCACGGAGGCGATCGGTTTTGCAAGAATCGGATTCCAAATCAAGCTATGTTCAATCGGAAGGCGGCGGTGGGGAAAGTGCTATTCGACTGGCGGATCCCAATTGGCGGGCCGAATGTTGCGGGGGCTTGGGTCGACGTGATAAATCCCGAGCGCCTGCAGTTTGCCGAGTATTTTGCGAATTAGCGGCCAGTACTTACCCCACAGTTCCAGTTGACTCTCGTATGATTCCTGTAGCACTTCAGCGGAAAAATGCGGCGGAGGCCGATGCAAATACGCCTTCCCAAAGTCCAAGATGTAGGGAGGCTCAACAATATCCATTTCCACAACCTTCAGCCCATCATGAAAGTCGATTAGGCGGGGAATCGCGAAGCCATGAACCTCGGTAATATTCTTCTCCAACAACAGCCGATAGCAGTCTCGTTCGGTTTCGTAGTTTTCAGGGCGCACGAAGACCTTGACCGCGGTTCTCTTAGTCGTTTGCCACACGCGGCCATCGGTTCCCTCTCCGAGCAACGATTCGATTGCACGATTTCGAGATTCGCAGTACAACCTCAATCGTTCTTTGATATCGAGGGGTGTCATGCTGGCTGCTAAATCTAGAGCATATTCCTCGCAGGTACAAATTCGCCTGTATACCGGCGGATTCGTTTTGTCGGTGGCTCAGGTCGGCGAGGATTCGCTGATCCTCCGCGAAGTTCACGAACTCAAGCCGGCGGATGGAATCATCGTCGTTGCGATCGACGGTGTGGAACGAAGATTTCCTATTCGCGTTCGCGAATGTAAAGACAGAGTTGTGCGGTTCGACGAATTCTGCCAGTCAACACAACCGATGTTGTTTGACGACGACCGCAATCATCCGGATTGCCCGTTTTAGTGGGGCGTAATAATTCAGCACCGATTCGAGAGATGCCGCCACAACTCAACCAATTAGCCGAACTCTGGGGATTGAATCTCGCTTACGCCTCGGCGCTCACCGCTGCAAACTCGCGCTCAATCACCTGGTAACGAAAATCAAAAATCTTTCGCAGCATCGATCGCACCATGAGCGCATGCGTCACCGTGCCGAGGGGGCCGAAGGGCAATTCGTAACGCACGGTGTCGCGCATTTGCGTTCCTGCGGGCACCGTCAAGAACTCGTGCGTGTGATGCCAAACGCGATACGGTCCGCGAAGTTGCGTATCGACGAACCGAACGCCGGGCGTGAATTCTTCGATTCGTGTCCGCCATTTCATCGGCACGCCGAACAGGCGAATCTGGTAGTCGAGCAACGCTCCGGACCGCATTTCCAGCGGCATCGGCGTGAGGATTTTGAAGTGCAGCCAGGCGGGGGTGATCTTCTGCAAGTTGCCGGCGTCGGCGAAGAACGGAAAGACTTCGTCGAGCGGCCGAGGAATCAGTTGCTCGCGAACGAGCGTGTAGGAGCGCGGCATGGCGTGGTGTTTCGCTCCGCGGAAGAACCGGGCTTCACGCAGCAGCGGCAAGGAGTCAAGAGTCGCGTGCTTTCGCGGTGCGAAAGTCCATAATCACCTTACCGCAGCGGCCAGTGGAGATTCACCGTTTAACGCAATTGGCCGACGACGACGCACGCATTGTGGCCGCCGAAGCCGAAGCTGTTGCTGATGGCGGCTTGGATCTTGCGTTCCTTTGGCTGATTGGCCGTATAGTCCAAGTCGCAAGCCGGATCTTGATTGTCGAGATTGATCGTTGGGGCGATGACAGAATCGCAAATCGACTTGATCGTCGCGACCAATTCCAAGCCGCCGCTCGCGCCCAGTGTGTGCCCCAATTGGCTCTTGGTGCTCGATACGCTCAGCGTTTTGGCATGCTCGCCGAAAACCCGTTTGATGGCCTGCGTCTCGGCTTTGTCGCCCAACGGCGTGCTCGTGCCGTGAGCATTGACGTATTGAATGTCGGTGGGGTTCAGCTCGGCATTTCGCAGCGCTTCGCTCATCGCGCGGGCGGCGCCGGTCCCTTGCTCGTCTGGAGCCGTGATGTGGCCCGCATCGGCACTCGCACCAACGCCGAGCAACTCGCAGTAAATCTTCGCGCCGCGGGCCTTCGCGTGTTCCAGTTCTTCAATGATGACCAGCCCGGCTCCTTCGCTGAGCACGAAACCGTCACGATCGGTGTCAAAAGGACGGCTGGCGCGCTTGGGGTCTTCATTGCGCGTCGAGAGCGCCTTCATGTTCTGAAACGAAGCCAGGCTCATCGGGGTGATGGCTGCTTCGGTGCCGCCGGTGATGATCACATCGGCGTCGCCGTACTGAATGGTCTTGAAGGCAGCCCCGATCGCGTTATTCGAACTGGCACAGGCCGTAGCGACGGAATAGTTCACACCCTTCAAGCCATAGCGGATGGAAATATTGCCGCCGGCCGCATTGAGCATCATCTTGGGAACGGTGAACGGACTGACGCGATCAGGTCCCTTTTGCAGCATCTTGGCCAGTTGCTCTTCGATTTCGTTTAAGCCGCCGATGCCGCTGCCGAGAATCACGCCGCACCGCCAGGCGTCTTCCTTCGAGAAATCGACGCCCGCATCGGTGACGGCTTCATAGCAGGCGACCTGGGCGAATTGCGAGAAGCGATCGACGCGTTTGATTTCCTTGCGATCGATAAAAGCTTCGGCGCAGCTTTCCGGATTCCAATCGAGGACATCGCCGCCGAAGCGGACTTTGAACGAACTGACGTCGAAAATCTTCAGATCGTGAATGCCACTTTCGCCGGCGAGCAGCTTCGACCAGAAGTCGGGCACTTTGCAAGCCAAGGAGGAAACGACTCCCAAGCCGGTTATGACAACACGTCGTTTCATGACTCAAGCCCGCAACTATCTTCCCGTTCACACCAAAAAACCGAAACAGAAAAACCCAGTTCCTCGCGGGACTGGGCCCTGTCTAAATCCAACATTCGATCCGGCAAGCAATCACTGCCTTAGCTCTTTTGAGCTTCTTCGATAAACTTGATCGCCTGGCCGACAGTTTGAATTTTCTCCGCAGCGTCGTCAGGAATGTTGATGTCGAATTCTTCTTCGAGCTCCATCACCAGTTCGACCGTATCGAGCGAGTCTGCGCCCAGATCGTTGACGAACGAAGTCTCAGGCGAGATCTTCTCTTTGTCGACGCCCAATTGTTCGGCGACAATATCAATTACGCGTTCAGCGACGGATGCCACTTTCGCCGTCCTCCATACCCAGGTTTGTGTGCGTGCAGCCCTGCACTGTGTTCTCCCCAATCACCGATTTGCAACCGGGACCAGCGGGCCCACAAGCGAGCATAAAAATGTTCCCAAAGGACGAGAATTCGCCCCCGGACTGAAACAGCATAAGATAGAGGAGATTTGCGAGATGGGTCAAGGGCGGAAGAGCGATTGTGAGCGATTGTCAGGCCGATCCCAGCACGATTCCTGGGCCAGTCACTTCCCGCCCCCACGCCCGAAATGAACAGACGCGGCGTGTTTTTTTTCGCGGCACCCCGAACTGCGCAACTGGCAGTGGCAATGGTGCTTACGCCAAATCGGCTGCGGGAGTTCTGCACGAACCTGTTCATTTCTGTTGCTTTCTGTTGCCCAGGTGTTGCCCGAGTGCTGCGGTCTGAACAAGCGGATAAACGGTTCTCAACCTCGACTGTTGCCCGACTGTTCAGCTGTTAGCCGCGGCGAGCGTTGCTTCTCCCAGATCGCCGGATGCTTCCGACCGCGCAGCAGTCACCATGCCCATAACGCGCGTCGCGCTCGGGTGTAATAGGTTACTATTGTACACTATCTGGATTGCGGAGTCAAGCATGAGTCGAAAACTCGCTTTGTCAAACGAATCAGCCTTGCAATATCTCTCTCGGAATCTGCTGTTCCGCAAAGCCGATGTAAGAGCAAAAGAGGGCTCCGGGGTTGAACCACCGCAAAGCCGTGGCCAGCCGCTGTTGCAGCTCTTTCAGTTCCCGGATCGTATGCGGCGGTAATTCGCGTTCTTGCAGCAGCTGTTCGCAAGTCGTCGCCGCGTACGACAGGGCTTCGCCGGTAAACGGCAACGGACTTTTGCGCAGGCGTAATAAGTATTCCGTGCTCTCTTGAACGGCGGCCGCTCGGTCGGCTTGCCTGCTGCGGAGGCAATGCACGGCCCACAGCACAGCGCCGTCGGGCAGTTCAGGGAACCAGTTGGCGAGGTTCCGCAGCCAATCGTGCAAGCGGTCTTGTTGGTTGGCGCGCAGCAGGACCAATGCCGAGACAGTCGCCGCGAGTGGCGAGGAGATCTTCTGTTCCACCATCTGCTGCAGCTGGCTGGTGTCGAATTCCGACAAGGCCGCCTGAATGTCGGCAATTTGATAACGACGCCACAGCCTTGCCGCCGCTCGCAGCGAGCCGCTGGAATTGACTGCCAGGCCAACATCGAATTGCGTGATCTGGCGTTGCTCGTTGCGAGCTAACTCCATGGTGTAGGCCGGGTTCGATGGCGGTACAAATTCATGGGCAGGATCACCTGGCAGAGCGCAAGTAAAGGACGTGCCGCTGACGTCGATCAGTTGGGCCAGATGCCCGCGGCGACTCGGGTGGAGCAATTCGAAGTGTACGCGAAATGTCGTCCGCGACTCATCACGATCGACACCCAAGATTCGCACGCCCTGCGCATCGGACCATTGGCCCGACTCCAGCGAATACAGCTGCAATTTGCTGAAGGCTTCGGTGATGGTCTCGCTATTCACGGCGGCTTCGAAAATGCTGCCTCGGTCGGCCGAGCTGGCACACAGCGTGTATTCGAACTCAGTCGGCGTCGAGCGTGCGAACAGCTTGGTTTCAAAGGCTTGCTGGGCCAACGGCCAATTCGGCGTCGAAAGAGCCAGCGTCGGCTGCAGACGTTCGATGCTGGTGACCGTAACATCATCCAGGGTTCCACCCAAGCGCACGGGCTGAATGACGTTTTCTTGCATGAGCTGGATCAGTTCGACGACGCGGTTTTTGACATACGCTTGCAGCGGATAGAGGTTGACGTGATCGAACTGTCCATCCGCAGTGAGGCGAATGCTGGGCGTTCCTCGCAACCCGTCAATCAACGCGCGACCGTAGAGCGAATGTCCGACGATCGGGCTCGCGTTGTCGAACGGCTTGGTGGGCGAAAAGGATCGCTGCCCTCCCGTTGTCGCATAGAGAACGGGCACAATCAGGTTAGGATTAATAACGCCGGCGACCATCTCGTCCAGGATTTTTGTTCCCACCACCGATTTGTCGCGCAGGCGTTTGCAGTCATTGCGACAGGCGTCCAGAAAAATGAAGTGCTGGGGAACAGGGAGATCGGCCACGCCCAGCTTCAAGTTTTGGGTGGAAATGGCCCAATTGACTCCCGGTCGTTGGGGACTGAGATAATCGGTCGGCAGCAGAATCTGCTGCTCTTGGTGAATCTCGAGTCCGTGGCCGCTGAAGAAAAACAGGCTCCGCGCAGCCGCGGCTGCTGATTTCGGCAATTGCCTTTGCGCCGCAATCCAGGCGCTCAGGGCCAAAGCACAATTATCAAAGTTGGCCTCCAGCGCGTGTTTGCGAATGGCCGGTTCAAACGCCTCTTCGTCGGCTGTCGGCGAGCAAAGAAACCACACCTTGGCGACCGGGCAATTCTCGACGTGGTATTCGTTCCCCAGCCATTCGAGCAGGCGATAGGCGGTTAAGGCGGAAACCGTCAATTGCCCGAGATCGTAAGTATCGGCTGCGGGGGCCGAACCGCCGGCCAGGTGCGGATATTTGCTCACACCGATGATAATCGCGAACAGGCCGGGGTCGCCGGCCTGCCACGACGGATTGGCCCAGACGCCTGGTTCGTTGTTGACTGGATCGAGAAACTTCATGACGCCCAGCCTTTCGCTTTGGCCGCGGTCAGCTTTTCGGCAAGCCGGCGGTAAAAACTCGGCCGCGCAAAATAACCGCTGTGCGCATCAATCAACGACATGCCGCTGCTATAAGACTCGTTGTCGGTTTTGTCGATGATCTTCTCCGCCGTAAAGCTTAAGACATCGTTGTGATCCCAGACATTCCACCACAGGCCTAAGTTCTTCGAAGGAAAGGGAACCGGCTTGCCTGTTTTGTATTGCATATCCTTTTC
Organism: uncultured Pirellulaceae bacterium; assembly: GCA_964394305.1. GTDB lineage: Bacteria > Planctomycetota > Planctomycetia > Pirellulales > Pirellulaceae > Anatilimnocola. The sequence goes on from CAYMWL010000002.1 coordinate 88,477, forward strand.
CAAGAAGAGCTTGGCTTCTTCAAAGAAACCAACCTGGCTAGCGACCGCGGCCCAGTAATCGATTTTGATCTGCTTGCGGGTGGGATCCTGGGGCAAGAAGTGCGTGACCGCGTCGTACACGATCTGGCCTCCCATGCTGTGACTGATCACGATCAAGGGTTCGTTGCCGCGGGCCTGCTTGTTAGCCCAAGCGGCATCGAGCGCAGTGAGAAACGTCTTCGGAATATCGCCCGGGGCCGCGCTGGTTCCTCGAAGCTGCAGATAGTATATGACGTCGCCGACAAACAGGCTGAGCAGGTCGTGCAGCGACGGCCTGGTTTCGGCGAGAACGACCGACGCTCCATAGGCCGGCGCCCCGCCCGCCCGGCGCAACGTTTCGCCGACGCGATCGGTCAGGTCCGACCACCAACTCGATCCCATGCCAACCAGGCCGGAACTCGCCGCGGCTTTGGCCTGCAGTTTTTGCGACAGCAACTGCAATTCTTCGTCGAGCGTTCGCTTCTGCGCCAGTTCGGTTTGAAAGGCTGAGTCGCGCAGCAATTCGTCGGCTGTGATGGCGTCGGCGACTCGCTCGGGCTTATCTGCTTTTAGCTGCTCGATGATGATGGCAATTAAATCGCTTTGCACTTCTGGCGGCAAATCACTCAGTCGCACTGGCGGTGCTGCTGCCTGACCGGCCTGACCGGAAGTGAGCCCGCCACCTGGAGCGGGAGCGCTGGAACTCGCGGCAACACCACGCAGGGCTTCGGCGAAAGCGGCGGTTTGCAACGCTCGCTCGGCAGGTTTCGGATCGGCTGCTGCACCATGTCCCAGGAGCGCTGTTCGCGGGCGAGAAATTCCGCCCCAGGCAAACTTCACACCGTACGGATACCAATTGACATCTTGAATCAGCACTTGAGCGGGTGTTGAAGAAATGGCCGGCGCAATAATCCGCCGCAGATAATCCTTCATCGCCTGAAAGCCCGAATCGTCCCGAACGCTGACGCCGTGAATATAAAGAATTGGCATAAACAACTCCGGCAGGAAAAGTGGTGAATGTTAGTAGCCTAATGCTCTGTTTTGTTAGCTGTCAATGAAATCACTGTTAATTGTGTGACAACTCCATTGCATCTCGCTAGCCTGCTGCGCAAGCGAAGGAGTCGGCGTGGTCTTTTGTCAGAGGTTTGGTCAGTCAGCTTGTGATACTCGCCGTTGGGCAGGCAGAGTTCCCCGTTCACAATTCGCGGCTTGTCGGCAGAGTTCTGCTCAAGGCCGCACATAACCAACCCTTGGCCCTTGTCTCCTTTGATTCGAAAACCGCTATCTCGCCCTTGGTGCCGGGCGGAGTTTTTCGTCAACTCGTCACCGGATCGGCCTGCAACTGCGGCGTCACCTGTTTGCCCAATTGCGCGGCAATCATCTGCATACCGCTGCTGGCCAACTTCACACTGGTGGTTGCCCCGTACCACATCAGCCCGGCGCAACCAACGCAGCTGAGAAAGAAGAAAAGAGACACGGCGAACATAACGTACAGCAGCGTGTTGGATTGCGGTGGCGGGGACGGCAGCGGGTAGTAGGTGGTTACGAGGAGCCGCCTTCGACTAGCCTGCAGGGCCAGCGAACGAATTGACTCGATTCCTTCGCTGGCGCTGCAGGCTGGTGGCTTCCGTTACGTTGACCCTTGCAGGGTCAGCGTTTAGAGTAGGTTTTGGCAAAGAATTTTTCCGTCGCTTTTTGCCTCGCCCGCTTTTCGCCAGTTCCTTTTCGTTCGGCCGATCGTGCATGCTTGCTAAACGTGTCATTCCCTGTCTCGACGTCAATCTGGGTCGGGTTGTCAAGGGAACTAACTTCCTCAACCTGCGCGATGCCGGCGATCCCGTCGAAGTGGCCCGCCGCTATGAAGCCGAAGGGGCCGATGAGCTCGTCTTTCTCGATATCACGGCCAGCCACGAAGAGCGGGGCATCATGCTCGACGTCGTCCGCCGCACGGCGGAGCAGGTGTTCATGCCGCTGACCGTCGGCGGCGGTATTCGTACGCTGGAAGACATTCGCGCCCTGCTCAACGCTGGCAGCGACAAAGTTTCGATCAATTCCGCAGCGTGCAAAGATCCGGAGTTCGTCCGCGCTGCGGCCAGGCGGTTTGGCAATCAGTGCATTGTGGTCAACATTGACCCGAAGCGAGTCGAGAAAGACGGCCGCGAGGTGTGGGAAGTCCACATCAACGGCGGTCGGAAGCCGACCGGCCTCGAAGCGGTCGCTTGGGCGAAGCAAGTCGAAGAGCTTGGCGCCGGCGAAATCGTGCTGACCAGCATGGATTGCGACGGCACCAAGGACGGTTACGATTTGGAAATCACGCGGGCCGTCAGCGACGCGGTGTCGATCCCGGTCGTTGCCTCCGGTGGGGCCGGCAAGCCCGAGCACCTGGCCGATGCGATCCTGATTGGTCGCGCCGATGCTGCCCTTGCGGCGAGCATCTTTCACTTCGGCGAGTACACGATTCGCGAAACGAAGCAGATCATGGCCAGCCAAGGTGTGCCGGTGAGGTTGTAGGCCAGGAGTTGGGAGACAGGGGCAAGATTCAGGAAGTCAATGCGACTCCTGACTCCCGCCCCCTGACTCCTGACGCCTGAGATAGGACGAACAAAACAGAGAGGAAATACAAATGAGTCATTCACCATCTCCCGCACCTGCCTCCCCCAGCGGTCCTGCGCCGACGATTGAAGAAATGATCGCCAAGATGTCGGTCGAGACCAAGGATCTCGAAGTCGACAAGTTCTTTCGCGCGCTGGTGAAATTCGAAGGTTCCGACTTGCACATGAAGGTCGGTCGGCCGCCGATGATCCGCGTCCGCAACGAACTCCGGCCCCTCAATCATCCGAACATCGAGCGGATTGAAATGGCCAAGCTGCTCGTGCCGATGATGAACGACCGCAACCGCCGCATCTACGACGAAGAAGGTGGCGCCGACTTTTCGCACAGCTGCGACGTTGACGGCGTCCGCTGGCGGTTCCGCGTGAACTTGCTGCAACAAAACGGCTGCATGGGTCTCGTCGCCCGGCGTATCAGCAACAAGATTCCGAATTTCGAAGGTCTTTATCTGCCGCCGTCGATCGAGCAGCTTTGCTTTTATGATCAAGGGATGGTGCTGCTCGCGGGCGTGACGGGGTCCGGCAAATCGACGACGATCGCGTCGATGCTCGACTTCATTAATCGCCGCGAACGCGTGCACATTCTGACGCTCGAGGATCCGATCGAATTTATCTTCACCGAAGACAAAGCGCTGATTAATCAGCGCGAAGTGGGCTTCGATGTGAAAGACTTCAAGATCGGCATGAAGCACGCGGTCCGCGAAGATCCCGACATCATGCTCGTGGGCGAAATGCGTGATGAAGAAACGTTCATGACGGCCATCCATGCCGCCGAAACGGGGCACTTGGTGTTCGGAACGATCCACGCCAGCTCGGCCCCGTCGACCATCGGTCGTATTCTCGACTTGTTCCCCGAAGCGATGCACAAAGCGATTCGCTCGGCGATCGCCTTCAACATGAAGGGCATCGTCGCGCAGAAGTTGCTCAAGAGCATCAAGCCCGGCGTGCCGCGGGTGCCAACCTGCGAGATTATGTTGTTCAACGCGATCGTCAAGAAGATTGTGCTTGAATCGCAAGACAACAAGCTGGCCGACGCCATCCGCATTGGTGCGGCCGACGGCATGCAAGATTTCACCATGAGTTTGAAGCAACTGATTGACGACAGCCTGATCGACCGGCCGACGGCCTTTGAAGTCGCCCCCAACCCGGACGCGCTGAAGATGGCTCTGAAGGGCATCAACGTGTCGAACCCGGGTATTATTTAGAGCTCCTAAGAAACGACGCCTTCTCCGGCGAGGGCGTCGCAGCAAAGAGTAGTGTTGTTCATGTTTCGCACCTTGATGTCTCGCGCTCTGCCGATCGTCGGAGCTGCGCTGATCGTGTTGATCGGCTGCAGCCTCGCGTCGGCGCAAGATTATGTCACCGGAATGGACGGTGCGCATGAATTGAACCGCGGCCCCGGTTTCAACCTGGCGCTGTGGAAACTCACGTTTTTGCTGATCACCTTTTTCATGTGGGTTTTCACGACCGACTGGATCAGCCGCGACAGCTTTGAAATCGGCAAGAGCATCGGTCTGCCGGGCGAAGTCTGGAACCCGATCGCTGTCTTTTCATTCTTGTTCGTATTTGTCATCGGGATGATCATTCCCAGCCCGATTGCGTTTTTTATCGGCTTTCCGCTGCTGCTGATTGCGTACATCGCGCCGCTGGCCACTTATATCGCGCTACGCAACGGCCGCGTGACGAACGAACGGAAAGTGCTCACTCCCGATCATCTGAAGCGCACGCTGCAGAACATCGGCCGGGGTAAGAAAGGCCCCGTCGAAGAGAAACAGCCCTGGGAGCTAGGCCCGGCTGTCGACATGCAAGCGGCCGGCAAAGATCAAACGGCGAACCAGGCCAATATGATCGAAGCGCGGCAGACCGCGGGCTTTGTGCCCACGAAAAAGTTGATCGCCGATGCGCTCGATAACCGTGCTGAAAAGCTGATGCTTGATTTCACGGCCGACGCGGTGGCGGTGAAGTATTACGTCGACGGCGTGTGGCACACGGGCAACCCGAAGATTCACGACAAAGAGCCGCTCAATCGCCAGTGGGGCGATGCGATGTTGTTTGTGCTGAAGAAGCTCGCCGCGCTCAACCCCGCCGAGCGTCGTGCCAAGCAGGACGGCAAGCTGAAAATCGAATACAGCGGCAGCAAGTACGACACGCAGTTGTCCGCGCAAGGAACGCAAACCGGTGAACGTGTCGTCGTTACGTTTGTGCTGATCACCAAGCACGTTCGTAATCTCGAAGAGCTCGGCATGCGCGACAAACAGCGCGAGCAGCTGAAAGAGATCCTCGGCATGGGCAGCACCGGCATCATTGCCTTCGCGTCGATGCCCGGCGATGGTCTGACGAACTTCTACGTGGCGGCGCTCAGAGCTACCGACCGTTTGCTTCGTGACTTTGTGTCGATCGACGATCCGGCGACCAAAGAGCCCGACATCGAAAACGTCAACTCGAACGTGCTGCAGCCGGGCGAAACCGTCGAAGCGGCGATGCCGAAAATTCTGCTCAAGCAGCCCGAAGTAATCTGCGTGCCGCACGTGAAATCGGGGGCGGTGCTCGATGTGCTCACGATCCAGGCCGAGTCGCAAAACCGCTTGGGCATCGTCAGCCTGCGGGCAAAGGATGGCAACGATGCGCTGCTCCGTTTGCTGGCACTCAAACCGGATATGCCTGACTTTGCTCAGCAGATGAAAGCGGTCTTGTATGTGCGCATGATTCGCAAACTCTGCGACTGCAAGCAAGCGATTCCGCTCTCGCCCGAAATGGCCCAGAAACTCGGCATTCCGCCGGGCCGCGTCGATCACATTTATCGTGAGTATCAGCCACCGACACCGGAACAACTGGCGACGATGAAGAAGCACGAAATTCCGCCGACCTGTCCCAAGTGCCGCGGCATCGGTTACTTCGGCCGGACCGCGATTTTCGAATTCACCGTCCTCGACGACCGCATGAAGCAAGCACTGATCCAGCAGCCGAAGGCGGAAGTGCTGAAGCAAGTCTCGCGGCAAGCGGGCAACCGCTCGTTGCAGGAAGAAGCCATTTTGCTGATTGCGACCGGCGTGACGTCGCTGCCCGAAGTGCAACGTATCTTGAAACAGTAAAGGTGCGCGAAAACAGGCGTCGCGACCATTGGGCGGTCGCGGTCAGCAAGTACGTGAAAACGCGTTCAATCTCGATCGTCGGATAATTCGCCATGATGATGCTCGTTCTCTTTCTCGTCTTCGCCCTCACCGCCGGTGTCATGTGGATGCACGGTTTGTGGGGCAACGCGCTTACGCTGATCAACATGATCCTGGCGATGTTGCTGGCCACGAATTTTTTCGAGCCGGCAGCCGCGCTCGTCGATTCGTTCATGCCGTCGGCGACGTACTTTCTCGATGTGGTCTGCTTGTGGGTCTTGTTCCTGATCTTCTTCGGCCTGTTGCGGACGATCACCGATGGGCTGTCGAAGGTGCATGTGAAGTTCATCATGCCCGTGGAAATGGCGGGCCGTTCGCTCCTCGCAATTTGGTGCGGATGGTTGATGGTCTGCTTCGTCACGTTCTCGCTGCAAATGGCTCCGCTCAACAGCCCGACGCCGCTGGGCGCCTGGCAATCTCCTACCGATGGCACGTTTTTGGGCTTTGCTCCCGATCGCATGTGGCTGGGCTTCATGCAGCAGAACTCGCGCGGCTACCTGGCCCGCGGCAAGTTTTCAGAACTGCCGACGCACCCCAACGACGGTGATTTGAACGTCGAGACGTTTGACCCGAACGGTGAGTTTCCCTACAAGTATGCCTGGCGCCGCAAGCAGTACGCCGGCCTCGAAGGCATGACACCACCCGCGGAGTAAGTTGCCTCATGGATCGCAGCGCACCGACTCCCATTTCTGCAGGCCTCCCCGCGGAACCGGAACTGACGCAGTATCGCGCCATCAGCTTTTGGTCGGTGGCCACGTTGCTCGCCGGTCTCGCCGCGCCGCTGGCGCTGGTCGGTCCGTTGCTCTGGTGGGTGCCACTGGTGACCATTCCGCTCGCGGTGCTCGCCTTCCGCCAATTGGGTCAACCGGACCCGCGGTACGTCGGCAAGACAGCGGCGGTTTGCGGATTGTGCTCTGCCGCGTTGTTCTTTGGCTGGGCGCTCACACAGCGGATCAGTCGCGAGGCGCGGATCACGAGTGAAGCTCGCCAACTCGCGGATGATTGGCTGCAGTTGGTGCTCGCGGGCAAGGTGTACGAAGCACATCAAATTCAAACTTCGGCCAGCCGCCGGCAAGGGAATGAAGTCGATCTCGCCGCATACTACCAGGCTGAGGCCGAGGCGAGCCGCGAGTTACAAACCTTTCGCAGCGGTGATCCGATCAAGAATTTGCTCGGTCAACAAGACAAAATCAAATTGGAGTTTGCGGAAGTCACGCGGCACTCCGTCGAAGGTCTCTCCGACTATTTCACGTTGCGATACGAAGTCACGGCCGGCCAACTTCCAGGCGGCACCGGTTCGCTCTGGATCACCGCCCAACGTTCCAGCCATGCCGATGCGCCCGGCAGTGATTGGCAGATCAGCACGATCTCGCACACCGAGCCGAGTCCGTAGTTTTTTGTAGAACGAACCCCCAGGTTCGTGCACGCGGACCGCTGAAAATGAGCTCCGCGAATTTTCAGCGAGTTGGACCCCATCAGGATTGGCGCACGAACCTGGCGGTTCGTGCTCAGGGCCCTCTACCGCGGCTTCTTATCCTTCTCAGCCCGACCCCACCAATTGCGCATCCGGTCGAACATGCCGGGCTTTTCTTCCTCGGCTTCGGGTTCGCGCTCGGCAACGCGTTCGGCCCGCTTGCTGCGATCGGCCTTTACCGAAGGGATGACCACCGGCGGCGCGATTTGTTTGACCGCGTTGTTGACCGCGTCGGCTGCTTCCTTCGCCGCAGCGGCGCCTTGCAACGCAGGCTTGAGAACAGGGTTCGCATCGACATACTTTTTCGCCGCCGCATTCACATCGGCCGCGGCTGGGCGGGCAGTGGCCAGCGCGGTTGTTCCCGCCACATGATTGCGCAAGTACTGCGGCCAATAGCTTTCTAAGAATCGCTGGCAAGGAACCAGTTGACCGGCGTTCAATTGAAAATCGGCCGAGGCAATGCTTTTCAGCAGTTCGTCGCGCTCGTGATCGTCGAACCAGAGATCGTAAACGTGCACATCGTCGATCCACACGTCCCCTTCGTCCATCAGATCGAAGCCGATCCGCAGATCGGTCAGCCCGCTCAGCGGCAAGTCGGTGAGCGGAAAACGATACGAGGCCCATTCGCTCTGCAGTTGCACCTTCAGCGGTTTGCCGTCTTCGCTCAGACCGACGTTCGACCAGCGGTAATAAGGTTGGCCGTCGAGTTTTCCTTCGATGGCCAACCGCAGTCGCGGCTGCCGCGCGGGATCGGCGATGCGGAGATGAGCGACGACCGACAAGCGACCCGTGTTCGGGACCGGGATCGGTTCGCTGCGGACCCAAGCGGGCGCGGGGCGGCCGGCGGGATCGCGGGTGCTTTGCAGATGAAGCGACTGCTTCCCTGCCAGCGGCGCGTCGATGTCGAGTTCCGCGCTCACCTGCGGACCTTGGGCGTGGACCCAGCCTTTCAGGTCACCCGTTTCGCTCGTGAGTTCAAACGACGGATTAGAAAGAACTTCTTTCGGCTGCGGTGAGCGAAGGGCGTTCGCGCGATAGCGTAACTGTCGCACTTGTTCGCGCAGATCATCGGCGGTGTTATCGGGCAGCGTCGTGCGCCAGGTTTCTACGGTCGCCTGCACACTCGCAATCTCACCACCCATCAGGTCATACGGTTCGAGTCGCACGGTCCACGTCGTGCGAGTGCCCTGCGTCGTCGTCGAGGCTTCTCGCAGCGTGCTGTACGGCTCGATCGTTAGTTTGCCCGCGGCTTGCCAATCGATCTCGACAGTTACCGGCCACGGGGAATCGTTGGTGACGTAGAAATGTGTCTTGCCTCGGCGGACGAGCGTGCGGACGACAACCGGCAGTTGACTACCGATGCCGTTGCGCGGCTGCGCGGTTTGAAACGGCTCATCCGGCAAGCGGCGGAACACTTTCTTCAGCGACGTCATGGCTTCTTCCTGCCCCAGGGGCACCATCCAGCCGCCGTCGATGAGCAGCCGGGTGTCGTTGGCCGAAATCGCATGTACGAAGCGTTCCCGATGCAGTTCATCGGAACGAACGAGTTGCGGCACGAGCCAGAGCCGCGTTTGTTCGGCGCCAAAGGGGCTGACTTGATCGAACGACGGCAGCGCGAGGGGCGCGGGTTCGACCGCGACTTGTGTGGAATACGCAGCCCCTGTGAAGATCGCGGGCAAGTCGGTTCCTTGGCCCCAGGCTTGATACGCGGTCGACAGGCCGATGAACTCGGGCGCGATTCGCTGCGGCAGCGGCAGCACGATTGACTTATCCGCCGCGAATTGTCGGGGATCAAAACCAAGCGCCGCAAACGCTGCCGCGGCTTGATCGTGTGCGGGTAGCACGGGGCGCATGGCAAATTGAATCGGCCGCGATGCCAACAGCTCACCGGGGAGCACAAACAGCTTGCCGCCGGGATGATGCTGCTCGACGGTTTGTTGCAACTGCCGATAAAACGCAGCGATCTGCTGCGAACGCCATTGCAGCCAGGCAACGCGCGAAGTGGTGCGAATGGTTTGCGTCGCTTCGATTCGCCAGTTGGGATGCTGGGGCTGTAATTCCGACAGCGTGATGCCGGTCTGCTGCTGAAAGGCGAGCAGCGTGCGCGGATCGCAGCCACTTTGCTCGTCGGGCAAGAGGGCGAATGTTTCCGGGCCGAGTTGCAGACCGATGCCGGTGAGCGACGGATGTTCGCCGTAACGCGAAGCCACTTCTTGCACGACGCGTTGCATCGCCTGTTGCACGCGGGCATCGAGTGGATTGTAGTAGGGCGCCAGGCCGCGGCGCGCTGGTCGCCGTGACGCAACGGGTCGGCCGTCAATGCCGAGCGGTTCCAAACCAACCGCAGCGACAGGCTCGAGCAGTCGTTGACGTTCGAGTTCCGGCAGCGGCGTGTTGAACTGCAAGGTCGGAATGCATTGCACCCCCGCGCGATCACAGACGCGCAGCAACAACTCAACCACATCCTTGCGGAGCGGATCTTGCCCGCTTTCGAAGAACAGACCCGTGTCGTATCGCGGCGTTGGTTCGAGCAATTGGCTGGGATAAAGCGTACTCCCTTCGCATACCACGGGCAGCATGATGGCGCCGCTGCCGGTGTGCTGCAGGTATTCGACGAGTCGCGTGGTGGCCAGATAGAACGTCACCCAATCATCGAGCGTGCGGCCCGTCGCGGGATCGAGCGCTTCGCCGGCGGAAAAGTTTTCGGCAATCAACGGCCGTTCGAGGCACGAGGCAAACATCCGCTGCGCGACGTTGGTCGGCGGCAACTTCGCTGGCGGCAGCGTGATGGGCCCGGCTTGCAAACTGATACGGCCGAACCAGGCAGCCTGGCCCGTACGCCGATTCGTGAGGAGCACGACCGGGGCTTTGGTTTGCGGCCAAAAGATCAAGCGATGTCGCAGCACCCTGGGCGTTGAACCAGCCGCCGGCGGCGACACATCGACACCGCTGTCGAGACCGATCGGCACGACTTGACCCGCCGCGTTTGGCTCGACAATGCTGATGCCCAAGCTCTGCGGCAGGTCGCTCGGATACTCAACCTGCAGCACATGCGGCCGGCCGATCTCTTCGACACTGAGTGGATACGCTTGCCACACGCTGCTGGGGAGTTCGACCCAGGTGCGACTGAGATGGTTTTGGGTGACAGCCGTGCCGTTGCTCAGCGGTTCGGTCGTCAGGCCGGGCAACTTCGGCAGTGTGGGAATGCGTGTCATTCGTTCCCACCACTTGGGATTAGCGGGATCAATTTCCCATGTTGTTTTCCATTCGCTGCCACCCTGCGGCGCTCGCTGCACGGGATCGATGACCACCAGTTGCACGCGCCGTTCGAGAATCGGCTTGCCGCGCAGCAGCGGCGTGGTGAGTCGCTTTAAGTAGAGCGAGAAGACAACGTCGTACACTCCCTCGTCGCCGGGCAGCCCCATTTCGGCAGCAGCGACCGTCGATGCAGCGCCCTGTTCGTCGGCTTTGATTTCGAGATCGAGCCGATTGCGTTCGCGGCCGCCGCGAGCTTCGACCAGCGCGGCGCTCAGGATGTAAGCGGTGTTCGGCGTGAGCGGAAAAGCATTGGGCATGACTTCGCAGGTAAACTTCTCGCCGGGCGCGTAGATCAAGTGATCGCGCGTCAGATTCACCCGCAGGGCATCGCCCGGTGCACGTTGCACCAGCAGTCGATTGCGCTGCTGATCGAGATTCAAACTGTGAAAACCTTGCTTCAGTTTTTCGAGCGGCATTTCGATAAACTCACCACTCCCAGATCCGGCAGGAAGCAACTTCACGCGTAACACCGCTGTGGCCGGTGCGACAACATGCAGATCACAGCCATCGTAAGTCCGGGGCGAGCGCGGAAAGATGCGCAGCGATTGGGAGTTGACCAGTTGCAACGCGCCCGGCGAATCGGCTTCCAGGCCGAGCGGCTGCACGGTGTCGAGCGTCCCTTCGCTCAGTTCGATCACACCCTGCCAAGAGCATGCATCGCCGCCGCCCCAGGCAATTCGCAATCGAAGATCGAGTTCCGCCGCGCGAGCCGGCTGCGCGCAGCAGGCCGCAGCAACACACCAGAGGAGTGTGAGCAGTCCTCGCCGCGCGGCAATTCGCCACCAGCCAGGCCAATCGAAATGCGGACCTCCTTGTCCGAACATCGTCTCATCCGCCGGCGTGGCAGTAACGCAGCGGGTTCTCTCCTGTGAAAGAAGGTACGGGCTTTGGTTGTTTGCGAGCTTCCGTGCGCGCAGCCAATTACCCGGCGAGATTATAGGCAGTGGAGAGGGAATTGGCCTACAGCGAAATGCTGGTGCTAGCGGGTAATCGCTGCCGATTGCGCCGGCACTTCTTTCACCGCGGCAAATTCTCGGGCTTCGCGGCGCAGGCGCTGGGCTGTCGAACGGAGCCGATCGGCGGCCTCGTATTGGCCAGCATCTTCCAGATTGGCTGCTGCGAGGTCGATGTTACGAGCGCTCGCACGCAGTTGTTCAACGGCAGCCTGCGTAGGATCGATGGATTGTTGGTAGGGATTGAGCACCGGCATCGAGCTGAACTCGGAGCTAGGTTCATCGGAGACACGCTGCGTCGTGGGCGCAGCGGTTGCACGCTGCTGCTTCATCAATTCCGCCAGATAACGCTGCTGTTCGGCTTTATCCGCCGGATTGACCTCGAAAAACGAGCCCTTCACCACGCTCCCGATCCGTTCTTGCACGCCCGCCACTTCCTGAACATCGGGGGCTAGCTGCTCTTTAGGCGGAACAGGAGGCCGCTTCAACAGTGGTAGCAGCAATGCCTGTTGCAGCCACCTCGCACCTTCGACCAGCGGCACCGGCGCTGGACCATCCGGCAGTTCGTCAATCCGCGGCTCTTGAGCTTTCCCAGCGGCAGCGAATAGTCCAAGCGCAAATAGCAAGAAAGCGCTGCAGCGTAAGGTGCTTGTTTGATTCCGCTTCGTCATCGCCTGGATCCCTCCTGTTTGAAATGGTGCGAGCGGAGAATTCTAATTGCAATCGCCCAGCCGGCGGTAGAGAAATTGGGCAAGGTAAGGAGTCGGCTTGGTTTCAGAAGGGCGGCGGTTGAGTAAGATACGTCAAGCAAAGTGCAGGCAAACTCGAGCGATCAAGTTTCGGAGCGACTCTTCATGCGTTGGACAGTTTTCGCAATGATGCTGGCTATGGCAGCAGTTGGTTTGGTGGGCTGCAGTGGCGCTCAGCCTGGGGCAGCCAAGGGAGGCGGCGGCGATAACGGTGGCGACGCTGGTGGAGAAACCTCAAGCGACAATATCAAGAGCTATGCCCTCTCGGATTTGCCGGAAGTCGACAAAGAGCGGCCGATTCCCATCAAGGACGAAGGCCGCGTGCAGTTCTGGATTCCCACCGGTTGGAAGCCGCTCCAACCGAATCCCAAATACTTGATCGCCTGCGTTCCGGAAGAAAACTCCGGAAACCAGTTGCCGCGGATCACTATTGCCGCTAGCGCTCCCACGGTCAGCGACAAGTCGAGCACGACGAGCGGCAACGCACAGGCACTCGCCGACAAGTTGCAGGCTCAGATGGAAGCCGATAAAAAACGGCCACTCGAAAGTTGCAAGCCGTTGCAATTGGGTGATCAGGTTTGGGTGCGACACGTGCGCAAAGCCGCGGCCAAAGACGGCCCCGTGGCGATTCAATCGCTGCAAACCATCAAGAGTGGCCGGCTGATTAGCGTGGAACTGACCGTTACGGCCAAAGACAATCCGCGCAGCAGCCAAAAGCCCATCTTTTATGAAAAGGAATTGCAGGCTCATCGCAACTACGCTTACGCGGTCGCCGCGAATATGAAATTTCCGAAGGAGGATGGTGGCGCTCCAGCAGCAGAACCCAATCCAACCGAGCCAGTTCCCACCGAAAAGTCGGCCGAAGAAAAGCCTGCTGAGAAAACCGAGTAACTGCGAGCAGCTGTGGAACATCAATGGGACGACGCCGCGGAACAACAAGCGCTCGGCAAACGGCCGCGCGGCTCGGGGCGTTTGATCGGCCTGTTCTTGCTCCTTGCCGTGGTGATCAGCCTGGTGCTGATCGTGAAATCGCTCACGCCTCCGCCGAGCGATCCGGGCGATTCACCGGCGGTCGGCAAGGTTTTTGAAGGTCTGCAATTCGAACCGCTGACCGAAGGCGCGGAGGCGATCTCGCTCGCCGATTTGCAGGGGCAGGTGACGCTCATCAATTTCTGGGGGCCGTGGTGCGGTCCCTGCCGCATTGAATTTCCCGAATTGATGGAGCTGCGGGACGGCTTCAAGGACCCGCGTTTTCGGTTTGTTTCGGTCTCGTATTCGGCCGCCCCCGGCGATCCGCAGCTGCGCACGCAAACCGCGGCCTTCCTCGCTGGCCAGAAGTTTGTGCTGCCCGTGCATCAAGATCCGCAACTCGCCGTGTCGCAGACGCTGCAAAAACTCACTCAGGAGCCCGGCTTTTCATTTCCGACCACGGTGCTCCTCGACCAGCAAGGTGTGATCCGCAGCGTGTGGATTGGTTACCGGCCAGGCATCGCCAAAGAGATGCGCGAGCATGTGGCCGCGTTGCTCAAGTAATTGGGTATGCTGATCGCATGCTCACCGCTTTCGTCTCGCTCGCGTTGCTCCTCATCTCCGCTGCGCTGGTCATCACGCACATTCGCGCGTGGCGAGCGGCCGATCACGGCGGCCTCGGTGCTGCCGAGCGGGAATTTCATGAGCGGCGGTATCGACGGCGGCTGCAATCGAGCTTGATGTTGGGCGTGATTGGTTTGCTGGTGCTCGGCGATCTCTGGCTCGACACAATTTTTCAAGATGCCTGGGCGCGGTTGCTCTACTGGTCGGGCGTGGGGCTTTTGCTACTGTGGTTGCTCCTGCTGGCCGCGAGCGATTGGCTGGCCTCGCGGCAGCATTATCGCGGGCAACTCGATCGCCTGCAGGCCGATCGAGATGTACTGCGAGCCGAACTCGAAAGGTTGCGGCGCGAACACCGCGAGCGGTCGGAGCGTGAACGGCAGGATCCCGATTCAAAAACCTCTCCCGACGAAAGTTGAATGCACCATGCCCATTCTGAAAATCGCGGCCTATCCGGGCGATGGCATTGGTCCGGAAGTCACGCACGAAGCCATGCGGATCCTCGCCGCAGCGGCCAAGCTCGAGCCTGATCTGCATCTGGAATTCACGACGCTGCCGTGGGGCATTGAATACTGGAAGCAGCATGGCCGCGTCGTGCCGGAAAATTTTCTTTCGATTGTCCGCCCCTTCGATGCCATCCTGCTCGGCGCCGTCGGTTGGCCGGCACTCTTACCCGATCACGAAACGCTCTGGCCGCTCGTGCAAATCCGCCAGGCCTTCGATCAATACGCCTGCATGCGCCCCGCGAAACTGTATCGCGGCTTGAAAAGTGTGCTCGCGGGCAAAGGGCCTGACGAGATTGACTTCGTCGTGCTGCGCGAGAACTCCGAAGGTGAATACGTCGACAACGGCGGCCGCCTGAAACGCGGCACGCCGGATGAATTCGCGGTGCAAACCGCCTTGCACACGCGCAAGGGCGTCGAGCGGATTCTGCGATACGGCTTCGAAATGGCCCGCAAGCGGCGAAAAAAGCTCACGATGGTGACGAAGTCCAACGCGCAGCGACACGCGTATGTGTTGTGGGACGACATTCTCACGGAACTCGCGCCGCAGTATCCCGATGTTGAAAGTGAGCGGCAGCACTGCGACGCCTGCGCGATGAACTTCGTTCGCTGGCCGGAGAAGTTCGACGTGGTAGTCGCTTCCAATCTCTTCGGCGATCTGCTCACCGATCTGGGCGGCGTGCTCGCCGGCGGCTTGGGATTAGCGCCGAGCACCAATACGAATCCCGAGAAAAAATTCCCGTCGATGTTCGAACCCGTGCACGGCAGCGCGCCCGATATTGCCGGCAAAGGCATCGCCAATCCGATCGCTGCCATCCTCAGCGCGGCGATGTTGCTCGATCATCTCGATCAACCCACCGCAGCGCGGCGAATTCGCGCGGCGGTGGAACAAACCCTGTTGCAGGGCGCAGCGACACCGGACCTCGGTGGCAAGCTGACGACCGAACAAATGGGGGCGGCGGTGTTGGCGAATGTGAGATAGACGCCTCATCTTCGGGATGGCGGCTTTACGATTGCAATGCTTCGCGCGCGGCGAGCGCAATCGCCGCGGCATGTTGAGCGGTGTCCGCCAGCGCCGTGAAGTGCCCCATTTTGCGGCCCGCACGTGGTTCCGCTTTGCCGTAAAGATGCAACTTGAGATCCGCTTGCTTCAGCGCTCGATCCCACCGCGGCGGATTCGGCTGCCAGACATCGCCAAGCAAGTTCACCATCGCGGCGGGCCGATGCTGCTTGACGGAACCAAGTGGCAAGCCGCACACCGCCCGAACCTGTTGCTCGAACTGACAACTGACGCAGGCGTCAATTGTGTAATGTCCACTGTTGTGAGGCCGCGGCGCGAGTTCGTTGACCAGCAGTTTGTCCTCGCGGGTGACGAAGAACTCGACGCAGAGCACGCCGACGACTTGCAACTGCTCGAAGATCGTGCGGGTGATCTCGATGGCATCGCGCGAGACCGAATCACTCACCGGCGCGGGGCAGATCGACACATCGAGAATGTGATTCCGATGCGTGTTGTGGATCGGGCCGTAGGCGACGAACTCGCCATCGAGCCCGCGCGCACCGACGACGGAAATCTCACAAGCAAAGTCGACGAATGCTTCGAGAATGCTCTCTTGGTCAGCGAACGTGGGCCAGATGCGCTCGATATCGTCGGGTGAGTTGACCTTCGCTTGTCCTTTGCCGTCATAGCCCCAGTCGGCGGTTTTCAGCACTGCCGGGCAACCGGATTTCTTGAGCCCGTCTCGCAAGTCTTCTGGCGACCGCACGGCGAAGTACGGCGTGGTGCCGATGCCCGCGTTGCGGAGAAAATTCTTTTCCCGCAGCCGATTCTGCGTCACATGCAGCACATGCCCGCCGGGGCGAACCGGCGCGAACTTTTCTGCCGCAGCGGTTGTTGGCGATGGCACGTTTTCGAATTCGAACGTCACGACCGATACGCCCTGGGCGAACTTGGCGATCGCCTCGAGATCATCATAGGCAGCACGCACTTCGACATCGGCCACTTGTCCGGTCGGCGTGTCATCGTCGGGCGAAAGAACGTGCACGCGGTAGCCGAGCCGCCGGGCGGCGATCGTGAACATTCGCCCCAGTTGGCCGCTGCCTAACACGCCGAGAGTGCTGCCGGGTTGAATGATCGACATGAGAGGAAGTGGGGAAAGCGGAAGCGGATTGGGGAGCGGAGCAGTCACAAAACTTACCCCTTCCGGTGAAAAATCAGAAGGGGCCTGTTGGTACAATGCGCGTACTATGGCTGACGAAACTGGAATGAACGACGCTGATCAACTCGCCCGCTATGCTCGCCAATGGCGATTCGCGCCGCTGGGCAAAGAGGGACAACGCCAGTTGCTGCAGTCGCGCGTCTTGATCGTGGGTTGCGGCGCGCTGGGCAGCGTGCAGGCCAATACGCTCGCTCGCGCAGGGATTGGCCATCTGCGGATTATCGATCGCGATTTTCTGGAATTGAACAATCTGCAGCGACAGGTGCTCTATGACGAAGATGACGTTGCGGCTGGTTTGCCCAAAGCAATTGCGGCCCGCAACCGCCTGGTGAAGATCAATTCGCAAATCGAGATCGAAGCGCACGTCGCGGACCTCGATCATACAAACATCGAACGGCTGCTCGACCGAGTCGATCTGCTGCTCGACGGCACCGATAATTTTGAAACTCGCTATCTGCTCAACGATGCTGCGGCGAAATTCAAACTCCCGTGGGTCTATGGCGGCTGCCTCGGCGCGGAAGGGCAATCGCTGACGATCATTCCCGGCGCTACGCCGTGCTTGCGTTGCTTGATGCCAGATGCTCCGCCGCCGGGAAGTTCGCCGACGTGCGACACGGCTGGCATTTTGTCGCCGATCATCAACATCATCGCTTCGTGGCAATGTTGCGAAGCGCTGAAAATTCTCAGCGGCCATCCGGAAGCGATCAGCCGCACGTGGACGATTTTTGATCTGTGGGATGCGACGATTCGGCAGATCAAACTCGCCAACATTGCGAGCGACTCCTGTCCCACCTGCAGCGGCCAGGAGTATCCGTGGCTCAGTGGCGAGCGCGGCAGTCACACCGCGGTTCTCTGCGGCCGGAACTCCGTGCAACTCAGTTTTCCCGATCGGCAAAGCATTTCGCTGGAACGGATGGAAGAAAAGTTGCTGCCGCTGGGGAGCGTGACGCGCAACCGCTATCTCGTGCGGGCGACGATCGACAAATACCAGATCACGATTTTCCCCGACGGCCGCGCCGTGATCGGCGGGACCGAAGACATCGCGGAAGCGAAGTCGCTGTACGCGCGCTATGTGGGAAACTAAATCGGGTAAACGTTGATGCGATCGCCGCAGGCCGGAGCACTGCTCCGTCTGACGATTAGACTTGCAGCGTCTTGCACGGCCCGATCGCCACGGTCGACATCTTATTGAGTGGATAACGATCGAGCACGCGGCGGATGTCGGCGACGGTCACGTTGCGATAGGCCGCGACGGTTTCGCGCACGGTGCGGTACTGTTGCCGCTGCAGCCAGCCGTTGCCGACTGAGAACATGCGACTGGCGGGGCGTTCGGCTTGCAGCACCACTTGCGCACAGACTTTATTCTTGGCCTGTTCGAGTTCCGCTTCGGTCACGCCGCCGTCTTGCGCTTCGGCGAGGACTTCCTTCATCAGGTCGAAGTTCTCTTGAGCATCATCGGGGGCGCAGCAGAGGGCCGACATGTACATGCCGGAGCCTTGAAACTCGTTCGGGCTGATTGCGGCGTACTCGGCGAGGCCGGTGTCGACCAGGGCCCAAAATAACCGGCTGCCGCTGTCGTCGCCGATGATCGTCGTCATCAGTCGCGCGGCGTAACGATCTTCGTTTTCGGTCGAAGGCGCCGCTCCGGCTTGAATTATGTACTGCTGAGCCGCGGTGCTCTTTTCATAGACGGCAAAGCGCTGCTGCGGCACGACCGCTTCGAGTTTGCGTTCGGCGGGAAAGGCTTTCCACGGGCCGCAATTCTTTTCCGCGGCGTCGACGAGCGCGTCGAAATCAACATTGCCGCCAGCGGCCAGCACGATATTCCCTGGGCTGTAGCGAGTTTCGAAATAGGCCAGCATCTGATCGCGCTGCAGCTTCTCGATGCTTTCGACGGTGCCGAGCACGCTCCGACCGAGCGGATGCTGGCCGAAGTGCAACGCCATGCACTTTTCGTGTGCATTGAACGGCGGCTCGTCTTCGTACTTGGCAATTTCTTTGAGGATGACCTGCTTCTCAGTATCGAAGTCTTCCTGCCGCAGCGACGGCCGCATGATATCGGCGAGGAGCGCGATGATCTTTGGCTGATCTTCAGGGAGCGTCGTCGCGTAATAGACCGTCTGCTCTTCGTTGGTGAAGGCATTGCTCGACGAGGTGAGCTCGTCGAGTTCGCGGTTCACGTCGAGCGAGGTGCGGGTCGGTGTCCCTTTGAAAACCATGTGCTCGAGAAAGTGGCTCACGCCGCTTACCGCGTCATGTTCGTCGCGCGAACCGGTGCGGACGAAAAACGCGTACGAAGCCGAATAAGCCTGCGGGTTGCACTCGGCAACAATCGTGAGTCCGTTGCTGAGCGTCTGTTTGCGAAATTCCAGTGCCATGCGTCTGCCATCAAAGAGGTACGGTCGACTTCTCAACTCTCAATCGTGCCTGATAGTGGCCAGTTGTACTAGTCCCCTGCGGTTGGGCTGGCCCCAACCGAAGGAAGTCCGCGGCCGTCAGGCGCGGGAGACAGACACTGGCGATTCCCTGCTCGCTTCTTCGCCCGCGGAGCGAACGACGACAATCCATTTTCTCTGAAAGGTTGGCCCGCTCCGCACCATTTCCTTCTGTCCGCCGAACGCCCTGGGCGTCTCATCTTCGGCACATTCGGAACTCTCGGAACAGGAATGGCAACATGACTCAGTCGAAACATCAACGAACGTCGAAACGATCTGCTCCTCAACGCCCGCTGCGGCGGCGGAGTTTTCTCGAGCAACTCGAAAAGCGCGAGGTTTTTGCCCCACTGCCGGTGCTGATGGTGATCGCCGATCAGCAGCACTTCTTTTATCAGGAATATGGCGACACAAAATTGTCGCTGGAAGCAGCCGGGCTGACCGTGGAAGTAGCTGCGACGACAACGCTCCCCAGCACGCCGCATTACGGCAGTAATGAACCGGCCGATGGCGGCGTCGTGACGCCCGATCTGCCGTTGTCGGCTGTCGATGCGGATAACTACTCCGCGATCGTCTTTGTCGGCGGCTGGGGCTCGTCGATGTATCAGTATGCGTTCAACGGCAATTATTCCGAAGGTTTTTACAACGGCGATCCGGTTACCAAGAACATCGTCAACAATCTGATCAACGACTTCCTCGACCAGGACAAATACGTCAGCGCGATTTGCCATGCCACGACCGTGCTCGCTTATGCTCGCGTCGACGGCGTGAGTCCGGTGGCTGGAAAAAACGTCGCCACTCCGCAAGGCGGCGTGACTCAAGGTGGCGGCCCGGCGGTTTACTACAACGGCGTGAGCTACGGATATTATCAACTCGCGCAGCGGACGATGATGGAATGGAACGGTGCGATTGTCAGCGATCATGCGGCAATCGGCGATCCCCTCACGACCGCCGATGATGTGGTTGTCGATGGCCGGATCATTACGGCCGAAGACAACTTCAGCGCTCTCGAATTCGGGGAGGTGATTGCCGAACGACTGTGGGCCGAAGATGTTCCTCCCCCGCCTGTGAACAACGCGCCGGTAATCGTTGATCAGGAATTTTCGCTTGATGAAATCCCGCCGTTGGGCACAACTGCCGGCGTGGTTGTCGCCAGTGATGTCGATGTCGGACAAACGTTGTCGTATGCGATTGTCGGCGGCAACACCAATGCGGCCTTCGCGATCGATTCCGTCACCGGCGAATTGAACGTCGTCTTCCCGGACGGCATCGATTTTGAAACGACACCCGTTTTTGAATTGATCGTCCGGGTGACCGACAGCGGCGATCCGGCGTTGTTCACCGAAGCCACCGTGACGGTGAACGTGGAATATGTCGCTCCGCCGCCGCCCGTGAACAACGCGCCGTCGATTGCGGCTCAAGCCTTTGCACTCGCCGAAAATTCGCCGGTCGGCACTGCCGTGGGCGCTGTTGTGGCCAGCGATGCAGATGCTGGTCAAACGCTGACGTACAGCATCGTCGGCGGCAACACGAACGGCGCGTTTGCGATCAATGCCGCGACTGGCCAACTGAGCGTGGCCAATGCCAGTGCGATGAATTTCGAAGCGACTCCCCTTTTCAATCTGACGATCCGCGCGACCGACAACGGCGATCCGGCCCTTTTCAGCGAGGCCAACGTGACGGTGAATCTCGGCGATGTTGACGAACCGCCGCCGGGACCGGTTTCGCACTCCGGGCCCAACGTCATCATTCAAGGGACGGCCGGCACCGATTACATCTATGTCTGGTCGAATGGCACCGGTCAACCAATGGCATGGATTGCGGGGCAGGTGCATGGTCCGCTCAACCTGGGACCCGGCGGCCGCGTGATTGTGTATGGCGGCGACGGCAATGACTATATCTATGCCACCGACAGCTTCACGCCCGTGACGATCTACGGCGAAGCTGGCCACGATCAAATCACGGGGGGCCATGGCGATGACATGATCGACGGCGGCGCCGGTTACGACCGCATCTGGGCGATGGCTGGCAATGACCTGATCTCTGCTGGCGCCAATGGCGCGCTGCTCGACGGCGGCGACGGCAACGACATGCTCATCGGTGGTATGGCCGATGATCAGCTGTATGGCCGCAACGGCAACGACGTGCTAATCGGCGGCAACGGGCACGACAATCTGGAAGGTGGCGCCGGTGAAGATCTACTTATCGGCCGGGCCACAAGTCTCGATCTGAACTTGCTCGCGCTGCAAGCGATCTTTGCCGAATGGAATCTCACCGGTGATGCAGGCAGCACCCGGCAATCGCTGACCAGCTCAATCGTCAACGATGGAATGAACGATCGCCTGATCGGCGGCGACGGAGCCGATTGGTTGGAAGTGCTGGCGGGAGATTGCTCGTATCAGTAGGAAGGGATGCGGTAATCCGGAGAGGGGTGGGGTAAGAGGCTAAGCCGCGAATAGACACTCACCACCGAGTGACTCGGTGGTGAGTTCGTTTGCAACTAACTCACCGGCCCGACAAAATCATCGGGCTTGATAGCCAGGATGCTGCCCTGCAGCCGCGGCAAAACTTCTTCCGCGGTGTTGCCGAGCAAAGCGCCCGAAATGCCGGAACGAGCAACCGTTCCCATTACCGCCAGATCAAATTGATTCGCATTGGCGAACGCAGGGATCTCGGCATTCGGCAGCCCGCGCAGCATCTTGAGATGCAATTCCGCGGGCTTCTCCGTCAGTTCAGCGCAGAGAGTTTGTAATCCGGTCTGGCCCAAATCGTGCGTCGCTTGTTCGATGTCTTTGAACTCAGCCGCTGTCATGTAATCACGGACCAATGATTCGCCGTAAATGGCCCAGCAGTGGATGGCCGTCAAACTGGCGCCAAGCTTCACCGCGATTGCAGCGGCGGCAGCGAAGATCTTTTGGTTGAGGGCCATATGACGCGCATCTTCAGCGGCCGCGTCGAGCGAGACGAGAACTTTTTTGGGAATCGGGCCGTTGGGCTGTTGGCCGACGAGCAGCACGTTGCACGGACATTTGCGGAGCAGTTCCCAACCGGTATCGCCGATGCCACCCGCCCGACGA
This sequence comes from uncultured Pirellulaceae bacterium, assembly GCA_964394305.1. Classification (GTDB taxonomy): domain Bacteria; phylum Planctomycetota; class Planctomycetia; order Pirellulales; family Pirellulaceae; genus Anatilimnocola. The sequence continues at coordinate 110,589 of CAYMWL010000002.1, forward strand.
CTGTGAGGCCCCTTGGCCTGTAGGACGACCAGATCGTGCTGGCCCGCGCCGACTTGCTTGATGACTGCCAGGCCCGTTTTGCCCTGGGCGATTTGATGCGTCACCTGCAGGCCGGTTTTGGCGGCTTCTTCCTTGGCGAGTTTGTCGATGGCCAGCAGTTTTTCGGCCTGCAGTTTGTTGCGGATGAGCTCGGCCTTTTTGCCGAGCAGGTTCCAGGTCCATCCCTGATCGGACACGACATCGAGCAAGGTGAGCGTGGCGTTTTTGTCCGACAAGGCAGCGGCCAGTTGCAATTCCGCAGGAATCGGATGCAAAGCGTCGATGAGGGCGAGTGGTTTTTGGTAGGCAGTCATGACAGCAGGTTCGCTCAGCTGAGAAAGGGGAGAGTCGCAACCTCCAGCATAGCAAATGTAGGTTGGTTATCGTGCCCGGGGATGTCCCGGACTGTCCCGGACGCAGGGCTTTTCGCCCGCTGGGTTTTCAGTAGAATCAACAGGCTGAAAACATCCCTGGCGGGGTAGCTCAGTTGGTTAGAGCAACGGCTTCATAAGCCGTGTGTCGGCGGTTCAAGTCCGCTCCCCGCTACTCGCGAAAAAGCCGTGTTTACGCGGCTTTTGTCGTTTCTTGACAGCCAACTAGCGCTGCCGGATGCTGAGGACTGCTTGGTTTCCCGCCTTTCCCTTGAGTTGAGTTCGTCATGGTTCAAACTTCGCCTCGACTGCTGGCTATCGGTTTGTTGTTTTTCAGTTTTCTCGGTACCACGCAACTCGCTGCCGAGAATTGGCCGCAGTGGCGGGGCACGCGCGGCACCGGCGTTTCCAGCGAGCGGGAGATTGCCATTGTGTGGCATGAGGACCGCGGCCTGTTTTGGAAAACGCCGCTGCCGGAATGGGGCACCAGTACGCCGGCCGTTTGGGGCGATGCAATCTTTTTGACGAGCCATACGGCGGATAACAAACTGCTGGTGATGCGGCTCGATAAGAAAAACGGCAAGATTCTGTGGCAGCAGGAAGTCGGAAGCGGCGAAGCTGTCCGCGAAGCGCCGAAGCGTCAGGCGCAGAAGTTTCATCAACTGCACAATCTGGCGAGTCCGTCGCCGGTGACCGATGGCAAAACGGTCGTCGCGCATTTTGGCAACGGCGATCTGGCGGCGTATGACTTCGCAGGCCAGCAATTGTGGAAAAGAAATCTGCAACAAGAGCACGGCAACTATTCGATCTGGTGGGGACATGCCAACAGCCCGGTGATTTTTAAAGACACGGTAATCAGCGTCTGCATGCAAGATTCATTGGCTGATTTGCAGGATGAGCCGGTGCAGAGCTATCTGGTCGCGCACGACTTGCTCACCGGCAAACAGAAATGGAAGACGCCGCGGATGACCAAAGCGTCGGCCGAGCAATGCGACGCTTACACCACGCCGATCCTGACCGAGTACCGCGGCCGCCTGCAGCTGATCGTGATGGGTGGCAACCAGCTCGATGCGTATGATCCGGTCGATGGCCAACAGATGTGGTTCCTGCCCAACCTGGTCGGCGGCCGCACGGTGACGGGGCCGACGGTTCAAGGCGATTTCATTTTCGCCACCCGCGGCATGCGCGGGCCGATCCTCGCGGTGCAGCCGAAGAAGAGCGGCGAAAATGATTTCAAGAGCATCACGTGGGACTACAAAGAAGGAACACCGGACACCTGTTCGCCGGTTGTCTGGAATGAACTCCTCTTCGCGATCAGCGACGACGGCATCGCCCGCTGCATCCACGCACCGTCGGGCAATCTGCGCTGGAAAGAGCGGTTGAAGGGGAAGTACAAGGCCTCGCCGATCGCTGTCGACGGCCGGGTGTTCTTTCTGAACACCGAAGGGCTCTGCACGGTTGTTAGTGCCCAGCCGCGGTTCGATAAGCTGGTGGAAAATCAGCTCGATGACGAAACGATCGCCTCGCCTGCGATCAGCGATGGGCGGATTTATATCCGCGGGAAGCAGTTTTTGTACTGCATTGGGAAGAAGTGAAGCAGAGCGGGCGAGGGGGAGAAAACCAATTGCGCATCACCTTCGTCTTAGCTTCAGCTCGATTCTCCCGGAGAAGGCGAAAAGTATGTACAAAGCGAATTACTCCCGGCGTGACTGGCTGATTGGTTGCTCTGCGGCTGGATTGGCGGTTGCCAGCACTTGCCAGATTGGTTTTGCAGCGGAGCCAGATGACATCACCGCCGAGCGGCTGAAGATGCTGCGGACTTGCGAATCGTTGGCGGCGGCGTTTCGTTATTATGGCGATCAGGACAAGCCCTTCTATCAGATCACGTATCACTTGGGAGATTTTGATGCGGGTGCCGGCGGCAATCCATTTGAGCGCGTTACCAAGCTCGACCGCGAGGCCATGCACAAGTTGCTTGAGGCACTGGCGAAGGATGGCTTTATTGCGGCGGCGCGCGATATCACCACGAAGGACATCAAGCCGACCATTGGCTATAGCTTGACAATTATCGCTACGAAAAAAGGTGCGGGGGATAAGTTTAAGGCGTTGGGTTGGCAAGCAATCAAGGGAGATGGTCACGTCGAACTCTATCAGCCCTTCGGCTGGGATCTGAAAATGATCGAAAGGCTGGAAGGACTGCGACCCGCACTCAGCGGCGAGGCGGCGAAGGACATGGATTTTCTGCTGGGGCGGCTGAGCGGGCTAAAACGCGAGTGGCAGAAGGGGAAGTAAATCTCGCGCTCGCCCCCTCTCTCCCTCTCCCGCTCCGTTGCGCTACAATCCGTGTTCTTCACTTCGAACACGCCTTGTTCCTGTGCAACCATGAAACTCATCCGCTACGCCGATTCGCAAGGTTCCATTCAATACGCCGCCCGCACTGATAACGGCGACTTCCAGGTCGAAGGGGATATCTTCGGTGAGTTTTGGGTAACCGATCGGCCGGCCGATGTGGCCAAGTTGCTCGCTCCGGTCGATCCAAGGGCGTTTCTATGCATTGGTTTGAACTATCGCAAACATGCGGAAGAGGGAAAGTCGCCGATTCCGAAGTGGCCGGTGCTGTTCATGAAGTCGCCCGGTGCGGTGCAGAATCCGGGGGATCCGATCATTTTGCCGAAGAAGTTGGAAAGTACGCAGGTTGATTACGAATGCGAATTGGCCGTCATCATCGGCAAAAAGTGTAAGAACGTGAGCAAGGCCGATGCGCTCGACTATGTGCTGGGTTACACCTGCGGCAACGATGTGAGTGCCCGGGACTGGCAAAAGGATTTTGGCGGCTCGCAATGGTGCCGCGGCAAGACGTTTGATACGTTCGGCCCGCTCGGCCCGGTTTTGGTGCTCAAGGATGAGATTCCGAATCCCAATGCCCTGCAGATCAAAACGATTTTGAACGGCGAAACGATGCAGGATTGGTCGACCAGCGACATGATTTTCGATGTGCCGACGCTAATTGAGTTCCTGAGCGGCAGCACCACGCTGCTCCCGGGCACCGTGATCATGACGGGTACTCCGCACGGTGTGGGGATGGCCCGCGACCCGAAAGTTTTCTTGAAACCGGGGGACTCGATCACGGTCGAAATCGAGAAAATCGGAAAGCTGACAAATCCTGTTGTTAACGAAAGTTAGCATCGGAAAAGTCTGTTCAACCCGCTTAGCTTCTATAGATGTGCGACAACTTGACGCGTTTTTCCCTTTTTTTCTGGCTATTCCGGCCGTTATGCTGACGCAATCGTCAAGGTTGATATGACCTGCACAGGTTGGTTCTGTGTTGAGTTTGGACCCAGGCGGCGGAATTTGGTGCGGTGGTAGGGAACTTTTCGGTTGCGGGGGGCTTCAAAGGCCAGTAGCGCGCATGCGTTTAAGCGGGTGCTGCGCATTTAATTGCATCGTTCAGGCCCCCAATTATAATCCGAAGCTGGCCCCTGCGGTTTAGCCTGCTTGTCTAGGTTCGGATTGCATGTGGTGGTGAGAGCGGCCCGGTTCGCCGCGTAGTCCTCTTCTTTTTGCGAACCGGTTGGTGTGGAACAGAGTCTGACGTAAGTCGCGATATTTTCGAGGGTTAGTACATGTCGACCCGGCGTTCGCTGAAGCAACCCGTAGCATCTATGAAGAAGTCCTTGAAGAACGATCCCCGATATCGCGAGATGCTCCGTCGCGCGGCTCGCAAGTTCCATCTGGAAACGCTGGAAGATCGGCGCGTGTACGCGATTGATCCAGTCTTGGTCCAAGCGGATGGTGGCGTGGCCTTTAACACTGGCACCGCGCCCACGACCGTGCGGAATGAATCGCCGCGGGAACTGACGTTCACTTTTCCGGCAGTTCCGGGAATGGACCGAACGACGCTCGCCAACGGCATCCGCCTGCTGGGCGCCAACAAAGACAATATCTTCAACGCCAACGACATTACGTACACGCCGGCCTACTTGGATCTGGGTAACGATCCGACGCAAGTCGTGATGCGGTTTGCCACGCCGCTGCCGGACGATTTGTACCAAATTCAGTTCATCGGTTCGGTGCTGCGTGATACCGACGGCTTGCCGTTTAATTTGGGCGCTTCGTTCAATGTAGATTTCCGGCTGAACCTGGCTCCGCAAATTCTGGCCGTCGTGCCACAACCGATCGACCGCAATGCCAACGGTACGCTGACGCAACGGACGAATCAGGTTGACGTTTATTTCAACAACGACGATTTGGATCCGACGCGGGCCGAAGACCCTCAGTACTATCGCTTGCTCATCACCCGCGGCACTGTTGATCCGCTCGATGATGCGACGGGCTTGGAGATCGTTCCTGCCGATGTTAACTACGACCCCATCAAGGATAAGGCCGTACTGACCTTCTCGCAGGATATTCATTTGTTCGGCGGCACGATCACCGGCGTGGCTGATCCGGCGGTGGCTTACCGGTTGCGGATTGGGACGAACGAAACTCGTCGACCGAATGTTTACGGGGTTGATGCGGGTGGTGCGACGACCGATTATCTGACCAGTGATCCTGGTTCGACATTCACCGGAGCGGCCAATCTCCGCGACGCGTTGGCCAAGGGTTTGGTTACCACGCAAACGCTGGAACAGTTTATCAATCAAGGTGCTAATAGCGCGGCAACCCATGCGAACGTGCTGAAGAGCGGCACGAGCGTGATCATCGGGCAATCGATTGATCCGCAGTTCTACAATCTGATTTGGCCAGGCGGCAATGATGACCCAGGCCACCGCGATTTGTTCACCGGCAATCATCCGGGAGCAACGGCCACTGTCGCGATTCAAAACCGTACACAGACGGTCGTTGTTGGCAACGACATCATGGAGAACCATCTGGGTTCAATGTACGCGTTGAACCCGCTGACTCCGCCAGCCGCAGCGGCTGACCAGGTGAACGGGGTCACGACCTATTACTACAACTTCCGCTCCGAGCTCGGCTACGTGCCGGATACTTCGACCGGCACGATTCCGAATCAACCAACCTTCAACATCATCACCGAACGGCAAAAGCAGCGCGCCCGCGAAGTGCTCGAGTTGATCGGTCAGTATTCGGGCGTCAATTTTGTTGAAACCGAACAGCAGGGGTTTATCATCGCCACGGGCGATATGCGGGCCATTTTGACCACCGTGCAAACGGGTGCTGGTGGCTTGACTGGTCTGGCGGGAACCGTCGACCTCAATAACGACGGAATCGCCGAGACTGCCGCTGCGATCATGGATTCGGGCGAAGACTGGGCCAGCAATGGCGGCGACTTGTACGGCAATGCCTGGTTCGTCACGGCGATGCACGAGATCTCGGAGGTCCTTGGCCTCGGCCACTCGTACGATTTGCCGGCCACGACGGTGCAAGGGAACGATCCGTCTTTGAGTGCCGGTTTGCCTGGCGCTGAGCCGGTGTTTCCGGGTGATGCTGACATCGCGCACATGCAGCACGTGTACCGCCCGGAAAGCAAGGACATCGATCTCTATCGCTTTGAACTTGATCAAGCGGGCGTGTTCACTGCCGAAGTGTTTGCTGAACGTTTAGCCAATTCCAGCCAATTGGATTCGGCTCTCTCGATCTATCGCGTGAACCCGAGCACGCAACAGCCGGAACTGTTTGCCCGGAATGACGATTACTTCAGCAAGGATGCCTTCATTGAGTTGGAACTGCCGGCCGGCGTCTACTATGTGGGTGTGAGCGCGAGCGGCAATATCGAATATGATCCGAATGTGTTCGACTCGGGCATGGGCGGCACGACCCAAGGCGCGTATCAGTTGAAGTTGGACTTCCGCAAGATCGCCACGCAAACGTTGACTGATAACAGCGGTGTGGCTGGCGCCCCGGGCGTCGCCTTTGATGGCGATTCGGACGGCAAGCCTGGCGGCGTGAACAACTTCTGGTTCCGGAGCGCGGCCCAGGTCTCGAGCCTCAACGATTTGCAGAGCACCACTCGCACTGCGCGGACGATCTTTGTCGACCGGTTAGGCGGCGGTGATCCGCTCGCCAGCGACACAGGCTTGAATCACGATGGCGATCCAGATAACGCCGCTTATGTGCCGGACGGTTCGCTGGCCCGGCCATTCCTGTCGATCAAGCGCGCTTTGCAAGCTTCGAAGCCGTTCGACATTATCCGCATCGTCGGCAACAACCTGGCCACCACGGCGGACACGGCCGATCCCGACTTGAAGAACAATCTGGCTTACCAGATTGGTTTTGACCGTCTCGGCAATCCGCTGCCGGATGGTTCGACTTTGGACGTGCCCAAAGATCGCACCGTGATGTTCGACGCCGGCGCCGTGGTGCAATTGCGGCGCGCTCAAATCAGTGTCGGTAGCGAAAACCAGGGAGCATCGGCCGACCGTAGTGGCGGCGCACTCCAGGTCCTCGGCACACCTTGGCAACAAGTTTATTTCACTTCCTATAACCGGACCGTGGATCCGCTCTCGACATCTGAGCCGCAGATCGGTGAGCCAGAAAATTCCGGGAGCGAACGCGCTGACGAAGGTGACTGGGGTGGCATTTCGTTCCGCAACGACATCGATCAAGCCGACGGCCGCTTCGATTTCGAACGCCGCGGCATTTTCCTGAATTACATTTCAAATGCCGATATTCGCTATGGCGGCGGCCAGGTGGTGGTGAACTCGACCGCGCGGACGGTGAATCCAATTCACCTGACCGACGCGCGTCCGACGATCATCAACAATCGCATCACTTTGAACGCCGATGCAGCGATGTCGGCGAATCCCGACAGCTTCGAAGAAAGCAATTTCTCGAGCCCGCAGTTCGGCAGCACGTTCAACACCAGCTTTAACGTGGATTACAACCGGGTTGGCCCGGAAATTCACGGCAACATCTTGCTGAACAACACGGTCAATGCGCTTGCGATCCGCTCGCGTACGCAATCCGGAACGTTGAATGTCGGCGCTCTGGAAGAAATGAACGTCGCCGGTCGCTTCGACGATACCGATATTGTGCACGTCATCCAAGAAAACCTGGTGATGCACAGCAATCCCGGTGGCGCTTTGGTGCATACTTCGCTGTCAGCGCCAGGTACGACGCTGACCGTAGCTACACCGGTTGCAGGAACGGGTGGCTTCGTGACTGGCCCTGCCAACACGCCCATTCCATCCGCACAGATTGAATACAAAATTGTCTATGTCGACGCCAATGGCAATGAAGGCCTCGCGTCAAATACCGTTCGCGTCACGGGAACTATCACGACCGCCAATTCGCACATCCGTCTGACCAATCTGCCGAACGTTACTGCTTCGTTGGTGGCGCAGGGCTTTGTCGGTCGCCGTCTCTATCGCCGCATCGGCGGCACGGGCGACTTTGTGTTGGTGGAACAAATCCCGGCCTCGGCGAGTTCCACTTACACGGACCGTAATGTGCCGCTCCCGGCATCGGCGCTCAAGCTAAAGGTGGCTGCGACTAGCGATTCGATGTCACCGCGGATTCTGCAGAACACGTTCCTCAATCTGCCGGCAGTGACCACCACGCTGACAGCAAACGCACCGGGCGGTCAGTATGCCGCCGGAACTCGCGTCGTCTACGGCCTCGCTTATGTCGACACCGAAGGTCGCGATACACCGATGGTGGAAGTGCCGATTGCGGTTGGCGGCACCCTGGGACCGAATGGCTCGGTGACGCTGAATGGTCTGCCAGCTACCTACGGGCAGTACATGGGGCTGCGGATTTATCGTTCGATCGCCGGTGGTCAATTCAATTTGATCGGCATGGTGGACGGCAACACAACCACATTCACCGATACCGGGGCTCCCGCAGCGCTGGCGTACACCAGCAATGGCACACCGCTGGTGCAAGAGGATCGGTATCCTGCCACCGTCGACATCACGGCCACCGTTGCGCCGGTTCCTCCGCCGGCGGGTGGCGCTGGCTTCACCAACGGCCAAATTGTCAACTATCGGTTCACCTACTTCGGCGCGGCAGGCGAAACCGCTTCGTCGGCGCTGGCGGTGACCGCTGGTGAGAGCCGCGGGTACGTGATCAGCGGTAACAACCGCCAGATCACCATCGCCAATCTTCCCGATATCGACGACAAACAATTCTCGTCGCTGCAGATCTATCGCTCGATCAATTACGGTCGCTTTGAACTGATCGAAATCAAAACGCTGCAGGATCAACTCACGGCCGCTGGCTTCTTCTTTGTGGATACGAATCCGGCGAATCCAGCACCAACCTATTTGACCGACGCGACGCTCTCGCCGCCGGCAGTCGCTCGTGCTCGGCCGCACGGCACGCTGGTGATCGATCCCTCGATCGTGGTCAAGTCGGATGGTGCGCGGATCGACGCCACGATCGGGACCAGCATCATCGCCGAAGGCGTGAAGGGTCGAAACATTGTCATGACGTCGTTGTACGATCAACGCTATGGCGCTGGTGGTACGTTCTCGACGTCGAAGTCGACTACGACTGCTGGTGAAGCCGGCGACTGGGCTGGTATTTACTTTGCACCCGATTCGAAGGGCAGCTTCAACGAAGTGGTCTTCGCTTACGGCGGCGGTGAAACCCGGATCGAAGGTACCTTTACCGGCATCAATGTGCTGGAAATTCAGCAAGCGAAAGTCCGCGTTGCCAATAGCCGTTTTGAATTCAACGAAAATGGCGTGGTCGGCGATCAAGCCCCCGTCGATCGCTCGGGCCGCGGCACGAACGACGAAGCCGTGATTTTTGTTCGCGGCGCTCAGCCCGTGATTGTCAATAACACGGTGGTGAGCAATCAAGGTTCGTTCATCAGCATCAACGCCAATGGTATGAACTCCTTCAACACCGTCGACTTTGGCCGGCAAACTGGTTTGCTGGCTGAGTTGCCCGTGGTCAATGGCGTGGCTAACCTGAGCCGTATCAGCTTCCCTGTGTCGCGGCTGACCGATACGCAGACTGCGGTGACCGACGTCGACAACAACGGCCCGCTCATTCGGCTCAATAAGCTGGATGGAAATGCAATCAACGGCATGCGAGTGCGCGGCGGTGTGCTGACCACGGAAACGGTGTGGGACGACACGGACATTGTCCACGTGTTGTTCGACTCGATTTTGATTCCCGACTTCCATACCTATGGTGGCTTGCGCCTGGAAAGCAGTGCTCGCGAAAGCCTGGTTGTGAAATCAGCCAGCGATGAAAATGCGGGCACGACGGCGGGTTTCATTGCCAATGGCCGGCCGTTGGAAATCGAAGACCGCATCGGTGGCACGCTCCAAGTGCTCGGCCAACCGGGTTTCCCGGTGGTGATGACTTCGTTCTCGGACGATACGATCAGTGCCGGCCTCACGCCGAGCGGCAAACCACAAGCGAACACGAACGGCGATGCTCTCTTGGCGCCTCTGCCGACAATCGGCGAGGTGGATAATGGGCTGACCATCGATAATGATGTGGCCACCACGGTCAACGGCCATTTTGGTCTCACGGTGAATGCCGCTGGCTCGTTCGCTCTGGCAACCGGTAGCACCGCCACGGCCCAGGGGTTGGTCGGCAATTACATTGCTCAGAACTTACTCAACGATTATTTCCCCGTGGTCATTTCTGGGAACACCAGAATCGATCTGCAGACGACCGTGACCACCGCGCCTTTCTTGAATGCGGCGGATGAAGTCATCAGCGAAGGTGAGTTTACAGGTGTCAACGGCCAAGTCCATTGGAAGGCGACTTCGCGATTCCTGAATGGTTCGACGCGGCTGACGACAAGCTTTGAGTTCAACTCCGTCACTCCGGGCGCACCGCTCGGTGCGCTGCGGCTGGTTAGCTACATGGATCAAAACATCGGCGCCTCGGCTGTCGATGACGTTTTGTATCTGCACGGCTCGCCTGGCCAAGCCGATTTCCGTCTACTCACGCTCGACAACACTGACAAGATCGGTTTTGCCCTTGGCGGTATCTATGCTCCGGGTACCGGCCTGACAAATGCGAAGTATGTTGGCTTTGCTGCCGATAAGTTCCAAGATTTGCGAACCGGTTTACTCCCTGGCGGAACGTACAACAACTTTGCGATCACCGTCAATCCAGTCGGTCAGCCTGCAAATGTCGACCTGACCGACTTGCCGTTGCTCAACGATCCTGCGCTCGGCAACGTGTATGGACAAGGTAATGTCACTTCGGCTCTCGCCTGGGATATGACCGCCACGGCCAGCAGTTCGACGATCACCACGTTCCTGGAACTCTTCCCGCAGAGCCCGGTGGTTGCCGGTCGTCCCGGTGAATGGCAAGGCATTACGGTCGACAAATACGCCAACGATCGCAACGTGGAAACAGTTCCCGAACGGGAACCGGTGAGCAGCAACGGTTCGCAGAACTCGCGGCCCAGCAAGGCCCAGTTCCTCGGTACGCTGGCCGGCGCCAATAAAGGCGGTGACGAAAACCTGCGCTTGGGCTTTGTGGTTCAAGGCGCTGTCAGCACGGTTGCCGACGTCGACATCTACAGCTTCAAGGCCAAATCGGAAACAGAAGTCTGGTTCGATATCGACCGCACGTCGCAAGCTTTAGATGCCGTGTTGGAACTGGTTGATGAATTCGGCAATGTGCTGGCTCGCTCCGACAACAGCGCCGATGAATCGGCTGGCGCTGATTCGCTGATCGGTGAAGGCGCCCTGCCGTTGCAGAAGACCACTCCTTATGAAGGGATCGACCTGTATTCGACGAATGTTCGCGATCCTGGGATGCGCGTGAAGTTGCCAGGCCCTCCGGGAGTGGAAAGCACTTACTTCGTCCGTGTCCGCAGCGTGCCGCGACTCAAGGGCGATTTGGATACTGCCGTGCCGGCAAACGTCAGCGAAAGCCTGGTTACACCCGGCGTGAGCTTCGGTGCTTACGAATTGCAAGTTCGCCTCCGCGAGCAGGATGAAAAGGGTGGTACCACCATCCGCTACTCGCGCATTGCCAATGCCGTGACGGGCATCGACGTAAATGGCTTGCCGGCGCATTCTCCACTTGGTGGCGAGCAGCGTGACGAAGAGCCGAACAACATCGGCAGCCTGCTGGGTGCCCAGGAACTTGGCAACTTGTTGAGTGTGGATCGGGGCGCGATCTCGGTCGGTGGCACGATCAATACGATCGGCGAAACCGACTGGTATACCTTCACGCTGGACTACACCAACATCGACGGCGCCAGCCCGGTGTCGGCGGAGTACCCATCGCTGCAGTCGCTGGTCAATACCGTTTTTGACTTGGACTATGCCGACGGTCTGGGCCGACCGAACATGCAGATGTTCGTGTACGACGCGACCCTTAACCTCATTCTGTCGAATTTTGATTCGAACATTGCCGATGACCGCGGCAACGCTCTGGCCGGCGGCGCGTTGAACGATCTGGGCCGCGGCTCGGTGGGCTTCAACGATTCGTACATCGGCAATATCTCATTGCCGGCGAGCACGCCCTTTGGCGGTGCGCCGCAGCGGTACTATGTCGCGATCACTGGCATCGGCACTACCCCGACCGTGATGAATCAATTCACCAGTCCCACTTCGGCCAATCCGCTGTTGCGCATGGAGCCACTCGATTCCGTGCGCCGCATCGTCGAAGATCATCTCAGCGAAGGTAGCTGGGCCGGTCCGTATCGACTGCTGAACGAAAAGCCGGAAGTGCCGTTCCCGGCTGGCTATCCATTCCTGCCGTTTACTCCGCCGGATCGTGGTACTTCCAACCTGGCTCAGCAGGAAATTCTGTTCGATCAAGTGGCTGGTAACGACAGTGCGATTCCGTGGCACTTGGGCGATACCACGCTCTACTTGCTGCGTGATTCGGGCGCCGAAACCACAACGCTCGATACCTTTAACCCGTTCACCGGTACACGGATGACGGTGGTTGGTTCGCAACCCTACGATATTCGCGATATCGATTTCAACGGTACGAACCTGTTCGGTCTGACTCGCGATGTGGAAGTGGGGCCGTTCACCGATGCTGGTTCGGGTCACTTGATCCGCATCAACACCACGAATGGTGGCGCCACCGATTTGGGCGGTGATGGCATCATCACCTATGCTCCGGAGTTTGGAACCTTTGGTGATCCCGTCCTCTCCAACCAACCATTTGGCATGGGCATCCACTACGATGCGATGGCCTATGGCACGGGCCTTCTGTATGGCGTTGGTTCGCGGGGCGAGGCCTACCTAACCGGCAATCCAAACCCGTTGGTCGAGACCCGCCGGAACATCGTGTACCAATTGAGCAACACCAACGGCTCGGCGATTGTCGACTCGGGTACCGAACGCGATATCGGCGCTTGGACTAGTCACGTCGAAGCAGGCGAAATTCTGACCGAGTTCCGCTTTACCTCAGTCGAAGCAACAAACACGTTGCTGACGGCCTCCGGTAACCCGCTTGATCGCCAACTGGCGACCAACCCGCTGGTTCCCGATCCAGCCACCGGCAACGATTCGTTCATCTCGACGGCAAATGCCAGTTTCAACATTCGGGACGGTGAACAATTCACTGTCGCCGATGGCGATATCTCGCGGAATTTCGAGTTCGATGCTGGCTTTGACTTTGTGCAAACCGTGATCGAGAACTCAGATCAAACCGTCCGTGATGGTTACTATTTCATTCTCGACCGCGACGATACGTTTAGCACCACTGCTGGCGGAACCGGCGCCGTTCGCAATGAAGCGATTTATCAGTTCGATACCGGTCCGGTGATTGTGGTTAATCAAGGGATCAACTCGATCAATATTCCGGATGGCGCCAGCTTCGTTATCAATGTCGGTGGCACTGGCGGTTTCTCGAAAATCTTCGAGTTCGACAAGGATGGCGTTACCTTCCCCGGCACGATTCCGGTCACACTCGCACCGGCTCCGACCACGCCGCCGACTCCGCCGCCAATATTCACCGCCCCCGCGATTGCAGCTTTGATCCAAGACGCGATCAATGGCGCTTATGACGACGTGACGTTCCCGTTGACTGCCTACGTCAATGGCGCATCATCGCGCATCTCGCTGTTCCCCGACAATCCGAACGCGCCGGTTAATGTGCCGCCGAACGGTTTCTCGGACTCCTTGAAATATGCCGATGCTCCCGCCAACACCATTCCGTTTCTGAAAGTCTTTACCGAAGGTGCAACGGGCGCCGCGCCGGTTTTGCAAGCCCATGCTCAGCCAGCAGTTGCTGGCGATCCTGGTGACTTGGATGGGCAGACCTTTACCATTCGGCAGCCGAACCTGTTCGGCGCAATTACCCACACCTTCGAATTCGATGCGAATGGTGTGTACGTACCAGCCACCAATAAGATTCGCATTCCGATCAACTACGGCGACACCGGCAGTCAGGTCGCGGCGGCGATGACGACGGCCATCCAAACGCTGCAAGCACAGTACGGCATTACCGGCAATCAGTACAACAACGACGACCGCGTGGTGGTGAACGGATCGGACGTAACGTTTACAAACGGTACCAGCCCCGTTCGCAACCTCATGGCAACTCAAGCCAATGGCGGCTTGATGGTCGGCGGTGGTTTGTTGATCAATGCGAAAGAAGCATATCCCGTCGATCCCGATGTGGATTTGCGGACCACTGGTCAACGGATTGCAGACGCCATCTTGAACACGGTGAATACCAATCCTCAGTCGCCATTCATCGTGGGGGCCGAAGCTTCGCAACAGACCGGGCGCGTCAACTTCCCGCCCATCACGACCATCGCGAACCGTGTACCTGTCGTGGGCATGGATGCAGACGGCAATCCGATTTGGACTGCCGCTTTAGATGATTCAGGCAATCCGAACAGTATTGCCCGGCCTGGTGTTTCCTCGGGCGCAATTCCGATTCCGTTCCTGGCCCACGAATGGGCCAATCGACCCAACGCCGGTGATCGTCAGGCCATTGATCCCATCACGGGCAATCCGATCATCATCCAAGGCGGCATTTCGCAGCTGAGCATTGCTGCTCGGGTGGAACAGGCCATCAACACTAACCTGACGCCGTCGACCGGCATCACCGCCCGCTCCGAAGGTCCCTATGTCTACCTAAACCGCGGTCGCATTTTGCTGCCCCCGGCTCCTGGTTCGCCGTTTCTCAGCCAGGGCCCGATCGCTCCGCTAAATTCCAACCCGCCGGGCGGGAATATCACGGGCATGGTGCACCTGCCAGCTCAAAGTGGCGGCGGCCTCGATGTGTTCCTGGCCATCAGCGATAAGGGCGGTTTGTTTGAAGTGACTGTCGATTGGTTCACCAATCAAAACGATCCTCTCGAGATTCCTCCTCCGGGCTCGGGAATCTGGAATCAGAACAAGTTCGATACGGTTACCACGCGGTACATCGCCGATTCGGAATTCGACCTGACCGGTCTCAATTTCCAAGGTTTGACGCGTGGTCCGGGAACGGTCGAAAACGGTCGGTACGTCAACACCTGGTTTGCTGTCGCCGATGGCGCTTTGGTACCTCCGGCCAACAGCATCGTCGCTCCGGCGGGCACGTTTGTCGAAAGCGAGCAAAACAACTCGCTGCCGCCGGTCGCGAATCCTACTGCCAACACGTTTGACGAATCGTTCGTCACGCATCTGATCCCGAATCCAATTTCGGGAACGATGTCGGTGTACCAAAACACCCTGACGAATGCGTTCCTCGGGAACGGGGCTTTCGGCGCGACTACGGGCGATTACGACTTCTATCGGCTGCAAGCCAACGCGGGCGAAGTGGTCACTGCAGAAGTTCTGGGTGCGGGCTCGAGCAGCAATCGCTCGCTGATTGACTCGTACATCACAATTTACAACTCGGCCGGCAACATTGTCGCTCAAGACGACAACAGCGGTAACGGCTTTGATGCTCGGGCCTCGTTCACGGTGCCGGTCAACGGCGCTGGCGCCTACTTTGTGGCGGTGCGGAGCGGCGGCAGCAGCTTGAACTTGACGAATCCGTTCAATGGAGCCACCGGCAGCGGCGCCAACTTCACAGGAACCTACGACCTGCAGATTACTCGGCAAGTCGACGAAGGCAGCCGGTTGCACGCGTTTTCGTACAATCCGGCCACCAGCGCTTATGGCGGTATGCAGCCGATCTTTGCGGACGGCAATACCAGCCTGCCGCTGCTCGATCGTTTGGGCAACCCAATCCAAGATGCGGTTGGTCTGCGGTTCGGCGAACTGCAGCGAAATCTGTGGACGATGACGCCGTTCAATTCGCCGAACAATCAGCATCGCCAGTATGACCCCGGTCACGGCACGTTGGTGAATGAAAATACCAGCCGGCCGGCAACCGACGGTCACTCGAGCTTCTACTTCGGCCGCGGTGGCGTGGGCACGACGTACGACTTCAACAATGGTGCTGCTGGTTCGATCATCAGCAACGAATTCAGCCTGGAAGGCTACTCAGCCATTGATCAACCGGTCTTGTACTTCACCTATTTCTCCGATCATGAGCAGTCGTTGTATGACTCGATGCGGCTCTTCATCAGCGGCATCGAAGATAACAATGCGGACCAGAATGGTGACGGCGTCGCCGATACCAACAGCGGCGACTGGTGGCCGCTGTCGTTCGACGATCAGTCCGTTGTCCCGGTCGTGAACGTTGACGGTACCACCGGCTTCTCGAACGTGGGCGTACAACCTAACTTCACCGTGGGCGCCCAGCCTTTGGCCAACGGCGGTGGTTGGCGTCAAGTTCGTATTCCGCTGGATCTGTTCGCAGGCCAGCAAGGACTGCGGCTGCGATTCGACTTCAGCACTGCCGGCGATATGGATGTCGGTAACACGGACACCACCGGTGAAGAAATTCGGACGGTTTCCGGCGAATTCATCACCGATGGCCAGTTCATTTCGGTCAACGGTCAGACGTTTGAACTGAATAGTGGCGTCACCGCGACGTTCTCGAGCGGTCGCGCAACTCCCGACGGCGAGCGTCTCACACTGACCGATTCGTTTGGCATCACAACGACCTTCGAATTCGACAAGGACGGCATCGTTGCGGGGACCAACACCCGAGTCATCATTACCGACGAAATGACGCCGCAGCAAGTGACCCAATCGCTGCTGGATCTCTTGCTGGTGCCCGCGAACAGCATCGTGGATCCATTCGGCTTCAATGAGTTCTTTGGGAACGACGATATCCCAACGGCGGATGAATCGTTTGTTACGCACATCGTGCCGAACGCAACGAGCGCGACTCAGGCGATCTATCAAAGCGTGATGACGGATGGCTTCCTGGGCGATGGGGCCTTCGGTTTCACTTCGGGTGACTATGACGCCTATCACGTCCAAGCGAACGACGGCGAAAGCATTATCGCCGCCGTACAAGGCACTGGTTCAAGCGCCTTGTTCACGCTCACCAATTCTTACGTCACCATCTACAACAGCGCGGGCATCCGCGTTGCCGGTGACGACAACAGTGGTCCCGGCAACGACGCCTTGGCACGCTACCAGGTGCCTGCCGGCGGCGCTGGCGACTATTACGTGATTGTTCGCAGCGGTGGAACCAGTCAAGATCTGGCCAACCCCTTCAACGGTGGTACCGGCAGCGGCGCGAATTTCACAGGTACGTATGGTCTGACGATCACTCGCACTTCGGCCTTGTTTGCTGAAACGAGCTTCCTCGGCACGGCGAGCACGGTTGACGACGCAGTGCTCACCTTCCACGGAATGAGTGGGGCAGTTGCCTTGCCACCTGTCGGAGCTCCGCTGGGGACAGGAGTAACGACGGTAATGACCGGGGCTGTGGGCATCAACGACCCGAATGCCATTGAATTGCCGTATCGTCGGGATGACTCGCGGACAGCAGTGGCGACGACGTTGCGCGACGCGCTCGAACAGTTCTACTACCAGCAACAACTGGTTGTGAACGCGGGCGCCGCCTACACCGATGGTCAATTGTTTGACCTCACCGACATTCCGACGACGATCACCGGCGTGACGCCAGCTTTGCCGACGACGACAGTGTTTGAGTTCGAAGCCGGCGAAATCATCGACTTCCCAGATGACGGCGCTGACAACACCGGAACCAACTATATTGTCGACGGTGATGAGTTTGAAGTTACCTATACCAATGCTGTTGGTTTCACTTCGACACGGCGTTTCGAGTTTGATAACGAT
Source organism: uncultured Pirellulaceae bacterium (assembly GCA_964394305.1). Taxonomy (GTDB): domain Bacteria; phylum Planctomycetota; class Planctomycetia; order Pirellulales; family Pirellulaceae; genus Anatilimnocola. The sequence goes on from CAYMWL010000002.1 coordinate 128,044, forward strand.
AACATCTTCACCGCGACGAACGTGCGAGTGCGGTTCAATACGGGCGAGGCAGACACGGTCATTGTCAACTCCGTCGCCCAGGCGCTGATCTCCACTTTCCCCGGCATGCAAGCTCGGGTGGTGAGTGGCGCCCGCGTGCAACTCGATACGGATATTAACGTCAATACGGTTGCCACGTTCGATCCGACCTTCAACCCGGCAAATGGTACCTACGCCATCATCGGAGCCGTCGGCGTAACTCTTGGCAATCAACCTGTCTACTACACCGAGTCGAATGGCTTCTCGGTTGTTAGCGTGGCGAACCGAATTGCTAATGCGATCACTGCCGCCGGTATCCCTGGCCTGACAGCTGGTACGACCTCGGTTGCCCCCAACCGCGTCACCCTCTTCAGCCAACAAGACTACATCCTGAATCCGGACAACCCGCCGGTTCTCTCGATGCAGACTGCGACCGTTAACAACGTCAAGCAGTACGAAGACCTGGTGCGACTGATCAGCACCGGCGCTAGTGTGAACACTGGCACGGATAAGTTTATCGACTTCGTCGGTGGTGTGCCGCAACGTGGTCCGTTTGGTTGGGAAGCGATTCTGCCGGGCGATCTCAGTGACGCTCAAGGTGGTATGGCGAGCAACCTGCGTGGTCAGAACAACAACTTCGAAGGCGTCTATCTGGACGACTTTGTGATTGGTCTAGCCGAGCGTGGCGAAATGATTACGGGTGTGTCGACTCCCGTGACCACCACCAACACGGTTGGTCCGCTGGATCCGCTGGTGGTCAACCAGGTTCGCTTGGGCGATTATCAGCTCGAAATTCGCCGCGGCGTTGGTTATGACTTCGTGGCGCCGGGTGTACCGACATTCACCGCCGATTCCAACGACCGGTTCACCGCGCAGCAAACTTTGCTCGCTCGTCCCGGTGCGGAGATCGTCGATGGACAGACCTTCACCATCAGCGATGGCAACCGCCAACTGACGTTCGAATTCAATGACATCAATCAATTCACGGCGGTTGGTGATGTGGTGACTCCGGGCAACCAGGAGATCCCATACCACTCGCTGATGAAAGATTATGAAGTTGCCGCCGCAATCCGCGACGCGATCAATCAGGTCGATGTGCAGCAAATCCTCGCCGTCAATGCTTGGATGGGCGACGGTGTGCAGCCTGGCTTGATCACCACGACCAACCGCGTGAACCTGAATGGTGCCGCCACCTTCAAGGCCACCGGCACGCCGGTTGTCGAACCGAACCAAAACATCGCCACAGCTCTCGAGATCTCTCCGGCTGGCGTTGTTTACGATGGTTTGCGATTCTTCGCGAACGGCACGATCGGCGACAGTGACGACTCGGTTACTTCGCAGCTAGACCAAGGCCGCCGCGACCGCGATGTCGATTACTTCGGCCTCGACCTGGTTGCTGGTCAGCGAATCATCGTCGATGTCGATGCCGCTACACTCGGCTCGACCCTGGATTCGTACCTGCGAATTTTCAATTCGGCTGGAGTGCTGCAGAATGTGGACATCAACGGCGTGACCTATACGGCCGAAAACGATGGCCCCACCATTCCGATGTTGTTCCCAGGTGGCACGTTCTCCACCACGACGATTTCTGCTCCGGGCGAATTGCCGAACGCCACCCAGGTGATCGGCAACACCTACAACACCCGGCCGGAAACCGATTCGGCGTTGGTCTTCATCGCGCCCACTGCGGGTCGCTACTACATTGCGGTCAGCGGTGCGACGAACAATCGTTACAACCCAGTTGACGGCACGGGGGCCATTCCAGGCAGCACGGGCACGTATCAACTGGAAGTCACCTCGCCCAATGCTCCGGGCGCGAACTCGGCTGGCATCAACAGTGCGATCGACGTGATTACGTTCGACGAAGAATATGGCGATCGTAACCTGCCTCGCGATCAAGGCCAGCTGATCATCCAGGGGAACGAAGTTTACAACTCGTTGAACTTCGGCATCGATATCGATGCTGGTTCGCGGACAGCCGGCGATGGTAACGCGGCCCACCAAGGTGGCGTTCGCAACCTGGCCCAGAGCAATAGCCTTGGTCTGTTGACCAGCGTCGTGGTGATGAACAACGTCATCTATGACAATGAACTGGGCGGCATCCGCTTCAGCGGCGATCCGGGCAATGATGCACCGGTTCCCTACGGCCGCATTGTGAACAACACGTTGTTCGGTAAGGGTGGCACTTTGTTCCCGCCACCTACCGGCACGGTGGTTCAAGATACCGGCATTTTGATCAGCGAACGGGCTGGCCCAACGCTGCTCAACAACATCATCGCGAACTTCAATACGGGTATCAATGTTGATGCCTCGTCGCGGCCCAACACGGTGATCGGCGGTATTGTCACGCAAGGCAATACGACGCTCTCTGTCCCGGCCAATGTCGGCTTCGGCGACTTCCCGATTCTGTTGTCTGATCAACGGTTGGCCAACGGCCAGCTGCGCGATCCGTTGTTCCGTAACCCGACCGGTGCGAACTTCTATCTCGATTCGCAATCGCGGGCCATCGACAGCTCGGTTGACTCACTGCTCGATCGTCCCTTGATGGTGACCATCAAGGCTCCTCTGGGCCTGGGTGAATCGCCGATTCTGTCGCCTGATCGCGATTCTCGCGGCCAGGTTCGCGCCGACGATCCGGATGTGCAAACGCCGCAGGGCTTTGGCCTCAATCCGTTCAAGGACCGGGGCGCCATTGATCGCGTCGACAAGACAGGCCCGAGCTCCGGCTTGATCAACCCGCAAGATAATGACAGCTTCGGTATCGATCGCGACATTGCCTCGAATGTGGTTTCGACCGACAACACCACGATTGTGCGTAACTTCACGGTCGCGTTGTTCGATCGGACCGATCCGAACGGTGAACCGGACGGCTCGGACATCGATGATTTCACGGTCACCACGAATCAGGTCATCGTCACTCGCCGCACTTCGGCGACGACGGAATCCGTGCTGGTCGACGGCGTGGATTACTTCTTTAGCTACGATGCGACCAGCAACCAGATCGTGCTGACGCCTGTCGGCAACGTTTGGGCTCGCGGAACGTATCGCATCTACATGAATGACGGCATCCTGGATCAAGCCGGCAATAAGTTGTCTGCGAATAACAACACGCTGCTGCCCAATCCGGTGTTGGCGGGTGACACGATCGAGCATTACTACGATATCTTCCTCGGTACTGCGGTCGATTACGGTGATGCTCCGATCAACTATCCGGTGCTTTCGGCCGACAACGGAGCGAATCACTTCATCGTTCCGGGCGTTTCGCTTGGTACTCTGCCTTCTGCCGACTTCGACGGCAAGCCGAGCCTCGCGGCCACGCTCGATTCCGACGACGGTGTGAATATCGCTGGCAGTGCCTTCCTGCCCGGTGTGACCAACGGTTCATCGGTCATCGTGACTGCGGCCAGCAGCGGCATCAAGTTGTCGGTCTGGATCGACAACGACGGCGTGGTGGGCTGGAACGATACGACCGAGCGCGTGCTCCATAACGTGGTTCTCACCCAGGGAACCAACGTCATCCAGTTCACGACTCCGTCCGGCGCCCGCGGTGCAACCTATGCTCGCTTCCGCGTCAGCAGCCAGAATATCGACAGTGCAGTTGGACCAGCAGTTGACGGCGAAGTCGAAGACTATCAAGTCACGCTCACCGGCCCGCTGTTCCAGAACGGCCGGACGATTCAAGTCGACCGGAAAGATCCAAGCTTCCCCGGACCTGGTCCCGACAACATCGGGTTCATGGATGTGAACGATGACGGCTTTGTGACTGCGATTGATGCCATCATCGTCATCAGTTACTTGAACCTCTACCCGCTGGGGCCGACGCTGCCGATCGCTGGCGGGCCGAAGCCACTGCCGTCACCCTTGCCGCCGGGCGAACCGCCGGCCTACATCGATGTGAACGGTGATAACCGCCTGACGGCGTTTGATGCTAACGAGATCGTCACGTACCTCAACAACAACCCGCTAACCCCCGGTGCTCCGGAGTCAGTGACGGTTGGTGGTGGTTCGGCTCCAGAGCATGCCGGTGAACCGATCGACGGCGAAGTTACTCCGGACGGTCTGGCGCTGAACCTGCTGTTGCCGGGCGAACTCTATGCCTCCTCAAGCGTTGTGATCGAGACTCCGCCGGCTGCCGCCCAGCAACGAGCGATCGTTGTCGCAGGCTCGCCGGTCGAAGAAATGATGCACGAAGCTGTGATCGAAGCCGCACTGCTGGCCATGGCCGAACGCCAGGCTGCGGTGGAAGAGGTGAGCTTTGAAGCTTACGAGGATGTCGAAGCTGCCGCCGGCCCGCTGACGGATGGCCAATGGGCTGATCTGCTCGATGAATTGGCCTTGGAACAGCTGCAGTCCTAATCGAATGGCTAAAAAGCCGGGGAGGGCTCGCAGGGGCGAGCCCTTTCTGGCGAAAATCTTCAACCTCACGGGCCAGGCGGAACTTTCCCCGCCTGGCCTGCGTCATTACGAGGGTGGGGTTCTCAGGATTTTGACAGTTATGCCTTGCGCGCTAAGATTTCGGAATGCGGTGATCTGCCCTCGTAAGAAAAGTTGACCGGCTCATTGCAAATCTGTTGCAAAGCTCGCAGGTCCTGACTAGCTTGGAATTCAAACCCTGACGCCGGTAAGTACTTTGAGGGCGGGGGGGAAATCCAGCTAACTTTGCAACTGATTTTGCTGCAACTGCTTATCGTGTTTACAGTTCGGCCGATTTACTGGATTTCGAATAGGGTCACGCGAGGTTCACCAGGCAGGCGGTACTTCTGAGGCGAAGCTGCCGTCCGGTTTTCAATCTGCTGAATTCGCATCGGGAACAGAAGACTTCGTATCGCTACGGGTAAATTCATGACAATTTTCGGTCGTCAGCGTCGTGTCCCTTCGTCGAAAACGCCCAAGAGCCGGCGGAAAGAGTTTCAGCGCCGAGCACTTGGTGCCGAGCCGCTCGAAGCGCGGGCGTTGATGGATGCGGGCGAATTGGCCTTTGTGCGGAACGCCTTCTGGAACATCAACAAGCCCGTCGACGTTAACGCCGACGGCCAAGTGACGGCTTTCGATGCTTTGGGCATCATCAACGACTTGAATAGCCGCGGTGCCCGCAGTCTGGCTACGACCGGCCCGGCGGGACCGTCTGGTGGAGAAGGGATCCAGGGGACTGGCGGCCACGGATTTATCGACGTCAACAACGATAACTACGTCACCGCCTTGGACGCACTCGCCGTTATCAATCGCCTGAACAACCCGTCGGCGGGTGAAGGCGAACCGATGATGAAGATGACGGTCCAGATCGTCGCGCCGGGCACCAACGCCGATATCACGGAAGTCGCCAAGGGTAACTTCTATGAAGTGCGGATCCTGGCCGAAGACCTCGGCGTGTTGACGTACATGGGGCAGACTCGCCCCACGACCAACGTCGGCACCGGCGAAACGACGCTGGGCGTGGTGACGACCTTCTTCGATCTGCAATACCCGAAGAACATCACGGAATTCCAAGTCAACGAAATTCAGAACATCGCGATTACTAGTGCCACCAACGGCGGCGACTTTACGCTGACTGTTAATGACAATGGCACACTCAAAACCACCGCGGCGATCGACTTTGCCGCTAATCGCAACATCGTAACAAGCAACATTCAGGCCGCACTCAATAACATATTGGGCCCCAATGTCGCTGAAGTAACACGTGGAGATGGCACGACGAACTGGCGCGTCCGTTTCATCAATCGTCTGGCCGATCGCAACATGCCGTCGATCACGGGTACGAACATCAGCTTGGGTGGCGCCGCGGCCATCACAGTGACGGAGTTCCAAAGTGGCGACCCCAACAATGCGATTGCCATCGCCGACGCCTTCCGCTTGCGCACTTTCTATGATTCCGATAGCAACCCGCTGAATGACGATCCGGTGTTTTACACCGATCAGCGCAACGGCAACAAAGACACCTTCGGCATTAACGATATTGGCGGCAGCAATTTCCAAAGCCCCTATCCGGGCATCACGCCAACCGAAATTGTTCGTCTGCGCATGACGGCTACCGATGCCGGCATCGTGCCGTTCAATATTTCGTACCTCGACGTGAATAACGGTCTGCCGACTGGTTTGCTGGGCTTCAGCAACGCGATTACGACCGACTTGATCACGATTGTCAACGACTCGATCACCATCGTCGAACCGCTGAGCGCCGGCAACGACTCGGCAACGCTGACCGAAAATGCTACGGCATTTACCGACATCAATGTGACGGCTAACGACGTCAACAACTCGCCGACGCCTTCGACACCAAAGACCGTCCTCAGCGTGGATACCACGGGCACGGTGGGCACCGTGCAGATATTGAACGCAAGCACGATCCGCTACACGCCGCCGGGCACTGATTTCGCTGGCTCGACAACGTTCACCTACACGGTCCGCGATGAAAATAACAACACCGACACGGCGACTGTGACGATCAACTTTACACCGGTCAACGATGCACCGGTGGTGAGCGGCCCGACTTCGCAAACCTTCAATGAAGACACCACGCGTGTTTTCAGCAACCTCAACGGCAATCAAATCACGATTGCCGATGTGGATGCAGCCGCGGGTTTGGTGACCATGACGCTTAACGTCGGTGCCGGCAATGGCAACCTGACGCTCGCCAGTCTGGCTGGTTTGACAGGCTTGAGCGGAAACGGTTCGAACAGCGTTACTGCGACCGGTACCGTGGGAGATCTGAACCTCGCTCTCGATGGATTGAGCTACACGCCGGCCTTGAACCTCAACGGCCCGGTGGCACTGGCGATCACGGCCAACGACAACGGCAACACGCCGGCGCCAGCCCTGCAGGGCTCGCGAAATATCACACTGAACCTCACGGCCGTCAACGATGCTCCGAACGTGGAACTCGGCGGCTTTGTCGGCACGCCTGATGTGGTCGAGGGAGATCCGCTGATTCTCAACTCGGCGAACAATACGCTGATCCAAGTTTCCGATCCAGATGCCGGCACGAATCTAGTGCAAGTCACGTTGCAAGTCACAGCTGGCAATACGTTGAATGTTAACTCCGCGGGCCTGGCCAACTTGACGGGCAATGGCACGAACAACCTAATCCTCAGCGGCACTTTGGCTGCGATCAATACCGCGCTGAACGGCATCACTTACACGCCGTCGGCGACATTTGGCGGCAACAACGAATCGCTGACGATTACGATCAACGATCAAGGCAACACTGGCACGGGCGGTCCGCAGAGCGATGTCGACAACGTGACCATCATCGTCGATACTTCGACCCGTCCGCGAGCCCGCGCCGACGTGAAGACAGTGGTGGAAGACTCGAGTGCTCCAGCAACGAACACAATCGACGTGCTCGACAACGACATCGTCAACGTGCCTGATCCAACGGTTTATGTCGCCGAGCTGCTGTCGTTCGACACAATCTCGGTCAACGGTGGGGCGGTCTCGCGTGACGATAACGGCACGCCGGCTGACTTTAGCGACGACCAGCTGATTTACGTTCCCGCCGCGAATTTCTTCGGCACGGATACGTTCACCTACACGATGACCGATACGAAGCCTGGTAGCACACCCGCGACGGGCACTGTCACGGTGACCGTCACCGCGGTGAACGACATTCCCGTGCCGGCCGACGACACGCTGTCGAATGTCGCCGAAGATTCGGGCGCTCGCACGATCCTCGCCAGCGCTCTGATCGGTAACGACAATCGTGGTGCTGCCAACGAATCGGCCCAAACGCTGACCATCGCTGCTGTCAGCAATCCAGTGGGTGGCACGGTTTCGATCAACGGCAGTGGCGATGTGGTCTTCACACCGACGGCCAACTACAACGGCCCGGCCAGCTTCACTTATACCGTGACCGACAACGGTCAGACCAACGGTGCGAACGACTTCAAGACTTCACTCACTTCGGCCACGGCTTCGTTCACGATTACCGAAGTGAACGATGTGCCGACGGCGGGCGACATTACGCTTGCCAACATTGCCGAGGATTCACCGACGTACCTGATTCCAATCAGCACGCTGCTCGCATCGGTTTCGCCGGGACCGGCGAACGAAAGCGGCCAAACGCTCACGTTGAATCAGGTCTTGGCGCCTAACGGTGGCACGGTGGTCATCAACACCGGCACTGGCAATGTCGAATTCACGCCGACGCCGAATTTCAATGGTGCTTCCGGTCTGCGGTTCATCATTGAAGTCTTTGACAATGGCACGACGAACGGCGCTCCCCTGCCGCTGAACGTGACCACGGGTGTTTTCTTTGCGATCACTCCGGTGAATGACGCTCCGGTTGCCCAAGCCGACAACGCCTCCACAGGTGAAGGCCAACAAATCGACGTGGCCGTGCTCGCCAACGACCGCGATGTGGATGTTAATCCGCCGACAGGCACCGCTGGTCAGGTTCAAGCCGGTACGACCATCAGCATCATTTCCCAAACGCCGGCTCAGGCCATTAGTGGCACTGTCTCGATAACCGCCGGCAATCAGATTCGGTTCATCCCCGCCACCGGCTTCTTTGGCCAGGTGGTCATTGAATATCAGCTGAACGACAACAGTGGTGCACCGAACAATCTTTCGAACATCACGACGTTGACCATTGATGTGGTCGAAGCCAATGATCCGCCAGTCGCCAATCCCGATCCGGGCATCGTGACCGACGAAGACCTTGCCATCGCCATCGACGTGTTCGCCAACGATACCGATCCCGACACGGCCAAGGCCAACTGGTCGTTTGTGCTGGTCACCCCGCCGGCCCACGGCACGGCGGTGTTCAACACCACGACCCGCGTGGTCGACTACACGCCGGCTGCTGACTACAACGGCTCGGATTCGTTTGTCTATCGCATCAACGACAATTCGCCAATCAATCCGCAGAGTCTGTTGTCCGGCAATGCACTTGTCTCGATCAATGTTCGCGAAGTGAACGACGTTCCTGTCGGCGGCACTGATCCGGATAGCACCGGCGGCCGCTTCACCGTCATCAAGGATCGCGATCGGACGTTCACGGTTGCCAGCCTGCTGGCCAATGACTCGCCGGGCGCCCCGGCCAACGAAGCTGGCCAATCAATCAGCATCACGGGTGTCACACCCGGTCCGAACACGAACGGCACCGTGACGCTCAACGCGGGTGTGATTACTTACACTCCCACCAGCGGCTTCATTGGCAACGCCAGCTTCGCCTATACGCTGACCGATAACGGCACTACCGCCGGTGCCGCCGATGCCAAATCGGTGGAGGTCACGGTGAACTTGATCGTTCGCGAATTCATCCCAACGACGATCGAAGGCTATGTCTATCGCGATGTGAACAACAATGGCACGTACGATCCGACGATCGACTATCCGATCGCGGGCGCTGCTGTGACGTTGTCCGGCACGAGCGAAGTGTCCGGTATAATCGTTCCGAACACGATCGAGACGAACCACCTCGGCTTCTACCAGTTCTTTGAAGTCGAGCCAGGTGACTACCTGCTGACCGAAGCGCAGCCCTTGGCCTTGACCGATGGTGCTGAAACGCTGGGTGCTGCTGCCTCGTTCTTTGCGAACGACCAGATCTCCCTCGATCTGCCGTTGCTCGGCCTGACCGGCGGCGTCTCGCGGAATGACTTCGGTGAAGGTGGCATCAACGCCGGCGCCCTGGTGAATAGCGCCGGCTTGGTCAATGAGTTGCTGGGCTCGAGCACGAAGAATGGCTTTGTGCTCGGCACCGACTTGAACGCCAATACCATCTGGTCTTGGAGCTTGAACAACTGGGTCGGTGCGACGTCTATCAAGGTTGATCTCGATCTCGCTGATTTGTCGAAGGCCACGCTCACCGTGACCGACGCCAATGGCCCGCACATCATCGAGATCTTCCAGAGCCCGACCGATCCGCGGAATCCGAATCGCAATAACCCAGATGCCGCGGCTCGAATGGCCCGCTTCCGCATTTTGGGCTGGGATGCCAACGGCAACTACATGATCCGCATCGACGGCAAAGCTTCGGATTGGGGGCTCACCCTGGTGGCTGCACCAGTTCCTGCCATGTCGGCCGGTGAATATGTTGAAGGTGTCGACGCTGCGATGGCCGAAGTAAGCTGGGCCTAGGCTCCGTTTCTCCGTAGTCGAACAATCCAAAAACTGAGATCGAACTTTCCGAGATCTCAGCGGGGGAGTTAGCAATTCCTGATTACAATGGCTGACACTTGCCAGGGAAGACAGTCTTTGCAGGAATTGCCGATGACCGCGCCCGCCGGATTTGAAGTGCAAAGCTCTCGGGGATATTTCCGCCCACAGGGAGAAGTAACGCTTGCCGAAGCAATCGCGTTGCTCCGTGGCGCAGCAGAATACGCCCAGTCATTTGGACTACGCGAACTGCTCCTGGATGGTCTCGCTCTGAAGGGTTACGAGCAGCCCACCATTCTCGATCGCTACCAGTTCATCAGCAGCCTTGCCAATATCGCAGCCGGCGTCATGCGAGTCGCCATTGTTCTTCCGGAACAAGTACTCGACCCGCAGCGCTTCGGAACCCTGGTCGCCACTAACCGCGGCTTGGATGCGAACGTTTTCACGAACGACGAAGCTGCGGTCGCATGGCTCAATCGTGAGTCATCCTAAACTCAGGCTACTTTTGCAAGACAAATTTCTGCGCTCGCTTACCGATGATGTCTCCCAAGTAAAGATTGCCGGCAGAGTCGACCGCAGCTGTATGCAGCCAGTTGACGTCGCCGGGGCGTTCTTTTTCATCTTCCCCTTTGGGGAAGGTGGTCAGCTGCAGCAGCTTGCCCTGAGTGTTGAACTTCATTACAAGTTGATCTTTCGGCGGGCAACTGAGCGGAGCGCCAGGATACTTCGGATCATTTAGCCACGGCATCGGGCTACAGCCTGCTACCCAAATTTCGTCTCTTGCCGTGATAACGATGCCCCACGGCACGACGACGTTCTGCCAACTGTCGAGCAACTTGCCGGCCTGGCTGTAAACCTGCACGCGTTGATTATTCCGATCGGCGACATACAGCACGCCTTCGGAATCGATGCCAATTGCGTGCGGCAGGCTGAAGTCATTCGGGCCAACACCCAGCTGACCCCATTCTTTTACATACTGTCCTCGGGCATCGAAGTGAACGATGCGATTGTTGCCATAGCCATCGGCGACAAAGACTTCGCCTGTCGGCGTGATGGCCATGTCGGTCGGCGCGTTGAGGTGCTTTTTGTCAGTTCCCTTTTGGCCCGCGGTGCCGATGGTCAGCAAGACCTCGCCGCCGGGTGAAAACTTACGCACCACGTGCAGCCCGATATCGGCGAGCCAGACGTTGCCGTCATGATCGATCTTGATGTGATGGGCATTGGTAAGCGGGTCTTGGCCCCAGGCGCGAATCAGCTTTCCATCGGCCGCATATACTTGCACAAACGGTTGCGTGCGTGTGAAGACCCAGATCTGATCCTTTGCGTCAACCGCGATGCCGGGAACCGCAGCCTGGTCGTACTGAGCGGGCCGCTGCGGCCAGGTTTTGTCGACTTCGTACCAAGGCGCCGTGTTGATTCGCGGAAAATCAGGCAGCACGATTTTCGTTTGCTCGGTTTGATTGGGCTTCGGCTTGGTATCTTGGGCGTCGGCTGGGAATAACGCGCCAAAAAGCAGAGTGCCACAACAGATGCAGAAACAGTAACGCGACATCGCTGAGTTTCCTGACATAACGAGAGAGGATTTCGATCACGCGTAAGATAGAGGTCTGCTGCGCATTGTTCAACATTTGCCATAGTTCGCACGGATTCCTGGTTGAAACGGCGCGAACCTTGCTCAGCAGGTGGTTGCACGCAACTCTGTGCGCATTCAGGCTGCAGATTAAAAACACCCAGGACGGTTGCGAATCAGGCTGCGGTGGCCGTAAGTCGAGTTTAATCGTCGATTTGTACGAGCTTCAGCCTGCCAGTAGCTCCGCTTTTGATCGAAACTTGTGCTTTGCGTACGCCAAAGTGCGCAGCGACCACTTCGACGAGCGCCGCATTCGCCTTGCCATCGACGGCCGGTGCTTTCACTCGCGCGAGCCAGGTGCCGTCGGCCTGTTGCGCCAGCTCGGTTGAGCGCGAGTTGGGTTTGACTCTGATTTGCAAGGTGCGCATCTTGCAAGTCTACAGCATCGCGTGTTCGGTTGATTCAGCCAGCGCGCCTGCGAACCGCGAGCAAGCCAGCAGATCATTCGCGAGTTCTTGAATGCGTGAAGCGCCGCCCACCAGGCAGGGAGTGAGTTCCTGTGTCAAATGTTCCTGTTCCACCGCTGCGAGGCGATCGCGCAAATCGAGCGCTTCATCGTTTACGGCCTGCACCGTGCGAAGAATTCGCCGCTGCATGTCCGCCGCGGACTTTGCCCCGTCGATGGCTAATTCACCGTCGGTATGCAATTGCCCGCGGACCCACAGGCTGTTGATAAAGTACCGCAGCAGACTGCCGCGGGTGATCAATCCCGTCGGAGAACCATTCTTGACGATGACTGCGGCTCGCAACGTCACACGGCAGAGGAACTCGTAGATGCTGAGCGCTGGCGAATCTTCTTCATAGCAGACGACGTTCGTTTTCATTACATCTGCGATCTGCAGTTGCCACCAACTGGGTTGCAGCATCGCGGCCATCACGTCCTTTTCGGACAACACGCCAACGAGCTTTCCCTCGCCGTCGACGACTGGAGCAATAGAGATGCGAAAGCGAAGGAAATGCCGCAGCGCAACATCGACGGTATCCTCCTTGTAGAGGCCGGCAACCAGCGTGGTCATCACCTGCCGGGCGGCGACATCCTGCAGCAAGACATTGGGGCTGGAACCAAAGGTGGACTTCGGCTTGGCATCGGCCAACTGGTGAAAATTCACTACTCGGTCGCGGCCCGAACGCTTCGCCACTAAGAGCGCCTGATCGGCCATGTCGACGAGTTGCTCCGGCGATGTCGTGTCATCCATCAGCTGCGCAATGCCAAAACTCGCAGTGATGTGCAGCTTCTGATCGCCGTATTCAATGACCATTTCGGACAACCGCTGCCGGATCCGATTCGCCCAAATGGCTGCGTTGTCCTCGTTCGTCTCCGGCAGCAGCAAACAAAATTCCTCGCCGCCGTAGCGGCAGGTGACATCGCTGTTGCGGCAGCCATCGGCCAAGCACTGGCCGACGCGGCGGATCACTTCGTCGCCGGCCGCATGTCCGTAAAGATCGTTGATCCGTTTGAAATAGTCGATGTCGACCATCACGCACGAGAGTGGAAAATGATACCGCTGTGAGCGGCTCCACTCGCGCTGCAGAAATTCAAAAAATGTTCTTCGCGACGGCAAGCCAGTTAGTGCATCGCACCGTGCGAGAGTACTTAGCCGCTGCTCAAGATCGAGCACCCGATTTGCCGAACTCAACCGAGCGATGAGTTCATCTCGATCGATCGGCTTTTTCAAAAAATCGTCGGCTCCCGATTTCATGCCGCGTACGAGGTCATCGAGTCCGCCTCGAACAGTTAACAACATTAGATAGACGTAATGCGGCAACGTTTGCGCGCGGATCCAGCGGCACAGTTCATGCCCGTCGAGTCCCGGCATTTCCCAATCGGTAACAACGATCTGTGGACAACGGGTTTCGATTGCGGCTTTGGCTTCGTTGCCGTCCGCAGCCGTCCGGACTTCATATCCGGCCACGGTCAGCCATCGAGCCAGCAACCGCAGCATCGCTGGGTCGTCGTCGACGAGAAGCACGGAAGTGATGTTGCTCTTCATGAATCGCTCGCTAACCTGAATCTGCAAACTTGCACGTTCAGAAAAAACATACGTTCTGCCGACGCGCCATCGAGCGCAAGTCAAATGCTCCGCTGCCAAAATGGAACGCGCAAATTTCAACTGCCGGCGCGGTTATACCGGTTTTGCGGCCCGCACGACGCAGCCAACCGCAGCACCACGACGAATCTTATTCCGTCAACTCAACCAATCGCGTCTCTTCCGTGATCTCATCCCGATCAGCGCCCGTCGCTTCTGCAAGCACACGAATCACGATCCGCTTGATCTCTTCGTGCGACAAGGGAGCACCAGAAAGCCGACTGAAGAAAGGTGCATTTTCCCAACAGAGTTGCTGCGCTAATGCGCCGACAGTATCGGCCGAGGAACGTTGCGCCAGAAACAATTTCGCTAGAACCGCCAGCGCGGCCCAGCCAAACAGTCCGATGCAGATGACGTCCGTGAGATCAGAGGATTTAATTGGTCCGCGTTCTACAAGAATTGCCACCGCGGCTACGATGACAAAGCAGGTGACAAAGCAACAAGGCAGCAAGCCGACCAGAACAATCTGCGTCCGTGTCAAAAACAGCGGCGGCAATTGCACTCCGCGCTCGCCAAGCGCGCGATACAACTTTCGCATGTTTGGTTCGCCTGGAAGCTCGCTTAGCGGCAGCTTGGCCGGAAAAGCTTGGTCCGCAGGAATATCGCGGGAAAGGATTTCGCTCAATTGCGTTTGCAACCAACGCAAGGCGACTTTTTCCAGGGTGCTCACTGGCATAAATGCCCCCGAGCTTGAGTGTTGCAGACTACGAATTACGTACAACTGCCCCCGTCTTCGGTCTTGGTGACGACAAATCCCAGTTCTTCGATCATTTTGTAATCGGCTTCAGGCAACTGCCCCTTGGTAGTCAGGTAATCGCCAACAAACACCGAGTTCGCTGCGTACAAGCCCAGCGCTTGAAGCGATCCCAAATGCAACTCGCGGCCGCCTGCGATGCGCAGTTCGCTCGCAGGGTTGGCGAGGCGGAACATGGCGAGCGCTTTGAGGCAATACCGCGGCGTGAGGCGGTTGTTCTTCTCTTGCGGCGTGCCGTCGATCGCGTTCAGAAAGTTCAGCGGAATCGATTCCACACCAAGGTCGCGCAATTCAAACGCCATCCGCACGACGTCGAGATCAGTTTCGCCCATGCCAATGATGCCGCCGCTGCACAGCTTCAAGCCTGCCGAGCGCACCGCATTGAGCGTATCGACACGATCTTGATAAGTGTGCGTCGTGCAGACTTCGGGGTAATATTCGCGACTTGTATTCAAGTTGTGGTTGACCTTGTCGACGCCTGCCGCTGCCAGGCGCTGGGCCTGCTCGGGTGTGAGGAGTCCGAGACAGGCGCAGACGTTCAAACCATACTGCTGCTTGATCTCCGGCACGATCGTTTCGACCGCGCGAATCTCACGCTCGCTGGGACCGCGCGCGCTAATGACAATGCAATAGGTGCCGCTGTTGCGTTCTGCTGCGGCTTTGGCGCCGGCCATCAACTTTTCGCGACTGAGCAAGTTGTACTTGGGGATCTCCGCCTCGCTCACGCTGCTCTGCGAACAGTACGAGCAATCTTCCGGGCACAAGCCGCTTTTGGCGTTCATCAAAAAGTAAAGCTGGACCGAATTGCTCCAGTAGCGCCGGCGAACCTGGTAGGCAGCGGCGAGGATGTCGAGCAACTGATCGTCCGGCGCTTGCAAAATGCAGAGTGCGTCTTCTTCCGTCAGCTTGTAACCGGCGAGGACTCGCTGTGCGAGTTCGGCCCAGTCGTTAGAGAGTTCGACGGCGGGAGTGGGGGAGGGTTGGATCATGGCAATCGTCGGCTAGGCAGCGGGGAGCATGTCGATCAAGATGAAGGTCGCATTTCGCGGAGCGAAAGACGACCGATGATTTTAACCGCAGGCGGATATTCGTGTTAGGCCAGCACTGGGTTCGATACGGCGTGATGGGACAAGTCTCGCGCTTCGGCGCTAGCGAGGGGCATCTCTACGCGCGGGGCACGCGCGTTATCTGCCGTACCGAGCGGGGCTTGGAGGTCGGCGAAGTTTTGTCGGCGCTCAACGAAGGAGCGGAAAATCGCTTTGTAGGTGCGACGCCCGGCACCATTCTCCGCCGCGTCACGGTTGAAGACGATTTGCTGCTGGCCCGCCTCGAAAAGAACCGCCAACAGGCCTTTGCTGATTGCGAAACACTTCTCACCGAACATAAAATCCCCGCAACGTTGGCCGAAGTCGAGTTGCTGTTCGACGGCCAATCGCTGCTGTTCTATTTTCTCGGTGAAACCACGCCCGAGATTGATGCCCTGACTACCCGACTCGCCGAAATCTACGCGGCTGGCGTGCAGTTTCACAAGTTTGTCGATCTATTGACCACTGGCTGCGGCCCCGGTTGCGGCACACTCGAAGCCGAAGGTGGCGCGTGCGGCACAGGTCCGGGTGGAGGCTGCGCGGGATGTGCGGTGGCAGCAGCGTGCAGTCCGCGTGTGCATGCGTATTGAGAGGCCTCTGCTCTTGACGACCGTTCATCACCTCAATTGCGGCACGCTTGTTGTTCCGTCATATCCCACTGTCGTTTGCCATTGCCTGCTGCTGCAGGAGGGCGAGCGACTCGCACTCGTTGATACGGGAATTGGTCTCGCCGATGTGCGCGATCCGCTCGGCCGAATCGGGCAACCGCTCATTGATCTAGCTGGGTTTCAATTTCATGAAGTCGATACCGCGGTGCGGCGCATCGAAGCACTGGGATTCTCGCCTGCCAACGTTGAGCACATCTTGCTCACGCACGCCGACCCGGATCATGCTGGTGGGCTGGCCGACTTTCCCCAAGCGCAAGTTCATATCTCTGCCGAAGAATTGGACCAAGTGAAGAGCGGGCATTGGCGCTATGTGCCAACGCAATTTGCTCATCAGCCAGCCTGGCAACCACATAGTCCAGCGACGCGCTCGTGGTTCGGATTTAATGCTCGACCGGTCGATCTCGGGTTCTCTGGCGAAGTGCTGCTGATTCCTCTGTTCGGCCATACGCGCGGCCATTGCGGCGTGGCGATCGAACAAGGTGATCGTTGGCTATTGCATGTCGGCGATGCATATTATCTGCGAGCGGAACTCGAAGCCGACGATCATCCCGTTTCGCAAATTGCCGCCCAGCGTGCGGAGGACGATGCCGAGCGGCGTGCGAGCGTGACTCAACTGCGTCGGCTCGTGAGTGAACACAGCAACCAGATTACCCTGGTGGGGTATCACGATCTTGCAGAATTGCCCGCTGGTTACCCCTTGCCAAAGCCATAATGCGAATTCAGATTCATGAAGTCATTGACGAAAGAGTTCCGGCTGAACGTTCCTCAGCGCCGCGCGATCATTTCGATCCATCGTGAAGTGGAACGCCTCGTGGAAGAGAGCGGCATTCAAGACGGCCTCGCGCTGATCAATGCGATGCACATCACCGCGAGTGTTTTTATCAACGATAACGAGTCTGGTCTGCATGCAGACTACGAACGTTGGTTGGAAGAACTCGCACCGTTCAACGCCGGCAGCGAACCGGCTCGCGGCGGCTATCTGCACAACCGCACCGGCGAAGACAATGCTGATGCGCATCACAAGCGGCAGATTATGGGCCGCGAGGTCGTCGTCGCGATCACTGGCGGCAAGTTGCACCTCGGCCCCTGGGAGCACATTTTCTATTACGAATTCGATGGCAATCGGCAGAAGCGAGTGCTCGTAAAGCTGATTGGCGCATGATGCTATTTACGCGGCAAACGCAACGTGAATTTCGCTCCCAGCCCCGGTTTGCTTTCAACTCGAATTTCGCCACCGTGCAGTTCAGCAATCCGCCAGGCTTTGCACAGTCCAAGCCCCAAGCCGCGACCTGCTTCGCGGCCAGAGAAAAACGGGTCGAATAGATGTCGGCGAATCTCGGGTGAAATTCCAGGCCCGCTGTCGGCAACCAAGAACTCAATACCTGCAGGCTCGGAATTGATCATGACTGCGAATTGAATCTCGCCACCAGTCTTGAGCGCTTCGAGTGCATTCTTCAGGAGTGCGGTGAGCGCTGCCGCGATTTGTGTCCGATCGGCTGTGAGTTGCGGCAGGTTTGGTGGTAACTGGGCGAGAGTGATGGTTGTCCGTTGTTGAAGGGCAGCAGGCATGTGCTGCTGCATGACTTCGTCGAGTAATTCAGCAACAGCGAACTCCGTCAACTGTGGCATAGGCGGATGGGCGAAGAGCATCAGATCGGCGAGCATCTCGAACGCGCGAAAAGCCTGCGCGTTGATGGTCTCGAGCGCTTTGCGGCGGTCGGGATCTTTTTCGTCAGCGAGCAGCATTTGCGCGCGGGTGGCGATGTTGGTGAGCGGGTTGTTGATCTCGTGACTCAGGCCGTAGGCAAATTGGCGGAGCGAGGCGAGTTTTTCTCGCTCGAGATTGGCGGCAGAATAGGTGGGATCAGCGGTCATCATGTTGGGAGGGCGAGGCTCCTGCCGAGCCGCCGCGGGAATTAGGTTAACCTGCAGCACACGGCTCCGCGGGAGCGTCGCCCTCCCAAAACCTCAGCCAACCTATGCATTCGCAGCGCGTTCGATTTCCAACATGTCACAAACGCGGTCGAGCAACTTCTCGACGGTGAATGGCTTTTGCATGAAGTCGTCGGCACCGGCGGCCTTCAGATCGGCGACCTTGTCTTGTTCAATCATACCGCTAATGCAGATGACCTTGACCGATTCCAGCGTGCTATCGTTGCGGATTCGCTGGCAAACTTCCTTGCCGTTGATATCGGGCAGCATGATGTCGAGCACCACGATGTCCGGCAGGAATTCCTTGACCATCATGCCGGCGTCGAAGCCGTTGTTGGCGACCTTCACTTCAAAGCGGCCGTCCCGCAGGAACGAGTCGCGGAGGAGTTCGCTCAGTTCCACATCGTCGTCGACGACGAGCAGCTTGCGTTTGCCGCTCTCCAGGGCGTCTGTCGGAATGCCGTTATCACGCATGAAGTTGTACAACTCATTGCGCGGAATGCGGCGGAATCGGCTGCCTGGCACACGGAAGCCCTTGAGTGCTCCGTTATCGAAGCAGCGAATAATCGTCTGCTGGCTCACCTTGCAAATTTTGGCGGCCTCGCCCGTGGTAAATACCGTCTTCAATGACATGACTAGGAACCATCCTTCCCTTACGATGGTTAGACCGGCCGCTGGACGCTCACCAGGAGCGGCTCCAATCCTCTGCCGGCTACGGACTCCATTTGGACTGCGAAACAACTTCGTCTGGAAACTTGCGCCAGAAGCGTAGCCGTTACAGTTGACTTGCTCACTGCAAATCGCAGGAACGGCTAACCTTTCCAGGCTTACCAACCTTTCCTGTCGTGGGCATTATAGCGGCGCGACCTAACCAGTCAAGATTAGTTTTCTTGTCGCAAGTCAATGCAGCGTAACTGTTTGCATCATAACGACGAGTTTTGTCGCGGAATTTGGATAAGACACGTGGGAAGGGGACGTAAGGGGAAAGGGAAGCAACGCGGAGGACAGTTGAGACAGCCAACGTGGCACGGACCCTTTACCCCTTCGCCGCAGGGAAGTGCGTCGCGAGCTGCTCCACAGAGGTGATCTTCACCGGATCCTTTCGTCGGCCAGGCTTGTCTTTAAAAGCCAAGTCGCGTTGTTCGCGACGGCATATAGAGTCGGCTGTGCTGCCGCAAGTCCCTCGTCAAACCTGCTGTGTACTTGAAGACAGCAACCGGCCACTCTTTGCTCGCCTCGGTGTTCCTTGCTGAAATCGACCTGCTTCGTAATGCATTCGGGCGCTCGCCAGATCGCACCGGGCGTAGTACTAGGTGCTATCGGTGCCAGCACGACACTGCCCGCAGCCTTCCCGCCTCTCCCCCATTCTCTTTTTCCGGAACATTCCTCACGTTCGTTACAGCCGCGTGCCGATAGCCAGAGCAAGCTCGATTGTCCGCCCCCATTTTGGATTGCGCGAGAGGGATTTGCCATGCTCGTCATCGTTAGCGACTTGCACTTGAACGATGGAACCACCGGTGCCTTGCTCGATTCCGGCGCCGCGGAGTTGCTCACCGACCGCGTTTGCGATCTCGCCTATCGCGCCTGCTGGCGGGCTGATGGCAGCTATCAACCCATTCAACGTGTCGACCTCGTCCTCCTGGGCGATGTGCTCGACATCATCCGTTCGCAGCGCTGGCTCACCAGCGATGTCCGCCCATGGAGCGATCTCCATTCGCCCGCCGGTGTCGAAATGGTCAGCGGCATTACGAGCGAAATCCTTCGCAAAAATGTTGAGATCATTCGCCAGATCCGCGCTCTTGCGACCGAAGGCCTCGTCACCGTGCCGCTCGCCGGCAGCGACGGCAAGCCACTCTCGCATCACGAAGAAATGCCCGTCGCGATTCGCACGCACTACATGGTGGGCAATCACGATTGGCCATTGCACTTGCCCGGCGCGAGCTACGACTTGCTCCGTCACAAGGTCGCTCATCACTTGGGTCTCGCCAGTCCGCACAACAAACCGTTTCCTCATGAAGCGGCCGAAAGCGAAGAACTCGCCGATGCGCTCCGCCGCCATCGCGTGCTCGCTCGTCACGGTGACATCTTCGATCCGCTCAGCTTTGCCGACGATCGCGATGCCAGCAGCATTGGCGATGCCCTGGCCATCGAACTCATCGCTCGCTTCCTGCAACGAATCGAAGCCGAACTGCACGCCGATCTCACGCCGGCCGCCATGGCTTCGCTGCGTGAAATCGATCAAATCCGCCCGACGTTGCTCGCCGCAAACTGGATCGAATGCACGCTCGAACGGCATGTGCCGCAGTTGGCCATTCGCAACCTCATCAAGCGTCAGTGGGACAACCTGGTCGACGACCTGCTCGAGCTCGAAGTCATCCGTCATCACAGCCGGTGGACGCCGACCGACGTCATCGATGGCCTCGCCGGCGCTTTGAAGTTCAGCAAACGTGACTCGTCGCAGTGGATGCAGCGAACACTCAACTGGCAAGCGGAACTCCGCGGCGCGACCAGCGAGTCGTATGTCTCGCACGCTCTCGCCGAAGCCGATCTGCGGAACCGCCGCGCCCGGCACATCGTTTATGGCCACACCCACAACCACGAATCGATTCCGCTCGACGCAAGTCATGCCGATGGCTATGTGCTGAATCAGACTTACGTGAACAGCGGCACCTGGCGGCGGACCTATCGCGCCACGCAAGTTGCTGCTGCCACACAAGAATTCGCCGCCAGCGAAAGCTTCTCGCTCCTTGCCTTCTACCAGTCCGACGAGCGCAGCGGTCGCAGCTACGAAACCAGCTACGGCACCTTGGCCCCGAAGAGCGCCTACATCAGCGCTCCGCCCGCCCCGCCGGCCGAAACCAACTTCGGCACACACGGCCTGCGAGCTCCGCACTTCGCCCGACAACACAACCGCAGCCGGGCCTAAGGTACGGATACTTAGTTCTTACGAATAATTCCGCCAAGAAATGATTAGAGCCGCTGGAGACATTGCGTCGTAGCGGCTCTTTCTCGTTGTTATCAGTGACTAAGTGCCGGCATCTGAAGGGCGAGGACATCGTGTCTGCCGGAATCAGGCGGCGGGCTCAGCCGAGGGGACTTGCACCGAAAAGCACTTAGGCCTTCTTGGTTGCAGGTGCCTTCTTCGAAGCCTTCTTAGCCTTCTTGGCAGCCTTCTTTGGGGCAGCCTTCTTAGCAGCTTTCTTCTTGGCCACAGCTACATCCTCCCTTAAGGAAAATACTGGTGAGCATGGGCGGCAACCGAAACAGTTCGGACCGCTGGAAGCTCACCGATCTACAGCCGCCGTTCCCGTCGCAACGGGGCCTGAGTGTTTGCGACATCCCGTCTGTCACTCGCACTCGGGCAGGGCGGACTGTTAACTCCCTGCGTTGAAACCCTCACATGAACTCAAGTGGTTGTCGCAGCGAACTGCTTCACCAACTCGTTTCACTCATCATCGTGCTGAGCATTTCTTTCGATTCGCTTAGCTCAATTTTGTGGTCAAGTGTCGTTGTCTTTTTCATCGACAACTTTTCCACGCGAGTTGGTATTAATGTTGCGAGTTGATAGCAAAACGTCAAGAGGAATTCTCGCGCACGACGTCAACATCGAACAGATTTTCGCAACGCGTGCCGCGCTGCGCGACGATGTTGCGCGTGTGCTCCCGACGGCGACGCAACAGAAAAAATGACGCGCAGAGTGATCGCTAGCCGCGTTAAAAAGTTGTCGCGCGAATATGTTGCCGCGCTAAAATGCATCTTGCGAAATCGAAGTTCGAGTTTTCATGCGCTCTGGAGGTGAAATCAGGCGATGATCAATTTCGTTACAAATCGCCTTGGTTTTTGATGCTTTTCAGTGAGCCATGCGAACCGTTAAGCAACTGCAAAACTCACCTTGAACTTCTTCGCGAGTGTGCGCAACGTTGTTGCGCTGCTGCACGCTTGCGATTCACGCGAACTCGCGAGCGCAGACTTGTGGTTTGCTCTTCGTCGTTCGTCATACGCTCGCACGCCGTCGTTGATTGCAGCGCCGACGAATGTGAAAAAAATTTTTCGTTCGCGCGATTTTTTGTTCCGCAGTGGTCACTTGGAGAACGAAGCGCGGCGCAATTCGGAACTTGATGGAGGTCCAAGTGGCAGCGCATCGCGCGCTGAACTGAACTCAAAACGATGTTCGCGCGCTACTCGGTTGCTCCGCCAAACAATATCGCGAGGACGCTCGGCTTGATCAGTCGCCACAACCAGAGCATGCCGGTCATCGCGAGCAAGAAGGACAGCACCGCATACGGCACGAGTCCCGGCGTACTGAACAAATCGCGCGAGTAGTTTTCCCAAAGTGCCACCCAGGCCACGATGACGATCACGGCGCCGAGTGAAAGATATGGTCCGAAGGGAATGTGTTGCTTGCGTGTGATGATCGCGTTCAGGACCGCGATGATCACCGCGGCGAAGGGCGAGACAAAGAAGACCAGCAGCGAGGCTTGCCAGCCGAGGGCAACGCCGATCATGGTCATCAGCGTGGCATCGCCGAAGCCCATCGCTTCTTTCCGCAAACCGAGGTAACCGCCGATCCGCACACCCCACACCAGACCGCCGGCAGCACCGAGCCCGATCAAAGAAGTCAGCAGCGAATGCCAATGCACCTTCGGGCCACGATCAAAATGCCAAATCGCCGCCGTGGCGATCGACAGGACCACAAACAGTAAAATCTGGCCCAACAACAAGTTGCGATACGCGGGCCGGTGTTTCGGCCGCAAGCGAACGAGACTCACCAGATAAAAGGAGATCGCTTTGGCCCAACCATGCCGCAGCGTGGTCGTCGCGTGTTGAATGGCGATCCACCAGAGCCACAGAATGGCGAGACCTATTACTAGTCCCCGCCAGCCATCCAAACTTGGCGGCCAGGCAGCATTGGGTTGGGAGTTGAACAGCAACGGTTCAACCAACAACTGGCCGTTCGGAGCATTGAACAAACTGGGCAAATGCGACGTCGGCATGATCGTCGTAAGGATCAACAGCAAGATCGCCCCCCAAAGTGTGATCGCATCGGGAATCATCAGTTCGTCGAAGTCGATGAACGTCGCCGCCGTGATCAGCGCGATCAGCACCGCGTGCACGGCAAACATCGGATACCAGTAGTCAGGCGGGGTCATCGCGAGTGGCCGCGGCAGTAATCCGTCATTTGTCTCAAAATGAAACAGCCAGAGCATGGCCACGGCGTAACACAACTCAATCAGGATGGGCCTGATCCAAAACCATCGGCCATGCGCTGCGGCTTCGCGCCGTAATCGCCACCAGCCAAAGACCGGAAGACAATCGAGCCAACTTCTCTTAGGAAAATTCTTCGGCGGCGATGTCCACGGGCTAATCGGTCGCCAATCGAAGGCGAAACCATAGATGGCCGCGTTGATCAGCGCACCAACGCACAAACCGCCCAAAAAAATCAGCACATCGCGCAGCAGGTTCATGAGCGGCCCCCTGCCTGCTGCTGGCGAAACCATGCTGCGATGTCAGTCGCTAGTTGCGCTGGCGAAGCAGCGTCAGCATCGACAATCGTATCTGCCGTCGCGGTGTAGAGCGGTTCGCGAATCGCCAGCAAGTGGCGGATCTCTTCGATGCCGCCTTTGATCGTCAAGTTCGGCCGCCGCGCGCCGGTGGTGGGATCTTTTTCGATCCGCTCGAGCAATACTTCGGGCTGAGCACGCAGCCACACAATCTTGCCTGCTGCTTTCAACGCAGCACGATTGGCTTGACGCAAGATCACGCCGCCGCCCCAGGAGACAATGAGCGGATCACGCTGCGTCAGTTCCACCACCGTTTGGCTTTCGCGATCGCGGAAACCCGCTTCCCCTTCGGCTGCGAAAATTTCACGGATCGTATTTCCCGCCGTTTGTTCGAGATGTTCATCGGCATCGAGCGCAGGCATGACGAGCAAGTCGCTCAGCAGGCGAGCGACGGTCGTCTTGCCACAGCCGCGGTATCCGATGAGATAGAGATTGGACATTTTCGGGATTCAGGAGTCAGTGAATAAGCAAATAGTCGTACTCCCTATCGTCTGTACTGTCGGTAATCCGACCGAAAACTGAGGGGAGAGGCTGCGGGGAGAGCTGGAGCGGGGTAGGTACGGCAATCACTAACAGCTATCGGAACATCCACCTGATATCCGACACCTGACTCCTGATTCCCGCACCTGCCGCCCGCCTCTACGCAGTCCGCAAAGTTTACCACTCCTTGCTGTCACGGCAGTGATTTCACCGTGGCAACTTAATCCGGTCGCAGAGGTTGCCCCTCACAGCCGGTCAGGAGTGGCGACGGTGGGCCGGCCATTCCGATTTTACTGTTAGGGAGGCGCGACCCTGTGCCACCCGCGCAGTTTTGCTGTGCCACCGGCACAACATGCTGCGCGATTTGTTCGGGCGATTTGTTGGAACGCGGAGCCGGGTGATGAGCCGACTTGTCCGTCGCTTTTCCTGGAAGCTATTTCTTTTCGTTGTGGTCCTGGCCACTCTCAGCCTGTTCGCGCCTGAAGCGTGGCGGCGATACCAGGTCCGCCGGGCCGGACTGCGCGCCAGTTCGTCGGATAAACCCGCTATTGCGTTTACTCCCGTGCCCCAATACGGCCCATTCCAAACGAACGACCCGCTTCCTGCGTTTGAAACTCCCGCTCTCCCCGCCGTAACAGTCGAGTTGACTCCCGCTGCAGACGTTGCCGAACGAGAAACAGGCTTGGCTGCCTTCGAAACGCCAAAGCAAGTCGCCAAGACCGGCCCCGTCGTGGCAGAGCAGATCGATCTGGATCCGTCGCTGGCCGAAACGCCCACGCGCGTGTCTCCCAAGGTCGAGCCGGTTATCGAGTTCGAAAAAACACCTGCAACTCCCGGCAACCAACCAACTCCGGAAAAAAGTCCGCTCGAAGATCCCGCGATCACTCCGCCCGCCACACCCGCCGAAGCGACAGAACCCACTCCGCCTTCGCCGGCTGAACCGCGGACATTGCCCGATGCAACCGAGTTGCCAAACCAGTCGACTGTCAAACCGAGCGTGCCGCCGGACGTTGCTCCTGCGCCGCAGAATGCCTCGGCGGGAGCCTGGCCGTATCCAACTGCGCTTGTTTCGCAATTGCGCGAGCTCGCCACCGAAGAACCACAAGTCGCACACTGGGCTCAGCAAACTGTCGTTCAGCTCGAAGACCTTGCCAAGATTCCATCGCTCGCCGATCCGCAAGTCGGCGGCGTGCTCGATCAGTTGCACGTGCTGTCGATGCGGGCAAAAGATCTCGCCGCTCCACTCGCCACTGACAATCAGCGCTCGCGTGTGCTGCGGGCTGGCTATGCTATCGTCCGCCGAATTGCAGTGTGGCAACTTGTGCATGCGGTTGCGTTTGAAGCGGCCGATCAACCGATCTCGATGCCCAATACTGCCGAGTGGAACGACTGCCTGACGCAATTGGAAAGCAAACTCCAGACCTTGCCCGGCGGAGCGCCCTGGGTCAACTACCTGCGTCTGCCGCAGGCTCGCAAACTGATTGCCGCGCCCGATACATCGGCTACTGAACGCCGCGAACTCGCTCGCGATATTCTTCGCCGGTTGAACTCGACGCAGTTTGACCCGCAGCAAGGCGATTTCGCTGATTCGCCCGTCTTCGGCGACTTAACGCGTCACCTCAAGTGCTGGGCCGACGAACCGGTGAACTTGATCGGCGTGCTGCAAGCGGTCGAAGATTACGAGCGGCAAGATCTCACTGCCGAAAGCAAGGCGGTCGCTGAGCTCTATCAAAAGATTCGCTGGTCACCTGACAAGCGGCTTGCCGAGTTGGGCGACGCCATCAACAACTACTATCGCAACGCCAACGTGCGCGTCGCCCTGTCGGCCGAACTAGTGAATCGCTTTCTGCCGAAGGAAGCTCGCCAGGCCGAATACGTGCTCGATAACATTCAAGGCGCGCATGTCGAAGGAAACAGCGAAGCCAGCACGCGGTTGCGGTTGGTGCTGCTGCCTGATCGTCTGCGCTGGCGCGTGGGCCTGGAAGCGAACGGCGAAGTTGCAACGGATACACAGTCGACGAAAGGACCGGCGACGTTCTTTCAGAATGGCGTGTCGCATTATCGCGTCCGCAAGATGCTGCTAGTCGATCGCCGCGGCGTGCGGATGTTCAACGCGGAAGCCGAAGCCTCGGCCAATAATCACTTGCTCGATTTCGAAACTTCGTACGACGACATTCCCATTCTCGGCAGCTTCGCTCGTTCGATTGCCCGCGATCAATATGACGCCGCCCAAGGCGCCGCGCGGGCTGAAGTCGAGGGGAAAATCCGCGGCCGGGCGATTTCGCGCATCGACCAAGCCGTTGCCGAGCAACTGAAGAAGGGGCAAGAGAACTTCAAGGTGAAGTTGCTTGAGCCGATGCGCAAGCTCAACCTCGAACCGACCGCCGTCGACATGGAAACGACCCAAGAACGACTTATCGCGCGCTATCGGCTCGCTGGTCACGAGCAACTCGCGTCACACACGCCGCGACCGCAAGCGCCCGGCGATAGCCTGCTGAGCGTACAAGTTCATGAAACCGCGCTGAACAACCTGGCCGACCACCTGAATCTGCAAGGCCGTCGCATTGAACTGCGCGAACTGCACAAAGAAGTGACTTCGATCTTCACTACCAATCCGCCGCCGGCGCCGGATGATCTGCCGGAAGATGTTTTTGTCACGTTCATGGAGAGCGATCCGATCCGCGTCGATTGCGAGGATGGCCGCGTGCGTCTGACCATTCGCATCAAGATGCTGGAACATGGCCGGAGCAAATGGCAGAACTTTACAGTTCGCGGCTACTACGCACCTTATTCCGATCAGCTCGAAGCGAACTTGGCCCGCGACGGCGTGATTGAATTGATCGGCGAACGACTCCGCGTCGGCGATCAGATCGCGCTCCGCGGCATCTTCAGCCGGG
Organism: uncultured Pirellulaceae bacterium; assembly: GCA_964394305.1. Taxonomy (GTDB): domain Bacteria; phylum Planctomycetota; class Planctomycetia; order Pirellulales; family Pirellulaceae; genus Anatilimnocola. The sequence goes on from CAYMWL010000002.1 coordinate 155,248, forward strand.
TGCTGTCACGCAATCGTACGCTGAGCCTGATGAACAAGCAGATCGCGCTTTCGCCCGAACTGCGCGATCAACAAGTGACGCAGTTGGTGATTCACGACGGTTGGATCGGTGTGGCGCTAGGACCAAAACATCCGTCGCGCAAGCCGCTGGGAGTGACACGCACGAATCCTGCCAACGCCACGGAGCAACGCTAGTTCAAACTAAACGGCGGCAGAATAGGAGGGCCGCTTGCGGGAGATGTCGTTTGCAACGACTTCAAGCGTTCGAGCAAGACGCGAGCGCGGCGATCGACGTTCCAATCAGCGAGCAACTGCTGCTTCATCGCCAGCGGAATACCAAGGCCAAAGGCGAGGACATCCGTCATCAAGCCGAGTGAACTGGGGCTGGCCAGCAATTCGTCGAATTGTTCGTTCAGCGCGTCGCGCTCGGGTAACAACTCGCGGGTCAAGTCGATCAGTGCTTGCTGCATTTGATGACGGCGCGCCGAACCGCTCGAGGGATAGAAATCGTCGAGCACATCGACTTCGGCTTGGCGAAAAGTGCGCGTCGCTGGAAGTTCGCGGCGAATCGCCGCGCGTCGCACGCCTTGCAGCAGCAAATTCACGCGGCCATCAGACAGGCGCTGATGCGACAAGATGCGTCCGAGACATGCAACCGGTGCTATGGGCGGGCGGGCATCGTAGGTCCGCTCCCAACCCGGCTGCAACCAAACCGGCGCGATGAGATGATCAGTGGCCAAAGCCTCGTCGACCATTTCCAAGTACCGCGGTTCAAAGATTTGCAGCGGTTGTATGGTGTGCGGAAAGAGAACGAGATTGGGGAGCGGAAACAAGCGCACTCTTCCAGAGAAGCTCTGGAGGTAAGGCGCGGTATTCTCGATCTCCGCCATCTCAGGCCAAACTCATTTCGCTGACTCGCCAAGGCTTTGGCTGGTCAACTCGACTGCACCCGCGCGGACCTCTTGCTCGCGCAAAAATCGACATGTGGAGTATTCTAGCGGGGTGGATCTTAATATTCCAGATATTTCATCGTAAATATATGCATATTTTCGGCAAATTGTGATTTTCAGGCTAGTCAAATTTCGCATTCGAAATACCAGCGAGCATGCAGGCCAGCAATTCGAGTGGTAAGCCTACCACGTTCGATTCGCTCCCCTCGACGATATGCACCCAATCGAGTCCGTCCTGATACCCAAATGCGCCGGCCTTCCCTTCCCAAGCATCGGTGGCCAGATATTCTTCGAGTTGATCGGCCGAAAGGGAGTTCATGACCAGGCGGGTCACGTCGACTCGCACATGATGCACCTGGCCAGGACGGGGCCAAACGCAGAGGCCGCTATAAACCCGATGTTCCCGGCCGGAAAGAAGTTGCAGCATTTCGCGTGCATGCTGCTGGTTCTTCGGCTTCCCCAAGATATGGCCGCAGCATTCGGCCACGGTGTCGCACGCGACGACCAGCCCCTGCTCGGTTCGCAGGGCCACATCCGCTCCTTTTTGATACGCCAGCCGGGCCACCATTTCGGGCGGCGTTTCGCGGCTACAGATGCCGCACTCTGCCGAGTCGTGCGGCGCGACGACTTCAAATGGATAGCCAGCCTCGGCCAGCAATTGTCGCCGTCGCGGAGAGGTGCTGGCCAGGATGAGCTTAGGAAGTTGGGACATACTTAGTATTCACAGCGACTATTGATTGGGAGCGGCGACTTGTTTTGTTGCCGCCGTCGCTGATTATACCAACCACATTGCGACTACAGAGGCGCGATGCGTTGATCCATGCCCATTCCCAACGCTTGGTAGTCGGATGGCACAAGGCCCGGTGGAATATCCGAGAGATCGATCGACTCCCAGCAGAAATCGTCGTCTCCCAAACCGCCGAACAGATCATCGTTCGCGCCGTCGTGAGAGATCACGCCGATCGCGCTGTTGTCGCTCGAAGCTCCCCAAAGCGCCAGCAGAATGAGCATGGCGGCGTCGTTATCAGCGCCGTTCGAATAGTTTGCAGCCGGAAACGTGCTGGTGCTCGCCACCGCTGTCCACGAACTGCTTTCGCTATTCATCGAACCGTTAATCAGCAGATCGTTGCCGTCACCACCGTCGATGAGGTCCGCGTGCGTGCCCCCGATCAACACGTCGTTGCCAGCCTGGCCATAAAGTTTGTCGTCGTTCGCGCCGCCGCTCAGCAGGTCGTTGCCGACTGCTCCGCTCAGCTTGTCATTGCCAGCCGATCCGTACAGTCGATCGTCACCCTCATTGCCATCGAGCGTATCGTCGCCCTGGCCGCCGTACATGTAGTCGTTGCCAGCGCCGCCGGAGACCAGATCGTTGCCCCCGCCGCCGTAAAACACATCGGCGCCGCCGAGACCACTCAATTCATCATTGCCACCGACGGCCAGATCTTGCGGTTGCGGATCCGCCGGCAGCGGAGCATTGTCGCCCCAGATCACATTGTCGCCGCTGCTGCCATTGATGCGGTCGTTGCCAAGACCACCCGCGAGCCAGTCATTGGCGACACCGCCGGTCAGATAGTCGTTTCCATCTTCGCCGCGGAAATCGACAGGCAGCGTGATGTTCGAGGCTGTGATGTAATCGTCCAACTCACGCCCGTAAGCAATGATCTGATTGTTTGGAAAAAAGGTGTACATTGCGTTGTTCACACGAACGCGCGTGCTTACACCACTCCCCTTCGAGAAGGCCACGAAGTCGGCAGCCGGCGTGGTGCGAACATAAAGGTCGCCGAGGTCCACATTCGGAATCGGTCCCGAATCGTCGATCACGTCGAATGTTTCGATGCTGCTAAAGAACACCGGCTTGTGGCTTTGCGACAGCGCTTGCCCGCCGACCGTATCGACGAAGATCGACGCGGTAGTGAACGACATATCGAGGTTCAATCGATCGCCAGGCAACACCGCGGGCGCGCCGCCATTGAGCGTCAATGTCGTCGACAAGCTCGGCCGAATGCGCGCGGCAGGGAGAGTGCCGAAGGCATCGTCTCCAGCGAACGCATTAACAATCACACTCGTCGTGGAATTGGCCGGTGTGAAGTCGACATCGATCGCGTCGTTGCCTTGCGTCGTGCCGACCGTCAGCGTCTCGGCGCCACTGAACAGAATTGGCAGCGTGCGGAGGCCGGCGACTTGAGTGGTGCTCACGGCAACGGTGTCGCCATTCGCATCGGCCGCGTCGGTGATGGTCACCGAGTCAGTGCCGCCACCGGCATCGAGCGTCAGCGGAATGCCGATCACGTCGAGCGATGTCACGGAGCCATCTAGCGTCAGCGAATCGTTGCCGAGCCCCGTGTTGGCAGTCAAGCTGGTTTTCTGGCCAACGTTCATCGTCGTCAGCGACCCGCTGATTTTCAGTGTCGCGCCGCCGCCGATGGTGGTGTTAATGGCGCCTTGGCCGATCACAATCACTTCGCCAATCGCGTTATTGACCAGCACGTCGAGTCCGTTGAATCCTGGCGGTCCGATCCATTCATTGTGTACCGGCGTGCCTGCTGTCAGCTCCGTGTCGCTAATGGCGAAGCCAGCAGCTGCCAGTGCCGGCGTTTGAATCATCACATTATTATTGCTGTCGTCGATAACGAACGGGAGCGGCAGTTCCAAGAACGACATCGCGCCAGCCATCCCCTCTTCGGTCAGCGTTGCAATGCCGCCGCCGCCGATAACGAAGGCGCCAATATCCGCCTTGCGAGCAGCCAAGGCTGCGATTTGCAAGGCGTTGATACCGCCGGTGGTGTTGTTGGAACTCGACGGAATATAAATCGCGCGGTACAGGTTGAAATCGACGTCGCCGATGTCAACGCCCGGGCTGCCAGGAAGTGCATTCACATAGGTCGGTATGTTGCCACCGATGGTGGCAGCGCTATTGGCAGCATTAAATGCTTGCCCCGAGTTTGCACCAATGATCAAGATCGAGTTGGGGGCGCCCGAGTTAAAGGCATTGTTAACGACAAAGTCCATCGCCTGTTCGATGAACTTCCAGCCGTTGAAGTTCACAGTGCCGTTGCTCGAGCCGTGGCCGACGTCATCGCGGTCGCCACCATCGAGGAACACCGGCCCTTGAGTAATGCCGCCCACCGCGGGGAGCGTGGGACCAGGCTCGATAACGACGGTTTCATTACCGCCGCCGGTCACCGCTGAAAATGCTCCAGCCGTAGTCGTGTCGTTGACTAGTTCGACGCCGGTAAAGTCGACATCAACCACAGCAGGACCAGTCACGTTGTAGAGAACTTCGCCAGAGTCGAGACCGGTGGAAGTGTATGTGCCGCTGGTAAACGTCGCTGCGGTGCCGCCAGCCATGGTCAGCAGGTCGTTGTTGCCGCCACCGTTGAATTGAATGCCCCCTGACGGCGCGAAGATGTTGCCGGCCGGCTTGGGCGAAATATTGTTCTGGATAATCCGCAGCTCGTCGTCGCCGCCGTTGCCGTTGAAGATAATCTGATTGATGCCCGTGTAGGTGGTGGAACCCAGCCCATTGCCATCAAAGATGTCGACCGAGCCTGATACGTTTGACTCGATAATCGCCAGATCATTCGCGCCGTCGCCGGTCATCGTTAATACACCCAGCGATACCGAAGTCACGATCGCCATCAGCTTGCGATCTTCCAGTTGCTCGCAGCCGAAGAACAAGCGGCGATGACGACGTTGCAGATCCGAATGGCGTATGGCGGTACGCGACATGAGGGGCACTCCCGAAAGGTCGAACTGGTGAAAACGGAAACGCATTGCCGAGACGACGGCCCGTGATGGCAGGGGACGTTCCGTTTCGCAAGATGCTGAGCCATCGCTCTCCACTCGATCCCTCGTGAAGCAACGGCCGCTGCAAAGATGGTAACTAAAGTCTGAGCGATACTTCAAGAACAACGGTTAAAATTGAACATAATACTGCTGATGTTCAACCTTTTTGACATCCACTAAGGATGCTTGATGAGATAGCCGGCGAACTGTCCGGAACTTGTCAGGTCGCGCTGCAATCGATCGCAGGCCGCGCGATTTTCGGCGGCGGCAGCGTTGTTGATGCTGCTCGTACGCGCTGCGAGAATTGGCAAATTGATCGCCATGACAGGCTCATCGCTGGTTATTTCGGCCACGATCGCCGCTGCCCACGGAGCTGGCTGAAATGCCTTAACTGTTGCAGAATCTAGGGGTTGAGCGAGCACCAGGTTGGGGGCAATCTTTTGCAGATTGCCATCCAACTGCTCCCCGCCATGAACAATCGCGAGCATCACGGCCGGCCAGCGTGCGAGGTTGCGCACCGCTGCTTCGAAGTCGCCCAGCGTCGCCGAGAGATTGGCCATGAGATAAGCGCCGCGGCGCGACGCTTCGACCAGCAGATCCAGCGGCGGTGAGGTACAAATGCCGACAAGCAATTCTTGTCGCAACTGATCGACGACACTTCCTGCGTTCTGACTCAGGAGCGCGACATCTACGCCGCGGGGCACCCAGACTTTGCCTTCACGAATTAAATGTCCAATTGCCTGGCCTTCGCTGGCGCGGGCGCCGATGCCACGGAGGCCGAGCATCCGCTGTTCGCGGGCCAGCACTTCGCTGCCGCGGCGAAGTTCGATGTGCACGTCGTAGATCTGCGGCAGGTCGCTGGTCCACAAGCAGGGGTCGGTGATCGTTGCGTGGGCCAGCAACGTTGGACCAGCACCAAGATCCGTCAGCGTGTACTTCGCCGGCAATGTATGCGCGAATTCGCACCGCGGGCCATGCACGTACCCATGCAGCGAGCAATCGGCAAATTCGGGCGCTCGCTGCCAACGAACAAAGACCTGTGCGCGATTGGCTGTGAGTTCGCCATGAAAAACATCAGGATCGAAATGAATCTCAGCTGGCATCGGCGATTTCCTCGGCCTGGGCGCCCGCGGCGGCTCGTAGCGCTTCGGCTAGATAGCGACCTGTATGTGAAGCGGCACACGCGGCAACCTCTTCCGGCGTTCCTTGCACCACGATCTGCCCACCTTCGTCCGCAGCACCGGGGCCCAGATCGATTAAGTAGTCGGCCGACCGCATCAACTGTAAGTTGTGCTCGACCACGATTAACGAATGTCCAATCGCGAGTAGCGCATCGAAACAATCGAGCAATTGCACCACATCCGCAAAATGCAAACCGGTCGTCGGTTCATCGAGCAGGAACAGCGTGCGACTGCGAGTGGCTTCGCTCAAATGCGCGGCGAGTTTCAGTCGTTGTGATTCGCCCGCCGAAAGTGTATTGGCAGGTTGACCGAGTCGCAGATAATCCAAACCAACATCGATCAACTGCTTCAGCTTGCCTTGCACCTTGGCCTGGCCGCGGAAAAAGGAAAACGCTTCTCGGACCGTCATGTCGAGCACATCGGCGATGTTCCGGCCGCGATACGTGACCGCGAGAATCTCGCGCCGATATCGCGCACCGCCACAGGTCGCGCACTTCATGTACAGATCCGCCAGGAACTGCATCTCGACCTGAATGAAGCCTTCCCCCTGGCAAGTTTCGCAGCGACCGCCGTCGACATTGAAGCTGAAGTGCCCAGCCGTGTAGTTGTGCGTCTTGGCCTCGACGGTCTCCGCAAACACCTTGCGAATTTCATCGAAAGCCTTGATGTAGGTGACGGGGTTCGAGCGTGGCGAGCGGCCGACGGGACTGGGGTCGACGAGGATCACGTCGTCGATCTGTCCATCGCCGACGATGTCGTCAAAGGCCAGCGGCGGATCGCAATCCTTTTTCTTGCGACGACATAGAGCGCCGTAGAGAGTTTCATGCACCAGCGTACTTTTGCCGGCGCCACTCACGCCGGTGACGAGGCAGAGGACGCCGAGCGGGAACTCGGCTTTGATGCTTTGCAAATTATTGCCGCTAGCGCCTAACAGCTTAATGAACCCGCGCGGCGGTCGGCGTTGCGAAGTCTGTGAAACGCCACGACGTCCGGCGAGAAAATCGCCCGTCGTACTTCCCTGGGCGACGAGCAATTCAGGCAGTGTTCCCTGAAACGTCACCTTGCCGCCGAGTTCACCGGCGCCGGGGCCGATTTCGACGATCTGATCGGCGGCTCGGATCATTGCTTCTTCGTGTTCGACGACGACGACCGTGTTGCCCCGCTGCTGCAAGCCGCGAATCGATTGCACGAGCGGTTCAACGTCGCGCGGATGCAGACCAACCGAAGGCTCATCGAGCACATAGAGCATGTTGACCAGACTCGAGCCGAGCGCCGATGTAAGTGCGACCCGCTGGGCTTCGCCGGTGCTCAAGGTCTTTAATGCGCGATCGAGCGCTAAATAGCCGAGTCCAGCTCGGACGAGAAAGTGCAGGCGATTGCGCACTTGCTCGAGCATGGTGCGGCTGACTTGCTGCTCGCGCGGCGAGAGTGGCAGACTTTGAAAAAACTGCTCGGAGTGATCGAGCCGCAACGCGGCGATCTGCGCGATGTTCAAATCGTTGATGCGCCAGGCAAGCGCTTCCGCATTGAGTCGCGTGCCGTGGCAAGTTGGGCATTCTCGCGAACTCTTCCAGCGATGCGCATAGACCCGGACCGGCATTTTGTATTTGTGCTTCTCAAGCCAGGCGAAAAAACCAACGAGGCCGCCGAACTGCCGCTCCGGCACACCATTGTGCACGACACTCAACTGCTCGGTCGTGAGTTGTTCATAAGGAACATCCACTGGCAACTGATAGTCGCCAGCCAGCGCGAGTAATTCTTGTAACTCATGCTCGTAGGCGGGCGTGTTCCAGCAAGCCACAGCCCCTTCGCGGAGGGACTTTGATTTGTCCGGCACCACCAGATCGCAATCGACATCGATCAAATTGCCAAAGCCTTCGCAGGCCGGGCAAGCGCCGAGCGGGCTATTAAAACTGAACAGACGTGGTTCGGGTGGTGTGAACTGCAACTGACAGCGCGGGCAGCGAAGTTCGGAAATGAAGCTCCAGACTCGCCAAGTTGTACCATCGAGTTCGTTGGTCACTGCCGCGCGACTCGGTGTTTCCGCTGCAGGACCCGGTTGCCACCAAACTTCGGCATGACCCTTGGTTTGCTTGAATGCGGTTTCGAGCGAATCGACCAACCGCTTCGAGGCGGATTGTCCGGCGACGAGGCGATCGATCACCACGCGAATCGTCGGATCTTTTTCGGCGTTGACCTTCGCAGATTGATCAAGCGATATCAGTTTGCCGTCGAGAATGACCCGAACAAAACCCTTTTCGCGGAGTTCATCGAGCGAAGCGCCCGCCACCGGTGCGACAATTAGCAGTTTGGTGCCGGCCGGCAGGTCATTCACGACAGCGGCGGCATCCTGTGGCGATTCGCGGGCGATGGGCTGACCACAACCCGTGCAAAACAGTTTGCCGATGCGGGCCATCAGCAGGCGGAGATAATCGATGGTCTCCGTCGCTGAACCGATCGTCGTGCGATTCGATTTGCTCGCTTCTTGCCGCGTTACGGCAATCGCGGCGGGAATGCCGTCGATTCGGTCGGCCGCGGGCTTTTCGAGCCGCTGCAAAAACTGCCGCGTGTATGTGGAGAAACTTTCGATGAACCGCCGTTGTCCTTCGGCATATAGCGTGTCGAGGGCGAGACTTGTCTTTCCGCTGCCACTGGAGCCGCAGAAGACGATAAGCTGGCCGCGCGGCAGATTCAGATCGATGTGCTTGAGATTGTGCACATCCACGCCGCGCAGTTCAATCTGACCCGTTGTCTTCGCCACAGAACCTCTGAAACCGCTGAGATCACTCCAGTGATGCATTTCGCATCCCGTATCTTAGCGAATGTTCCCCGCTCAGGTGCGCGGGAGCGAGGAACGATCTCAAAGTGGCGCAGCGAACTACTTGGCCCGGCAATGGCTCAGCGCGAGCAGGGCGAAACACGTGCACAGATTGGCATCGCCTTCCATCCATTGGCCGTTGGTGTTGACCCATGCGCCGTCTTCGCGTTGCCGGCTGGCGAGTTCTTCGACCAGATCCTTCCGCCAATCGTGCTCGACGCCCTTCGCATCTTTGACCATCGGCTCGCCGATGACATCCAGCGACTTGGCAAATGTCTGATAGTAATAGTACAACCCCGAACTCCCCATGCCGGGATTGCTCTTCAGGTCGTAGTTCTTAGCAATCCAGCCCGTCGCAGCCTTCACGCGTGGGTCGTCGGCTTTCACGCCGGCGAAGATCAAGCTCTTAAGCCCAGCGTAGGACATGGTGCCGTAGCTGCGCAGACCACCATTCGCGGTCAGGTCTTTTTCCTTGCCTTCTTCGAGTGCGCCGGTGTAATAAAAGCCGCCGTCATTTTCGAGCGCGGCATATTTGGTAGTGTTGTGCGGCGATTCCAGGTTCTGGCAACGGCTGACGAAGACCAGCGCATTTTGGATCGCTTGATCGTCGGCCGATGCGCCGGCAGCGCGAAGCGCTTCGACCATGAACGCTGTGTTCGAAAGATCGGGGCGGCCTGCCCCACCCGGACCGTAACCACCGCCGCCGAACATCACGCTGTCTTTGTCGTGACCTTCTTCGCCGTCGAATTGATTCGACTTGATGAACTTCTCCGCGTTCTTCAGCAGCTTGTCGTATTTGCCTTCGCGATTGGCGAGGCTCAGCGTCACCACGGCGAGGCACGTTTCATAATTTACAAATCGGCTCTTCGGTGATGCGATCGCGCCGTTCGGCAGCGCGCTGGCTTCGATCAGCTTCAATCCCTTGGCCACGGCAGGATCTTGTGGCGTGAGGCCGTTTTGCAACATCGCCGAGATGCCGAGTGCGGTAATGCCAATACCTCGGGAAATCGAACCGTCTTCGGCCTGCCCCTTGGTCTTCAGATATTCGAGACCCTTGGCGACAGTCGCGGCCAGTTTCTTCTGGTCGGCTGCGGTTTTTAACGTTTTCTTTTCAATCGCTTCCTGAGCCAAACTCCACCGCGGCAGACTGGCGACCAACGCGGCGCTGCCAATACTCGCCAAGAACAAACGCCGCTGAAGTTGTTTCGCTTGCATGAAAAGGATCCCGAAAAGTTTCCCGAGTAAATGTCGCTCGCTTGAGAATAGCACGTGGCATGCCGCGGCCACAAATGTAAGAAGTGACAATTCGCCGCGAATATTGCTGTGGTTTTAAGTGCGGCAACAAGCGGTTGTCGATTTGCGCGACAAGTGCGCCGCAGAAATAGACACGCGGCGATTACCGCAGTCGCTGATAGTCGACCGGCGTATCGACATCGCAAAATGCATTGCCATCGCCGGCGAGGTCGTCACAGGCAATTTCGCGCACCGGATTGCGAGTGAGGAGCGCCTTCACACCTTCGTTCGCCGCGAGTCGCGAAACTTGTTCGGCGAACGACCACGGGAAAAGAACAGGATGTCCCTGTTTGTCGAAAATGGTGGGAACGAGAATCTCTGCAGCGGCGCACTTCGAAACTGCTGCCGTGTGCTCAACAAGCAGGCGTTCGATGATTGAGGAAGAAAGACGAGGCATGTCGGCGGGAGCAATGAGCCAGGCGAAGTTCGCCGCGGGGCGGTAACGCTCTTGCAAATGCTGCAACGCGAGTTGCACCGAGATTTTCATTTCCGGCGGCGGAGTTTCTGGCCGCAGCACCTCGGCACCATAGGACAGGCAAACATTGGCCAGTTGTTGATCGCCGCGGCGGACCACGACGAGCGGTGAAATCCCCGCCGCTTGCCAAGCCGCCAGCGCATGGGCGATGAGGGGCACGCCCTGCAGCGGCAACAGCAACTTTGCCCCGCCGCCCATGCGGCGACTTTCGCCGCATGCGGGAATGATCGCGAATGCGCGAGGCGGCGTTTCGGGCGGTTTGCCGCGGCGGCCACTCACTTCGCCATCTCGACGCGGTCAGGACGGCCAGGAATAAAGCCATCGCGGTTGCGATGGGCGACGAGTTCCGCGGCGATGCTCACCGCAATCTCGGGCACCGTTTGCGAACCAATGTCTATTCCCAGTGGAGCATGCACGCGCTCGAGGGTTTCGTGCGTCACGCCTTGCTCCAGCAGATCGTCGAAGATCAAGCGAATCTTTCGCCGGCTGCCAATCAGACCGACATACCGCGCACCGCGGTTGACGACGTGGAAGAGGGCCTCTTCGTCATGATTGTGGCCGCGGGTCACGATCAAACAGTAAGTATTACAATCGATGGGCAATGTCGGCAGCACCTGATCGACACTCCCGGCGATCCGCTGATCGACTTTCGGAAAGCGGGCTTCGCTGACGACATCAGCACGATCGTCGATGACCCAAACTTCGAAGTCGAGCGGCGTCGCGAGCTCGGCCACTGCCTGGCCGACGTGGCCGCCACCGACAATGATCAAGCGGCAACGCGGCAGCACGGGCAAATACGAAATGCCCGCCGAAACATAAGGCCGCGGCCGCATGTCGAGGGGCTTGAGATCCTGAGAAATCGCTACAGGAAGAGCATTCGACGGCGAGTGCAATGCGGCGAGCAAATTGCCGTCGTCATCTAGCAAGTAGTTTGCCGGCGACGGAAGTTGCGATGCAGCCGCATCGAACACGATCGCTTCCGTCGTCCCTCGGCCCGCTTCGATCCGCTGCGCCAAGGTTTGAAAATAACTTGCCGAATATGCCGTGATCGGTTCGACCAGCACAAGCATCCGTCCGCCGCAGATCAAACCATCGTCCCAGCCATAATCGCTGTCGAGCTGAAACTTGCAAAGCTCGCTCTTTCCTTCCGCAATGAGCGCGATCGCGCGGCGTTTGACTTCGGCTTCGACGCAGCCGCCACCGAGCGTGCCGACCTGGCTGCCGTCGGCAAAGACGAGCATCACCGCGCCGGCCTTTTGCGGGGTGCTGCCGCGGGTTTCGACCAGCCGGCAATAAGCGGTCGGCCGGCCAGCGGCAAGGGCGGTGAGCAGAGGACGAACAACATCGCGCATAGGAGCTACCGGCACGTAGCACGAACCCCTAGGTTCGTGCAAGCGACCAACCGAACAACCGCAACATCGGCAACGCGCACGAACCTAGGGGTTCGTGCTAAAGACTCCCCTACGTCACGATCTCATAACCCTTCCGCTGTTCGCGCTTGACAAAGCCGTTGGCTTGATCGTCCCCTTCGATTTGTTCGGTCTCGGGGTTCCACTTGATTTTGCGGTCGAGGCGGATGGCGATGTTGGCGAGATGGCAGGTCGACATCGAGCGATGATGCGTATACACATCGCTGATCGGCTGTTCGCGCGACGCGACACATTCGAAGAAGTTCCCCATGTGGTTGCCAGGCTTTTTGCCTTTGTACAACTTGGTGATCACATCTTCGGGCAGCGGATTGGTTTCCTTCAGATCGGCGACAACGGTGCCCATCACATCGCGGAGCGCGCCGCGGCTGACGAAGATCGTGCCCTTCGTCCCTTCGATGGTGATGCCGTTTTCGGTGTCGCTCCGAATCGTCATTTCGACCTGATTCGGGAAGTTGGCTTTCACGTGGAACTCGGTCGCCGCGTTGTACTGGTTGTCGAGCGTCGGCCAACCGTCCTTAAATGGCACCGGATGTTTCGCAGTTCCTTCGACGCTGATTGGGCCGCTGTTTTCCATGCCGATCGCCCATTGCGCGATGTCGACGTGATGCGCGCCCCAGTCGGTCATCTTGCCGCCCGAATATTCGTACCACCAGCGGAATTCATAATGCACCCGGCTGGCGGGATATTTCTTGTTGGAGCTAACCGCGTTAGGCCCTGCCACATAATCGACGAGCGGAGCCTGGCCAAGCCACATTTCCCAGTTGAGGGTGCTGGGCACGGCCGCCTTCGGCAGCGGGCCCGAAGCAACCGAACCGCCGATGGCGCACTGCACTTTCTTGATGTCGCCCAAGCGGCCTTGGCGACACAGAGCGACCGCGGTGAGGAATTGCGATTTAAATTCCCCCTTGTTCGCACTCATCTCGCTTCGCTGTTGCGTGCCGACCTGAAAGACGCGGCCGGTCTCTTTCAGCACCTTGATGATTTGCTTGCCTTCGTCGATTGTCAGGGTCAGAGGCTTTTCGCAGTATACATCTTTGCCAGCCTTCATCGCTTCGATGGCGATCTTGCTGTGCCAGTGATCAGGGGTGACGATTGTGACGACATCGATATCTTTGTTCTCGAGCAACTTGCGATAGTCGCCAAAGACTTCGACTTTGCGTTCGCGGCCAGCCTTCTTTTGAATGTCTTCGCAGCGGGCTTTGGCTTTATCGGTCATGGCCGTATCGACATCACACACTGCCACGCAATCACCAAAGTTCATCGCCTGCGGCCCGACCGCATTCCAGCGATCACCCACGCCGATGCAGCCCAGCAACGGCCGATCGTTGGCGCTCTTGGTCTTGGCATCTTGCGCCATCAGCGATGAATCGCTCAAAAAATATGGAGCCACGATAGCTCCGGCGGCAACACCGGCAGCGGTTTGCAGAAATTGACGACGCGACGACGAACGTCCGAGGTGGGACATGGGATTTCTCTCAGGAGAGGTTGTTTGGCGTAAGGCGAACAATCAATTTACTCGACGAACGAGTGGATTCCAACCAATCGAAGTTGCTAAGTTGCTGGGCGCGTCCGATACGCCGCGACTTTTCGCAATTCGCTTGGCAGTGCTCAGCTCGCTGCGATATCTACAGACGCGAACGCAATCTTTCACACGAGGAATTGAATCATGTTTCGTACGCTGCTGTCACTCTTCCTCATGATCACAGCCTCCTTGCTGCCGCTGCAGGCCCAAGCCTTTGATTCCTACGGCGTGCCGAAACTTCTCGCCGGGCCAATCCACGGCGAAATTACCGAAGACGCCACGAAGCGCCTCGGCATCGACGATTGCGACGATCTGCAGGAAGCCGTGCGGCATCCCGATTGGGAGCAGACGTCCGTCATCCGCTTCAAGTTGCGGCCCAACGATAAATATCGCTCGTCGAATCACTTCGATCGGGACCCGAGCAAGTCGAGTGAACAGGCCTTCAATGAGGCTGCATTCTTTGTGCGCACGGAGCGCGAGAAGATCGTTGCGTTTTGCAAAGCGGGCAACGAGTCCGCTGCTTTGGCATCGCTGGGTCGAGTGCTGCACGCGGTGCAAGATATGATCAGCCATTCCAACTTGATCGATCTTACCGAAGGGCAACGAACTGCGGCTTTAGCCGCCGTGTGGGACGAATCGAAGGCGGTCCCAGCGGAGATCAAGCTGACTGCCTACGATCCAAAGGCAGAGACGCCCGGCGAGCCGAAAGACGACTACGGCCATGATGAGTATTCGAAGGACAATGAAAAAAAGAACGCCGAAGCAAAAAAAGAAGTGAATGGCAAAACCAAGTACAAAATCGCGTATGCTCTGGCGATTGATGTCTCGGAGCAAGTGCTACGAGGCCTGAAGACGGAGCTGGGCGACAACGCGTGGGAGAAGCTGGCGGATAAGTTTGATTGAGGTTGTTAACGAGCAATGGCCAGCAGCCAGTCATGGAGAGCAACTGAGCTCCGTCTCGGCTCCGGAGTGGTTTCATCGACTCCCCTGAGGAAATCGCAAATCCGCCCGCTGTACTGTTGACTTCTTTCGTCACAATCGCAACACTAGTAACACCTTACGGCATGTTCTGCGATTTTGCGGAAGGCTTTGTTGGCCAGCGCAATTTCACCGCATGACGTAGAGTAGAGTGCTGACGATCATTTCTTGTGGCTGGTCTGCCTGCAAAAGTGCGGGGCGGCGGCCATGTTTGTTGCTCGATTAGAAAGGGTGCCGCGATCCCACCAGCTGACCAGAAGACTCGTATCAACGAGCAGATTCGTATTTCTCCCGTACGTGTGATTGGAGCCGATGGGGCTCAATTGGGCATCATGCCCGTCGATTCTGCGCTCTCCAAAGCACGCGAAGCCGACTTGGACCTGGTCGAAGTGGCGCCGAACGATCGGCCCCCTGTCTGCCGCATCATGGACTATGGCAAGTTCAAGTATCAGCAGAACAAGAAGTCGAGCCACACCGTCCATCATCCCAAGCTGAAAGAAATCCGCCTCCGGCCGAAAACCGGTGACCACGACATCGATTTCAAGGTCAAGCAGGCGATCGGCTTTCTCGAGCACAAAGACAAAGTGCAGATCTCTGTGATCTTCCGCGGCCGCGAACTCGCGCACATCGACGAGGGGCGCAAGGTAATGGACCAGGTCGTGGCCAAATTGCTGGAAGTCGGCAAGCTGGAATCGCCGCCATCGCAGCAACAAAAACGGATGATCGCGACCGTGGTGCCGAAGCAGGCGTAGCAGCTTTTTTCGCAAAGCGAGGAGTTCACACATCCTCGCCCAGGTACTGTCGGCATTCCGACCAAAAACTGGGGAGAGGGTTGGGGCGAGGGGCAACCTCGATTCACCGTTGGCTGGCGGAGCGGCAACAAAGTTGATTATTCCACCTCCTCTGGCGATCGACGATAGAACTCCACCCCCAAAACTTTCAGTAATAACATACTGAGGGCGACAAACACGCCAGCCACACACAGCGGCGGAATGGCAACGAGAAAGATTGGCAGCCGAACGGCAGGGAAGATGCCGTTCGGCCAGGCAATTAATCCCACGGTGCCACAGACTACAATGAACACGGCAATGAGCACGATCAGCCGGCCCGCAAACGTAAAGTTATGCGGATGCAAGTTCATTTCGCCGCTGCCTTCGTCGGCGGCAGGTGATCGATAAAGCCTGCTTCAGTTCGGAGCAGTTCCGCCCGCAGCAGATCACGCATTTCCTGCAGGCGTGTTTGTAACTTTGGATCATCCACTAGGTTTATCAGCTCTTCCGGATCGGCAGCCAGATCGTACAGCTCTTCCGTTTCATCCGCTTTCAGATTGCGGATGTATTTGTGCCTGCCATGCCGAATGGCCAGCCACCATGGTACGTTGCTGTGCGTGGCTGCCTTGGGATCCGTTGACAGCACCTTGGTCGTATCGCTGCCGAAGTGATGGCCCATGTGCTCGAATAGCACGGGCTCGTTCCACTCCTTGCTGCGAGGATCAGCCAGCAGTGGCGAAAGATCACGGCCGTGCATTTTCCACGGCACTGGCAAAGCCGCTCGCTGAAAAAATGTGACAACCAGATCCTGGCCACTCACAGGGTGCAGACAGACTTGGTTTTGCGGAATCGACCCCGGCTGGCTGATAATCAATGGCGAACGATAGTTGGCTTCGTACGGCGCGATCTTCGTCCGCATGCCGTGCTCGCCCATCGAAAAACCCTGATCGGCGGTGTAAATCACCAGCGTGTTTTCCAACTGGCCTGATTCCCGCAATGCTTCCATAACCTGCCCGACACCTTCGTCGACCGCGCGGGCGCATTCATTCATCTGATGCACGAAAGCCGCGTGCGTTTTGGCGTACTTCGCACTTTCGTCGCCGAATTTCTCGCCACTCTTTCCCATCACCGGTTCGCCTTTCGGGCCTTTCACCCAAGCTTGCGTCTCATCGAGATAAGCGGGCTTGCCGGGCCGTGGGCCGAAGATGTCCGCCGGTGTTTTCACTTCATGGTCTTTATACGTGCCCTTGTGTCGCGCGGCAGGATGTGACGGGCCATGAATCGCGCCGTAGCAGAGCCAGAGGTAGAACGGCTTCTCCTTATCTCGATGTTCTCCGCGAATGTAATCGCAGGCCCACTTCGTGTAGTTGTCGGTCGAGTAACCTGCCGTCTGTTTCTCTTCACCATTGAAGGCCAACAGCTGATCCTCGTAATAGTTGCCGGCGTTATCGGGGTGCTTCGGACGGTTCCAGACGATCTGATAATCCCAATCGCGGCCGAAACCAGCATCATTGCCGGTGTGCCACTTGCCGATCTGGGCGGTGTGATAGCCGTTCTCGCGGAAGACCTTCGGCCAGAACGGCGCCAACTGTGGATCGTAGGTCGCGTTCGGATATTTCCCTTCCATCCGCATCGATTCGATGCCATGCGGCAGCCGACCGGTGAGCATCGTCGCGCGCGACGGCATGCACCACGAGCCGATGTAGCAATGGTGAAAGCGAATGCCGGTCGCCGCCAGGCGATCGATGTGCGGCGTCTTCACCCAGGGGAACGAACCCGGATAACAGCCAACCGTTTTGTAAGACTGATCGTCAGCGTAGATCAGCAGAACATTCGGCCGCTTGGGCTTGGCCGCGGGTTGTGCAGCTTCCTGACCGCCAGCGATTCCGCAACAGAATAAAAGTGTTGCAGCAAAAAGTAGCATCCGCACATTCAGGGTTTTCATCACTATCGTCCTCCGTTGGCATGCCGTAGCTTAGTGCTGGCCGCGAACATACCGCAACCTTGCGGTGCCGATTAAACTCGCCTAATCTTTCGTAACGTTTCGTTGTCGTCAATGCTAATCTCCAGCGGTTTACGCAGCGTGCCATGGATCAGTCCGCGTCTGCTGATCGAGGCACCGTTGCTGCAACGCGTCTTACCGCCCGCTATTCGGGCTGGGGCGCACGAATCATCGTTGCGCTGACGTTTGCTCTGTTCGTGCAATTGCTCGGGCTGCTCGACGCGCCGCCGGTCCCGTTTGATGATCCGGCCGTTCGCAATTTGATCCTACTGATTTCGTGCTTCAGCGCCGGGCTCACGCTGTGGATCTGGTTTTGTTTTCGCAGCAGCTATTTGCGGCCGATGCGTTTGGCTGTGGCGGCGGTCACAGCGCTCGCGGTCATTGCGATTGTCGACGTAACGGCTGTGCTGGGCCTCAAAGGCCTGCTGCAGTTCTCCGGCAATTTGACGCCGCGCTTAGCGATGCGCGAGCATGATGTGGCCGCATTTCAAAACAGGCCCACCGCTGAGCCCGACGAACTGCGTGCTGACCTCTGCATTACCACGCCCGATGATTTTTCGCAGTTCCTCGGGCCCACATGAAATGCGTGGATTGGCAAGCCGCAGTTGTCGCGCGACTGTCAAAGCAATCCGCCGCGGCTGGGCTCTATCCAGGCTTTACAAGG
The DNA here is from genome assembly GCA_964394305.1 of uncultured Pirellulaceae bacterium. Lineage (GTDB taxonomy): Bacteria > Planctomycetota > Planctomycetia > Pirellulales > Pirellulaceae > Anatilimnocola. The sequence goes on from CAYMWL010000002.1 coordinate 173,116, forward strand.
GAAGACTTGGAACAATCTTTGCCTCTACGGTAAACGTCTGCTGATTTGCAACGCCAGCGAAGCGGCCTGTTTCGAACTGCCGTAAAATGCAGCATGTATGCTGCTCGCGATCACACGGCCGACTACGCCAAAAAAATCGCGATATCGCGGGAAAAAGTTGCCATCGATTTCGCGTGAACTATAGATGCAGGCCTTTCCTCAACGCCGGCCGGCCGCCAATTTGTGGATGTCGCCCGACGAATTGGTCGCATTCTCGCTTCGCAAAATGTCACGGAGGCAAGTGATTGTGATTCCTGGATTGCGATTTCGGATTCTCGGCCGACTGGCTCGGATGCCTCTCTTGCAGCCCATCATGCAGTACTTTACCCTCGTGCCGCGGATACTACGGAGCGATGACTTGCAACCAGCCGTGCAACCCGCCGCCGAGCGCGCTGCGCCAATCCTGCGCATTGTGAATCGTGCTTAAGCGAACACGCTCGACGATAAGGTTTGCACTATGCAATGGTGGCAGTGCACCATGCGATAACGGCAGCATTCATAAAAGCATTTGATGTTGCTGGTAGCTTTCGATATCTTGCATTGAGCTTGCACGCCGAATAAACCATCTACCTAAGTCACGATCCACGAGAATCGTGACTTCGTTGCCTGCTTCACAACGGAGACGTAGCTTGCTTCGCGAACTTCTGCAGTTCCCTCATTTTTTGGGCTTGGGCATCATCGCTTCTTGCGGCTTCTCTTATTTCATCGTAGCTCGATATTTTCCGGTCGCGGGCCGCTCGATTCGCCGTGCGGCCAATTGCTGGAGCGTCCCATTCATCATCTTAATGGGAGCGCTGGTGCTGATCTTCGGCAGCTTGGGCTTCGGCTTGAAAGAGGGGAGGCGCGCCGAATCGGTTCCCCTTGCTCTCTACGAGACGTTTCAGATCTATGCGTTCAACATCGACCCAGAAAAGTTAAACGGCACCAGGTTTCCAGAAACAGAGTTTCTACAAACCGCCATGATCTGTGCGATTTTGCTGTATAGCACGATAGTGGCCCAAGGTATCTGGTTGTTATTCCGTAAGTCGTATGTCGAAATGCAGCTCCAGTTTGTTTCGGGTCATATCGTGATTTGCGGCCTAGGGCGGATTGGTCGCCAGCTGATAGAAGATCTGCTCAAGAGAAAGGATCGCCGCACGATCGTCATTATCGAGCCCGATGCCAACAACATTCACCTGGAGTGGGCCCACGAGTATGGCGCTCTCACCATTATCGGCGACGCCACTAAGTCGGAGTCTCTGGAAGCGGCTCAGATTCATAGGGCCAGCGAGATCTTCGTAGTCACCGGCAAAGATGAATGCAACATTGAGTGCGTCATCGAACTGCGTGACATCATCAGGCGTAAACGTCGCCACAGCTTCGATGGCCCCAAAAAACTTCGCTGTCAGGTTCACATCCTCGATCGTGATCTGGCCGAAATCGTGCGCACCAAAGCGGGCAAACTAGAGTCATCGACGGACGAGTTGGACTCCGGCTATCAACTGGATATCGAGATCTTCAACGCGCTGGAACGAACAGCGCGCCGGCTGCTTGAAGACATCGCTACTGCGAAGAACAAAAAGCAGGAGCACATCTGCCCGAACAAGGATGAAGTGGCCCACTTAATTCTCTTAGGTTTTGGCGAATTCGGACAGACCCTGGCTCTCAAACTGGCCGAACTGGCTCACTTTGAAAACGGCAAGCGGTTGCGAATGACCATCGTGGACCGCGACATCAAAAAGAAAGCACGCGAGTTTATTGCCCGCCATCCGGCATTTGGCCCAGACTTGAGAGAGATTAAGTCTTGGAACTTTAATGAAGCGGCAGATGACTGGCATGACAAAACCTATCGTCCGATTGCGGCTGCCCGACTTCCGGACGAATCGCCGGGCATCGAATATGTCTGCAACGTGCAATATCTCGAGTACACCGAAGCCACCGAAGCAGTTTTTTTGACAGGTCTCAAGAAATGCCGCACAGACAAAGTAAAGCCAATCGTGCTGGTCTGCTTTGAAGATGATCGGCAGAACTTCGCGATTGCAGAGCGTTTGCGGGCAAAACTGGAGACTCAATTGGTCCACTTGCCGATTTTTGTCTGGATTCCCCGGCAGCGCGAGCTGTCGCAAATGCTGGACAATCGAAATACCGAGATCAAATCCGCTGCTCCCGATAGTAACGATGAGTGCCAACTGATTCCCTTCGGACAATGTTATGGTAGTGTCTCGTATTCAGAGATTACCGGGTCGTGGAATGATTGGCTGGCGCGGCAGCTGCCGCTGATCTGGCTCCCCGACGATCACAAATTGGCTGCGCAGGTTTCGGGGCTCAATGCTGCCTTGAAGGCTGCTGATCCAACGAAAGCACTTGCCGCGTTGAATTGGGATGCGCTCGACGAAGTGGCCAAAAGTTACTGGGAGGAATGCTCCGAATGGGAAAGAGCATCCAATCGCTCGGCCGCCATTCACGCGGTACTGAAAGCCGCCGCCGTCGGCTACAGCATCGTTGACGTTTCAAATTCAGAAGAGAGGACCCCGATCTCGATAACAGCTGATCTCGAAGAACGCTTGCGACGGATGGAGCACTATCGCTGGGTGGCCGAACGATTAATCGGTGGCTGGAAATATGATCCTGAGCGGGTCGATCGCGAAAAAAAACGTTGGCAGATTACATCCTGGGATGGTCTCGCCAATCCACCCGCTGCCGAGATAGAGAGGGCAGCCAAGAAAAATAAACCCCTAAACGAGAAGATGAAAGACGAGAAAATCGTCAAGCTGGTTTTGGAGCTGATTAAAATCGGCCGACTGCAGGTGAAACCAATTCCTTAGTTCAAGTGCTGAAGCAAAATTACTTCGGTTTCCCCACTACGCAGTATGCCAGCCCGCCCCAGATCTTGTGGATCTTCCATTCGCAGAGCAAGGCGCCGACCAGCGGCTCGATCTTCAGGTCGGTGTGTTCCAAAATCATTTCCGACATCGGTCCCAAGAAGACTTTCGATAAGATCCATTTTTGTAAATTGCGCATGCCCAGCTTGTGAGCAATCTGACGGTTTGGCAGATCCGGCATTTCGTCGGAGACCACCACGAGGCCGCCTGGTTTCACGCCGCGAACCATTTCGAGTAGCGCTTTGCCAGGGTCGTTCACGTGACTAAGCGCGCCGAGGCTGAACAGGTTGTCGAAGGTGTCGTCGGGGAACGGCAACGATTCCGCCTGGCCAACGATCAAGTGCATGACGCCGCCTGGGAAATCCTGTTGCGTTCGCTCGAGCAGCACGCGTGAAATATCGACGCCATAAACCTGGCAGGCTTCGGGAATCAGCGGCATATTGCGGCCGTCACCCATGGCACGTCGAGCAGCTTGGTGCCCGACAGATTGGGCAGTTGCTTCAGCACTTCATTGCGGGCTTTGACTTCGCCACCGCGCGGCCGCTTGTAGTCAGATTAGTCCCCGATTGGGCCACTTTAAGAATGCCCGATCGAACACTTCGCCAACCTGTGGAAGTAGATTTAGCAGCGCAGCGAACATACCGATTTTGACGTTTCAACCAGGTACTCGCGGCCATGAGCCACGACCGTCTGGTATGTTGAAGAAATCCTGTATTCTCGCTCATTCTCGCTGCGAACGCGCGGAACCGATTGTGAACCTGCAACGCTGGCTGCAAATATCGACGGCTTTGCTCGCGGTGCTTGGGGCTTCGTTCTTGATCCTCACCGGCGATCAAACGGTGTTCCCTTATGCGCTCGGCATTTCTGCCGTCATCGCCCTGGTCGTGACCGACTGGTATGGCTGGGTGAAAGTGCCCCGCGGCCTAGGCAATCTGGCCGCGCTCATTTCGGTAGCATGGACCTTTCGCGAGTTCATGCGTCTCTCGCGCGATCGGGAAGCGCAGCTGCTGACGATTTCGCACATGCTCATCTATCTGCAAGTGGTCCTTGTCTTTCAGGCCAAGAGCCGGCGAGTGCACTGGCAACTGCTGGTGCTCAGCGTGTTGCAAGTCGTCGTGGCCGCGGCGCTCGCGACGGGTCCGCAGTTCGGGCTGCTGCTCACGATCTATATGGCGACCGCCATGGCCAGCATGTTGCTGCTGTGTTATCAGCGTGAAGTATTTGATGACGAGTTGCCGCTGCTGAGCACGAGCGGCAAGTCTCCAACTTCATGGCATCGATTGCTCGATGCTCCACGCCAGCGCACCAATCAAGCGCGGCAACGGCAGTTGGAGGACTGGGTGCGCATGCCGTGGCTCGCCCAAAGCGTACTGATGTTCACGCTCGGCAGCGTGGCCTTTGCGCTGGTCTTCTTTTTCTCCGCGCCGCGATTGAGTGAAGCCGTCTGGCAAACGGGCCGTGGCCGCACTTCGGTGAGCGGTTTCAGTAGCGAAGTGGTGTTGCAAACGTCGGGCAACATCCGGCTCAGCGATCAGCCGATCATGCGCGTCAGTTTTATGAATCCGGCGACGGGCCGGCCGATGCAGTTGACGACGGAACCTTATTTTCACGGCCAGGTGCTGACCAATTATCATCCCAACGAAAATAGTGGTCGCTGGTCCTATCGCCCCGCCGATGGTTTGAGTAGTGGCGCCCAGCTGCATACTATCGAAGCAGTTCAGCCCAGCGACATCGTCAAGCAAGAGATCTCGCTCGACGCCACACCATCGCGCTTGTTGTTTGCGCTATTGCCGGTGGTCCGTTTACCCGAAACGCCCGACTGGGTGGAAGAAAAGCGGCGCTTTCCGCGGTTGCTCCGAACAGGTCTGGACGATCAGCTCAATCTCACGCGCGAATTGCACTTCAGCATCGGCACGCTGGCCTTGCGCAACGGACGGCAGCTTCCTGCAGTGCCGCACTTCAATCCCGGCAAAACACTCGATGACGACACCGAGTTTCACAAAGAGCTCAAACATCATCGCGAGTTTGACGCCGAGCAATTTCCCCAAATCAAACAAGTCGCCGACGACGTCATTCGTATCCAGCAACTTGAAAATGAATCTGTGCTGACGCGCGCCACGGCGCTGCGCAATCATTTGTACGCTTCAGGCAAGTATCAATATTCGCTGCAAATCGATGCGCCCGCTGAAGCTTCCGCTGTCGATCCACTGGAGCGGTTCATTTCGGTTGGCCGCCGCGGACATTGCGAATACTTTGCCAGCGCGCTGGTGATGATGCTCCGCAGCCAGTCGATTCCGGCGCGGATGGTCGTCGGCTACAAGGGTGGCGATTGGAACGCGCTGGGGCAGTATTATCTTGTCCGTCAAAAGCACGCGCATGCCTGGGTCGAAGTGTTGCTCACGACTGCCGAAACGCCGCCGGACGAAATTGCCGGCAAGGCAAATGGCAGCGGCAATTGGTATCGGCTCGATCCCACGCCACCCTCGAGCGACCAACTCGCCGCAGCGGATAAGGCCGGCCTCACGACGCGGATCTCTGATGCCTTCGACTATGCCGACTATCTTTGGCGCGACTATGTTTTGGGGCTCAACTCCGGCCGGCAGGATTCCGTCTTTGAACCCATCCGCAATCGCTCGCGCGAGATGTTGCCTGCGGGAATCGATGCCACGGCCTGGCAACGTTGGCTGCAAAACTCGCTGAAGAAGACGCAGCAAACGGCCGGTGAGAACGAGGCGAAAAATATAGACACCGATCAATCGACCGCGCCTTGGAGTTCCTACGCAATGCTGCTGACCGCAGTGATTGCCACGCCGGCAGTGCTGGCGGGTGGGCTGCTCTGCGGGCGCTGGTTGTGGCAGCGAACGCGATCTCGCCGCGGAACAACAGCGACCTCCGCTCCCGAGTTTTTTCTCGAACTAAATCGCATCCTCATACGCCGCGGAATTTCAGTCCCGCCGCAGGCCACCGCGAGTGAACTTGCCCGTCTGGCGGCGCAGCGACTCATCTTGCCAGGGAACAACAATGCCCAGCAGCCCGCGCAGGTTCTCGAGTTGGCTGCCGTTTTGGAAATGATCGTCGCCGGTTATCATCGAGTGCGGTTCGGCGGCGACGCGCTGAACCAGCACGAGCAGGCAGCCATCGCCACAGCGCTGGCCGTGCTGCAGCGTGCGAAAGCTCGACCACCATCCTTCCCAGCGAACTGATTCATGGCCAAGGCAGACACAGCACCTCGCGCAGCGACAGGGCCTGATGTGCTCCTTTTCACCGACGGCGCTTGCAGCGGCAATCCCGGTCGCGGAGGCTGGGCGTTCATTCTCAAACATCCGGCCTCCGGCAAAGTGAAAGAAGTTTCGGGCTACGAACCAGAGACTACGAACAATCGGATGGAGCTGATGGCCGTCATCCAAGGCCTGACCGCACTGAATCGTGACGATGTGTGGGTCGAAGTGCTGACCGATAGCGAGTATGTTCGTAAAGGGATGGAAGAATGGATGGCCGGTTGGAAGAAGAACGGCTGGAAGCGGAAAGAAAAAGGGAAGCTCGCGCCGCTGAAGAACGATGACCTGTGGAAGCAGCTTGACGAACTCAAAGCGAAGCATCCCAACATGAAGCTGACCCGCGTCGCGGGCCACAGCGGCCATCCCGAAAACGACCGCTGCGATGAACTAGCGGTTGAGGCATATCGCAATGCTTAGTCGCCTTTCGCTCTGCGAAAGGTGAATCAACGTTTGGTAAGCGGATGGATTGCGAACAAGCTGTCCGCTTACTGCGCTCCAATGCAGTTGCTCGTCTCCACGGCTAGCCCATTAATCAGAATCGGCCTGAAATTACGTAGAAAAACGGCGCTTCAAGATTGTGCCTGCACCAGCGAATAACCCTTCAATTTGAGTCGACCCCGTTTCGGGCCGAGAACCTTTCGTAGGAACTTGTCGATGCATGCGTTCTTCATGGTACTGGCACTGTGTGCTGCTTCGCCGGAGATTGGCGACGGCAGCTTGTTGTTTTTGCAGAACTGCAACAGCGTGGTGGAACTTTCCACCCGAGATGAAATCGGGCACGTTGCGCTGGCGTTTCGTGAAGGAAGCGAAACCTGGATCTATGAAGCGACTCCGGGCGTGGTCCGCCGCCTGGCGTTTGCCGAATACGAACAAGAGCTCGCCCGCATTAACGAAGGTCGAAACCGTCGCGATCTGGTCCGCTTGTGGATTACCTCGCCACAGCGCAAATTCACCGCCGCCGAGAGTACCGCGATGCAGGAGTTTCTTGACGAACAGTTGGGTCGGCGCTATTCGATTAAAAACTACGTCAAGGGTCAGCCCGGCGACGGTACGCACTGCGCCGAGCTCGCTGCGAACACGTTGAACCGCAGCGGCCGATTTGAACTCGCCGACAGCCATAAGATTCACCCGGCGAAGTTGCTGACGATCATCAAGCCGGAGTATCCAACCAAGGCCGAGCATACGATCGCGCCGCTGGCTGTCATCGAGCCTTGGTACGTGCGTTGGGGCCGCTGCTGCAGTTCGAGCAGCAGTTGGTGCGGCTGGAGCTGCCGTGAGGCCTGGTCGTTCTGCTGGTAATCACACCGCACGCCGCGCACCGCCGACAATTCGCAAGCTATTCCCCACTCCGTCCGCTATGCTGAAAACGGGACAGGGGCAGGGAGTCGAGCGTGCACAGCACGCGGAGGCACGCGATGCATCGTCGAAATTGGCTATTCGCCGCCAGCAGTGGTTTGGTTGCGGGAGCACTCGCCGTCGAAAAATGCCAGCCATCTTCTCTACGTTGTGAAGAAACGTTCACCGGTCCCACGCACGCGGTGATTCCCGTCGTCGGCGACGGCAAATGGATTTGGAACGAGCCGCCGAAAGATCAAACCGGTTATCTCGAGCCGCGGAGCTATGAAGTTTCGATCGGCCTCGAGCTGCAAGGGAACGGCAACGCATCGCAACTGCAAGCGACCACACCCGTGCCGACGGAACATCCCGAACAGAAAATTGAATCGTGCGAAGTGCTGACCGAACGTTGCGAAGCCCGCGTGCAGCCCCTGAGCAGCGGCTGCTCGCAACTCGAGATGGCCGCCCCCGGCATCGCCAGGGGCCAGATCATCCGCGCCGTCGCGAAAATGAAAATCACCCTCCTCAAACAATATCAGGGCTTCGCCAAGGAGCAATTCCCGCAGCAGCAACCCAAGCTGCCGGCCGAGATCAAAAAGAACTACCTGCAGGACAGCCCGGGCATTCAGACTAGCGATAGCGAAGTTCGCAAAGTCGCGCAGGCGATTGCGGCCGAACACAAACATCCGTGGGACCAGGCAGCCGCGATCACGGCTTGGATTCGCAAAACAATCAAAGCCCAGATCGGCGCCTACACGAGCGTGACTAAGGCGATGCAAAAAAAATCCGGCGACTGCGAAGAGATGGCCGCGGTCTTCGTCGCCCTCTGCCGCTCGCTGCAAATTCCCGCACGACTGGTTTGGGTCCCCAATCACAACTGGGCCGAGTTCTATCTCACGAACGAAAGGGGCGTAGGCCATTGGATCCCCGCACACACCGCCTGCTACAGCTGGTTTGGCTGGACCGGCGCGCACGAACTGGTGCTGCAAAAAGGTGACCGCATCGTGCATCCGCAAAAGCGGAACACGCAGCGGCTGCTCGAAGATTGGATGCAATGGCAAGGGAGCCGCCCCGAAATTCGCTTCGTTGGTGACCTGAAGCCGCTGCCCCCTACGACATCAGGGAACGATGCTGACCCTGGCCCCGGCGCCCGCCGCAAAGAAAAGAGCGGCGCCTGGCGACTCACCGGCGAACACCCGCTCGATAAGTACATGCGGAATTTATAAAGGTCCGATGATGTTGCCAATCACGGCAGAAGACAAACTTCCAGCTTCGTGCGTTGCCGTTTCATTAGAGTTCCAATCTGTGCGCTGCTCCACCGCGATCGCCAGGACGAATTTATAGCGACGGACTTGCCTCAAACACAACAGCGTTAAACACAACCATTGTGAAATGAGTTCATTTGTATTGACTGCTGCAAACTGCTTGACATTTACGTAGGCAATATGGGACGATTCTGCGGTTGGTCATTGATCCTTTCGCAATTTGCGAACGCATGCCTGCCGGAGGGTCGTCCACAATGCCATGGGAACCTGAATACAAAATTGAAACGGTAGTTTTGAAGTTCAAAGAGGAACCGAAGTGGGGCGGATGCTGCTGCTGTCTCATTATTATCCTCTTGATTCTGATGGCGAACGCCAACCGATGATTCGCTGGAGCTTTTTGCAAATCAAGCGATTCATTAAAGGGCTTCTGATTTGGCTGGTAGCGATGATTGTCGTCCGGTGGCATTGCTTGTTCCGCCGCCCGTTATGCAATCTTCGTTCTGATCGAGCTCCCGTGTTTGCAGGCTGGTGTTTCTTGTTGTGCTGGCGGTGCACGGCCATCGTCGCCGGTTTGCTCACCATGCGATTTTTCGTTTTGCCTTGGATGCCTCCTTATCCAACGGTGATATCCATTTTGCTGATTTTTCCTTGCGCCTGGGACGCAATCCGTCAATACAAAGGGGGTGTTGAGAGCACGAACGTGCGGCGAGTGGCATTTGGATTTCCAGCCGGCTGCGGACTCGTACTACTGATTGATGCTTTCACCCGCTAAGGTTGACCGGGATTTGGACTTCAGCGCGAAGAACGATTCTCCACAAGGGAGCAGATTCGCTTGCCCTAAAGCCCCGAACCCTCCCGCTTGTTACGATAGGTACAGTGCGATCGCGCTCCTGACACCTGCCTAGGTCGAGCACTGCCATGCAATCTGCGTCCTCGCGGCAACAACCTGCGGTTGATCTGGGAAAGTGTCTGTCCAAACACACCACTTCCAGCAGCGAACTCCTTCGCGCGGTGCTCTGGTTCAGCGCAGCGCTCGTCCTGGGGATCATTGGTACGCTGCTCTTATTGTTTCTCAACGCAGAGGGAAACCGAACCTTGCTCTTGCTGCTCGGCTGCGGAGCAACGTTGCTCGCCGTGGGGACGACACTTCTCTGGCTCATCCCCGCGGTGCGACTCTACGGCCAATTTGTCGAACTGCACGAGCGCGGCATCGTGCTCACGCGTGGCGGCCAGCAGCAGCGGCTGCCGTTTGCCGATGTGAAACAAATCTTGGAAGAAATTGAGGCCAATCGCGAAACGGGCGCGACGAGCACCACCACCATCGAACTTACGCCGCACTCCGGCCCACCGATCATCCTCGTCGCCAATTCTTTTTCGAACTTCGCAGCCCTCCGCGACGGCACGCTCTCCGGCGTCACGTGCGCGATGATTCCCCGGTTGGTCGAACTGCTGCATCAAGGAGGCAGCGAACGCGTGGGCCTCGTCAACCTGACGCGCGACGGCATCTTGCTCGACAAAACCAAAGGGGGCAAAGGGCTGCTCGTGAACTGGGAAAGCCTGGAAGGAGTCAACCTCGACTCCCAGACCGGCAACGTCCTGCTGCAAACCTCCATCGGCATGATCGACACTCAAGCCTGGATGCAAGCGATCCCTCACTGGTTCTTCTTCCCACTCCTCGCCAAAGCAATGCAACAACGCCTGGCAGCGCCGAAGCGCACGAAGTAGCTACATGGACTCACTCCCTCTCCTTTGTACTCAGGGGAGAGGGGCCGATGGCTGGTACCAATGCTCTCCCATGAGGCTCCGCGAAGTGGCGGGGTCGGGCGGGGTCGGGACTCTAGGGCGGGCAAAATACTTCCATGATGGAAAATCGTTTTTCGCCCTAGAGTCCCGACCCTGCGCTCTAGCGCATCTCAACGCCGCCGCCGACTACGCAGTCGGCCAAGGTTTTCTACTCGCTGATGAACGACCCGACGCCGCACGTTCCGTCGTTTCTCCGCGGCGCTCAACTGCTGGTTCGCATGGACGAAATCGAACAAGCCCGGGCGGCCCTGCGAACGGGCATCGAGATCGCCCGTTCCCGCGGTGAAATGCACCCCGCTGGCGAGATGGCCGAGCTGCTGATGACCCTCGGTTCGATGGGCGAATAACGGACTAGGTCTACAGTCCTCGCCGCCGCCGCTTTTCGTCGCGCTGTTGTTGTTGGCGTTTCACGAAGCGGGAGACCAGGAACACCACGCCTCCCACCAGCAGACCGCTGAACAAGATAATGCCCGCGCAACATCCCAAGCCCTGCAGGAAATCCGCTGGGCCGGGAAGGTTGAGAAATACACCTTCTGCGAGCAACATCGTTCGACTCCGGCAGATCGTTGCAGAGGAAGTGCTGCCCCCCAGCTGCTTCCCGATTATCGCGCGAATAGAACTCCCTAAGTGCTTAATAGCCATCAGATTGGGAAGTTAACACGGCGGAGCGCGATAACGACCTAAATGGGTGGTTTATTTGCTGTTTTAACAGTTGCGCACACCGAGCTTTTAACGACCAAACTATGAATGAGCAACGGCATCCCACCATAGATGCCGAGCACCTGACAACTTGGTTCACTAAATTAGGAGCGGTGGCCCGAATGCTTACTGGGAGCTGACTTTGCCATCACCTGCCTGAGGCGGAAACGAAGGAACACCACGGATTCCGTCGCTTGCGCAACAGGTTAGTGAGAGGCAGTTCGCCGTAAATTGAATGAGGGCGTCGTCCTGAAAACGGTCGAACATGCCTTGCATCCGAAGCGAAAGCCCGTAGAATCACGGATTCCCAATTTTTCCAAATGGCTGCCGGCCCCGCAGTGGCGCACGGCATAATCCCGGCAGATTGCATTTTCGCTTTGCGAGTCCTTTGTTATGTCGATGTACAGCGGCGGTGATCGAGGTGGAGATCGTGGTGGCGGCGGACGCTTTGGCGGACCCGGCGGCAAGGGAGGCATGCGCAACAAGAAGCGTCCCAAGGCTCGCGTGAAGATCAAGAAACGCGATCCAATCTGGGTCGACGGCGAACGCCCGCGCCCGATGTTCGTCGATTACAAAGACATCGAGCTCCTCAAGAAAATGGTCAACCGTCACGGCAAGATCGTCAGTCGTCGCAAGACCGGCTGCACCGCCCTCAGCCAACACGCGGTTGCGATGGCCATCAAGCGGGCTCGCTTCATGGCGCTGCTGCCTTACGTCGGCGAATAAGTTTTTCTCGCGCTGGCTAGAGATTCAATTGAAAAAGCCCTGCTGAAATCAGCGGGGCTTTTTGCGTTATAGGCCGGATCAAGCGTACGCGCCGATCTGGCATACGGTTACGCGGCTTTGCGACGTTGCGGTGCGACTTCGCTCTTCTCTTCGCGGGCACCGGCGAGCGACAACGTGCTGGGCTCTTCATCAGCTAGCAGGGCTCGCGCTTCTGCGATTTGTGCTGTGTAGTTGGCCATCTTTCCCGCGTGCAGCATGCCGATCGCACGGCCGATGAGCATCGTCAGCGCGTCACCTTTGGGGATTCGCAGCCCGAAATCGACCATCACCGCGAGAGTGTGCAGCAGGATCGCGAGGCCCCGGTGACCGACCGAGGCTTGACGCCAGAACAAACGCTCCAGCGCGCGGCCGTGCGAGAAGCCACCAAGTCGCGCAGCAGTCGTGCGCTCCTGAATCACGCAGTTCGTCGCCACGACGGTTTTCAATTCGAGCGCGGCCAACGATTGCGCGAGATCGGCGTCAGCAACTTCCGCCAACGCTTCCTGCCATCCACCGAGCGCCAACAGTACTTCGCGGCGATAGAAGCCAGCGTCCAGCGTTGGGCCAGCCGCTTGCAAGCGACTAATTCGCCGGGTGTTTTTAATTTCAATGCCATGGCCGACGATCTTGCGCGAGCCAGCAAAACCATAGTTCACGCCGGCGGCAGTAACCTGGCCGTGGACTGCATCAACCAACAGCGGCGAAACCGCGGCGACTGCGTCGTCATGGAAATGTTCGAGAGCAGCATCGCCCCAGCCTTCGTTCACGGCCAGTCGACAGCTGAGCAGGTGCACGATGTCGCCCTCCGCGGCTTCGAGGCCGGTGTTGGCGAGTTGAACGATCGTCGGCCGACCGCTGACGCGTATGAAACGGACTTCGTCTTTCAGTCCATACGGATCGTCATAGGGCTGGGCGTGAACGACCAGCACTTCGCAGCGCGCGGGACGATTTTGCAGCACCGAGACGAGGGTTTCGTCAAATTCGGCGGCGCCGCCCAAGCAGGGAATTACGATTGAAAGCCGAGGCACGTGGACCTTCCTTGGGGGGGAAACTCGGCAGGCACGTAGCGAGTCCGCCAAAACCATCCGTAGCTTATGGATCTCGCTGCCTTCCCGAGTTACTTCGGCAAGCGATTGCCAGCAAATTCAGACAAACCGGCAATAGTCAGGTTGGGTGGATGGTAATTTGCTAGCTGCATGCGGGGTTGGGAGGGTCGAATGAAAAATAGTCTCGCCCCAGCCCCAATCCCGGTTGTGTTTTACTCACGTTGCCGTGGTCTCCGCGTGATGCGATCGCGTATCGGAAGTGGCCATGGAAATAAACGCAGCTCTTCATGCGTAGTGCTCGACGTACCAGCACAGAGATTTGAAATGGTCGTCGGTCTGCACGGGAAATGCTTCGAAGCGTCCGTGATAACTGGCACCGCCAGCGCGCCGCGTGGTGACGGATATCCACCGTAAATCTTCGTTGAGATGATCGTCCCGACCCCGGACATTCGCCGTTCTCCGTTCTGCCTCGTTCCTGTTACCATTGCGGCATGAATGAGGCAAAATCAATCCCGACCGACGGCGCGAAGCTGTTGCATGCCGAGCGGCCGGTAACCCGCAAGGAGATCGTCGCCTGGGCGCTCTGCGATTGGGCGAACAGCGCGTATTCCACGCTGTCGATCACGTTGCTGGTGAACTACATCACCAAGCTTGCCATTCCCGAAGATCAGCCGATTCATTTTCTGGGCGCCGAGATCACCGGCTTGCGCGTGTGGACTTGGGGGCTCGGAATTTCGATGTTTTGCTCGGCGTTGTTGTCGCCGATTTTGGGCGCGATGGCTGATGCGCGCGCCACCAAATGGAAATGGCTGATTTGCACTTCGCTATCCGGCGCACTCGGTGCCACGATGATCCCACTCGCACCAGTCTCGCAGCCTTGGATGATCATCGTCTTGTTCTTCGTCACGAGTTTATGCTTCGAATTGTCATTCGGGTTTTACAACGGCTTTCTTCCCGAACTCGCCGACGATGAGTCGATGAACCGCCTGTCGGGGATCGGTTTCGCCGCAGGTTATCTTGGTGGCGGCTTGGCGCTGGCTGTGGTGCTGGGCCTGTTTGCCATCGGCAAGTCGATTGGGTTGCCCGATGTGTCGTCGCAAGCGCGGGCTGGTCTCGTGGTGATGGGTGTCTGGTGGGGACTGTTCATGATTCCCGCTGCGCTTTGGCTCCGCGATCGAGCCAAGCCGCAGAACGTTCACGCCGGCCTCGGCGGCACGGCCGTGCATGCGATTGGCCAGGTGTTTCTTACGCTGCAAAACGTTCGCAGCTATAGCGTGCTCGCGCTCTTTCTCGCGGGTTTCTTGGTCTACAACGAAGGCATTCAGACCGTCATGAGCCAGGCTGGCTATTTCGGCGAGAAAGTGCTGGCGATGCCGCCGAAGGAACTGATGCTGCTGGTATTGATGATTCAAATGCTCGCGGCGCCGGCAGCGATCGGCGTCGGCTGGATCTCCGATCGCATCGGCGCCAAGCCGACGCTGCTGATCTGCCTGACGATCTGGTGTGTGCTACTCGTCGGCGCCTACTTCGTCAGTACCAAGCCGCAGTTCTGGGTCATGGGCGTCGTCGTGGCGCTCGTCATGGGCGGCACGCAAGCGGTGGGACGATCGATCATGGGGGTGATGACGCCGGAAGCCAAAACGGCCGAGTTCATGGGCTTTTTCAATCTCTCCGCGCGCGCCACAAGCATGGTCGGGCCAATTCTGTTCGGCGAAGTGGTGCACGCCACTGGCAGCGCGAACGCAGCGATCCTCAGCCTGCTGAGCTTCATCGTGGTGGGGATGGCGATTGTCTCGTGTGTCAATTTGCGGCGAGGCATCGAGCAAGCACGGGCTGGTTAGCCCACTACTTCTTGGCCGGCTCTTTCGCCGGCACATCGCCGATTTTGGCGAACGCGGCGAATTGTTCGTCGATGGCTGCTTTTTCCGGCAGGCCGCCGTGAATCCAAAAGCCGTAGCGGAGTTTCAGTTTTTCACCGACCGGCAATACTCGCGACGCTTCGTAACTCAGGCAGGCTCCCATCCAGCCATCGTCGCGGACGTGGAAGTGCGACGGATGGCTCGGGTTGAGCGGATGATCGAAGAGCGTCACGCCGCCGGATTCGTTCTTTGTGATCGGCCCGCTGTAGTCGACCCACTTGGCTTGCTTCCAAAAGACGCCCGCTTCGTTCACGCCACCCTCGCTGTTGAGGATTCGGCCACCGCCGTCGTGCACGCCGATGGTCTTCGCCATGCGAATGCCGGTGATGCCGAACGGCGTTTTGCCGAATGTCACGCCATCCTTTGCGCTCGCGCCAGGCGTGAGGAGCAGGTCGATGACGAGCAGCCATTCGCCATCTTTGCGCGGCAGAAAGCGCATGGCGCGGGTTTCCTCCATGATCTTGCTGCCGGCGTCGTCGGTCCAGGAGTTCTCGACTTCGATCAGCGCTTCAGCGTCGGTGTCTTCGTAGCGACTGACGCGCTTGTGCACGATGCGGCCCTTTGAGGAACTGGCGTCATTCCAAAAGCCCACGCCGTTCACATCGTGATGGCTAATCCACAGGCCATTGTGATGGCTGTGCCCGTTCGGGTCGCGCGGATGTCCCATGCGGATGTGCGATTTGCCGCTGGGGCCAATCAGCGGATAAAGAAACGTGCGGCGATGATCGGCGTTGAAATAGTAGCGACTGATTTCGCGGCCGTTCCATTCGACCGCCGCTTGCCCCTGCGGCAGCGGCAGCACTTGCATGGCCGGGACAGGTTGTGGCGGCGGAGGCGGTTTTGGTTCCGCGGTGGCCTGGCCGACAAGAGAGAGTGCTACGGCCAGTTGAATCCACATGCTTTCGCTCCGCTGCAATTGCAAATTACCAATTGCGATTTGCGAATTACTTACTCATCCAAGAAGCTGAAATCAATCTTCAGAATCTCCAGTTCATACGAGCCCTTTGGCGCGGGGATCTCGGCCGTCTCGCCGATCTTTTTGCCGAGCAAGCCTTGCCCCAAGGGGCTGGTGACCAGAATCTTGCCGGTGTCATAGTCTTCTTCCCCCGCGCCGACGAGCGTGTAAACCTCTTCTTCGTCCATGTCGACATCACGGACCGTGATCGTAGCGCCAAAGCAGACCTGGTCGCGCGGCAACGTCGAGGGATCGATGATCTGCGCCCGCGAGAGTTCGCTCTTCAGGTGATTGATCTTGGCCTGCATCAGGCCTTGCGCTTCGCGCTGGGCATGGTACTCAGCGTTTTCCTTCAGATCGCCTTCCGCGCGGGCATCGGCGATCTTCTGGGCGATGAGGGGCATTTCGACGTTATCGAGACGATCCAACTCGGCCTTCTTTTTATTGAAGCCCTTTTTGGTCATCGGAATATATTCAACCATGTCAGCAATTCCACGAGCAGCGAACGAAACGAACAGGAACAAAACCACAGGAACAAAAAAAGCGCGACCTTCGTTCGGAAGGCCGCGGCGGCAGTAGACCAATCTGGTAACCGCTATTTTGTGCCCTGCAGCGACGGATGTAAAGCCGCTACAACCCGCACTTTCGTTAGGTGCTGTCATTATCGAAGTCCGCGGCGGCAGACTTCTGCCCGCTGGCTGCGGACTCCTGACTCCTGTTCACCGACCCCTGACCTAAACTTGCCAGGCGATTCATCCCTCAAGTCCGTCAGCCATCGATCGAGTGAGTTCTGTCATGGGTCTTCCTGCCCGCAATATCCGGCCAACCATTTCCGTCATGGGCTCGCTGTTTCGGCTCGCCGATGCCGCAGCGATCGGCGCCGGTCTGGCCCTTGCGGCGTGGATCTTTGGGCGCGTGCCGCAGCATGATATCGTTGCCGGCGCGCTCGCGATCGCGGCACATTTGCTGGTCGCGGAGTTCACCGGTCTGTATCGCAGTTGGCGCGGCGTATCGGCCGAGCGCGAAGTTTTTTGCACCTTGCTCACTTGGAGCCTGGCGCTGTTGCTCGTCGGCTGTGTGGGCTTGACCACACTCGGCATCTCGCTGGCGGCCTGGCATGGCAAAGCGCGACTGGTTGTGCTGACCTGGGCTTGTTCGTCGGCCGCCATCATGGTGATTACGCACTCGCTGCTGCGTGGTTTTAAGCGAGCGTTTTGGACCCGTGGTCTGAATCATCGGCCCGTCGCCATCGTGGGTGTGACTGAACTCGGCTTTCAACTGGCCCGCAACCTGGCCGCTCAACCCGAACTCGGTTTGAAGCTGGTCGGCTATTACGACGACCGTCCGCCGGAACGAAGTCCCGAACTGCCGGCAGGGTTGAAGCGCCGCATCGGCGGGATTGAAGATCTGGTCGCCGACGCCAAGGCGGGGTTTATCGAAACGATCTACATCACGTTCCCGATGCGGGCCGAAGATCGGATCCGGGGCGTGCTGCGGCAACTCAGCGATACGACGGCTTCGGTGTATATCGTGCCGGACTTTTTCGTGTTTCAGATGCTCCATTCGCGCTGGACCGACATCGGCGGCCTGCCTGCGGTCAGCGTATTCGAAAACCCGCTCTTCGGCGTCGATGGCGTCGTGAAGCGGATGTTCGATCTGATTGTCGGCTCGCTCATTTTGCTGCTCGTCGCGATTCCGATGTTGATCACGGCGATTGCTGTGAAGCTCACTTCCCGCGGCCCGATCTTTTTCCGTCAACGACGCTACGGCCTCGACGGCAACGAAATTCTCGTCTGGAAATTCCGTAGCATGCGCGTCTGCGAAGACGGCGCGAAAGTAACGCAAGCGACCAAGGGGGATTCTCGCCTTACGCCGATCGGCGGATTTCTGCGGAAGAGTTCGCTCGACGAACTGCCGCAACTCTTCAACGTGATCGGCGGCAGCATGAGCCTGGTCGGTCCGCGGCCGCATGCGAACGCGCACAACGAGCAGTATCGCCAGATGATCGAAGGCTACATGCTGCGGCACAAGATCAAGCCGGGCATCACGGGCCTCGCGCAAGTCCGCGGCTGGCGGGGCGAAACCGATACGCTCGAGAAGATGCAAAAGCGAATCGAGTGCGACCACGAATACATCCGCGAGTGGTCGCTTGGCCTCGATATCAAGATCATGCTGCAGACCGTGCTCGTGGTGCTACGGCGGCAGAATGCGTATTAAGAAAGGACGCGGTTTCGCGCGCCGCAGCGTTAGTTCCGCTTGCGTTCGATTCGCTCGGCTTCGGCAGTCAGTGAGAGGAGGCGATAGAGCTCGAGAGTCCGCAGGTTGGCGAGGTTGGCCGGACTGTCCCAAGTCGCGTTTTCGGCCAGCGTTTTCCGGAGGCGTTCGTGCGTTTTTTGTGCATTTTGCAGCGGCGTTTGTAGTTTGCGGAGCTGCGCCTGGCCTTGAGCAATGTTGCTTTTATAGGCATTGTCTTCCCGCGTGAGTTCCGCGGCTTGCTGGTTGAACGCGGCGAGCGTCGAGTTGATTTGAATGGTGGCGGCCTGGTACTGCTGAACCGCCGCGCGATATTCGGCCAGGCGCTGTTGATAAAGGGTATACAACGGGCCGCTGATCACCGGTCTTCCGCGCTCATCGCCGGGTTGACCCGGTTCGCGCGGTTCGCGGAGGGCTTTCAAAGCGGCCTGTCCTTGCGTGATGCGAAACTTGCACGTTTCCATCTGGGGCTCGGCCTGCTTGAGAAAGTCCTGATACTGGCTCGTGACCATTGCGAGCTTTTCGCGGGCATCTTTTTCTTTCGGCTCGAGTTCCGCGACTCGGTCTTTGGCCTC
Organism: uncultured Pirellulaceae bacterium; assembly: GCA_964394305.1. Taxonomy (GTDB): domain Bacteria; phylum Planctomycetota; class Planctomycetia; order Pirellulales; family Pirellulaceae; genus Anatilimnocola. The sequence continues at coordinate 191,909 of CAYMWL010000002.1, forward strand.
CGCGAACTCTTGGGTGGTCTTCGCGACCCAGGCGCAGTGATTCGCTCGCTGTTGCAATTGCTGCTTCGTTTTTTCTTCCTGCATCGCAGTCCGCAGCGCCGGAAGATCATTTCGCCACGGCTCCGGCAACGCTTCGAGTCGCTTCCACCAAGTCTTGGCTTGGGCTGCATCGAGCGGCAATTCACGCTCGGCGACCAGTTCCAAATAGACGATCATTTTGGCCGCGAACTCCAGATCGTCGAGATCGTTGATTGTCGGCGGCACAGCGTCCGCAAGAGGCACAGTGGCCCGCGCGGCGAGATCGAGGATTAGCGCTTGCAGTTCGTGATTGGCGACGTCGTCTTTCTTCGTCTTCACCGCCAGCCAAATCCAGAGACGACGCAGCGGCCCGGCTTTGCGAGCGACTTCCGGCGTGTTTTCCAGCAGTGTGAACGCGTTGGCATGTCGGTTGTTGGCAACGAGTGCCAGAGCCATCGCATAGCGGGCGAGCATGTCGCCGCCGAGGACAGTTTGATGTTGCTGCCAGATTTGCTCGGCGGCGCGCAGGTGGGCGGGCGTCGGCTCTTTGACGGCGCGCAAAATGGTCGGCAACGGCGGCAGCGCTGGGACCTGCGATTCTTCTTCGGTTGTGGATTGGGCCACAACCGATTTCGCCAGCGAGAGGGCGAGGAGGCAACACGACAGCATCGTGAAGTTGCGCATGGGCGAATTCCCTGTTGGGCGAGCCAAGAGGCAGCCGTGATTTTCTGCCGCGCGCCGGGGAAGGTCAAGTGCAGCCTTTCGCCATTGCCGCGCGAGCTATATGCTGACCCCTGTGGAACGTTTGCGAACTGCGAATCCGACGAAAATTGATTTTATAAGTGAGTGGGCGATGCGTATTGCTGCTAGTTGGATGGCGACATTTTGTTCAGCCGTGTTGGCGTTCGCACCGGCTGGGGGAGCAGAGTTCAATCCCGAATTTGAAGTTGCCGCGGGCCAGGTGGACCGCAGCGGACAACCGGTTCGGGTGCCCGTGGTGTTGCCAACTGGCTTCAACGCCGCGAAGGCCACGGTGACCATCGCTGGCCAACCGCTCGCCGCGCAAGTGACCAGGCCGGCGCTGCTCGCGACGCCTGTTCCCGCGCCGGCCGGTGGTCAGAACGCGGAGTTGGTCTTCATCGCGCCGGAGTTTAAAGCCGGTAGCGTGCTGAAGGGAAAAGCGAGTATCTCGGACAAAGCTTTGGAAAAGCCAACGACCATTTGGAATGACACCGCCGGTGAGCACATGGATCTGGTGGTGAATGGCCGGCCGGTGCTGCGATATATGTATGCCAAGCTGGACGAAAGCACGCCGGAGAAACGGTCGGCCACGTTCAAGCCTTATCACCACGTGTTCGATCCCGCCGGCAAGCGATTGCTGACCAAGGGCCCTGGCGGCACGTTCCCGCATCATCGCGGTTTGTATTTCGGCTTCAATCGCATCAGCTACGGCGATGGACAAACCGCCGATACCTGGCATTGCAACAAAGGTGAATTTCAATCGCACGAAAAAGTCCTTGCCAGTGAAGCCGGCCCCGTGCTCGGGCGGCACACGCTGCAGATCGATTGGCACGGCAAGGACGGCAAAGCGTTCGCGCAAGAAACTCGCGAGATGACTGCCTACAACACGGCCGGCGGCACGCTGATTGAGTTCGCGACGCGGCTTGATTCGCTCGCCGGGCCGATCAAGCTCGATGGTGATCCGCAGCACGCAGGTTTTCAATTCCGCGCGACGCAAGAGGTGCCCGACAAGACCAAGGCCCAGACCTATTATTTGCGGCCGGATGGCAAAGGGGAGCCGGGCAAGTTTCGCAATTGGCCCAACGACAAACAGCATGTAAATCTGCCTTGGCACGCGCTCAGCATCGTGCTCGACGATCAGCGGTACACTGTGGCCATGCTCGATCGTCCCGAGAATCCGAAAGAAGCCCGTTTCAGCGAGCGCGACTACGGCCGGTTTGGTTCTTATTTTGAATACGAACTGGATGCGAAGAAGTCGCTCGAATTGAACTACCGCGTGTGGGTGCAAATCGGCGAAATGACCGGCGAGCAACTGACTCGGTTGGATGAGGCGTTTGTGAAACCGGCAGAAGTTGCGGTGAAGTAGCGTCAGAAAGTCTCCGCTCCCCTTTTCCCACACCCCATCTCCCACTCTTCCTTCATGTCACGCCGTTTCATCAATCAACTCGCCGAGCGTGACCAGGTCAACGAGATCTATCTCATCGCCGACAAGCAACTGCGGGCGAATCGTCAAGGGAACCTGTACCTGCAGTTGCGACTTGCCGATAGGTCGGGGCAGCTCACCGGCATGTTGTGGAACGCCACCGAGAAGATGGCCGGCCTCGTCGAAAGTGGTCAATACGCCCGCGTCAGCGGCACCATGCATCTGCACAACGCTCAGTTGCAAATGATTGTCACCAAGGTGGAGCGGATCGACGCCTCGCAAGTTGACGAAACCGATTTTCAAACGCTTCGCTCCGCCGATGTTGACCGCCTCGCCCGCCGCCTGGCCGATATGCTGCGAGAAATCCGCAACGTTCATCTCCGCAGCCTGGCCGAGAGTTTTCTGGTCGATGACACCTTCATGGCCAAGTTCACCACTGCGCCGGCCGGTGTGAAGAATCACCACGCATTTCGTGGCGGTCTGCTGGAGCACGTGGTCAGTTTGATGGAACTGTGTGCCTCCGTGGCGCCGCATTATCCCGATCTCGATGCCGAACTGCTGCGGATCGGCGCGTTCCTGCACGATGCGGGCAAAATCGACGAATTGACTTATGAAAAGGAACTCGGCTACAGCGACGAAGGGCAGCTCATCGGCCACGTGGTGATGGCCGTCGCCACGGTCGAGCAAAAATCGCACGAAGCAGCGAAGCTTTCGGGCGAAGCCTTTCCGCGCGAACTGTTGCTGCGAATTCAGCACATGATTGTCAGTCACCACGGCGAATACGCCTTCGGCAGTCCTAAGTTGCCAATGACAATGGAAGCGATGGCGCTGCACTATCTCGACAATCTCGATGCCAAACTGCACAACGTGAAGCAGTTGTTGCAAGAAGACGCGGGGAGCGACAGCCATTGGACGAGCTATCACGCTCCGCTGGGGCGGAAGTTTTTCAAGGGCGGACGCTAGATTTCGCTGGCCTGCTCGCGACTCGCGGATGCCTTCTTTGTCGCCCGTTTGCGAGGCGTTGTTGACTTCTTCCGCGCCGACTTGGAAGCTTCCAGCACGACAGCCGACGCATCGTCACTTGCCGGCAGCGACGTGACGATGCCATGACGCTTTTTCGCAGCGTTGTAATTCGCGGTGAGCGATTTGCGATAGCCCGAGCCAAACATGATGTTAGCCGGCGCGAGCAAACCGTCGTACACCAGTTGATTGTGAATCGGGAGCAAGACCGCTTTTAGATATATCGGCAAGTCACGACCGAGCAGAACCTCGCTAATCGGTTGCGTGAGCCCCACCACGCCATACGCAATCGACTCGTGTCCTTCGGTCGCGCTTAAAAAAATCGAGTACTTCTTCAAATGCCTCAGCAGATAAAAGTTGCCAGCGATCGGCTTGCGCCAGCCCAGCGCGACCTGTAAATCGTTACTGCTCAGGTTGTCGGGATTCTCGGCAACAAATCGCTCGACATATTCCGGGTTCGCCACAAAGGCGTCGCGAACTTCTAATTGCTTCTGCAGCGGCAACTCGCGAAACGGCGTGACCGCGGGTTTGCCCGCTGCTTGTTGCAGCTGTGCGTAGATGAAGTTGTTGAGCGCCGATTGAATGCGCGCGAACTGCTGAAAGGTTTCGGCCGCAAGTCGCATCACGAACTCCTTCTCTTCCAGCAAACCGCAGCGGCTTCGGAGCGCAGCTTATTCCGGAATATACAACAATCGCCCGCAGCTCTTGCAGAAAACCGGCTTGTTCAGCCGCAATTGATCGACGATCTGCGCGGTCAACGTCTGATAGCACCCGCCGCAAGTTTCGTTCTCGACCGGCGCCAGCGAATCGACCCCCATGCTCTTCGACAGCCGCAAGTAATTGTCTTTGAAGTCGCCAACGAGCAATCCTTCGGCGGCAACCAGTTCGGCGGTGTATTTGCCCAGATCTGTTTCGAGCATCTGTTGCTGCTCGCTGACCCGCGCGCGGACTCTGCCTTCTTCTTCGCGGACCTTGGCGAGAACGGATTCCGCTTCCTTGATGTTGGCCTGCAGCACATCAAGCCGTTCGAGGGCTTCGAGAATCTCGTCCGACAACACGCTGTTGGCCTGTTCATCGGCCGCGATCTGATCTTTGAGCAATTGATATTCGCGATTGCTGTTGGCCGCGTTCAGCTTGCCGCGCACTTCGAGAAGCTTTGCTTCGCGCTGCTTGAGCTGCATGTTTTTTTCGTCACTGCTCATTTTGGCAGTGCGAAACACATCCTTGCTGGTGGCCAGATCGGCCTCTGCTTTCTTGACCAACGCCTCGGCACTTTTGACCTGCTTAGGGCCGCGCTGCAAACGATCCTGCAGATCGGCCACCTGCCGATGAATGCGATGCAGCGTACGAAGTGCTTCGGTCAGTGTGGTCATCAGGGTCAATCCGGGAGTCGCGATGTCGCCGGTAAGGTAACCCGGCCGCTTTTATTGTAGCAGAGGCAAGGGAGGAAGCGAGGAAGGGTTGAAGCGACGAAGGGAAATGCGGGGAAGCGTTCTCTTTTGATTCAACCCTCCTTCTCATATCCATCCAGAATGCAACTGACATTCACATCGCCCATCACATTCAGTGCCGTGCGGCAGCGGTCGAGAAACCAGTCGACTGCCAGCAGCATGGGAATGTGCTTGATATCGAGGCCGACGGCGGTGAAGACCAGCGTCATGGTGACGAGCCCTGCTTCCGGAATTCCCGCGGCGCCGACGGAGGCAATGACGCTGGTCACCACGACCAAAAACTGTTGCCAGTAGCTGAGTGGTTCCGTCATCACCAACTGTGCGATGAATAATGCCGACATCGCTTCGTACAATGCGGTGCCGTCATTGTTAAAGTTGGCGCCGACGAGTGAACCGAGGCTCGCCGATTGTTCGCGCAGGCCGACTTTCTCGCGCAAGCAGGCATAAGTCACCGGCATGGTTGCAGTGCTGCTGCCGGTTGAGAAAGCCATCACCAGCGCGTCGCGCATGCTGGCCAGCACGTGAAACGGATTGCACCACGATGCGAATTTAATCCGCACCAGGTAATACACCATTTGCAGCGAGAGCGCCAGGAGCACCGCAATCACAAAAGCGCCAAGCGACTTGAACGGTTCGAGTCCTTGCACGCCGATCAAGTTCGCCACTTTGCAAAACACGGCGAGGGGAATGATCTCGATGACCCAGTGCAGCATTCGCAGCAGCACGTGAAAGAAGACATCCACCAGCTCAGAGACGCTCGTGATACTCTTTTCTTTGATCGGACGGAGCGCAAGGCCGACGGCCACGGCAAGGATGATCACCGCAATCGCCTTGCCGCCGTCACCCAGCGGTCCGAGAATGCTGCGGGGGATGTTGTCGAGAATCTGATCGATCGAGAACTTCGGACCGGGGGCTTTCTTGTGCTCGGCTTCGCGTTCGGCCCGCGCCGCGACGGCTGCTTCCTGCGCCTCGCGTTTGGCGACAGGATCCTCACCGAACTGCCACTTACCCGGCTTGAGCGTGTTCGCCACGAACAGCCCGATCATGATTGCCGCGATCGTATTCAGCAGCAACAGAAAGACCAACTTCGGCAGCGTCCCCGGCGGGAACTTGGCGTGCATCAGTGCGTTGATGACCGCCAGCAAAATCAGCGGCGGCGCGAGCGCACCGAGCACGCGCAGCACCAGATTAGCCGGAATCTCTAAGGCATGCAGCAAGTCCGCCGCATGGTTGTGGATTGACGAATGCTCGGTCGGCGCTTTCAGCGAATCGCCGGCAATTGCCGCCAAGAGGAGGCCGAATGCCAACCCGGCCACGACGCCAATCAAGATCCGCAGGTACAACGGCCAGGCATGCCAGGTTTGAAACACCAGCGTCAGGAGCGGTGTCCGCGGCGTTCGCGGTTCGGCTGACTTCGCTGCCGCTTTTTTTGCTTGCTTCATTGCGTTCTCGCGTAGGGTGGGTCGAATGTACTCATGAGGCCCAGCGTCTTGTACCATGCCGAGTCGCTGCGGTGGGCCTCGCCGAGAACGGCTCGCCCCACCCTACAAATCAACCTCGCGCTCCGCTTACCGGCACCACGCCGTCCCAGTTTTCCGGCGGCGTGCGATTGTGCTGCGCGATGAACACGGTCAAAAAATCTTTCGCCAGATCATCGGGCGGCACCTGATGCAACAACTGTAATGCTCGCGACCAATCGCGCGCATTGAGCGCTTGCACGGCTGACTCAAAGGCTGCCAAATGTTCGTTGCTGAGCTGCGGATAATCCAAAAATGGCGGCAGCAATTCGCTGACAACAACCGGTGTCTCCAAACCATAGGGCCGCACCTTGGCCAGTTGCCGCAGGCGGGCTTCGTCGGTCGAAAACTGCTGACGAGCCGTGGCTGCGGTAGTCTCGTCGAGCAAGATCGGCACGCGCAAATCTTTGGTCAAGCCTTCCAGCCGTGACGCCAAATTCACGACCGGGCCAAAGACGGTGACTTTCACTTGATCGACGGTGCCGATCTTGCCAGCCACCGCGCGACCCGTGGCAATGCCGATGCCGACTCGAAAGTTAGCCAGCGGATGAGTGGCTCCTTGCGCGGCCGCGGCGGCGAACTCGGCGCGAATACCGAGCGCTGCGCGACAAGCCCGCTGCACCGCATCGGCCTGCGGCAGCGGCCAGCCCCAAAAGCCCATCACGGCATCGCCATGAAAATCGCCGACGACTCCGCCCGTTTCCAAAATATGATGGGTGGTCACGCCCAGCGCTTGGCTCACGCGCTGCAGCAACTCGTGCAACTGGGTGCTGAACTTTTCGCTGGTGCGTGAGAAGCCGCGGAGATCGCAAAACAGCACCGTTACATCGGCTTCGCGTGGCTGCAACACCACTTCCGCATCTTGATCGGCGAGCGCTTCCAGCACGACGGGCGAAAAGAACTGGCTCAGTCCCGCTTGTTTGCGGGCGAGAAACCTCGCTTCGCGCAAACTGCCAAAGGTCGCCGCAGTCAGCTCCGTGAACTTGATCTCTTCGCCCAGCGATTCGACATCGGCCCCCAGATCCAGCGCTGCATCGCCGGCAAAACTTCCCGTCACATACAGGGCTAATCCCTTGCACGCATTGCCGTTGATCGGCGTGCAAAACGCCCAGTCGAGTCCTTCGCTGAGCGTGAAGTCGCCAGGGCCTCGTTCCGCGCCGCTCCAAACATAAGCGACACTTTGTTTGGTTTTAATTGCCTGGCGAATCAATCGTTCGCTCGGATTGAAATCTGCTCCCGAGAGAATCCGCCGATCCCAGTGCAGCACTTTCAATTCCGACTTTGCGGCAGGTTGCTCGCTCGTGATTTCCACAATCGCAGCGGCGGCTGCGCGACTGATGCCGCCGATCAACAGATTGATCAGCCGCGTGAAAAGTTCATGATCGCTCGCCGAACTCGTAATCACATCTGGCAAGCGGCTGAGCACCTCCATCCGCTGATCAGGCCGACGATACGGCCGGCTGCGCAGTTCTTCGATGCTGAATGTTCGCTCGGTGATCGGATTGGGCTCGTGCGCGCCGAGCAAAATTTTTTCGTTGGCGAGGGTGAAAGTGGTTTCGCCGATGACAAAGTGATCGCCGGGTTGAATCTCGAACTTATCGTTCCGCCGGCCGCGATAAAAAATCGGATTGCGCGCTTCGGTGAGCAACTTCACCTGCAACCGCCCGTCCTGGAATAACAATTCCGCGTGCCGCCGACTGATACGCTCGTCCCACGGCGTTGACCATGGATGACTGGCTCGGCCCAACACTTGTGGTGCGTCAGCGGGCAGACGACGTCGCCAGCGAAACTGCGGTTGCGAGCCTTGAGCAATGAGATCGGCCATGGCACGAATTATAGCCGCCTTTCGAGTCACCGCAGGCATGCAAGTTGCCTTTGCTTGACTTGCCGGGGGATTTCAAGCGCTGACACACCACAGGCGGAGGTTTTAATCATGCGTTGGTATCACTATTTATTGCTCGCGGGAGCGCTGCTCGGCGGCGTGGCCATTGCCGAAGGGGAAGAACGCGTTTTCGAAGGCCCTTGGAAAACGACCAACCGCAAACTCGATGGCATCATGACCGCGGTCATCAAGGACTTGGATGACGACCAATGGCAGGGCCGATTCTACGGCGTGTGGCAGGGGGGTTCGTTTGACTACACCATCAAGTTTTCCGGCAAACCGCACTCGCTGAAAGGGACCGCGGTCATCGACCATGCTGACTACACCTGGACCGGCGCGATCGCAGAAGAGCCAGCCGACGGCTCGCCCGCCGTGTTCACCGCCAGGTTCGGCGGCTCACGGTACACCGGACACTTTGCGATGAAAGAAAAGAAGATGACTACGCCGGCGGCAACGGCGGCGCGCGAAAAACCGGTGCTGCGTTGAAGTGTAGGGAAAAGCGTGCGCTAATTACGGGTCCCAACCAGGCCCTAAGGGGACTCATCTCGCCCCAATTCCCGTGGCAAGTGCTGTGGCTCGCCATTGGCAGCGGACCGCCTCGCGTTCACCGCGGTGTTGCTAGCAGGGCTGAGATTTGCAACCACCGGCCGCGTCAATCCGCAACGCATCATTTCTGCAGAAAATGCGGGGAACTCGTCATGAACCCCGCACGTCAGAAATTTGTCCCTTTCAATGCGATCGCTACTAGCCCTGGCACTTGCTGTAGTTAGAATTAGGCAAGCCACGACCAAGCCGCGATTGATATCCCTTCCCACCAATAATGTGGATTCATCGCCCAGGCTGGTGCTGCTCATGAGCGGCCTGCGTGGCTGAGGATGGGAACAGAGGCACTGAAAAGTAGAGGCACTGAAAAGTAGAGGCACTGGGGGCAAGGTTCTAAGGTCAAGTTGTGGGTTAACTGCTCGTTCGTTTGTTGGGTTTTTGCTGCGAGAACGCAGCGTTGTTGCTGCGATGACGCAGACTGCAAAAACACAGCATCCGCCGGCCACCACAACCCGCCGAGAGGACTTGCCTGATTCCATCACTCAAACCGTTCGAGACTGTTACTACCCGCCACCAGAACGAAACGCTGTTGCTCTGCAACTTTCGGCAACTTGCCCTTGTGGTTTCCACCATCGGCATCGCCCCGTTGTGTTCCCGTTCGACGTGATCGCGTGTGGTAGCCGTCCAGAAGGAGCAGAAGCGTGTGCCCCGCATACGGAAAGCACACGGCCGTGAAACTGGTGGGCCTGCGTAAAGCGTAAGGCTGCCGCTGGGTCATCTGTGAGAAGATTTCCTGGCAGCACAGTTTACCCTTTCGCAATTTCCTACCATTTCAGCAAGTGAGGCAGCCTCGATTCGAATCGGTGTTAGAGTTTGTTTGCGTTGTGGGAAGATCACCCCGTGTTTGTTTCCCTGGGAAGTGTCTCAGCGAACAGCGGGTCCTGGCGTTTATTCGCCACATTCCCTTTTGCGAAATTGCAGCAATCCAGACGCTCACCACCTGCGTACAATTCGATGACCTGACTCACTGGCCTGATTGACCAACCCGCACTGTTTGAGTACCCCATCCGAAAATCGAAGTCGCCCTGAAACACTTTGTTTGATTTGCCCACTGTATTTTGATCACACACGCGGCCGCCATTTACCCCTGAAATGGTAGCCACCGTTGGAAACGCCGTAGGAGCACTCCCCTTGTTCGACGCAATGCTCGATGAATTTGATGACGACGCAGTTCGCACACCCGAAGAGGACGAAGGCTTTGCCGTACAAGCTGTCGCCGAATTGGAGCTGGACGACGACACTGCGGATTTGGATGTCGTCGATGGCGCTGACGCCGAAGCGCCCGTCAAGCTGGATGACGAAGAACTGATGAGCCTGGGCGAGGACTCCGAATCGTGGTCGGACGACCCGGTTCGCATGTACCTGACCCAAATGGGCGAAATTCCGCTGCTCACCCGGCAGCAGGAAATCTATCTCGCCAAGAAGATCGAAGTCACTCGCCGTCGCTTCCGCACCAAGCTGCTGGAATGCGATTATGTGATTCAGCAAGCCTATAAAGTGCTGAAGCGCGTGCACGAAGGCGAATTGCCCTTCGACCGCACCGTGCAGGTCTCGGTGACCGACCGCCTGGAAAAAGACCAGATCCTCGGCCGTTTGCCGCACAACCTCAAGTCGCTGGAAATCCTGCTGAAGCGGAATCGCAAGGACTATTTGCTCGCCATGAGCAAGTCGGCAGCCAAGACCAAGCGCCGCATCGCCTGGGTTCGTCTTTCGCGTCGCCGCCGCAAGTGCGTTCGACTCGTCGAAGAACTCGGTCTCCGTACGCAACGCATCGAGCAGATGATCCGCACGCTCGAAGACTTCCACGCTCGCGTCGAAGAACTTCGCGCCAAGATTCATGCTCATGAGCTGCAAAAGGGCCCGGCCGCCGAACGCAAAGCCTGGCACAGCGAACTCCGCAGCATCCTGGTTGCCGCTCAAGAAACTCCCTCGAGCCTCCGCGCTCGCGTCAAGTTGCTGAAGACGGTCTATACCGAATATCAGCAAGCCAAGCGCGAACTGTCGGAAGGTAACCTCCGGCTCGTCGTGTCGATTGCCAAGAAGTATCGCAACCGCGGTCTGTCGTTCCTCGATCTGATCCAAGAAGGCAACGCCGGTTTGATGCGGGCCGTCGATAAGTTCGAATATCGCCGCGGCTTCAAGTTCTGCACCTACGCCACCTGGTGGATTCGCCAGGCCATCACCCGGGCGGTCGCCGATCAAAGCCGGACGATCCGCATTCCGGTGCACATGGTCGAAACGATGAGCCGCGTGCGCAACGTTTCGCGTCAGTTGCTGCAAGAGCTCGGCCGGGAACCCACGATCGAAGAAACGGCCCGCCGGGCGAAGACGACGGTCGACGAAGCTCGCCGCGTGCTCGCCATGAGCCGTTACCCGATCAGCCTCGATCGCCCGGTCGGCAACAGCGAAGACAGCCACTTTGGCGACCTGCTGCCAGACGGCACGGCCGAAAGCCCCGCCACCGGCGCCTCGCAAGAGATGCTCCGCAATCGCATCAACCGAGTGCTCAAGACACTCAGCTACCGCGAACGCGAAATCATCAAACTGCGTTATGGCCTCGGCGACGGCTACAGCTACACGCTGGAAGAAGTGGGCCACATCTTCAAAGTGACCCGCGAACGCATCCGCCAGATCGAAGCCAAAGCCGTCCGCAAACTGCAGCAACCCAGCCGCAGCCAAGAGTTGGTCGGGTTCCTCGATTAGTCCTTATTCCTACTCCCTCGCCTCGTGTACTCACGGGGAGAGGGTTGGGGAGAAGGGCCGAGCAGCGAGTTCGCCTTACAATCAAAAACCACGAAACCCGGCTGATGACCTCAGCCGGGTTTTTTCGTTTGCCCGTGCATTGAAAACAATCAATACTGAGCGCAGATTAGGCTGCCAACTCTAACTCTGTGCGTAACGGCGATAATTCACTAAACCCAGTCGATGGCTCTATGGAAAAACGATTCCAGGTTTTTGTAAGTTCAACATACGATGATCTCAGAGAGGCTCGTCAGGAGGTTATGCAAGCGTTGCTTGAACTCGACTGCATTCCTGCAGGAATGGAGCTATTTCCCGCTGCCAATGACGATCAATGGACACTGATCAGAGGAGTCATTGACGACTGTGACTATTACATAGTTATCGTGGGCGGCCGTTACGGTTCTATTGCTTCGAGCGGATTGAGCTACACTCAAATGGAATACGAGTACGCGATTACTCAGGGTAAGCCAGTAATTGGATTCTTACATAAAGATCCCGGCAATATTCCCGCCAACAAATGCGAGAAAACTCCAGAAGCGCGAGCAAAACTAGAGGCGTTTCGCGAACGTGTGAAGCAAAAAATGTGTCGTTATTGGGCTTCACCAGCAGAGCTTGGCTCGGTGGTTAGCCGAAGCTTGGTGAAGCTTATTAAAACAAACCCGGCTGTGGGTTGGGTCAAATCCGACTTGCTTCCAGATCAGACGGCAGCTGAGGAGATTCTGCGTTTGCGAAAGCGAATCGAAGAACTTCAAGAGCAAGTAGAGCATCTATCGCGTGGTGCGATTTCAGAAACACAACACCTCGCTCAAGGACACGACAAAATACAGTTAAATTATACGTATAGGACTGTGTTGGTTGGGCAATTTCGCGCAGAAGAAAACCACAAGGAATTCATGTGTACTTGGAACGAGTTGTTTGCGGCAGTATCACCGCTTCTAATCGACGAAGTCGGTGACCGAGTCCTAAAGCAAGCATTCGATCGATTCATGTACGACCGCGCGTTTTCTGCGCTAAAGATCGACGCAAAATTCAAGAAAGTCGAACCTCGCGACGTTTCACTGGACGAAGAAGACTTTAACACGATCAAAGTTCAGTTTCTCGCCCTGCAACTGATGGCCAAGAGTGCGAAGAAAAAGCCACGCAGCGTTTCTGATAGGAATGCATATTGGATGCTTACTCCGTATGGAGAGTCAGTCATGATGTCCCTCCGTGCGATTCAGAGAAAAGAACAGCTTTCTAGCGAAAAACCTAAATCCAAACGAAGCGGGCGCAAAAAAGGAAATGGAGTTCTGTAAGTCAGGTCCGCTACTCGAGGCCTGACGAGCCAAGTTGGGACTTCAACAAAGATCTTTCAGTGGATGAATAACGCGGGTTCGTCAGGTGCGACACCAGAGCTACGGGACTACGAAAAAACCCGGCTGATGAACTCAGCTGGGTTTTTTCGTGATTAGACTGCAATAGTTGATGCCAATCGTCCTTTTCGTGGGGGAGCTGTGACTACTAAATCGCCGATATTTGTTTGCTTCGGCAATCCGAAGAAGCAGCACTTTAAGACGCTAGTGCATCACGCAATAAATCACGAGCCTCTGGATTGGTGGACGATCAACTCAAATGCAAAGCGTGGCGCGCGAGTAGTCTTTTATATGATTGCCCCAATCTCAGGATTTGTTGCAACTGGTGTTGTGGCTGAAGACGCCTCGCGTGTGATAGACAAGAAAAACGAGTGGCACGGGGACTACGCCGCGAAAATGACAAACATCCAATTGCTACGTCGTCCAGCGCCGCTGGCAGACGCAAAACGCAGGTTCCCAGATTGGGCTTTTCTCCGACAGCCTCGCCGGAGTTCGCTGGTTCCAGCGAACTCTGCGAAGCGCTTTGTTAGGTTCCTTGGCTCGTACTCATCCAAACAAGATTCGTCCCACTACTCCGAAATAGAAGGGACGAAAACTGAAGTTCGATATCTGAAGAATCAGCGAAGCCGTCGCCTGCGAAATCTTGCATTCGATCATGCAAAGGGCATTTGCGCAGTCTGTGAGCGAGATTTTTCCGAACTGCTCAATGGCCAAGGCCTCCGAGTGCTTCAGGTCCATCACCGAAATCAACTTTCGGTACGAGAAGCTCCGTCCCTTACTTCCGTTGCAGAGTTAGCAGTCGTTTGTGCGAACTGTCACATGTTATTACACCTAGATCCGATGCAGTGCTTGAGCGTTAAGGAACTGCGCTCAATGCTCGCGCGAGACGGCTTCTTTGAGTAAGATTGCCGTTGGCAATTCGCAGCACCAACGGTGCGGCGCCATACCAGCCCAGGGCAGAGCGAAACGGCGTCAGCCGTGCAGCGCCGCCCTGGGCTGATATAGCGTCGGGCCTTCAAGCCTGCGCTTTCGCAGGAGTCCACTCTCGGGCTTCTGGAATGCAACTACACGGGTCTCAGGTAGCATGCGAGCTGCACAGCAACGATCGCCGTGAAGAAGAGTAATGCCAGAGGCGAAACTGACAGCCATAGAAGCCGGCACAGGCCACCAGCAGGACGGCAGGGTGGCTGTGTTTTCGTGATAGCGATAACACGGCCGAAGCGTGAATGGGCGTGGCGTACATGGATCGTGAATCCGCTGCTCCGCCGTGTTAGGCTGCGCCAAACACAGCCACCCACATTGCGCACAGGAATAGTAGGTAAGGTTCGGTAGTCCGGCCCTTACGAACCAGGATGGACTGTCTGCGTGGCTCATGCAACAAACGAATAGCAGCCCAATTCGTCAGGTGTGGCTCCTGATCTGCGAAACTAAATCTAGCATGCTGCCGTATATCGACGGGCAATCTGAGAATTCCAATGGATGACCAAGAACTGCGGCGTGTCTTTGACCAGCAGGCAGCGGGCTACGATCAGCGTTGGGAAAAGCTGGCGCCGCTGCGGGACTCGCTTCATTTGCTGCTAGAGTCGCTGTTCGCGGAGTTGCCGGCGAAGGCGAGGATCCTTTGTGTGGGTGTCGGCACGGGCGCGGAACTGGAGCATCTAGCGAACGCGTTTCCTAATTGGCATTTCACGGCGATCGATCTATCGGGCGCCATGCTGGAAGTCTGTCGTCGCCGCGCGGAGCAAGGTGGGTTCCTGTCGCGTTGCTCGTTTCACGAAGGAACTGTTGAATCGCTGTCGGCCGCCGAGACCTATGACGGGGCAACCTGTTTCCTCGTCTCGCAGTTCATTCTCGAGCAGACGGCGAGGACGGCGTTTTTTCGTTCGATCGCTGGGCGACTGCGGCCCGGCGGTCTGCTGGTGAACACCGAACTTTCCGCCGCGACCGAGTCGCAGCAATACGAAGAGTTGCTGCGCCCTTGGCTGAAGATGATGTCGACGACTCCCGAGATTTCTCCAGACGCGAATGAAAAGATGCGCGCAGCCTATCGTAAGGACGTCGCAATCTTGACCGCCGGTGCAATCGAGTCGATCATCGAGCTTGGTGGTTTCTCTACCCCTGTCCCGTTCTACCAGGCAGGTCTCATTCGCGGCTGGTTCTCGCGGCGAAGTTAGGTCGCTGATGATCGGCGGGGTGGTTGTGTTTTCGCGATTGCGATATCACGGCCGAAGTGCGAATCGGCGTGTTGTTTATGGATCGTGAATCCGCTGCTCTGCCGTGTTAGGCTGCGCCAAGCACCGCCCACATTGTTCTTAGCTGACCCCCAAGGCCAAGTCCATGTTCGAACAACTCCGCGATCAATTCCGTCAGCAACTGCAGCACGATCGGACCAAGGAAGTTCGGTCGGAAGTTGCACGCATCA
Organism: uncultured Pirellulaceae bacterium; assembly: GCA_964394305.1. Classification (GTDB taxonomy): domain Bacteria; phylum Planctomycetota; class Planctomycetia; order Pirellulales; family Pirellulaceae; genus Anatilimnocola. The sequence goes on from CAYMWL010000002.1 coordinate 207,080, forward strand.
TGGACCTCGAGCGGAAACTGGTTGATGAGCACGGCCTGGCGGCGATCCAGCTGATCTTTGAGAAAGAGAGCGGCGGCAACTATTTCGCGCTGGGCGATTTTCCTGCCGATTGCCCGTGGGCCGGGCTCAATGGCATGGATCGCACCGCCGCAATCAAAACCGTTTTTGCACCGCTGGCCGAGGACGTTCCCACTCTAATCGCAGCGATCGTCGAGCGTTGCAGTCATTTGTATGTCGAGCGGCAGCAGGGAGCGTGGCGGCTGCATTATTTTTGCGATATGCAGCTGTACGACGGGAGGCGGTATTATCACGTTTACACCGGCGGGCCGCCGAACCCGCGGCCGCAACCCAATGCTAGTTTGACGAATCACGGCTGGCCGTTGCCGCCCGACCTGGCTCGTTTGTATGCAGTGCATGATGGCTTTGGGCCGATCCACAGCAGCGAAGAAATCAACGTGATGGCCGACATGATGGATCCTATCTGCCAGGCCCAGAAGACAGCTCCCGAGGGTTATGAGTTTCGCGACTTGCTCGAGTTTCACCCCGATGGCTGTGGCAATGCACAGTGCTTTTATCGCCAAGCGGGCGAGTTTCCCACCGTCGACTGGGACCACGAGTTGTGGCAGATTTCGGGTGGCGAAGATTTCTTCGCGTACGTGGATGATCGGCTGAGTGAACTGGATGAGGAGTGACCCAGGCCCAGGCGATCTTAATGGCGTCGATTCTTCCGCTGCGCAAATCAGGTCACGTGTTGCGAAAGTCCCAGCCGACTTTGCTCCATTTGCTAGGTTTTTGATGATCACACTTATAATTAATTAGGACTTTCACAACAAACAGGAGGGAAAATCGGTCGCTGGAAATGGCGGTTAAGGGTGCGGACATTGGGTTCTTTGCGACAAGCAACTGCCTGAAGACCGGGCTCCAGCAGGCCGTCGTCAACTACCAATTGCGAGCGCTCTGTGCGCTGCCTTACAACGACGAGATCTTTTCACCACCGGAGCAACGACGATGTTGATTTCAGTGCAGATGATTCCTGAACTTGCGGCCGAAGCAGTGATGACGCGGCGGTTGCTCGCGCGGTTGCCCGCCGAAAAATTGAACTGGCAGCCGAACGCCGAACTGCACACGATCGGCTGGAACGCCAGTCACCTGGTGGAAATCCTGGGTTGGGTCCCTGGCATTGTGGGAGCGAGCGAGTTCGACATCGCGCCGCCCGACGGCGCAGCGACCGTCACTACCGAAGCGACCGATGTAGCGCAGTTGCTCGCCAAGTTCGACGAATACCTGGCCGCCGCGCTTGCTTCGTTGCAAGGCGTGTCGGACGAAGTAATGGCCGAGCCCTGGTCGCTCAAAGCCGGCGGCCATACGATCTTTACGATGCTCAAGGGAGACTGCTTGCGAAAGTGGGTCTTCACGCACACGGCGCATCATCGTGGCATCTTGTCGGCCTATCTGCGGATGGCTGGCGTACGGTGTCCTTCGTTGTATGAAGAGTAACTCGTGACAACTGCAGAGCGATCAACGGATTGCGCGTGAGCCGAGGCCGTTCACTTGCCAAACCCAATCGCCTTTACGTCCATCTCCTGCACCAACATTGCCTGGATTTTGAAAAACGCTTCGAGCAGCGTTTTGGGCGAGGTCGGGTTGAGTTGCAGCAGCGCGAAGCGCTCGCGCGTGACTTCTACCTGCCCGATCAGTCCCGGCATGCTCAGGCGGCACCAGGTGGTTGCCGGGTCGTAATTGAGCTTCACGCGCTCGTCGTCGGTCTCTTCCAGTTGATCGATGAAGGCGGGCAAGTCGATGGGCTGCTGGGGCGTGAACTCGACGGTGCTGAACGTTTTCGGAAAGACGCTTTCAAAGGCCGGCGAGAGGACTTGCTCGGGCTCTTTGATGTCGGTGATCTGTCGTCGCCAGATGATCTCGGCGGGGTTGGCAGGATTCAGTGTGACCGTGACGGAATACACAAAGTATGGAGTGAGGATGCTGCCGGTGCCGTCGCCAGGGGCGGCGGAGTCGAGGTCCTTCCGCTTGAACGAAAAATGTTTCCGCAGCGCGTCGCGGACTTCGTTGACATCTTCCGCGATCGGCCCGGAGCCCAGTTCCGCCACCAGCGAGCGCGCGTAGCTGTTCACCGCGTTCGGCAGTTTATCGGTCTTCTTGAAACCGGCCAGGCTGCGGATGCTTTCGACCTGTTCGCGCAGCAGCGTGACGTGCAGCACGTTCTCCGCCGACGGTTTGCCTGCCGCGGAGTGACTCGCCAAAACATCGGCCAAATCAGCGAGCAGAAACTCACCGCTACTGGGGCCACAAAGCACGGGCGTTTGCGTTCGCTTGTCACTCGACGACTTTTGCAAGACACGCGGCAGGGCGGTTTCCAAAAACGATTGCAGCGACTTCGCCGTCAGCAGTTCCTTGTTGACGAGCGCGCTCTTCGCGGTTCCCGCAAACGCGGCGATCACTTGGCTGGCCCAGGCGCCATGTTGCAACTTGAGCGCGGGCCAGGAAGTTTCTTTTTCATTACAGGCGAGCAAGCAGATTTGCTGTTCTTGATTCTCGAAATGATGACGCAGTTCGTCGTGCGCGAATGGTTCGAAGTCGCCTGCGCCCAATCCCGTCGAGCACGAATCGACGAACAACATGATTCGTTCGCACTCCGCATCGCGCAATTGCGTGAGCAACGACGACCAGGCAATGCTCGTCGCCGACAAGTCGGCTGCCTGCGTATCGCGGCAAACGAGATAGCTTTTGCCGCGCTCAGCAAAGCCATGCGCCGCAACATAGATCAGCAGCGTGTCTTCCGGAGCGAGCGAGCGGAGCGTGCGGCGGATTTTGGATTCGATAATCGTCTTCGTGGCCTGGCCATCGACCAGCACGATCTGATCGAGTTCGGCGAAACCAAGTTCGGCGAGCGCCGCGCTCATTGCCTGCACATCGGCTGCTGCAAATCGCCGCGCGGCAAACCGCGGCTCGGCATAATTTTCGACGGCGATGAGCAGGGCAATGTTCATGGCGATCAGCATACCATGACGCCTCGCGAGCGCGACCCTTTTTCGCTATCATCGAACAGATGAAGGACGAGCGAAATTCCGACCGCAGCGAGGAGGCCAAAGAGCCGACGGCGCCGCCGCTGCGCGTGCTGATTGTCGACAACGATCAAGCCCTCGCCTACGCGATGGAAGAGAGCCTGACCAAGGTCGGCCACCCGTGCGTCGTCGCCACTTCTGGCCAGGAAGGTGCCCGCCGCATCGAGACCGATACCTTCGACATCATCGTCACCGACCTGGTGATGAACGACGTCGACGGCATGGAAATCTTGAACCGCGCTCGCCAGGCCCTGCCCGACGCGCAGGTCATCATGGTCACCGGCCATGCCACGATCAGCAAAGCCGTTGAAGCGATGCAGCAAGGGGCGTTCAACTTTCTCGAAAAGCCGATCACGCCGAACAAACTGCGGGCCGTCGTCGAGAAGGCCGTCGAGTCGGTGCGTCTTAAACAACAGAACACCGAACTGCAGGGTCGGCTCGATGAGAAGTTCGGCTTCGAGGGGATCATCTACGCCAGCGACAAGATGAAGCAGGTGATCGATCGCCTGAAGCGGATCGCCCCGACCGACGCCAGCGTGCTGATCACCGGCGAAAGTGGCACCGGCAAGGAAGTGATCGCGCAGGCCATTCATCAAAACAGCCCGCGGAAAGGGAAGCGGATCGTCGCACTCAACTGCGCTGCCGTGGCCGAAAACCTGGTCGAGAGCGAACTCTTTGGCCACGTGAAAGGCGCCTACACCGACGCTGTTGCCGATCGCATGGGTGCGTTCGAGTATGCCAACGGCGGCACGCTCTTTCTCGACGAAATTGGCGACATGCCGCTGCCCACGCAGATCAAGTTGCTGCGGGTGCTGGAAGATGGTTTGATCACCCGCGTTGGTGACAACAAGACGACCAAAGTCAACGTGCGGATGGTTTCGGCCACCAACCGTAGCCTGGAAGAAGCGATCAAAAATGGCACGTTCCGCAATGACCTGTACTTTCGCCTCAAGGTCGTGACGATCCACCTGCCGCCATTGCGGGAACGCCGCGAAGACATCGTGCCGCTGACCGATCACTTCCGCCGTCAGTTTGCGCGGCGTCATCACAAGACCGTAAAGAGCGTTTCGCCCGGCGCGGCGAAAAGGCTGTTCATGTACGACTGGCCCGGCAATGTTCGTCAGCTCCGCAATGCCATCGACGCGATGGTGGTGCTCGATCAAGACGGCATTCTCGATATCGATGATTTGCCGCCCGAGCTGATGGACGATGTTTCATCGCCCACTGCGGCGAACATCACGTTCGGAGGGCCCATCGATCTCGTCGGTAAAACGATGGACGAAATCGAACGCTGGGCCATCGAACAAACGCTCCAGCTGACTAGCGGCAACCGCGAAGAAGCCGCCCGCATCCTCGACATCGGCGCCCGGACGCTCTATCGCAAGCTGGAGAAGTACCAGTCGGGCGATGACGGGGGCAAGCAGGAATTGGCGACGGAAGAGTAGGCACGGGGACGGCGATCAGGAGTCGGAATTCAGGAAGAAGCACATGACACAACTATTTGACTCCCAACTCCCGACTCCTGAATCCCGACTCCCGGCCTCACTCCGCGTCATCCGTCAACTCCCTCAAAGCGTCGTGAATAAAATCGCGGCCGGCGAAGTCATCGAGCGGCCCGCGAGCGTCGTCAAGGAGTTGCTCGAAAATGCGCTCGATGCTGGCAGCACACGTGTCGATGTTTCGCTCGGGCAAGGCGGCCTCGATCTGATCCGCGTCACCGACAACGGCTGCGGTCTCTCGCCCGAACAAATGCCGCTGGCCATCGCCAGTCATGCGACGAGCAAAATTCACGACGCCGACGATTTGTTCCATGTCGGCACGTTCGGCTTTCGCGGCGAGGCCTTGGCGTCGATCGCTGAAGTGAGTCATCTCCGCCTCCGCAGCCGACCGCACGACAGCGAAACTGCGTTTGAACTCGAAGTCATTGGCGGCAAGAGTTCGCCGATCACACCCTGCGGCGCGGCGCCGGGCACCATGCTCGAAATTCGCAACTTGTTTTTCAATACCCCGGTCCGTCGCAAATTCATGCGGGCTTCGCAAACCGAAATCGGTCACTGCAGTGAAGCCTTCACGCGGATCGCGCTGGCCCATGAACGCGTCCATTTCACGCTTCGTCACAACGATCGCACGCTGTTTGACTTGCCACCGGTTGCGGATTGGCGGGAACGGATCGCCGCTCTCTGTGGCCGAGATCTCGAACGCGGCCTGATTGCGGTCAGCAGCGGCGATGGCGACGTGCGGCTCGATGGCTATGTCTGCGATCCGCAGCACAGTCGATCGAACAATCGCATGCAGTACATCTTTCTCAACGGCCGCCACATTCGCGATCGCTCGCTGCAACACGCACTGGGAGAATCTTATCGCGGACTCCTGCTGCATGGCCGTTTCCCCATCGGCTTTCTCCGCCTGAACATGCCGGCCGAGAGCGTCGATGTGAATGTGCATCCGACGAAACTGGAAGTTCGCTTTCAGGACAGCGGCCGCATTTATTCTCTGGTACTTGGTACCATTCGCAAAAAGTTCCTCGCCACCGATCTCACGGCCAAGGTTCGCGTCAGCAGCGAAGACCAAGACGCCGTCGCGGGTGGCCTCGATCCCGCCGCGCTCGAACAACATCGCCGCGAACTGGTCGATTGGGCGAAAGGCGCCCTCGCGGAAAGCACTTCCGCACTGCAATCCGCCGCAGGAACCGCCGTTCTCGAAGAAGACTCGCAAGGCTCGCTCGACTTGCAGTTCGATCGTTCGGCTGAAACTGAGCTCCACCTCAACGCGCTCGATCGGAGTTGGCCGGCGGCGGGTCGCGAACCAACAACCGCTCCGTTCGCACCGCCCGCTTATCAACAAACCGTCCAGCCGCCCGCGATCTCGCACTTGGGTTTTCAGATCCACAACCGTTACCTCGTCACGCAAACCGACGAAGGAATGTTGGTCATCGATCAGCACGCGCTGCACGAACGGATCCTGTATGAACAAGTCCGCGCCAAAGTGATGAGCGGCAAGATGGAATGCCAACGGCTCCTCGTGCCCGAGCCCGTCACGCTGCCGCCGGCCGAAGTCGCGGCCGCCCTTGAGAACAAAGCGATCCTCGCGCAGCTGGGCATGGAGATCGAACCGTTCGGCGGCGATACGGTACTGCTGTCGAGTTACCCCGCGATGCTCGCCAACCTGGCCCCGGCCGAAATGCTGCGGCAAGTGGTTGACCAGATCGTCAGCGGCGGCAAAAGCCCCGACCGCCGCGACCTGCTGAACGACCTGCTCAACATGATCGCCTGCAAAGCGGCCATCAAAGCGGGCGACCGCCTGGCCCCAGAAGAAATTACCGCGTTGCTGGAACAACGCGAGCACTATGCCGACACGCACCACTGCCCGCACGGTCGCCCGACGGCTCTGGTCTTCACCCGCGAAGAACTCGACCGCCGCTTCAAACGGACGTAAGTGGTGCCACTAGCAAATGTACTCATCCCAGTGCCTTCCGCGACAATTCGCGTAGCTCGAAGCCATGCTTCGGGCGAGTCTGCCAGCTCTATCAAATTTTCGTTCGATTTGATACAAGATGTTTGTGGGAAGCATTCTTACGGATTTCACGCTGGCTGAAAAAGTGCCAGCAACAACAGCGCGACGAAAAGCGGCGGCGGCGAGGACTGTCGACCTAGTCCGTTATTCGCCCATCGAGCCGAGGGTCATCAGCAGCTCGGCCATCTCGCCAGCGGGGTGCATTTCACCGCGGGAACGGGCGATCTCGATGCCCGTTCGCAGGGCCGCCCGGGCTTGTTCGATTTCGTCCATGCGAACCAGCAGTTGAGCGCCGCGGAGAAACGACGGAACGTGCGGCGTCGGGTCGTTCATCAGCGAGTAGAAAACCTTGGCCGACTCTTCGAACTGCCCTTCGTTCTCGAACTCGATGGCCAAGCCGTAGCGGAGGAACTGGTCCTGGGGCTCGTCGGCGAGCAGAGCTTCGATTCGTTCGCGGCGGGTAGGCATGGGAGAGCTGGGGTCAGGGGTCAGGGCGGAATCTGTATTGCTAGCAATGTGCTTTTTTGACAAGCGGCTGTGAGTCTTGGTGATTTTAGCAAGGTTTGCCGTCGCGCGCAACGGAAGGTGATCTTGTTAAGGAAGCGGGGCAAGTTGCGTCGGCCTTTCGCAGCAAGCAGACATTTTCGATCGATCTGCAAGTTTTAATTATTCCGGAAGCACCTTTCGAAACAGTTAATACGGCCGGTTCGATTGCTGCCAAGCAATTGCCTGTGCCTGCCCAACAGAACGAGTGAAGTCCAGGAGCGGTGGGAACGTGCGCTGTCGCGCATGTCGCTCTGCACGGGGACCGCAGGCGGTTGCGGTGCAGCACCGATCACACGATCGGAATGGACTCGGAAACATGCGTGCATCTGCCAGAGATGTACAACGAGGAGCATGGAATGAAAGTTAATTGGTTATTTGCGGCGACGATGACGATTGCCGCATCCTTGGGTCTGCAGCTGGTCAGCAGCGCGCAGTCGCCCACCTATACGATTGCGGATTATCAGCAGCCTGCCGAAGGGCCGCCGATGCCGCCAGCCGAACCTAAAGCCAATGGCGTGCCACCGGCACCCATGATGGAGCCCGCTGCTCCTGCTGCGGAAGCACCGGCCGAAGAAGAGGAAGCCACCTGCGATCCTTGGCGGCTGTTCTGTCAAAAGGAATGCGGCTGGAACATCCACGGCTTTGTCCATGGTGGTTACACGGCCAACTTTGATGGCCCTGCCAGTGGTTTCAACGGCCCGGTGACGTTCAACGATCAAAACACCGCGATGTTGAACCAGATTTATCTCATCGGTGAAAAGACCATCGATCGCGAAACCTGCTGCTGGAACTGGGGCGGTCGTATCGATGTGCTGTACGGCAGCGACTACATCTTCACGCAATCGAACGGTTGGGAAACCACCATCGCTGGTGCACCCAAGTGGAACGGCAGCGCTTACTACGGCCTGGCTATTCCGCAGCTCTACGCCGAAGTGGGTAACGAGCAGAACTCGATCAAGATCGGTCACTTCTACACGGTGCTCGGTTATGAAGTGGTGCCTGCAAACGGCAACTTCTTTTACTCACACGCCTACACGATGCAGTACGGCGAGCCCTTCACCCACTGGGGTATTTTGGGTTCGTACAAATGGAGCGATGAAATCGCACTGAACTACGGCTTGGTGAATGGCTGGGATGCTCTCAATCGCGTGCAAGACGATCCGGGCATCATCCTGGGTTTGACCTGGACTGGCGAACGGGACGTCCTTGCGTTCAACGCGATCTTTGGCAACGAGCCGAACATCGCCGGTGGCTATAGCGACCGCTATACGCACAGCTTGGTCTATACCTACAACATCAACGACTGCTGGCAGTACATCTTCCAGCACGACTTGGGCATCCAAAACGGACTGGGAGCTGCTGGCGCCGCCGGCGCAGGTGCTGCCGAATGGTATGGCATTAACCAATACCTGTTCTACAAGATCAACGATTGCTGGAAGGCGGGGCTGCGGGGCGAATGGTTCCGCGACGACGATGGTGCTCGCGTGACCGGTCTGCGTCCCGCCTTGGGTGCTCCGCTCGTGGGCGAGGCCTTTGCTGGCAACTTCTATCAGATCTCGGCTGGCTTGAACTGGACGCCTTCGTCGAACCTGACCGTGCGGGCTGAATACCGCTACGACAAGTTCAGCGGCGTCTCGACGACCACGCCCGGCTTGGAGCCTTACGGCGACGGCACTCGCACCGATCAATCGCTCGTGGGCTTCGATTTCATCTACTTGTACTAACCGTTTGAAACGAACGTCGAGCGTCGAGGCGCAAGCCCGACGCGATTGACCGCAAGAGTCGGCATAACCGGCCAGGGTCGCAGTTGCGGCCCTGGCTTTGTTTCTTGCTTGATTTGCTTGCGGAAGGAAAAAAGCTCGCAATCAGCCGGGTTCGAACTAGGATCGAGATAGCGACTGTTTCAATTTCTTGACCATGCGTGATGGGCATCCGGCTATGAAGATCTGCACCCAAGTTTTTGCGTTGAGCTTGCTGGCGCTGCTGGTCTCCTTCGCCACTGCCCAAAATCCGCAGCCCAAGCCGAAGCTGCCGAACTTGCCGGCGAATCCGCCGCAGAATGGCCAGGGACAATTTGGCCAGCCATTCAACAATGGCCAGGCTGCCGCGAACCAGGCTGCTGCCAAAGAGATGATCATCAAGCGTTTTGATCGCGATGGCGATGGCCGACTGAATGCTCAAGAACAATTGGCAGCCACGCGCGCGATGCAAGAACGCGGCATCAACACTCCGGGCATGCCGAACCTGGCGGGGCGTGGTGGCAACAATGGTGCGCAAGCCGGGCCCGTCGTCGGTCAAGCTGCTCCGCCGCCACCAGCGCCGAAGCTGAGCCGCCGCGAAGAGATATTGATGAAGCGCTTCGATAAAGATGGCGACGGCAAATTAAACGAGGAAGAAAAAGCCGCCGCCCGTGCCGAGCTTGGCCAAAAGGGCAAAGCCGAGAAGAAGTAACTCGGTACTACCAGAAACCTTCCCAGGCATTTGTTTTGCTCTTTGCCGTCAAATCGCCGCCGCCGTAGACGCTGCTGCATTTCGACGATGTCGCCCAATAGGTTTTGCCGTTCGCGGTGGTGAGTCCCACCGCATCAAGACAGGGCCACGGCGATTTGCCCACGCTATCGACGCGAATTTTCACGCGCTGCACCGAGCTGATGTTCTTCGGCACCGGCACTGCAAAGAGGGCCGCACGTACGGCTGGCCCGGGAGTTGTCGGATCGGTCCCTTTCCAAATGCTGGTCTCCTTTCCTGAACTGTCGACCACCAACACTTCGTTGACGCAGCCCACAGAGTACGTTTCATAGAGATCGATGGTGCTCGCGGCCACCGCGCGATCAAAGCCCACCTCGATCCAATCGGCCGCAGCCGACCCTTGCGGACACCAACTCTTCCCGGCGCCGCCCGTCGGATCATCCGGCGCACCGAGCACATCCGCCGCGCTCCACAGCAACTGCGATTGTGGCTGGTACATCAACTCGATCTTCCGCAGCCGTGCGTCAAACGCGCGACGATCGTTCCACCACGCCAGAGCCATCCCTGCGACCAGCATCAGCCACAGCAAGGTTCCCATGCTGAACTGCCAACGAAACCAACTCCGCTTGGGCATCAGTTCTAAAGTTCGATCGGGAACGGGATCGTACATGAGTGCACCTGGCGGAAAGAGCACAATCATTATTCTGTCAGTACTGGTTCCGAAGCAAGCCAAGCCTGGACCGCGCGGCTGCTCATTTGCCGCGCACTTTCTTTCGCCGCACTTTGCGTTTAGTCGCGCCGCCTGCCGTTGATTGCAATTCTGCCTGTCGGCGGCGCTCGGCCAGTTCGGCTTGATGCTGTTCCTCTTTTTGCTCGTCGCTGAGCGCGCGTGGATGATTCGCGCGAAACTGCAGATACCAAGCCGCCGCTTTCCAGTTCTGTTGCGCTTCGGCATACAACGTAATTTGTGGCTGCAGGTCGCTCAGTTCTTCGGCCCGCAAAAATTCTTCGCCCACGGCCGGATCGCGTCGCGCTGCATTGGTGATCGCTGTCGGCGAGATGCCCAAATACGCAGCCGCCTGCCGGCGTGAAAAACCGAGCGACAGCAACAAGCAAATCTGCTCGGCCACGGCAGGTGTCACCACCACCTGCCGCCCCGCTTTGCCCACCTCGGCCGCCGCGGGCAGGTTCAAAGCAGCCCGCCGCGCCGCAGCGTCACCCGCACCCACCGTTTTGTCCATTTTCAAAACGTTGCCGGTCACCAAAAAAGCCTGTTTTTTCGCAGAAAACGCGACTTCACCGGCAGCTGGAATCGCCCATTGATGGACACCCCCCTTTAGCGGTTGCACCTCATTCTCGTCACCCATGGCGAAGCTCCTGATGTGTGATTTGCAAGAAAAAACAATGCACGAGCGAATCTGATTTTGCCGCCGAGACCAGACTAAACTGCGTGCGGCTGGATTGTTTTTTCTTGCAGACATTGCAATACGAAACAATTGTACACTATTTTCGCGGCCGTATGGCTGCTTGTCAAGACTTCGCGGGACTTCGCGGTACGAATTGCGGCGAATGAGAGGAGACACCGCAGCAGCGAGGGTCGCTTGCCCCGCAGTCTTCATGCTGGGGGCGAGTTGCCGAAGGGCGGATTCTAGAACTCAACGCCTTCGGTCAATGCACAAGTTTGCAATCGTTATTCCCAGTACCAAACCGTCAACACGCCGTATTTGCTTTCCTGGCTTTGCGAGACACCGATCACGCGCTGCGGGCCGAGTTCGGTGAGAAACGCTGCGACTTGCGTGCACATCGAGTCCCACGATTCCCACGTCGACCGAAAGAGCTTGAATTGAGCTTTCATGATTACTCCCAGTGACTCTTTTCTGTGTGTTGGGTTTACTTCTTCTTTGATTTCGCCAGTGTGTCGCTCCGCTCGCGCACAAACGAAGGAAACCGCGGCACGCCGCCGTCGGTCAGTTCTTGAAACCGATAGGTAATCGTCGCACCAATCGCCGGTGGTGCGGCGCGCTGGGCATCGGAGAATCCCGTTCCCACCGCGAACTGCGTGCCGTTGGGCATCGCCACGAGCAGCGCGCCGAGCCGCCCCTTGTGGCGACCTTTGCCGGGCTGATGACCGAGCACGACGGCATCGGCATCGTGAAAGGTTTTCACTTTGAGCAGCGTCGACGAGCGGCCGAATTCGTATTTGGAATCGGGTTGCCGCAGCATCAGGCCTTCGCCGCCGAGCGCTTCGATCCGCTGCAACTCCTTTCGCAAGCTGTCGGTTCCGTCGCAGATGCTTTGTTCGAGGATACGTAGTTGAGCCGCGTTGTTCTCGAGACCGCTCGTCCGGATCGCCTGGAGGCGTTGCTCAAACGTGCCGGGCTCGTTGGGCGAATCGAAGACGACGTAACGAACTCGCTTCCAATGCTCGCTCCCATCCTGCCGCCGCACGATGCTGACGGTTTGTTGAAAGGTCTTGCGATCGATCCACAATTCGCCATCGAGGGGCGTCTTCGGAAAGCCCTCGGTGAACCAGGCCGGCGCGAGGAACTTGTTCCCTTGCCGCGAAAGAAAAGTCTCGCCCGTCCAATAGGCCCGCACGCCATCGAGCTTTTCGCTCATGTACCAACCGGCCAGGTCGCGCTCGTTGTCCCAAGATTCGGCGAGCAACAACTTCGGCTCGCTGGATTCGCCGTCGGCGGTTTCTGCTTTTCGCACCGACGTTGTTGCCGCACTATCTCCGCCGATGCGATTATTTTCGAACTCATCGCCCAGATACTTTCGCAAATGCTTGCAAGTCCGCTTCTCAATCGCCGTCGACTGATTTCGCCACGCAGGACAGCTGCACGAATACACGCCGCCGGTGTTTTTCAGCAGATAGGGCTTCGAGCCAGAGCCTTGAATTTCGGCCGTCTGCCCGTCAAGCAATTCCGCCATTGCTGCTACTCCACAAAAAATTTCTTGCCCTGCACTTCGACCACGTCACCAGGCGACAGCTTCTTTCGCCGCCGCGTTTCGACGACGCCGTTGAGTTTCACTTCGCCCCCTTGGATCAATAGTTTTGCCTGGCCGCCGGTCTCCGTCACGTTGCGTTGTTTCAAAAAATGATCGAGCCGCAGTGGTTCGGTTTCGTCTGCATTTTCATCGTCGGTCATCGGCCGGTTCCTCAGCAGGTTGGGCAGCGTAGCCCGCGCAGCGGAGCACGGGCTGCGGCGGATACTTGGGATAACGTGCGTCATCTTGCGACAAGCGGCACAGAAAAAACATGGAGCCCCGGCCGCTGACGACGGTTTGGCATTGGACGCAGGTGTGGCACAGGCTGGTAATCATCGCTTACGCTCTAAGGATATCTACCACGTTTTGCGGCGGAGGAAAATGCGATGAAACGCGGGTTACAGCGGGAGTTGTTGATGATTTGTTTTTCTCTGCTCGTGGTCCCAACTGCGATCGCCATTGAAGCGAATGGCTGGGTCAGCAAATCTCCCCGCCCGGAGCAAAGCACCGCCTTTGCAGCGGCCGCGAATGAGAGGGACGCCCCAACCCCCGAACTTCTCTATCTCAAATCTTCGTCGATTGGCTGCAATGGCTGGTTCGAAAAAGCCTTTCCCGTCACGGGCGGAAAGTTCTATCACTTCTCGGCAAGACGCCATGCCAAGGACATGGAATCGCCCCGCCGCTGCGCCGTCGTGCGCATTGTCTGGCAGGATGACCAAGGTCGGTCTGTGAAAGCAGATCCGCCACCGGGACGCGAAAAGGAAGCCGGGCCGCTGCCAATCGCCGAACCTGAGCATCCGTTCGACGGCGAGACGAACCAGGTAGGTTGGGCGACAATCACCGGCACCTACCGTGCGCCGATCGCAGCTACCAAAGCAGTGATCGAATTGCATTTGCAGTGGGCGCCGGAAGGATCCGTGGAGTGGCGGAACATCTCCTGGAAGGAAACCACGCCGCCGCCGGCTCGCAAAGTTCGCCTCGCTGCTGTGCACTATCGTCCCAGCGGCAAATCGCCGCAGCAGAACAACGCAGAGTACGCTCCTCTCATCGCCCAGGCCGCTGCACAGAAGGCCGATCTCGTCGTCCTGGGCGAGACCATCCCTTACGTGGGTGTGCGTAAGAAACCGCATGAAGTCGCTGAGTCCGTTCCTGGTCCGTCAACCGAATATTTCGGTGCTCTCGCTGCAAAGCACAAGTTGCACATCGTTACTTGTGTCTATGAGAATGACAAACACATCATTTACAACACTGCTGCGTTGCTCGGCCCCGACGGCAAATTAATTGGCAAATATCGCAAAGTCTGCCTACCGCATAGCGAGATTGAAAACGGCGTTACGCCGGGCAGCGATTATCCGGTGTTCGACACTTCGCTCGGCAAAATCGGCTTGATGATTTGCTACGACGGTTTCTTTCCGGAAGTGGCTCGTGAGCTAACCAATAACGGCGCGGAGATCATCGCCTGGCCGGTTTGGGGCTGCAATCCACTCCTCGCGCGGGCTCGCGCCTGCGAGAACCACGTGTATGTCGTTAGCAGCACCTATACCGATGCCAAGTCGAATTGGATGATCTCGGCCGTCATCGATCACGCGGGCGATGTACTGGCGGCCGGCAAAGAATGGGGCGATGTCGCGATTGCGGAAGTCGATCTGAGCCAGCGGCACTTCTGGCGGAACAATCTTGGTGACTTTCACAACATGGTGCAGCGGCACCGGCCGGAGGTTGCAGTCCCGGCTTCAGCCAGCTCCCGCCGCGATATCAACGAGCCCGCTGAAGCTGGGACTCCAACAACTAAGCCGTGAAAAAGAACCGCGTGATGTGAAAAAAGACCGGTGCGGCGAAACACAGGCTGTCGATGCGGTCGAGCACGCCGGCGTGTCCTTGCACCAGCGTGCCAAAGTCTTTGACGCCGCGATCGCGCTTAATGGCTGATAAGGTAATACCTCCGGCAGAACCCATCAGCGCGACGATAAACGAAATAATCGCAGCCTGCCAGACTTGGAACGGCGTCACCCAGCAGAGAATCACGCCGACCAGCATCGTGCACAAACAGCCGCCGATCAGCCCTTCCCAGGTACGACTGGCGTTGATCTCCGGCGCGATCACATGTTTCCCCAGGAGCAAGCCCCAGCCATATTGAAATACGTCGTTCAACTGTACCAGCAGAATGAAAAAGAACAGCACTCCTGCATTGCTGCCGAGCTGCTGTGGCGTTTTCGGCGGCGGCGTTCCGATGGGAGGAGCCGCCTGAATCGTCGGCGGCATGGGCAGCGGTTCGCCATCGGTGGTCGTCGGCGTCGCAACAACCGGTGCTGGCCAGCGTCGACCCTCCGAATCGGTCAGGTTGAGCGTCAGAATCGCCGGTGCGTGGCTGAGGGCATACACGCAAATCAGCAGGCCGGCCTGAATCTTCGCCGTTCGTTCCAGAAATCTTTTCGGATCACCGGCAAACGCGATACGCGCGGGAATGAACAGCGACGCGTACACCGGAATCATCACGGTATACAGGGCATAAAAACTGTCGCCCTGCGCTACGAGCACGTACTGCAGCGGCGTGAAGAGCATGAACGTCCAAAACAGCGCGCGGTGATCCCCGCGCCGCGTGGGCGTCATGGTGATGAATTCGCGCAGCGCCCAAAACGAAACCAAGCCAAACAAAATGAGCGTCACTGAATAGCCCATGATGAAGCCCGCGATCAACATCGCGCACATCAGAAGCCATGCACGGACGCGCAAGTTGAAGGTGCGGACCACGGCTGGGTTGGCGGTGCTCTCGGGTTGCCGCTTCAGCACGCGGCCGACGAAGAACGCGAGGATGAGCAGTCCCAGCACCACGCCCAGCAGGATGTTGGTGCGCACATCGCGCAGCATCTGCGGGTTGGCGAGTTCCCACCATTGCGCGAAGAGGTCGAAATGTACGAAGTCGGCAGGGCTCATACTTCTTTCAATCGGCGCACTGCCTCGCGCGCTCGTTTCAAAAAATCGACTTTCGATTCCTTGGCTTCCAGCCACATCGGCGGGCCGAACGTGATGCAGCTCAGCAGCGGCACGGGTAAGAACTCGCCGCGCGGCAGGACGCGGTTCAGGTTGTCCATATATACCGGCACCAGTTCCAAATCAGGTCGCTTTTTGCTGAGGTAATACAAACCGCTTTTGAACTCTTGCATTTCTTCTTCGTGATTACGGGTTCCTTCCGGAAAGACGATCAACGAGTACTTCAGGCCGATTTCGCGGATCATCACATCGACCGGGCTTTGATGCACCTTGATCTCTTCGCGATCGATGAGCATGGCGTTGAAGCAACTGGCGATGTAGCGGCGGATCGGGCCTTTGTTCCAATAATCTTTCGCCGCAACTGGCCGGGTTACATCGCGCACTGGCCGTGGCAGCGACGACCAGAGAACCAACGCATCAAGGTGACTGGTGTGATTGGCAAAGTAAATCCGCTGACAAGGGTCCGGCTGCGATTCGTGCCAGCGCACGGTCGCCCCGCTGAGAATCCGGCCGATTCCCGCGAGTATGGAACTTGTCAGTCGCTTCGAAGCCACAACACCACCTGCCCGGCACGCGAAATTCCTGCTGCGTTACCTTACCCATCCAGGGCATTCAAGCGTAGGCCCCACTGCTGTTCGTCGCAAGTTATGAATTCTGGGTTCGCACCGGGCGGCGAATCGAAAAATGCAGCGAAATGTCGACCAGCCGCGCTGCATTTTGAAACCTACAGTTGCAGGTCACGCCGCACACGCGTGACGCCAAAACCGATGGAACAGACGGAAAAACCGGCCATGCCGGCAGAAGCAATTCTGCCGGCATTGTCGTTTGTATCGGGGTCTTTGCGCGACTCGCCGCACTTTGAGAGGGCGAGGGCTCCTGCCGAGCCGTCGCGGCGAACCTACTTTGAATTGCTCATCAAGGCTCCGCGGGCGCTCGACTTGCGCCCGCGGATCCTCTCTTAGATGTTTGAGCCTAACTCTCCGCCACGGCTCGGCGGGAGCCTCGCCCTCCCAATTTTGAAAGTAGAGTTCAGCATGACTACCACCTTGCCTGCCCGAATCGAAATGCTTGGCACCGAACTCGACCCGCTGACCATGCGTCAGGCCGTCGAAACTGTCCTCGGCTGGACGCGCGACAATGAAAACCGTTGTCGCTACGTCGTCACGCCCAACGTCGATCACATCGTGCTGCTGCAACATCACGCCGGACTGCAGGCCGCCTACGAAGAGGCCGATCTGATCCTGGCCGACGGCGCGCCGGTCGTGTGGGCGTCGCACTTGCTCGGCCGGAGTCTGCCCGATCGCATTCCAGGTTCCGATCTCACGCCGGCGATCTTCGCCTCAGTTCCTGCCGATCAAACGCTGAAAATCTATTTGCTTGGCGCCATGCCCGGTGTCGCCGAAGTTGCCGCTGCCAACATCGAAGCACGCTGGCCGCAGGTAAAAGTCACCGGCTGCTACAGCCCGCCGGTTGGTTTTGAAAAGTCCGCGTCTGAGAATGAAAAGATCCTGGCCCAAATCGCCACTGCGGGTGCCGATCTGTTGATCGTCGGCGTCGGTGCTCCCAAACAAGAACTCTGGGTCCACCAGCACTGCCACAAGATTACTGCCAAAGCTGCGCTTTGCGTCGGCGCTACGATCGACTTCCTCGCCGGTGAAAAGAGTCGCGCTCCGAAATGGATGCGCAAGGTGGGCCTCGAATGGGCTCATCGCCTGGCGACCGAACCCAAACGTCTGGCCAGCCGCTATGCTCGCGATGCCTGGATCTTTCCGCAAATCGTACTGCGGTCGTATTTCCAAGGCGGCCGGGCGCTGACGAAGTAATTGCAATTCTGCCTTGATCATTTCGCCGGACCTGCGAAAATGGAGGTATGAAGTTCCTGCGCCGATGCCGATCTGTTCGCTCGCTCATCTTGAGCCTGGCGATCATCTCGCTGGTGGTTCTGCCGCCGCTCGGGGCATCGTGCGTTTGCGCAAGCTGCGGCCAAGACAATGTTGCTGTCGCAGCGAAAGCTTGTTGCTCGACCGCGAAATCAGCTCCGAGTGCCGCCTGTTGTTGTTCCACCCAGACTTGCTGTTCTCAGCCAGTAGCAGCTGACAGCTGTTGCTCGTCGTCGACGGCTGGTTGTGAGTGCTTGGCCGTGCCCGACAGCCGCGAACCGGTGCCGTTACCGTCGCAAGACTCTACAGTCAAAGAAGTTGTGGCGGCCACCACGCTGCAGGCCGATTGGCAACTTCCAGCCGTTGTTCCCACCGTGGCAGATGGTTGCCAAGAGAGTGCCTTTGGTCCGCCGCCGCGGGCCGTTTCTGTGCAAATCGCGTTCTGCGTCTGGCGAAATTAAGTTCCTGATCGCGCGCTCCGAGTGATCTGCTGCGCGCACGTGTTTAGTCTTACTGTTTTGAACACACGTTTTCAGGAATCAAGTCATGTTGAAATATATTCTTGCGTCTTTGGGTTTGATCACGGTCTCTCTGGCCGCCGCATTTGCCGCCCCGGCACTTTCTTCGGCCGGTAAGCAAGCCGCCAGTTGCTGCTGCGGCGCGGGCTGCAGTTGTGCAAATTGCGCTTGCGTCGAATTGGGTTGCGCGTGCGACAGCGGCGGCCCCTGCGTTTGCGACGCGGGCTGCTGTGCATCCGGCGCCTGCGATTGCTGCGAAGGTGGCACCTGCGGTGCAGCGAGCACGACTGCGGCGGCGGCGTCTAGCTGCTGCGTGAAGTAGATCGTCTTCGTTCGCTCTGCGAACGATGAATCGAGGTTGAACTCGCAATGTCGGCTGGAACGAGCGGTACTCCGCGTCGTTCCAGCTGCCTTGCAGAGCAATGCTACGCCGCTTTCTCTTGCTGGTTGGTCGCGCTCAGCTTGTTGTAGAGCGTTTTCAAACTGATGCCGAGTTCTTCAGCGGCGGCGGGTTTGTTTCCGCTGTGGCGATCGAGTGCATCGAGGATCGCCTGATTTTCCAGCTCGCGCAGCGACTGCGGCGAAACGAGTTTCAGCTTCGGCGTCGGGCCGCCGTTCTTGCGTGAGGCGCCAAACCGCTGCGGCAGATGCTCGGGCCCGATCGGCGGCTGATCGCAGAGGATCGTGGCGTGCTCGATAACGTTGGCTAGTTCGCGGACGTTGCCGGGCCAGCTGTGCTTTTGCAGCATCTCGATGGCTTCGGGCGTGAAGAGTTCGTCTCCCGCTTTGAGCGTCGGCCGAAAGCGGCGGAATAAGTGTCCAGCGATTTCGGGCACGTCGTCGATCCGTTCGCGGAGCGGCGGAATGTGCACTTCAAACGTGTTGATGCGGTACATCAAGTCTTCGCGGAAATCGCCCGCTTCGACCATGTCGGGCAGTTGACGATGCGTCGCGCAAACAACGCGCACGTCGACTTCAAAGGCCGTGTTATCGCCCACGCGGCGGATTTCGCCGCTCTCCAAAACCCGCAGCAACTTGGCTTGCATCGACTTCGGCAGTTCGCCGATTTCGTCGAGAAAAATGGTGCCGCCGTGAGCTACTTCAAAGAGTCCAGTCCGATGTTCATCGGCGCCAGTGAAGGCCCCTTTGCGATGGCCGAACAGTTCGCTTTCGATCAGCGCTTCGGGCAAAGCGCCGCAGTTGACCGCCACAAAGGGCGCTTCGCGCCGCAGGCTGTATTGATGCACGGCCCGCGCGACGAGTTCTTTGCCTGTGCCTGTTTCACCGAGGATCAGCACGGTGCTCGACGTCGGCGCGACTTTCTCGATCAACTTTTTCACGCGGGCCATCGACGGACTATCGCCGACGAGTTCGGTCTTCCCTTGCACGCGTTCGAGCTGATGCTTGAGGGCTTTGCACTTGTTGACCCACTCCCGCTTGACGGCGACTCGCCCGAGCAACGTTTTCAGATCGACGAGTTTGCACGGCTTCGTCAAGTAATCGAATGCGCCGTATCGCAATGCATCGCGGGCTGTTTCGAACGTCGCCTTGCCGGTGAGGACGACGGCGTCGGTGTCGGGCGACAGCTCTTTGCATTTGCCGATGACTTGAATGCCGCTCATGCCGGGCATGTCGAGATCGACGATGATGCAGTCGTAGGTGTTCCGTTCGAGCGCAGCGACGGCCGTTGGTCCGTCGGGGCAGACCGTCACTTCGTGCCCCATGCGGGGTAGTTCGATGCTCATCAATTCTTGCAACGATAGCTCGTCGTCCGCGAACAGGATTTTTAACCTGCTATGCGGCCGCGAATCGCCTTTGCCCGAATCCAGTTTGTTCGGCTCTTTCATGGTTGCCTTTACTCTCTATCGCTAAAGGGAGAAGAACTCGCATCCGCGAGCCCTTGCCCGGTCCATCACTGGCAGGTTCGATTGTGCCGCCGTGTTCGCTCACAATGCGATACGTAATCGACAGTCCGAGGCCGGTCCCCTGACCATCGCGGCGGCGGGTAAAAAACGGTTCAAACAAATGCTTCAAGACGTCGGGGCTCATGCCGCAGCCGTTGTCGGTGACGAGCAGTTCGGCAAAGTTGCCGCTGCGGCCGAGTTCGATCTTCACGGTGCCACCTTCATCAAGACTGTCGAGACCGTTGGTAATCAAGTTGAGCAGCACTTGCTTGATCTCTTGCCCGTTCACGCGCGAATGGATCGGAGTTTTACGGACAAATTCGATGTGCTTCTGCTTGTACTTGCCGAGGTGCCGCACCATGTCGATGACGCCTTCGGTCAGTTCACCGAGCTCGGTGTCGTGCTTTTCAGCAGGGCCGCGGCGGGAAAAATCGAGCAGCTGATCGGTGATTCCTTTGCAGCGGAACGCTTCTTCTTGAATGCGGAGCAGGTACTTGCTGAGGATGGCGATTTCGCTGTTCTGCTCGTCGCTGGGCTTCTCGGAGTCGGCTTCGATGATGTCGTGCACGCGCGACTCGAGCGACTCGGCCGCCATGGCGATGGCCGCGAGCGGATTGTTGATTTCATGGGCAACGCCAGCCGCGAGAAAGCCGACGCTGGCCATCTGCTCGCTGCGGACCACTTCCTTGGTGCGTTGCCGCACTTGCTCATCGAGATCACGGCGAATCTCTTGAAACCGAGTCGTCATGTCGTTGAGCGCACCGGCGAGTTCGGCGAATTCATCGTGCGTTTTCAAGTAAATGCGATGATCGAAATCGTCTTGCTTGGCGATGCGCCGTGAACCGGCCAGGAGCACCTGCAGCGGCGCGACAACCCACACGAAGAACAATGCAAGGAGCGCACCCAGCATGCCGATGGCCAAGATCAGCGTAACCCAGGATGTGATGATCCAAGCGCGATAGTCATCGCGCACGCTGCCGCCGAACTGTCGCATGCGATGATGCAACTCGGCTGGCAACTTGCCGGCGAGGTCGTACATTTCGTCGACGACGATTGCAATCGATGGAACCTCGACGGGATTGATGATCCAGCTGGTGTCGTCCCTAGCCTTGGCGAGGTCGGCGAGCTTGCGTTCGAGCGTGGCAAGGATTTCACGTTCTTTACTTCGATCACCGAGCTTCTGATTCCCTTCGACCTCCGTCGTCAGTTGCTTGCGATAACTGCGGAGCGCTTCTTCCACGGCCATGTATTCGCCGCGGAATTCGTGCCGCAGCATGGCGCCGTCAAAGCCTTGATCCTCAGGATCGAGCACGATGGTGTTGAGGTTTCGTGCTCGGCTGAGCGTCACACGCATATCGCCGAGGCTCTTCGACAATTCGCCGGCGACGGGCAACTCATTCGCGCGAACGCTCATCGTGCGCACGAGGGTGCGATACGAGTAGGCTCCCTGAAATCCGCTGACGGCCAGCACCACCACAATCGTGAGGAGCAGCCCGACGCAGAGGAGCAGCTTCGTTTGAATGGACCAGCGCCAATGGAGCGCGAAATTGGACAAGACGAACCTCCTTGTTCGTGCTTGGTATGATAGGGCCCGCGAAGTGTAACACTAATTTTGTAAAAATGACAAGTTCGATCCGCCGATTGGTCGCAAGCGGCCCGTTTTTGCATTCATTGAAAAGACAGCATGACTCAACCCGACGATGATTTTGGCGTTCCGATTCCCGGCCGCGTGTTGCCGCAGGAAGCGTGGGCCCGCACCGCGATCAAAAAACTTCCGCCGCCTCCGCTGGACTGGAAAAACATCTTTGGCCGCGAGGCACCGGTGGTGCTTGATCTGGGCTGCGGCAACGGTCGGTTCTTGATTGCGAGCGCACTCACCCGGCACACGCACAATTTTCTCGGCGTCGATATTTTGCCGCTGGTCATTCGCTATGCGACCAAACGCTGCAATCAGCGGGGCCTGCAACACACACGTCTGGCTGTGATCGGCGCTTATGAACTGCTTGACGAGTACGTGCCAGCTGCTAGCGTCGCGGAAATTCATCTCTATCATCCGCAGCCCTATGAAAAGCGCGGGCACATCGACGATCGGCTGATCACCGCCGAGTTTTTAGAACTCGTGCGGCGGTCGCTTGTTCCCGGCGGGCTGTTTGTGGTGCAGACCGACAACAAGAACTACTGGCGGGATATCAGCAAGTTCGCGCCGGAGCTATTCGATTTCGAAGAACTGACCGGCGCCTGGCCCGATGCTCCACAGGGCCGCACTCGGCGCGAAATCTACGCCCGGCAGCACAATTTGAAGATCTTCAAGGGGCAGGGCCGGCCGAAGCAGAAGTCTTAAATACGTGAATTGCTCTTGGGCAATCGGTGTGTTTGCACGAAAATGGGTGCCACTGGCATCCTGCCAGTGCTGACTGGCAACTTACTTTGGAACCATCGGGCGGGATGGAGATTTTGTCTTTTGCCAAGACGCTGTCTCGTTGCAAAACGCCTTCGGCTCGAGCCTCAGCGTTCTGGCAAAAGGTCAGAAGTCAGCTGCAACGAAGCAAGCCAGTCCACTCGCGGATCTGCACTGGCAGGATGCCAGTGGCACACCATGCCCTTTTTTGATTGCGTCACGGATGAACGACTGGCTGCAATCCGCGCTTGATCAACTGGCCACGTCGCCAGTCTGCGGCTATTTGCAGAATCAGGTTGCGGCAACGGAACCGAGCGTCATCGCGGCGCTCGCGTTGTCTGCTCATGGAATGGGCGAGGCCGCCGCGCCGGTGCTCGATTATCTCGCGGCGGCTCAACAAGCCGACGGCAGCGTCGGTGTGCGTGAGAAGGAGCCTACGCCCGGTTGGCCGACGAGTCTCGCCGTCATTGCCTGGCAACACTTCGACGCTGCGAAGTATCAATCGCGAATCAATCAGGGGTTGGCTTGGATCAGCGGCATGCACGGCAAGAGTATCGAGCGGAGTGCCGAAATGGGGCACAACACCCGGCTCGACGGCTGGCCCTGGGCCGAAGGGACACACAGTTGGCTGGAGCCCACCGCGTTTCACTTGCTCGCCTATCGTGCCGTGAAGCAAGCCAATCATCCTCGGGCCAAGGAAGCGATCAAATTGCTCATCGACCGGCAACTCCCCAGCGGTGGCTGCAACTACGGCAACACGATTGTTCTCGGCCAAACGTTGCGACCACATGTGCAGCCCACCGGCATCGCGATGCTTGCGCTGGCGGGTGAAAAGGATTCGAGTGGGCGGATGGAAAAGTCCCTCACGTGGCTGGCGTGGTCTTTGGGGAATCGCACAACAGCGGCATCGCTGGCGTGGGCGTTGCTGGGTTTGATCGCTCATGGCCGCGAAGTGGCGAATGCAGAGGAATTGCTGGCCGCGGCAGCAAAGCGGGTGAACGAACATGATCGGTCGCCACATAAGTTTGCGCTGTTGGCATTGGCGGTGGCTGGTGCGAAGGCAGGGTTTATTCGCGGGGCCAGCCCCTCTCCCCAACCCTCTCGCCGGAGTACAGAGGAGAGGGAGTAAGAATCAAAAAGATGAATAACGAACAACCATTTTCGTCTGTGCCGCGCATTCAGTTGCCGAATGTGAGTCGCCGCACATTGCTCGTTGGCGGTGGGCTGGCGGCGGCGGGAGTGGTCCTTTCGTATCAAGTGCGGGAATTGCTGAAGGGCCGTGGCAGCGTCTTCATTGCCAAGAACCAGCGCTACGATGGCCCGCTCGAGCAAACGATTCGCGATGGCTTTCTCGCCTGCGGCCTGGATCCGCAGCAGATCAAAGGCAAAAAAATTCTGCTCAAGCCGAACATGGTCGAGCCGTCGCGTGATTGCCCGCATATGACCACGCACCCGGCGATCATTCTCGCGGCCGCGGAGGTTTTTCGCACTTGGGGCGGCATCGTCTCCGTCGGCGAAGGGCCCGGCCATGTGCGTGATACGGAAATGGCACTCGTCGAATCGGGCGTCGCCGATGCGCTCGATTCGCTGCAACTGCCGTTCAGCGATCTCAACTACGAGGAAGTCGTCTGGACGCCAAACCGCGGCCGCGCGAGCAAATTAAAAGGCTTTTTCTTTCCCCGCAGCGTGGCCGAAGCGGATCTCGTCGTTTCGCTGCCGAAGATGAAAACGCATCACTGGGTCGGCGTGACCGCGGCGATGAAGAACCTGTATGGCACCATCCCCGGCATCAAATATGGCTGGCCGAAAAACGTTCTCCATCACAACGGCATTCCCGAAACCGTCTTCGACATCAATGCTTCGCTACCCAAGACGATCGCGCTCGTCGATGGCATCGACTGCATGGAAGGTGACGGCCCCATTATGGGAACGAAGAAGCCGATGGGCCTGGTTGTGATCGGCACCAATCCAACGGCCGTCGATGCCACAATCTGCCGCCTCATGGATGTGAATCCGCGGCAGGTGCCTTATCTCAACCTCGCGGCGGATCGTCTCGGGCCGCTCGACAGCCGATTGATCGATCAGCGCGGCGAAGCGTGGAAGCCGCTGGCATCGCCGTTTCAGGTGCTCGATAAACCGCATCTCAAGGCGCTCGTGCGACATCGCGCGGTTCTGGTTAGCTAAGAGTCGCCAGACTGCTTTTGGGTTGATCGGCGCGCGCCCTCTCCGTAGAATCAACGTTCATTAATGGATGATTCCATTCCCACCGATTTGTGCAATCCCGCCACATGACCAATGCCTTCGCGCCACGGCTGATTGCTTTCTTGCTCGCGCTGAGTTTGGTCGGCGGTTTTTCAGCATCTACTTCCGCTGCCGAGCCATTGAAGTTTGAACTCGTCGCGCCGATCCTGAAAAAACATTGCCACAGCTGCCATGCCGGCGATAAGCCGAAGGGTGACCTGCGGCTCGATCGGCTTGATCCTGACCTGATCAAGGGGAAGGATGGCGATCATTGGCGCGAGGTCTACGATCGCTTGAACTTCGGCGACATGCCGCCAGAGGACCAGCCACCGCTGGCCGCGGAAGATCGCGAACTTCTTATTAGTTGGCTCGTGCAAGAACGCCGCCGCGCTGCCCTCGCGAAGAATTCGACTGCTCACTTTCGCCGGCTTACGCGCCGCGAATATGAATTGACCATGCAACAGCTGCTGGGCCTGCAGTTGCCCTTTGCGGCGAAGTTACCCGAGGATGGCCGTTCGACCGATGGCTTTCGCAATAACGGCGAGATGCTGCGGATGTCGCCGCGGCAGTACGAAACCTATTTGCAAATCGCCGACGAGGCGCTCGCCGAAGCCATCGTCAGCGGCCCGCCGCCGGAAGTCCATCGCTATCGCTTCGAAACCATCGGCGACAAACCGAACGAACTGCAAATCTCGCAGCTGCCGAAGCCCGACGATCGGCCGGGCGAATCGTTCGAGTATTTCCGCAGAGACGGCAAAGACAAAGCCTTCCGCATCTGGAACATGGCAACCCGCGAGGACAAGAATCAGCCCAAAGACCCCGACGGTGCTTTGCCGCCCTCCGCCGTGCGCCGCCACTCAGAAGCAGCGATCAAGTTGCCGCCTTATTGTTTCGCGGCTGGCTTTCATCGAGCGTTTCGCAATGGCGAAATGTTGATCCGCGTTCGCGTGGCCAACCTCCCCTCCAAAGAAACGGGCGAACATGTCGAAACCCGCACGCCGCTCCTCACCGTGGCTTTGGGCTGCACCAACTTTCACGGCGTGGAACTGAAAACGATCGGCGAACCGATCGTCATCGATCACACCGACTTTCGCACGCACGAGTTTCGCGTCCGCATGGAAACGATGCCTTTGCCAAATGTCGGGCCGCCGGCGGATAAAAACGCCGCCGTTCTTGCTGCGTGGAATTCGGCGACCGCGATCAAAGGCGAAATCTACCCGCCGCGGCTGAAGATCGAATGGGTCGAAATCGAAACTCCCTACCTGCAGCGTTGGCCGACCGAATCGCATACCAAACTCCTGTTCCCAAACGACGATAACCTCTCCGAGCCAGACTACGCGCGGCAAGTCGTCGAACGCTTCGCCGCGCAAGCCTATCGCCGTCCGCTGGCCAGCAGTGAGCTCGATCGGTTGATGCAATATTGGAATCAGTCGCGGCAAACAGCCGATTCGCTGGAACAAAGCCTGCGCGAAACGCTGGGCGTTGTTCTCAGTTCGCCGCAGTTCCTTGGACTCGCCGCGAACAACTCCGCCGGCGCCAAGCAGCGACTCGACGACTACGAACTCGCCGCGCGGCTGTCGTACTTTTTGTGGAGCACCACGCCCGATCAAACGCTGCTTGATCTCGCCGCACGATCGCAACTGCATGATCCGAAGATTCTCGCCGCGCAAACGCGCCGCCTCATTCAAGATCCCAAAGCCTGGCAGTTTATCGAACAGTTCACTGAGCAATGGCTCGAACTCGACCGGCTGCAGCGGGTCACGGTCAACAAGCGGCACTACCCGTCGTTCAACGAAGATCTCGCCGCCGCCATGCGACTCGAAACCCTTCATTTCTTCGGCGAAGTCCTCCGCAGCGATGCAAGCATCGCGCAGTTGCTCAACTCCGATTTCACCTGCGTGAACGCGACGCTCGCCGAGCACTATGGCATTGCCGGCGTCGATGGTCCGCAGTTCCGCCGGGTGCAGCTCGACGGCTCGCATCATCGCGGCGGCGTGCTGACGCACGCCAGCATCTTGACCGGCACGTCGGACGGCAGCGACGGCCATCCCGTGAAACGCGGGATGTGGCTGCTGAAAAACCTGCTTGACGAAACACCTCCACCGCCACCACCAACCGTGCCAGAACTCGATCGCAAAGATCCCAAGGTCCGCGATCTCACCATTCCGCAAGCGATGGCTCTGCATCGCGAATCGACCTCCTGTTTGGGGTGTCATAAAAAGATCGATCCGTGGGGCCTGGCCTTTGAAGAGTACGACGCGGTTGGTCTTTGGCAGCGCGACGGCGAAGGCGCCGCGTTGCGAAAAAACCGCACGCGCCACCCAATTGAGTCCACTGCAGAACTCCCCGGCGGCGTGAAGATCGACGGCATGCAATCGTTGCAAGCCGAACTCCTCCGCACGCGTCACGATGATTTCCGCAAAACGCTCCTGCGTAAAGTTTTGGCATATGCCCTCGGCCGTTCACTCACGCTCGAAGATCTCGCGGCCGCCGATGAACTTGCACCAAAGCTCAAAGAACGCGGCGATGGCCTGGCGACGTTGGTCGAAGTCATCACTGCCAGCACTGCATTCCAGTCAAAATAGGAAGTCCAAACATGCCTCAACAATCCTGGCTGCTGAATCGCCGTACGCTGCTCCGTGGCGCTGGTATCGCCCTCGCGTTGCCGTGGCTGGAAGCGATGTCGCACGCGGCGCCAACGGTAAGCAAGCCCAAGCGGTTCTGCGGTTTGTTCTTTGGCAACGGCGTCGGTCTGCCCGATAAGAAGCACGCCGCGTTTCAGGATTGGCATTGGTTTCCGCACGAAGAAGGAAAGGACTTCCGCTTCACCAAGTCGATTGATCCGCTCGAACCGCATCGCAACGACCTGACGATCTTCGGCGGCCTGTCGCATCCCACCAGCCGGCAACTTGTCGGTCATAACACGGCCGACATTTGGCTCAGCGGCGCCGACATTCGCGAGAATCTGAACAACTCGATCTCGCTCGATCAGCTCATTGCGAGGCAGTATGGCGATCAGACGCGCGTGCCGTCACTGGTCCTGTCGAGCAACGGCGGCGTCGGTCCGAAGAGCCGCACCACGACGATCTCGTTTGACGCGCAGGGTCGAGCGATTCCCGCCGAGTCTTCACCGCGGAGCATCTTCGAACGCCTCTTTGAACGTCCCAGCGATCAAGATCAGGCCGCGCGGGCGAAGGCGCTTGCCACCGACAAACGCCGCGTCGACTTTCTGCTCGACGATGCCCGCTCGCTTCGCAATCGTTTGGGCCGCCCCGATCAGCAACGACTTGATGAATTTCTGCAATCGCTGAGCGAAGTCGAAAGCCGCCTCGTACGCGCCGAAGACTGGCTTGACAAAGCGATGCCCGAAGTCGACAAGACGAAGATTAATCTTGATGTTTCGCCGAAGGGGCCCACCGAGTTCATCCGCACGATGTTCGATCTGATTGTCCTCGCGTTCGAAACCGATACGACGCGCGTCGCGACGTATCAAATCGCTGCCGAAGACGGCGTCGGCATTTGCGATCGCTTCCCGGCGATCCTCGGCATCGGCAAGAAGGACGGGCATCACGGCGTTTCGCACGGCCCGGTCGAGCATTGGGCCGAATACGACCGCTATCTCTCCGAGCAGTTCGCCTACTTCCTCAACCGCTTGTCGAAAGTGCGGGAACCGGACGGCCGACTGCTCGACGACACGCTGGTTCTCTACGGCAGCGGCACGAGCACGACCCACAACGCCCGGAACTATCCGCTGGTCCTCGCCGGCGGCAAAAACCTGGGGCTCCAGCACGGCCGGTTCATCAAGCAAAAAGAAGAGCGCCCGCTCGGCGACCTCTTCGTCACCATGCTCCATCGCCTGGACATTCCCGTGAAGTCGTTCGCCGACAACACGAGCGAATTCACCGAGTTGGTTGGTTAAGCACCGCCAGTTCGGCAGTATTTTCCGGCAGCCAATTTCAAGAGACGAGATCGGGCCGACCGCCAGCCAGCTTGAAGCCAGTTTTCGCTAAGATGCTGGCATGAAGGAATCCACCCAACCTCGACTTTCCCTGCTCGTGGCCGTGGCCCGCAATGGCGTGATCGGCTTGCGGGGTGAACTGCCGTGGCGGCTGAGCGCGGATTTGAAGCGGTTCAAGCAGTTGACGCTCGGACATCCCGTGCTGATGGGTCGGAAGACGCATGAGTCAATCGTCGCATCGCTCGGCAAACCGCTGCCGGGACGAGTGAGTTTGGTGCTGTCGCGAAAGGCGGAAACAACTGCGTCTAATGCACTGCCAAATGTCGCTGCGGATGGGCCGGGCGAAGTGGTCTTGGTTCGCGATGTCGCTGCTGCGTTGGCGTTAACGAAAGGCAAACCTGAACTGTTTGTCGTCGGCGGCGGCGAGATTTACGCCCTCACGCTGCCTCAGGCGGACCGGCTGTATTGGACTTGGGTCGAAGCGGAGCCGGCCGGCGATACGAGTTTCCCCGCAGTCGCCTGGCAGGAGTGGCAGCTTCAGCAGGAGACCCGCTACCCAGCCGACGCCCGCAATCAGTACGATACGACGTTTGCGATTTACGATCGAATTCCGCAATAGCACAAGAGAAAGAAAGACCATGGCCGCCGTCGACGAAATTCTGGCCCTCAATCAAAAGCTCCTGAACGCCATCATCAGCGGCGACTGGGCGACATATGAATCGCTCTGCGATCCCTCGATCACCTGTTTCGAGGCGGAAGCCCGTGGCCAGCTGGTCGCCGGCATGCCGTTTCACAAATACTACTTCGATCTCCCCGGCAGCCCGCAAAAGCCGGCCAAGGTCGTGACCATGACGCAGCCTCACGTGCGGATGCTCGGCGACAGCGGCGCCGTGGTTTGCTACGTGCGGCTGAACCAATCGCTCGATGCCAACGGCGGCCCGCAGACCTCGAAAGTTGAAGAAACCCGCGTTTGGCAGAAGATTAACGGCGCGTGGAAGCATGTCCACTTCCACCGCTCGACCAACACCTGACTGACGGTGCACCTCGGCATTTCCTAGAGTATGCCGGATCAAGTTGCAGTTTGATCCGGCCTACCGCTTTCCGATGACGCGAGTTTGTAACAAAGTTTGAGTATTGGGCTTCGGAATGGCAGAATGAACGAGCTGCGGCGAACTGTTGTTGGGATAATTGAACCATGAGCTCAAACTTGTCGAGATATCTGACCTGCCTGGCTGTGGCGATTTCGTTCGCCGCCATCGCCCAGGAAAAGTCACTCGACGAGCAACTGCTCGAGGATCTCAAACCGGTTCCGGCGAAGATCAAACCGGCAGATCCTAGAACTGACAAGCCCAAGACCGACAAACCGGCGACCAAACTCGATGAGGACCTCCGTCGGGATCTCGAAGGTGAAGACATCGGCCAGGAGAAAAAGGAAGAGCATCCGCTCGTGAGGCTCGGTCGCGAGATGCGAATGGTGCAGCAGCGGATCGAAGCCAAGGACACGGCCGAGGGGACGCAACAGCTGCAAAAGGAAATCGCGGATAACCTGGCGAAGTTGATCGAACAGGCGAAGAAAAAGCCGCAGGGGAACAAGTCGCCGGGGAACAACCAGAATAAGCCAGGCACCGGTTCGGCTCAGAGCGGCAACGAGAGTGGTTCGGCGCAGTCGAAGCCGGGCCAGCAAAGTACGCAGCGGCTCGAGCAAGGGAATCGAGAGCAGGCGCAAATGAACGATGTGAAAGATGCCCTGCGGCGGATCTGGGGACATCTGCCCGAGAAAGAACGAGAGGAAATGATCGGAGCCCTCGGCGAACAGTTTCTGCCGAAGTACGAGCAACTGATCGAAGCCTTTTATAAAAGACTGGCGGAACGCCCCTCAACCCGCCCATAATGGTTGGCACGGTAGGGGTACCTAAAAGGAAGTTCGTTATGTTCAACTCACGTCGCCAGTTTCTCGCCGCGTCGGCTGGTCTGCTGGGAGCAGGTCTCGCCGGCAACTTCGTCCCTGGTTTGTCGTCGGGAGTACCCGCTGCTGCTCAGACCAAGTTCGGCGATGCTGAACGTCTCGCTGCTGCCCTCATCAAGCCCGCCACACAGGCCGCCATCGACAAAGCACTCGCGTGGCTCGGCGGCCGGCAGAACGATGATGGTTCCTTCGGCGGCACGGGTTACAGTCGCAACATCGCCGTCGTCAGCCTCGCGGGGATGGCCTTTCTTTCCGCCGGCAACACGCCAGGCCGCGGCGAGTATGGTGAGCAAGTCAACAAGTGCATCAGCTATGTGCTGCGGGCGGCGGACGAAAGCGGATTTATCTCGATTCCTTCCACGGCGTCGCATGGGCCCATGTATGACCATGGTTTCGCGACGCTGTTCCTTGCTGAAATCTACGGCATGACGCCCGATTCCGACGTGCGCGAAAAGTTGCACCGCGCTGTGCGACTGATTGTGACCACGCAGAATCAGGAAGGTGGCTGGCGGTATCAACCCAAGCCGGTCGAAGCCGATATCAGCGTGACGATTTGCCAAGTGATGGCTCTGCGAGCGGCACGCAACGCGGGCCTGTATGTGCCGAACGAAACGATCGATCGGTGCATCGACTATGTGAAACGCAGCCAGAACGCTGACGGCGGATTCATGTACATGCTGCAAGGCGGCCCGAGCAAGTTTCCCCGTTCCGCGGCCGGCGTGGTGGCCCTCTATAGCGCTGGCATTTACGAGGGAGACGAAATCCGCAAAGGGCTCGAGTACATTTCGCAGCAGATGCCCAAGCCCGAAGATTTCAGCCGCGACACGCACGCGATGTATGGTCACTACTACGCGACGCAGGCCATGTGGCAGGCCGGCGGCGAACACTGGAACAAGTGGTATCCGGCGATTCACGATGTGTTGCTCAAGCAACAGCAAGCCGATGGCTCGTGGATGGATTTAATTTGTGCTGAGTACGGCACCGCGATGGCGTGCATCATTTTGCAAATGCCGAATAACTACTTGCCAATTTTTCAACGGTGATGTGCGCTTTTCGCTTGTTGCCGCTGCTTTGTTTGTTAATGATCGCCGGCGCGCCGTTGGCCCGCGCACAACTTTCAAGCTCGCGGGCCATTCCCGTCGAAGGTGAGTCCTTCGCTGCCGACTTCGCCGGTTTCGATTCGCAGCAAAACATCAAGCTCAAAGTCGGCAACAAGCTGCGTATTATGCCTGCCGCGGAACTGGTTCGCTGGGGCAACTATCGCGATGTCGAAACCGGGCCACAAATCGTGCTCGCAAGCGGCGGGCTGTTGCGAGTGGATGTGCTCTCGCTGAGCGAAACGCAACTGATCATCGGCGATGCTTCCGGCCTCGGCAGCGTGTTGTGGGATGAATCGGCGCTGCCGATTGAAGCCGTGTGCGGCCTGTTGTGGCAGCCACCCGCTGATCCACTCGCCCGCGATCGGCTGCAGTTCAAATTACTCTCGCTGCCGGTGGGCGATGATCAAATATTGCTCGAAGGGGGCGAAGCCCTCAGTGGCACGTTGCTCGCAGTTCCCCCCGCCGGTCGCTTTGCCGAGAAGCTGAACAGGCAAGAGTTGGCTGCCGCCGAGGTCTTCTCGCTGCAAGTTCCACGCACCGAAAAGCCCCTGCTCATTGCGGCGAATAAAGTGCTTGCGGTTCGGTTCGGTTCGGCCGAAGTGACCAAGCCCACAGCCCGGCAGGCGTTCACCCGCGTCGGTTTTCGCGATGGCTCTTGGCTCACTGCCAGCAAGTTCGAAACTGCTCGCAACGCATTTCATGTGCACCTTGCTGGCGGCGGCAAGTTGACGGCCAACGCGGCCTTCGGCGATGGCTCGGCCGATTGGTTTTGGAAGCAGGTTTCGCTGCTGCAGCCGATCAGTGATCGTGTTGTGTATCTCTCCGATCTGCAGCCCCTCGGCTACAAGCATCTGCCGTTTCTTTCCGGCGAATGGAAATACGGCAGCGATCAGAACGTCCTCGGCGGCCAACTCCGCACCCGTGAGCAGGTCTTCCTCAAAGGCCTCGGCATGTTTCCCGCTTCAAGATTGGCCTACACGCTCGACGGCAAGCACCGCCGCCTGCAAGGAACATTGGCTATCGACGATCGCGCGGGGCTGCAAGGAAGTGTCACCTTCCGCGTGCTGCAAGAAGATGCGAGTGGCCAATGGGCAACTTCGTACGAAAGCCCGATCATCCGCGGCGGCGCCGAACCCGTGGAACTCTCGCTCGATGTGAAGAACGCCCAGCGAATCGCAATCCTCGTCGACTTCGCTGATCGGGGCGATCTGTGCGACTATGCGAATTGGTTGGATTTGCGGTTGCTGAAGTAGTTCTATGGAGATGATCCATGACGAACGAGCGAGCCGAGTTCATTCGTGCCGCCCGCAATCGGCAACGAGCCCGCGACTTTCGTAA
Source organism: uncultured Pirellulaceae bacterium (assembly GCA_964394305.1). GTDB lineage: Bacteria > Planctomycetota > Planctomycetia > Pirellulales > Pirellulaceae > Anatilimnocola. The sequence continues at coordinate 239,976 of CAYMWL010000002.1, forward strand.
CTTCAGGCAGCTACATCACGAGTACCGGTATTGGATCTTCTCGTTTTGGCTCGCCATGATACCCGCTGCGTTGATTTTTTGGGTCTTATACTTCTGGCTCAACAGATAAAGCATCGCGCGCGGAGAGAAGGAATCGCTTACGGCAGCCGCGTCAGTGTCGCGCCGCGGTAATAGGCGCCATGGCGGTGCTCTTCCAACGCCAGAACGAACTTACCGTCACGATAAACCCAGATGTAGTCATCTACGCGTTCCTGCCGCGCCGCGACTAATCGCAGTTCATTGCCGACACAGGAAAAATCGCCCAGCAGATTCAGCGCGTGACCGAGGCAAGTCATTCGCAGCAGACCATTTTCTTCCTGATTGAGCGTCACGTTGTATTCAAAACCTGCCGGCAGTTTCATTCGCCAGGTGCCGGCAAATTCCGAAGCATTTCCCTTTTCGTTCAGCTCTACGCGTCGTTCGCGCAGCTTTACGATCTCGGGTGGAGGCCCATCAGCTTTTTCTCCCGCCAGCAACGAGGCGGCCAATCCGAATAACACAACGGCCATCAGACAGAATCTTAAGCGCGTCATCGGCGAACCTCCGCAGCAAAAATGATCGCTAAAGACATGACGATCAATGCGACAAATTGTTTCGCCAGATTCTCGTCTTATTTCACCAATTGAAACGTAAACGGATAGCGATACGCATTCCCCTGGTAGGCCGAAACGCCGCCGATGATGCTGCAGATCAACAACATCGGCACAGTCACGATCGCGCCGAATCCGCAGGTCACCAGCGAGACGATGAGCATCGTCAAATGAAAGTTGAGCGCCTCTTTCGACTGATCCTGCACGAACGGCGAATTGGGCTTGATGATCATCGTCAGAATCGGTCCCAAAATCAGGCCGATCCCCAGATACATGGAGATGTGCGCCAGCAGCGCGACCATTCGCTCTTCATTGTCAGATTTCATCGGTAGCGGAATTTCAGACATGCCTGCTCGACCTTCTCACTCGGGAAGTTTGTGGCGAAACCAATTGCGCCGCTTTAGTGGGTGTTCGTTCCTTCGCCGGCAATCTTGGCCGGCGGAATCTTGCGCCCGGCGATGAATTTCTGCAGCAGGGCTGGGTTAGCCAATTTCCGCTGCAAATCCGTCGACAGTGTGGCGAGCATCTCTGCGCTTTCCGCGGCGATTTCAGCTTCCGCTTTCGGATTCGCACTGCCGAACACCGGCCACCGCTGTCGCCAGCGCATGTCTGACAATAATTCCGTGCGGAGAAAATCCAACAGGTCGATGCCGGTTGGCGAAAGAATGCCAATCGAGAGGGATGTGGAAACCTGCGCCGCACTGGTCCGATGCCAGTAGCCAGCGGGAATGTACAGCCAATCGCCAGCCGCCAGCGTGCAATGCATGGCCGGCATGATCTCCCGTTCGTAACGCATATCGGCCGGAATAGTTTCGACCAGCGGCCAAGGATTGACGGTGTTCTTCCGCAGCCACCAGTCTTTGGTTCCTTCGGTTTGCAGAATGAACACATCCTCGGCGTCGTAATGCCAACCAAAACCAGGCCGCTCGGCTGGCGTGCAATAGACGTGCACATCGATGGGGGCGAGAAAATCGGCCTGAAAATCCGCCGCCAGTTTGGCCAGCGCTGGATCATGGCGATCTGCATGACGAATGCACAGCGTGTAGCCATCGGCGAGTGCGACCTGACCCACTGCAGCAGAGTTCACTGGCGGGCCGGTCCAAGGATGTCCTTCGCGCGTCACGAGCAGATCAAGTCCTTCTTGCGGTAACAGCCGCTCGCAAGTGGCAGCCGAATCCCACTCGATCACGTTGAGGCAGCCACCTGCCAGGGCAAAGGGGCTGCGATAAAAGTTCTCTTCCAGGAACTTCGCCGCGGGAATCGAGCCGAGCAGTTGTTGCAGAATCATCGGGTGAGTATCGAGCGGTTGGAGAGCGATCAAATGGCAGTCACGGCGCGCGGTGGTCGTTCACTCGCACGCTTCCTCATCGTAGCAGGCCCGAGGTCGACCGCATGATTTCCGCGGCAACTTCGCTCCTGCGCAAGACCGCAGCATAATTGGCACAAGCTATGCAATGCAGGCGCGACGCGGTCGAGAACGATGTGGATTCTCGCTGCGACAACCCATATCAGAGGAGTTTGAAAATGTTTATCTGGTCAATCATCACGTGGATGGTTTTCGGTTTGGTCATCGGCTTGATTGCCCGGATGCTTTATCCCGGCCGTCAATCGATGGGCTTTTTCGCGACCATGATTTTGGGCATCGTCGGCTCGCTGGTCGGCGGTTTTATCTCGTGGGCGTTCGGTTTCCGACCCGAAGCAGGCGCCTTCCGCGATGGCGGCTGGATCGTGTCGATCGTCGGCGCGATGCTCGTGGTTTGGCTCGGCTTGTTCGCTTCGGCCAATCGCACGCCGCGGAACGTGATGTAGTCTCCGTCGTGGCTGGCTGACAGCATCGGCTACGGGCTACGATTCCACTGGTTCCAAGTTTGCGTGCATCAAGAAGAACCGCCGCTCGCGGTTCTCTTTGGCGAAATGAACGGTGGCCGTGCGCTTCGGCCCTTCGCCGCCGAGCGCGACGATCGTGCCGAGGCCATGCTCGGGGTGCAAGACGCTCATGCCGTGTTTGAAGAGGTGCGGCGCGAACTTGGGTCCGCTCTGCCGCGACAGCAAGTCAGCGCCACTCATTAACGAGAACCGCTTGTCGAGCTCTTTCTTTTTGTTGGGCTGCGGCGGATCGATCTGCGAAAAATCATCGGCATCGACACGCACCTTGGCTTTTGGCGTCGGTAACTCGTCAGGCGGCAACTCGGCAGCAAAATCATCATCGGCAGGCAGTTGCGAATCCGGATCTCGCCAGGCGCGCCGAAGCGATGCACTCGGCTCTTGCCGTTGCATTTCTTCCTTCGGCAGTTCGTTCAAAAACGAACTGGGCACCGTCGGGGCATTCACCCCGCGGAACATCCGATAGCCGGCGTAGCTCAGCTGCAACTCTTCGCGGGCTCGCGTGATGCCGACGAACAGCAGCCGGCGTTCTTCTTCCATTTTTTCTTCGTCGTGCCGGCTCCGCTCATGCGGCAACAGGCCCTGTTCGCAAGCGACGATGTACACGACCGGAAACTCCAGTCCTTTCGCTGCGTGCATGGTCATTAGCGAAACGCGATCGTTGTCCGAGTCGTACGCATCGGTGTCGGAGACGAGGGCGGTCTCTTCGAGAAACGCTTCGAGCTTGCCCCCTTCGGGATGCCCCATGTCGAACTGCCGGGCGGCGGTGAGGAGTTCCTCGAGGTTCGCCAGCCGCTCCTGATCTTCTTCGCTTTCGGAATTCTCCAGCACTTCGCGATAACCCGATTCGCTGAGCACCATGCCGACGATCTGTTCCACTTCGGCCGTCAGCGATTCACTCAGCTTGTCGATCAGGGCGACGAACTTCGCCACCGCGACGGCGGATTTCTTCGGCAGCCCTTCGATCAACCCGGCCTGCCTTGCGGCGTCGAGCAGGGAGATGTTTTTCTGTGACGCCTGGTCCTGCAGTTTGGTAATGGTGCTCTTGCCGATGCCGCGGGTCGGCGTGTTGATGATCCGCCGCAGCGCGACGTTGTCGCGCTGATTGTTGAGCAAATGCAGATAAGCCATTACGTCCTTGATTTCCATCCGCTGATAGAACTCGAGGCCGTTGACGATCTGATACGGCAACACATGCTCCCGCAGCGCATGTTCAAACTGCCGCGAGAGTGCGTTGGTGCGGAAGAAGATTGCAAAATCCCGCGGCCGATATTTCCCCTGCCGCACGTACGTCGCGATCTGTCCGGCGATTTGCTCGGCTTCATCGGCAAACGTCGGATAGCAAGTCAACCGAACGGGCGATCCCTCCGCATTCTCGGTCCAGAGTCGTTTTTTCTTCCGCCGTGTGTTGTGCGAGATCAGCACATCGGCGACGCGCAGAATCGCCTGCGTGCTGCGATAGTTCTGTTCGAGGCGAACGACTTTCACGTTGGGAAAGTCGCGCTCGAACTCGAGAATGTTCCGCACATTCGCGCCGCGCCAACCATAGATCGACTGATCGGGATCGCCCGTGACGCTCAGGTTGGGATAATCGATGGAAAGAGCGCGGATGATCGCATACTGCGCGAGATTGGTGTCCTGATATTCGTCCACCAGGATGTACTTGAAGAGTGCATCTTGCTTCTTGCGGACATCGGGGTTCTCGCGCAACAGCACCGCAACATGCTGCAGCATGTCGTCGAAATCGACCGCATTCGCGCGGAGCAATGCTCGCTGATAAGCCGGATAAATCCGTTCGACGATGCCGCTGAGCGCGCTGCCGTAGAGCGACGTTTCCCGATACTTGTCGGGCGTGATCAGGTTGTTTTTCGCGGTGCTGATCGCGTGGGCAATGGCGTCGGGCGTGGTATGCGAGATGGATAGCTTCTCTTCTTCGATGACCAGCTTCAGCAGCTTCTTGCTGTCGTCCATGTCGTAGATCGAAAAGTTCTCGGCCAGGCCGACCAGCGGTGCATGAATGCGCAGCATGCGCGCGCAAAAGCGGTGGAACGTGCCCATCCACACCGGCTGTCCCGGCGCGAGTTTGGCGAGCCGCGTTTTCATTTCCTGCGCGGCTTTATTGGTGAAGGTGAGCGCGAGGATGTTGCGGGGCTGAATGCCATGCCGCAGCAAGTTGGCCACGCGGTGCGTGACCACACGGGTCTTACCGCTCCCCGGCCCCGCGAGCGTGAGCATGGGGCCGTCGATGTGCTCGACCGCGGCCCGTTGGGCGGCTGTCAGCGAAGCAAAGAGATCCGTCAGGGGGAGGTGATTTTGCTCGTCCATCCCTTAATTTTAGCAAATTTCGCCCTGTTGTGGCGCACTTGATGCTAGCAAAACAGTGCTATCACATCATGAATAATTATTCAGAAAATTCATGCTAGCGACTAGAAATAGTGTGACGAGTCATTATACTTTCGCCCGGCTGATTGGCTTTCAACGAATGGAGGCCCAGCCAGTTTTCGATTGTTTGTCCCAGTTTTTTCGGGAGGGAACCCCCATGAGCCGTACCCGCATTCCGCTCAGCCGTCAGGACGAACTCGCTCGCCAACAAAAGGAACGGTTGGAAATGAGCACTGCCGAGATCGGTCTCTCGGTCCGCACGACGAACTGCCTCGAAGAGCGAGGCATCTTCACCGTCCGCGATCTGCTCAACAGCACCCCCGCTCAATTGCTGAGCATCGCCAACTTCGGCGAGAAGACTCTCGACGAGGTTTACAAGTCGCTGGAGAAGTTTGGCTTTTATCGCGCGTCGCGGGCAGCATTGGCCGCCGCTTAGTTTGTCGGCCTACGACTCGGTTCGCTGCCAGGCCACATACTCGGCTACGCCTTGTTCGATCGCAACCGTCGGCTGATATCCCAGCAGCCGGCGGGCTTTCGTCAGATCGGCGTGCGTGAGTGGCAGGTCTTCGTGGCGGGCAGGCAGCCGTTCAATCTGTGCCGTGAGTCCCGCTGCCTGTTCGACCAGTTTGATCAGGTCGCGGATTTTCACGGGCTGATCGTGACCAAGGTTCAGGCACTCGCCGGCAATATTCGGCGCGGTGAGTGCGCTGATGATCCCGCTGCAGATATCTCGGACGTGTGTAAAGTCGCGCAGCACACTGCCGTCGCCGAAAAGCTTTAACGGTTCGCTGCCGAGCACCGCGCGCGTGAACGCGGCGAGCGAAAGTTCCGGCCGCAAGCGCGGTCCATACACATTGAATAATCGCAGCGCGACAAACGGCACGCCGTGCAGCCTGGCATAGTTCAAGCCCAGCAGTTCCGCCGCGCGTTTGCTCACGCCATAAGGACTGGCCGGCACTCCCAGCGGGGCATCTTCGACGAACGGCGCTGCTGCACCTTGACCATACACGGTCGACGAACTGCTGAACAAAAACCGCTGCACCGGATGTTGCCGCGCGGCTTCGAGCAGTGCGAGCGTGCCTTGCACGTTGTTGTGCAGCACTTCGGCGGGGTGATTCACGCTATATGGCACGCCAGGCGAACCGCCGAGATGGACCACCTGTTCAAACCGATGCTCGGCGAAGAGCTGCGCCATGGCTGCGGTATCGCAGAAATCTGCTTCGACGATTTGCACGTTCGTCGATTTCGACAACTCCGCCGCGTTGGCCCTTTTCAGCTGTGGATCGTAGTAGTCATTGAAGTTATCGAGCACGACGACACGGGAAACTTCCAGTCCAGGCGAGCGCCCTGGCGTCGGCCCGACGTGCTCCCCCAGCAGCTTTGCCACCAGATGGCTGCCGATGAAACCCGCTCCGCCTGTCACCAAAACCGTCATAAAGCGTCCTGTTGGCACCTGCCGAACCTTGTGCAATTCCAGTGTTATACTCCATTGTTGACAACCGCTTTGTAGGGTGGGTCGAGCGGTACTCCGCGAGGCTCGCCATCGCGTGCAGAATTTGGTGGGCCCCATGAGTACCTTCGACCCGCCCTTCCAGCGTTCGCAGCAGCCCCGTTCGTTACGCCTGCGGCTGCTGTTCTGGACCTGCCTGGCTGCGGGATGGTGGGCGTTGCTGTTCGTGGCCACGCACATTCCGCTCGATTTGCCCGGGGAGGTAACTGCGCAAGACAAGTATCAACACGCAGGCGCGTTCTTCGGCCTGGCCGTGCTGCTTTGTGCTGCATATGAATCCTGGCGTCCCCGCCAGGAATGGGGGTACCTCGGCGTGTTTCTCGCGGCGGGCATTTATGGCGCGCTCGATGAATGGACGCAGTCGTTCGTCGGCCGTCAGTCCGATTTGCTCGACTGGTTGGCCGATTTGGGCGGCGCGGCCTTGGGTGTGGGTTTGATGTTTTTGGTCGCCGCTTTTTGGCGGGCTCGCTCGGCAGCCGCGGCGGCTGCCTCCTCGGCGGCTTCGGCGGTCGTTAATACCCGATAGATCACTTGCTGCGGGCGCTTCGCTTCGCCGAGAAATTCTTGCTCGCGGCCCAACCTGGCGACTTGCTTCAGGAGCCTGGTGTTTTCGAAGTTGTTGAACAGCCGGAGCGAATCCTTCACCGAAAGCCGCCGGTCGTAGCCATAGTTGCCGGGGCTCAGATACCGACTGAATTCGGCCCAATCGACGACGACATACTTCACGTTGCGCGAGGCGAACTCCGCGCGAAAATCTTCGACGGTTTCCTTTTTCGAGCGCCAGTTGAAGAGCACGCAATCGTCGAAGCACGTGTTGTAATAGACGTTGAGCGCCTGCGTTTTGCCGGGCAGATCCCAAACCTGTGCTCCGCCGACCAGCAGCACCGCTTCGTCGGGTTGCAGATTTTGCGTCAACCAGCGTTCCGACTGCGACAGCCGTTGCAGCGACGGTTGATTCGGGTTCTCGGTTTGCAGCGGATCGGTGCGCAGATGATTCAGCGCGACAAACCACCGCGCATCGGCCTTTACGCCGAAGCCGACAACCATGAGCAGGCTGCAGATCAAACCCACCGCGAAAAATGCTCGCGCAACCGTGCTGCCGGCGAGTTCTTTGGTAAACAGATAGCCAAAACCGGCGAGCAGCGCAACGAGCGGCAGCGCAGGAACGAGAAAGCGATCGAGCCGATGCGTGATCAAGAACCAGGCGACAAAGACAAACGCTGTCAGCCCGAGCGTCAGCAGCGGAAACAACAGCGGCGCATGAACGCGCCGGGGCTGCGTCCACCATTGCTGCACGAGATAAGCAGCTCCCAAGAGCGCGAGCGGCAGGAGCAACGGACTGGCCAACTCACCGCGGATTGAAAGCTCGCGTACTTTGTTCAGAAGTTGCGCGGCGGTGAATCGCCGACCTTTTTCATCCTGCGGCACGGCGTGGGCTTTGACCCAGCGGGCATCTTTTTCCGGCGTGCGCGTTTCACCTCCGAGGCGCGCAGCGAGCAATGGATAAATCGGATTGCCGGTGAGCCGCGCATTCTTGATGTACCACAAACCGCCGCCGAGCATGCCGCCGACGAAGAGCAGCAACAGGGCAACCGCGGCGTTGCGGAATTGCATCGGACCAACCCATTGCACCCGGCCGCTGCCACGCAATCCCAACTTTCGGAGCACGGTTTCGATCACGAGCGGCAACACCACAAAAATCAACGCGGGATACTTCACCGCCGCCGCCGCGCCGCCGAAGAAACCGGCGAGCAGCAGCGCCCGCCAATCGCCCGTTTCACTCTGCCACCAAACCCACCAACAGGCGAGCAAGTAGTAGCCGAGCACCGCGTCATTCAAACCATTCAGCGAAACGTGAGCGACCCAGGGGAGCGTCAAATAGCAAGTTGCCGCAATCAATCCGACAGTCGTATTGCCCGTTCGATTCCCAATGCACCAGAGCAACAGTGCGGTCAGCGGAGCGAACAGCGAGACGAGCAACTTCGCCGTTAATCCGCCGAGCCACCAGGCTTCGTCGCCCGCGCCCAGAATGGTTGTCGCCGTGATGGCGTGAATCTCTGCCCCGAGCGGCATGTTCGCATAAACATTGTGCGGCAAGAATTCGATCTGCCCGCGCTGCATCCATTCTTTCGGTGTTTGCAAGTGATACTCGCGCACATCGAAATCCCACGGCGGCAATAATCCGCCGAACAAATACGGCAAGCTCAACAGCGCGATAATGAGCAAACCCCAGCGCTCGATGCCAAGCCCGATGCGAAACCTCCCATCCTTTGCGGTCTGCGTCGCAGGTTGCTCGGCACTTACATCAGTCGCGACATCAGCAGGCGTCAGCAATCGCCACAACGCCACCGGCAAGAGCAACAGGCCCACGAGCAATCCCAACCAAATCCACCACGGCTGATGTAGTGCACCGGGCATCGACATGCCGCCCACGAGCACTAACAGCGATGCGAGATTCAATCCCGCGCCGATTGCCAGGACGCCGTGTTCGAGCCGATCTGTCTTTGTTCCTCTCCCTGTTAGCAACGTGACCAGCAGCGAACCGGGACCGATGCTCGCTACGACGATGAATCCCGCCGCGAGCACGACCGGCCAGCGATCGAAGAAACCGAGGGGCGGTTTGCCTTGATCCAAACTGCCAAGCCAGGTGGCGATGAGGTCTTCCGGCCGCACGAGCGTCAGCAAAACGGTTCCACGGCCAGCAACCTGATCCAGAAACAGCCAGGTCCAAAAAAAGAGGACTGCCGCGAGGATGGCGGCGACGCCGGTCCAGCGCAGACCGAGTCGCGCGAGAAGTTCACCAGGATCAGCCGCGGCCGGCGAAGTCTTGTCGGCGGGAGTCGATTTGCCGGGATTCGCCGGTGTTTCGTGCCTTTCGGGTCGCGAACGTTTTTTCGAAGGACGGCCAGATTGCACAGAGAGGAACCTTGCGAAGAGGAATTTGCGTTATGCTTTTGTAATGGTTGGCCGGCATTTTCGATACGGTCGTTATCTTCGGATTGCAACGAAAAGTTGCAGCTGCCGCCAGCCGAATTAGCCTGTATCCATTCGCACTCGACCACCTCTGAGTATTCCCTCCCCGCCGGCCCTCCTTCCAGCAGCAGTTTTCCACATGGCCACAGCAGACAACCGCCTTCGCGGCATTTTCACTCCGAACATCGTGCCGCTGACCGCCGATGCGGAGATCAACGAACCCGAGTTGCGGCGGTATGTCGATTGGCTTATCGACCGCGGCGTGCATGGCCTGTATCCCAACGGCAGCACCGGCGAATTCACGCGGTTCACCGTCGAAGAACGCCGCCGGATCATCGAGATCATGGCCGACCAGACGCGCGGCCGCGTGCCGATTCTCGCCGGCGCTGCCGAAGCGAATGCCCGCGAAACAATCAAGGCCTGCGAACATTATCACACGCTGGGTTGCCGGGCCGTGGCGATTGTTTCGCCCTTTTATTACAAGCTGTCGCCGGCCGGCGTGTATGCGTATTTCAAAGAGATCGCCGACAACAGCCCGATCGATATCACGCTCTACAACATTCCGATGTTCGCGTCGCCCATCGATGTGCCGACGGTGCAGCGCCTGGCGGAAGAATGCCCGCGCGTCGTGGCGATCAAAGACAGCTCGGGCGACCTGCCGCACATGATGCGGATGATTGTCGCCGTTCGCAAACTGCGGCCCGACTTCAGCTTCTTCACCGGTTGGGATGCGGCGCTCATGCCGATGCTATTGATCGGCTGCGACGGCGGCACGAACGCGACCAGCGGCATCGTTCCGGAAATCACCCGCAAGCTGTATGAACTGACGATGGCCAGCCGCTTGGATGAAGCCCGCGATCTGCAATATCGCTTGCTGCCGCTGTTCGACACGATGCTCTACTCGGCGGAATTCCCTGATGGCTTCCGCGCGGCACTCAAGCTCCGCGGCATCGAACCGGGCCCCAGTCGCCAGCCAAAGTCCGATGTGCAACTCGATCAGCTGCGGTCGCTGAGCGATCAGCTGCAGTGTCTGCTCGCAGCCGAAGGGTTTGTGAAAGAACCGGTTGGTGGCTGCAAAGTTCCGGCGCCTGTCGATGCCGATCACGTCGCGCGCATCGTACAGAACGTTGTGGGTGAGTTGCGCAAACGCGGCATCGCGTAACAAGAAGAGAGAGCCTGCCGCGTCAGGATAGTTGCTTGAACGGCGTTTGCCATTTTCGCTGTCGGCCCGGACTCTCACCTTGTCCGCATTACCTTTTCAATACTGTCGATTCGGCACGGGTGCCGTTGCCGCGCGAGTGCCAAGGGTCGCACTGGGATTGGCGATAATGTTGTTCGCGCCGACCGGATTTGTCCAGTTCCAACCGTTAGGCGTCGCTGGGTTCGCCACGCCAATGCCAGGCGTGCCGACGCCTGGTGTCCCCACGTTCGCCGAAGTATTGCTGCCGGGCAAGCTGTTCTGAGCCACCCGACTCGAAAGCTCTTGAATCTTCGAAGCCAGCTGTGGTTGCGTGGGATTGTAGTACTGAGCCCGCTGATAGTTCTGAATCGCCTCGGCATACCGGCCCTGCAGTTCCCGCTGCCGGCCGAGCGCTGCGTGAGCGCGCCAATTCCCCATGTCGAGCCGCAAGGCATCGGTGAGGTACGTTTCGGCGTTGCGCTGATCGCCGATCTCTTCGCTCAAGCGTGCGAGTTCCACGCGAGCGTCGGCCGAATTTGGATTGTCGCTGGCCCACTTGGTGAGCAAGGTGAAAGCCTGCTGCGTGCGGCCGGTTTCCGTCAGCAGCACTGCGAGCCCGCGATGGCAATCGACGTGGTTGCGATTGTAGAGCAAGCAAGTGTTGTACAGCGATTCGGCCTGCGACAGCGCCACGCTATCGCGATTTTGCAAACCTTGTTTATGCAGCAACGCAGCCTGGTTGTAGTACGCGTCGGCGTTCTGCGGATCGGCCTGTTGCGCATATTGAAAGCGCTGCAGCGCGACTTGATAGTTCCCCTGTTGATAGGCCTGTACGCCGTGGATGTTCTGCCCGCGCGCGGCGAGCCCGCAGCCGAGCGACAACGGCAACGCGGCACAAATCGCGATTGCAATCCAATGAGATAAGTTGCGAGCAGCCATCGTGAGACTTCCGTCGTCGCCGGGCAAAAAGGATTGTTTCAAACAACTGGCTAAAAGCCGCCGAGGTTCCGTTCGATTTCTTCGGACCGCCGATCCGTGAAAAAGCCACTCGGCTTGGCATCGGAGTTTTTGCCGCGCATGCCGCCGTTGTCGGCATAGCCAAAGCCGGGACCCTTGAGTTGCTCGTACCAGGCACAGCCACTGTTGCTGAACAGCAACGCACCCAGCAGAAACGCTGCAGTTCGTCGCCAGAATAAATATCGCCAACGCATGAAACCTGCCTCACAGCGGAACAACTCTGATTCCAAGCAGGCATATCGCAGAAATCACTCGTCGCGCCCAGAGCAACTGGCAAAAATTGCCGAATGCCAGGTAGCCCGTCGCGTTAGCAAGGGCGCGTGATTTGGCGAGCACGGTAGAGCCGTTCACTTGTCGGGCGGCAATTTTTTAGAAGTGAGACGCCCTCACTAACGTTACGGGCTTCCTTTTTACTGCCGCGACAAGCCAAAGAAGAAGCTGAACATCTGCTCTTCGTCGCCGGCTGCCGAGGCAATCGGGAAGGCGAAGTCGAGGGCCAGCGGGGCGGGGCCGAGCGCGGGAACATTGATTCGCAAACCAAAACCCGGGGCGACGCGAAAGTTGTCCCCCTTGATCGTGATATCGCGTTCGACGGTACCGAAGTCGACGAACACGGTCCCCTTCACCATGTCGTCGGCCGTCAACGGGAAGAAGTATTCAATCGAGTTGAGCCAGCTCAACTCACCACCGACTCGGACGCCATTCTCCACCGGCGAAGCACCGCGGAACGAGTAACCACGAATCGTCGAGAAACCACCGGCAAAATAGTTTTCAAAGATGGGCGTCTGCGAACCGGTCACGCCCAACCGGCTACTGAACGCCAGTGTGTGTCGGCCCGAACCGTCAGGACGTTCGTTGAGCAGAAAGTATTGGTAATAATCGATGCCAGCGCGGGGAAAGTCGTATTCGCCGAACGCTTGTTCATACGACAAGTCGATCAAGTGACCTTCGGTAGGCATGAACGGCAGATCGCGGGTATCGTGCGTCAGCGTGATCTTGCCGCTGAAGATGTCGCTCTTGCCGACTGCGTCATTCAACTCCTGCACGGTGTTGACGCGCGGGTTGAACAAGTTCACGTTTTCCGCCCGCAGCGCGGTGGTGACTGAAAGATCGGGCGTCAAGCGATAGCCAAACGCCAACCGCCCGCCGTAGCGTGATTCTGACCAGTCGTAGTAGCCACGATCAAAGTAGAACGCACTCGCGCTGAAGCTGATGTTGGTGTACAGGAAATACGGGTCCGTAAAGCTCACCATGTACCGCTGCACCTGGCTGCCGGGCTGAGCCTCGATGCGGAATCCCTGCCCGGCGCCGCGCCAGGCCGTGCCATTCATAAAGTCGTCCCAGCTCGTGGCGGGACGCATGATGTCGAAGTTTCGCTCGTCGATCGTGATCTGGCCCGTCACACCCGCATCGCTATTCACTGCGACGCCAAACATAAAACGGCCCGTGCGGGTCTCTTCGACATAAACATCAAGCGGCGTGGTGTTCGGCGGCTGTTGAGCCCAATCCGGCGCACCTTCGCCCAGCACGGTCGGCGGATTGAACGGCGAGCCGTTAGCCGGATTGATCATCGTGCCGCTGGGTCCCAATCCCGGCGGCGGAGGTGGAGCAAAACCCGTGGTGCCGGGCTGATAGGCCGTTGTCGGACCACTCGGCAGATAGGGATTCGGGCTGGGGGCCGGTGGTGGAACGAAGCCACCAGGAGCGGCCACTGGCTGAGCCAACCCGGGCTGATTGTAAGTCGGTTGCGGTGCGTAATTGGGCTGTGGCGCGTAGCTCGGCTGAGCAGGCGGCAGATATTGATTCACGCCGTAATTCGGCGGCGTGTTTTGCGGTGGGGCGTTTGGCGGCGGATAGTACTGTGCGTGAACCGGAACTGCACTGAAAATCAGAACGCTGAACAGCAGCACGCATCGCAGCGCGTGCAGCAGAACCGTGGCGGTTCCCTGCTTTCTGCCATGCAGCGTTCGGCGATGCAGCGTGCGGGTCATCAGCGGGTGGTTCCTGAGCAGGTCGATCCAGAAGTGGCGCGAACTTTACGTGATTCCAAATTTTAATGCTGCGCTAATTTCCTGCCGAATAAACAGGATTTTGCGGCAACGGGGTCGCCGGAAACTCTGAATAAGGCGGCGTGAACTGCTGCGCGGGTTGCGTGTAATATTGCGGCGGCGCTTGCGGCAGGTATGGCTGCGGCTGTTGCTGCGAGTACGCAGGTTGTTGCGGCGGTACTTGCGGCTGCGGAGAAACGTTCTGCTGCGGCAAATAAGTCGCGCGATGCGGCGGACCATATTCGGGCGATTGACCACGCACCGTCGGCTGTGAATTGCTCGGTGGATTCCCCTTGGCAATCGTCGAGGCGCTGCCGATCGACGGCGTGCCGAGCGCGACGCGCGGCGCTTCTCCCTGCTGCGGATTGGTTTCAAACAACTGCGACGACTTGAGCCGTCGTTCCCAGTCGCGAATCTTTCGCATGTCGGCCAAATCGCCGGGCATCAGACCCGAACGGACCAGCACCACTGCGTCACGCGTGTGCGGATATTCGCCGCCGACGTGCACGTTGATGTCGCCAATGTAGAAGACTTCGCCTTCCTTCACGCGATAGACCAGGTCAAGTTGACCAGGCTCTTCGAGAAATCGCGGATCGGCTTGTACGTCGGCAAAGACATAGCCCTTGCTGCCGTACAAATCGGTCAGCGTGTTGATGTCTTTGTTCATCTTGTCTTGATGAAAATACTGGCCGGGCTTGATGTCCATGAAACCGAGCAGCGGCTCTTCCGGAAATTTCTGCGCGCCTTCGATCTTCACGCTCCGCACCACATAGCGAGGCCCTTCGTCGATCACAAAGGTCAGCGTGACCCACTTGCCCGATTCATCGAGATCGAGTTCGCGAGCAACCCGAGCGCGAAAGTAACCGAGCCGCCGATAATACGACGTCAGCTTTTCGACATCCGCATCGAGTTTTGCTCGATCGATCTTGCCGCCGAAAAAGTAATAGAACCAACCGGGCTTCGATTCGATCTGCGTTTTCAAGCGGGAGTCGCTGGCCACCGTGTTGCCGCGAAACGACACCGTTTCGATCCGCTCCAGGTTCCCTTCGTTGATGTAATAGACCAGCCCTTTGTCCGTGGGCTTGTCACCTTCCATGATCGTGACCTGGGCCTTGGGATGGCCGTTCTTGTGATACAACTCTTCGATCTTGCGGCGGCCTTCTTCGGCGTTGTACGCATTCAGCGGATCGCCGACCTTCAGCGCGTGTTCCTTGGACAACTTCTTTTCCGCAAACTGGCGATTGCCGATGTGCTTGATGTATTTGATGCGGGGCCGCTCGAAGATTTCGTAAATCACAATCACGCCGTTTGGCGCCGGTTTCGTATAGGTCCGCACATCACGGAACAAGCCCGAACCGACCAGCCGCCGCACGTCGCTCTGCACGAGTTCCGGATCGAACTCGCGATCCTTGCGGGTGTGCAGATACTTCTGCACCGTGTGTTCCTGCGTCTGAGCGATGCCGAGGATCTGCACGTCGACCACCAGTTGCGCCACTTCTTGGGGCTTGCCATCGGGAGGTGGGCCGTTTGGATTCAACGCGCGATTGATGTCGTTCGGATTGGCTGGCGGCGGCGTCATGCGCGGATCATCGCGCAAGTTTGGCGGCCGCATGATCGGTTGTTGCGGATAATTCGGGTGCGGCTGCGTGCTTTGCGGATAGCCTTCCTGCCCGTTGCCTTGAAATTGATAGCCTGGCGGCGGCCCGACTGCAATCTGCGCGAGCGCCGTTGCCCCGTTCAGGAGCGTTCCCATCGCGACACCCGTGCACAGCGCGAACAGGCACAGCGGTCGCAACGTCCGTCTTGAGTTGCGGCGGGTAGGCGATTTGGGCATAAGACTCACTGCCTCGAGTGATTCATCCGGGCGAAGCACAGTGCACGGGCTTTGCCATCAGTGCTAGCCCGCCCCATCGATCTGCGGAGCAAACGAGCGCGCAACCGCGCACCGCCGCCCCGCGGAATTCAAGGGGGCGTATCTGTACTGAAATGCGCAAGCCGCAGCAAGACAGGTTTGGGCATCAAAGTTCCCTCGCCCCGGTACCCCGGGGAGAGGGTTGGGGAGAGGGGCGGCAGCTCAATCGTCGCAGCTATCCCACCGCATTCACGCCAACTCTGGTCGCGGCAAAGGCGGCTTTTTCACCACCCCCATCCGTTGCCCAAACGACAACCCCTTCCGCCACGCCGCAACCGTTTCAACGATCTGTCGAACCCGCGGATCATCTTGCTCGGGAATGTTACCCAGATGCGTTTCGAGGATATCAACTTTCTGGCCCAGCATCAGCGCATGCAGAAACGCGACCCGCGAATCTAAGGGAGTACGCTGATCCATCACAAAGGCACCACTGGGAAACACAATCGGCCGCAGCAGATCCAGCGCGGATTGGAAGTCACCGGCTGCTAACAACTTTGCAACAGCATTGTCGTCACGCGGGGGCGGCATCCAGACACGCTCTTCGGGTCGAGAGTGATCCGCAGATGATACTACAGGTTGAGAGTTGTCCAATTCCTGAAGTTGTCGATGCACTCCCAATGCTGAGCGATCCAGGTGCATACCACGGCGAATCATTTCGTCGAGCACCTTCAGGCATTGATGAAGATAACTTTTCGCGAGCATCTCATTTGGAGAAACTATCGACATATGCCGAAGCGAAACAGCCAGATCGCGCTGCCAAATCGCGTTAGCTGGGTCGGACTCGGCCAGCTGCTGCGCGATGCGAAGTGCCTCAGCGAAGGAATGCCGAGCCTCCGGCAGGTTCGCTTGGGCCGTCGCCAATTCACCAACTTTGAGAAGCGCTACCGAAAGATCGCGCTGCCACTCAGTGTTCGCGGGGTCGGCCGTGACCAAGCCCTGCCTAATGCGAAGCAATTCGTTGAATAGCCGCTGGGCCTCCGCCAGATCACCCTGCGCCATTGCCAACGCACCAAGCTTCTCAAATGAAACCGAAAGGTCGCGCTGAAAATTGGAGTTTCTTGGGTCGGCATCGGCAAGCCGCTGCGTGATGTAGAGTGACTCGCTGCAGAGTCGCTGGGCCTCGGGCAGATTACCTCGAGAAGTCACCAGATCGCCGAGCCTGTCTAGGGACACCAGCAGGTCGCGTTGCTTCGCAACGTTGGACGGATCAGACTCGGAGAGCTGCTGGCTGATACCAAGGACTTGCCGGTACATCTGCTCGGCGGTCTCGAAGTCGCCCAATGACACAGCAACGTCTCCGAGATTACTCGATGAAATAAATAGCTCGCGCTGCCACTCGGTGTTGGCTGAATTGGACTCAATCTGTTGCTGCACGATGCGGTTCTGCTTACCAAACAGATTTAGAGCCTCAGATAACTTACCTTGTGCTTTCGCCAGATGGCCAAGCTTGCTTAAGGACACTGCCAAGTCGCGCTGCCACATGGTGTTGGCTGGGTCAGATTCAGCCAGCCGCTGCGCGATGTGAAACGAGTTGAGAAAAAGCCGTTGGGCCTCGTACAGATTGCCCTGCGCTGTTACCAGATCCCCGAGTTTGACAAACGACACCGACGTGTAACGTTGCCACGTAGAGCAAAGTGGATCGGCCTCGGCCAGCCGTTGAAACGCGGCCTGGCATGACAGTACAAGTGCATAGGCGGAAGGTAAGTTGCGGTACAAAATAACCTTCTCGGATAGAAACAAGGCTGCTTGGGCAACTGTGCCCAGCATGCTTGATGACGAGTCGGCGCCTAGCGTGATCGGCAGGGCTGCAAGAAGCGAGTCGAGTTCCCAAGGCTGTGGAGGCAAAGGGGAATCGTTAATTTGGTGCGTCCGTAGCAAGATTTTACCGATCAACTCGGCGGAATGACTGACCGGGATAGCGTAGGGTGCAGAATCGGCAGAGGACTCGAACTGGGGTTCAGTAGTTGCAGTTCGTAGATGTACGGCTACGAGTCGATGGATGCGGGCGATCTCGGGTTGATCGCCACTTGTCAGCAGTCGCAGACCGGAGAGTCGGCGTTGCACGGCTAGCCATGGATCTGCCCCCAAATCATCAGCGGCTGCCAGTTCGGGGTGCCGTTTCAGGGTTAGTTCCCGCAACCAGGGCCACGGCACGCAATCCGGCGGCAGCAGCGCCGCGAATTGCAACGCAGTTCGCGCGGGTGCGTCGAGCATGGCGAGAGTGGCGTCGAGGATCAGCCCCAGTTGCTTGCTCTGTGTCAGCATTTGCGCGGCGACATCGGGATCGCGGGTGGGCAGTGTGTCTGCGATTGGCAGGCCGCGGTCTTGTAATGTCTTTAGGAACGATGAAGGCGTCACTTCGGGATGCAGGCCCAGATAGAGTGCGACTTGTTCCACCGCCAGCGTGAAGCCGCCGAGGGCGCGGACGATTTCGCGGGCGGCGGCCTCTTCGACGGCGCTCGCGAATTGCGGGTGGCCCAAGTTGAAGTCGGCTACGATCTGGCGCTGGGCTTCGCGCGGCTGCTGGTGATCGCGGATCAAGCTGAGTGCCGTTTCTTCATCGAGCGCATCGACGGGGAGGATCGCAAGGCGGTCTTTTTGTTCGCGCAGATCGAGCCGCGTGGTGGCGACGATTCGCAGCCAGTCCGCTCCCATGCCGCCGGGCAAGGTGGCCAGCTGCGCAGGAGAGAGGAGCTCCGCTTCCGAGACGTTGTCGAGCAACAAGAGGGCAGCGGCTCCTTGATCGGGATCGCGCTCGCGGACGGCGGCTGCGCGAGTTTTGAGATGTTCCAGCACGCCTCGGCCGAGCAACACCGGATCATTCTTTTCTGCCTCAGTCGGCGAAAACCCTAGCGCCCGCTCCCACGCCAGATTGCCAATGAGCGGCAGGAGTTCCTTTTTGCCTTCCGCGGCCAGGCTCCAGAGCCCGGCCGGATAGCAATCAGCCCAGGCATGGGCATAGGCCACAGCGAGCTCCGTTTTGCCTTGGCCGCCGAGGCCCATGACCGCGGTGACGACACCGACCGCGCCCTTGCCGAGTTGCTCGTGCAGTTTTCGCAGCTCGTCGCGCCGGCCGACGAAGTGTGGATTTTGCCAACGCAAGTTGCCGGGGACACCCATCGCCCGTCGAGCTCGCTGCAAGCGCTGCCACAGACTTTCACCGAGCTTCGCCATGCGTCGTTGCACTTCGGTTTCCTGCAGCGCTCGAACGCCCGTGGAGAACCAGGGCCGGATGTCGGTGAAATTGCCGCGCAGCAGTTCGTCGAGCCGCCGCGCGTTCAGTTGCTCATTGCTGCCGGGAACTTCGACGAAGTACACGGTGGCCACGCTCTCGGAGCCCATCAGCTGATGCACCTGCCGCCGCACATACTCGTCCCATTCCCATTGGCAGTACTCACTGGCGAAGTAATTCGGCGAGAGGCAGACCAGCAGAATCTTCGACGACCGAAGCCCGTGCAGGATGCGGTGCCGCCAGTCATCCATATCGCGGATATCGTCTTGATCGAAAAAGATCCGCAGCGGTTCGGTGCTGAACTGGCGATGGTCCTGCAGGATTTGATCCCGTAGCGCAGTCACCCAACCGATGGCTGCCTGTTCCTGGGCACTGTCGCTCGGCACGTTGTCCTTGCGGGAGTAGCTGAGAAAGATCTCAAACTGCGGCTGCAGATTTTCGGCCATAGGTACTTCTCGGGGCAGGACTCGGATGTACGCAAACGGTCGTTGTGAGTTGCTGCCTTATTGTATTGCCCTGCCTGCCCAGCGCCGGTGGATTCCGGGCTTGACGAAAGTGTACGATTGTATATTATGTGATTTGATTTGCACTTGATCTTTGGCATCTCGACAAAACGACTGGTGAACGCTGCCAGGCGGCGGTGAGTCATTTCTTGGGCCCGGTTGCGGTCGTTGGCTGTGGGGCGACAGTTTGGTTACGCGGGTTGCTCGTTAAGGGTTGAGAAACTACCCGAAGCGAAGTTGCCGAGGGCCACAACAGATGGCAACAGTTGCCTGTTCAGCTGAGCAACAGACGCTGTTGAGAGGGCAACAGAAAGCAACAGAAAGCAACACTTTTGAGCATTCTACTCCCTGTCGGATCGGCGTAAGTAGATGGCAGGAAACTGGTTGCTGATTTTGGGGTGGTGCTTTTTTTCGAGGCTGGGTTGAAGTGTTGGGAAGGGCAAGAAATGCGAAAGGCCGGAAGGGCGATGATTCGCACCTTCCGGCCTCGCTTGGGAGCACGCTGGGCTGTGAGTTGCAGCCCGCTTCCGTTGTTATTCAGCCCGCAGCGACAGCTTGTTCAGCGGGGAGTCCTTCGATTCGGCCACCTTCTGGCGAATGATGACTTCTTCGACGTACTTGCGGTCGGCATCGCTCAGGCGACGCATAGGCACCGTGGTGGTCTTGCCCGTGCTCTTCAGCACGCGGACATGACCGTCGAGGATCGCAATCAAGCGACCTTCGATCTGGTAGGTGCCGGTGTTGTCGGACCAGTGGCGGACCGGCAACTGACCTTCGGCCGAGATCTTGAAGGGATCGGCAAAGGGATCAGCTTCGGGCTTGGCCGGCGCGGCTGGGGCCGGAGCGGCTGCAGGTGCAGCAGCTGGTGCTGGAGCAGCAGGAGCGAACGGATCGACTTCCGCAGCTGGGGCGGCGGGAGCCGGAGCCGGTGCTGGAGCGGGTGCTGGTGCGGCTGGTGCAGCCGGAGCAAACGGATCCACTTCCGCAGCAGGTGCTGGAGCGGGTGCCGGAGCAGCGGGAGCTGGGGCCGGAGCGGCAGGCTTTTCTGGAGCGAACAGATCATCAACCGGATCAGCCTTCGGCTTCTCTGCATTGATCGGTTCGGTCTTTTCGGGAGCCTTGGGTGCTTCTGGAGCAGGCGCGGCAGCCGGAGCAAACGGATCGACCTCGGCAGGAGCAGCTGGCTTGGGAGCAGGAGCGGCCGGATCCGCAGCAGCGGGGGCCGGTGCTGGAGCCGGTGCGGGTGCAGCCGGCGCGAATGGATCGACCTCGGCCGGTGGAGCTGGCTTCGGTGGGGCCGGCATTGGCGCTGGATCAGCGGGCTTGGGAGCAGCTGGGGCAAACGGGTCTACTTCAGCTGGCGGCGCTGGCTTCGGCGGAGCGGGCATCGGAGCCGGATCGGCTGGTTTGGGGGCCGGAGGAGCAAACGGATCGACCTCGGCCGGCGGAGCTGGCTTCGGTGGGGCCGGCATCGGCGCTGGATCAGCGGGCTTGGGAGCTGGGGGAGCAAACGGATCAACTTCGGCTGGCGGAGCTGGTTTCGGCGGCGCTGGCATCGGCGCCGGATCGGCTGGCTTGGGTGGAGCTGGATCCACCGGTGCTGGTTCTACCGGTTTCGGCGGCGCCGGCATCGGAGCAGGCTCAGCCGGTTTCGGCGGAGCTGGTTCGGCTGGCGGATCAACGGGCTTGGGCGGAGCAGGTTCGACGGGCTTGGGCGGAGCCGGATCAGCTGGCTTCGGCGGAGCCGGTTCTGGCGGAGCTGGTTCGACCGGTTTCGGCGGAGCAGGCATGGGGGCCGGTTCGGCGGGCTTGACCGGAACTGGTTCCGCTGGCGGCATATCGGCTGGCTTTACAGGGAGCTGAGGTTTCACATCGGCTGGGTCCTGCAGTTCGGGTCGTTGCACCGTGGTGCCGGGGGCATTGCCATCGGCACTGGCGGCAGGAGCTGCGGGCATCGGCGTGCCACAGGTCGGCGCCGGTTGGCACACGACATAGCAAGGAGCACAGCAGCGAGCTCGCCAACGGCAAGCCAGCGCGGTGTTCAGGCCAAACGTCAAGATCACCAGCCAAACCACCGTTGGTTTGAACAGTTTGCGAAAGAGCTTTCGCATGGAAAGATTCTCCCAAAACTCGTCAAGAATTGATTTGAAAGGCAGGAACCGCATCGTCGCAGCAACAAACTGCATTAGGCAGGATCAAGTGACACCACCGGCGGGCTGATTCAGGCTTGTAGCTATGCTACCCCGCTAAAATGGCACCTGCAACCATTTTATGGCCCGAGTTTCGCCGATCGTTTCGATTTTGCCGAAGATTCCACCGCCGCAACCGCTTACCAGGGTGTTGCTTGCTAAAAGCTACTCGACCACTGGTAGCCAAATGCGAAACACGGCCCCGTGGCTCCCATCGGAATTCGCCACCGGGTTGGCTTCGGCCTGGATGTGACCTTGATGAGCCTCGACGGTGCTGCGACAGATCGGCAGCCCCATGCCGGTGCCGCTGGGCTTGGTGGTGAAATAAGGTTCGAACAACCTCGCGCGGACTTCGGGCCGCAGGCCTGGCCCGGAGTCGGAGACCGATAAACCGACGCCGTTGTTTTCGCGATAAGTGCGAACCACGATGTTTCGCTCGCCGGCGGGCGATTCTTCCATTGCTTCTGCAGAATTGCGAACCAAGTTGACAATAATTTGTTCAATCAGTGTGCGATCGGCCAGGATCGCTGGGAGGGGCTCTTCGAGTTCGTAGCGGATGGTGGCTTCATGTCCGCGGGCTGCGACATCGAGCAGCGGTTCGAGCGCTCGGACGCAGGTGGAAAGATCAAACGTCGAGGGATCGAGCTCACCTTTGCGAACGAACGAATTCACACGGCGAATGACATCGGCGGCGCGGCGCGACTGGCGGGCGATTTCATCCAACCAATGCTGCGCTCTGCCGATGGCTGCGGCTGGATCTTGTCCGGCATGGGAGAGTGCATCCATCGAGACCGAGGCAAAATTTGAAATTGCGTACAACGGTTGATTCAACTCGTGGGCAAGTTCCGCGGCCATCTGCCCCATCGTGCTCATGCGGTCCGCGTGGGCCAGGTCGACTTCGCGCTGGCGCAAGCGGCGCGCGGCATCGACGCGATCGGTAGCGTCGCGCACGGTGAGCAACACCTCTTTGCCCGGCGGTGTCGCCACGGACGGAGCAAAGGCGTCGAGCGGCGAGGCTACTGTCGGCATGACCTTGGCCTGCAGATCGAGAGTTTTGTACTCACCATTGACGTGTCGAAACCGGGCCGTAACCGAAATGGTCTTGCTGGTTTCGATGAACACGTCGCGCACTCCGAGCAGCCGTTGCATGTCGTCGGGATGCACCAGTTTTTCGAAAATGTGACCATCTTTGATCTCGTGCGGCTCGAGTCCCAGCAACAAGCGGCTGGCCGGCGAGGCATAGACGACCCCGGCTTCGCCGATCCTCATGATCAAGTCCGAGGAGTTCTCGGCAAGCAAACGATATCGCTCTTCGCTTTCGCGCAGGATGGCTTCGGCCCGTTTCTGATCGGTCACGTCGCGCACAATGCCGCTGACGCGATGCACCTGCCCCTTCAGATTGTGGATTTTCGCCCCGTGGTCGTGCACCCAACGGATCTGACCGTCGGGGCGGCGAATCCGATATTCCAAGTCATAGCTGGACTGCTTGCCGGCCAGCCAATTGTTGAAGGCGTTATGAACGCGCTCAAAATCTTCCGCAACGATGTATGACTCGCCGACGCGCACTCCGGAGAAAAACACGTCCTCGGACACGCCCCAAATGCGAGAGAAAGCTGGATTTACATACAGCAGTTTCTCCGGATTTAGCTGCACCAGCCAAAACCCCTGGTCCGTAGCTTCGGCCAATTGGTTGAAGCGCTCATCGCGATCTTGGAGTTGTTGCTGCATCTCTTTGCGGCGCGTGATGTCGCGCAACATCATGATGGCCGAATCGATCCGGCCATTGTCAACGACGGGCGCTAATTGCACCGACCACCAACGTTTCCCCACTGGATTTTGCGACGACACGGTTTCATAGCTGCTGAGTTGGCCGGAGCCAAACACTTGCTCAAACGACGACGTCATGATGTGGTGATAGTCGGCGTCAACCCATTGCAAGCAGTCGCTGCCAATGACATCGCTCAATTCCAATGGCGGGAGGACGCGGTTGCAGTAGAGGATCTTCATGTCGCGCGAGACTTGCAGAATGATATCCGGCGCCGATTTCAACAACGCCTGCAAGCGACTTTCCGATTTGCGCAATAATTCTTCCGTGCGCCGCTGCTGGGTAACTTCGATATCGCAGCCCAACACGCCGATGATGGAATCATCGAGGTGAATCGGCGCGATCAGGCATTGATCGACTTTGTGGCTGCCCATGAAGTCGTGAGCGATTTCCGCTTCCACCACTTCGCCCTGCATGGCGCGTTGCACAAAGTTGTCATGCTGTGCGGCAATTTGCGGCGGCAACTGCATCTCCGCGACTCGCAGGCCGACCACATTGCCGAATTGTGCGAGGGAGACTGGATTCTGCAAGATCACGCGGCCATCGCAATCCGTCGCCCACAAACGAAACGGCAAGCTCTTCATCACGGCATTGAGCAGAGCATCGCTTTCGTTTTGCGCCAGTTCGGCCAGCTTGCGTTCCGTCACGTCGACCATGTAACCGCGCAGCCGATAAGGCACGCCGTCGCGGCGAAAGATGGTGATGTAGTCGTGCACCCAGATGATGTCGCCGTTTTTGGCGGGGATGCGATACTCGGTTTCGAAGTGCTCGCCAGTCGCCAGATGTTCGTAGTAAACCTGCAAGCAGCGCTCACGATCGTCCGGATGCACCAGGCGATACCAAAACCCGGGCGTATGCCATTCTTCGACGGAGTAGCCAAACATTTCCGTCGCTTGCGGACCGACGTAGGTATATCGCTCTTCGCTCAGCACCGCTTCCCACGGTACGAGTCGAGCTTTTTCGGCCAACTCACGAAAACGCTGCTCGCTGGAAAGAAGTTGGTCAATTCGTCGGCGATTCTCGATGGCGAGCGCCGCAAGGTTAGCCGCCATCACCAGCAACTCAATTTCATCGTCGTTCGGCGAATGAACTTGCAGCCGATAAATGGCCAGTGTTCCTAGCACTTCGCCGGCAGCGCCAACAATCGGCTGCGACCAGACGCTGCGAATGCCGGTCTCTTGGGCCACTGCTTCAAAGCCATGCATCCGTGGATCAAGATCGACATCGGGAATGATCACTCGTTCGCCCAGCGCAGCCGCACTGCCGCAGGCACCGATGGTTGGGCCAATCGGCAGGCCGTTGATTTGATCGGCCACATGAGGCGGCAGGCTCGGCGAAGCCAGATGCCGCAGCGACTTGCGGTCGGCCGATACCCCCAGCAGCGACACCGATGCGCCGACGTAATTCGCTTCGACGCCGATCGCGAGTTCTTCAAGAACATGAGGCAGGGCTTCGCCCGTGGCTAGTTGCTGCACAATGCGACTCTGCAGCGCCAACAACTGCTCGGCCCGCTTCTGCCGAGTGATTTCGCTGGCCCAGCAATGTAAACACGGCTGACCATTGGATGGCGTCTCGCCTTTCGCTGCCAGTTCCAATTGCACTCGCAGGCGAAACCAGCGCCATTCGTTTTGCTCTTGTCGTGCCCGATACTCGCAAGTCACGAGCAGTTCGGCCCCCATCAGCAACTGACGCAAGCACTGCTGCAAGCCAACTTCATCTTGCGGATGAACAATCTGTCCCTGCGACCAGTCGGTCGGGAGCATGAACTTCACGCCGTTGGCTTTGCTGATCACGTGCGGTTGCAGCGGTACTTGCCAATATCGCGAGTCCGTGTTCTGCAACAGCACTGACAGTGGATCGTGAGAGGTCATGTGAGCAGAAACGAAAGAAGAGAGGTTGAGGAAACTCCGCTCCCTTGTTTGTACTAGTCCCTAGCCCCCAGTTCCTAGCCCCCAGCGATCCGCACTCGGCCGTTTATGAAAAGAAGCCGCCCCGCTGCTTCGAACCGGGAGGGACGAGGCAGCGGGGCGGGACTCAATACACTCGCAACCGGGGCGCTGCGAAAACGCAACGCGGTTTTTAGGGGTGAGATTTATCTGCCAGGCAGGCTGCGCAGACGAGTGCGGCGATGGATGCCGATTTTGGCCCCGCGAATCATGGGCCTCAGGTCGCTTGCAGCCAAGATGCTCTCGCGCAGGCCGGCTGCACGTGAGCGTCGCGCCGGCAAGCGAGGCTGGAGCGTTTCTCTCGGGGAATAGAGAAATAGACCGCAGCAGGCCGAAAAGGTTCACCTGCCAGCAGAAAAGCCACTTGCGAAGCCGGCAGGCGATAGCCAAACTAAACAGACCTCTCTCCAAGTTCGGCGTTTCCGAACGTTCGGCACCCTTCGTTGGTCTTGGCGTATTTACCCCGCATTTCTGCCGGGGTGATGTACACTCCCTGAGCAACGCAACGGCGGCCCCACCTTCGATTCCGCCGATTTCAGCGACTGCACCATCGCAGATTCGCTAAAATAGTTGCAATCCTACCGACTGATCTGCAGGGAGAGAGACAATGGCTGAAGCAAAGCGTATCGGCGTGTTGACGGCTGGCGGTGACTGCCCCGGTTTGAATGCGGTGATCCGCGGCGTCGTGAAAAGCGCCGGCACTCACGGCTACGACGTCATCGGCTTTTTAAAGGGCTACGAAGGACTCGTCGATCCCGTCAGCTATATTCCGCTCAATGCCAAGAACACCACGGGCATTCTCGGCCAGGGTGGTACCATTCTCGGTTCGACGAACAAGGGCCGCTTCGCTGCGACGGTCGGCGTGAACGATCGCCTGGAGCTCGATCCCGAGTTGGTCGCTGGTGTGAAGACCACGATGGAGCAGTTGAACATCGCCGGTCTGATCTGCATCGGCGGCGATGGCTCGCTGGCCGTTGCCCAGCAATTCCATGAACAGGGCATTCCCGTCGTTGGTGTGCCCAAGACCATCGACAACGATCTGTCGAGCACGGCGTTTACGTTCGGTTTCTTCAGCGCGGTGTTTTGTGCGACCGATGCTCTCGATCGCTTGCACACGACGGCCGCCAGTCATGAACGCGTGATGGTGCTCGAAGTGATGGGCCGCCACGCCGGCTGGATCGCGCTCTACGCGGGCGTCGCCGGCGGCGGCGATGTGATTTTGATTCCGGAAATCGGCTGGTCGTTCGAAAACGTCTGCCAGGCGATCATCAACCGCGAACAACGCGGCAAAAAGTTCACCCTGGTCGTCGTTGCGGAAGGCGCCGAGTTGCCGACTGGTGCACTCGTCACCCAAGAACGTCGCGGCGAACAAAAACAAGTCCGGCTCGGCGGCATCGGCAACATTGTCGGGGCTGAAATCGAAAAGCGGCTGGGCAAAGAAACCCGCACCGTCGTGCTCGGTCACTTGCAACGCGGCGGTTCGCCTACCACCTTCGATCGCGTGCTCGCGACGCAATATGGCGCGCATGCCGTGCGGCTGATCATCGAGCGCAAGTTCGGCCAGATGGTCACTTATTGGCCGCCAGATATGGGCAACTGCTCGCTGCTCGATGCGATCAAGCTCTCGAGCGTGAACCCGCATTGCTCGGCAGTGCAAGCCGCTCGCGCACTGGGCGTATCCTTCGGCGACGATTGCAAAACGGCTCCCTGGTTTTACAAACCAGAAGCAGAAAACGGCAACGACAGCTGCGGGCCATGCGAGACTTCGCTCCTGGGCTTGCCGAAGCCGAGCGTGCCGGCTCACTAATCCCACTTCACGGGTTCACCGCCGCCTCGCGTGCCAAGTCCCCAGTAAAGTGTGAAATCCATTTTGGCGTTCAAACCACGAACGCTCCCGTCGCCGAGCACAAACTGCACCATGCCGGGGTGCTGACTTTTGAATCCGTTAAACCGATGAGCGGGATTGACGCTGTGCATCGTCGCGTCGCTCATCCCCGTTGTCGGCATTTGAGCCTGCGTGGCCATCAGGTTCAAAGGAATGTTCGTGCTGCAAATTGACATGTTCCTACTGAACGCCGCAATATGCCCCGTTTGCGTCGGAAGCGTTTCGCCCACCATCAATGTGTTCGATAAGCCGTCGGTCACATCACGCAAGCGAACGCAAGTCGACCAGCGATGAAACATGCCCGGCGCCGAAGCTTTGTTGCCCCAGCTGTTTCCCTGGCAACAAGGATTTGTCTCGGCAGCCGTTTGATCAGGACAAAACGGGCACTGATCACAATGTACCGGCCCCATCGAACCTGCATACCAGGTAGCCGTCGACCGTGCCGCATTTCCCAAGCTGCAGCAACTGCAACGCGCATCGAGCACCGGCTGTCTGACATTCGAATCGCTCGGACATACGTACGACTTGACCGGCGTCGTCACGGCAACGGCATTGGCCGCGGCATCGAGCTGAACACTGAAATTGAAAAGCTCGTAGTGTGACTGAGCCTCAATGAACGGCAGAATGCTCGTCGACCAGCTGGGCGAGAATCCCGTGATCGCGCCGCCGTAGGCGTTGCCCCACGGCAGCGTTTGATGCGTCGATTCGTAGTTGTGCAGCCCCAGGCCGATCTGCTTCAGATTGTTGGCACACTTGATGCGCCGCGCCGCTTCTCGTGCGGCCTGAACTGCCGGCAGCAACAACGCCACCAAGACGCCGATGATGGCAATCACCACCAGCAACTCGACGAGCGTAAAACCGCTCGCAGAACGCCCCTGTGGGAAACGCAAAACAGGCCGGCGGTGACGTTGCATAACAGCACGCCCCATTGGTTGGGAGAGGATGAGAACCGCAGGAGAAGAGAATCACTGCGATTAGTGTAGGTATCGCGATTTGCGAGTGCAAACACTTCCCCATCTGCTCGGTACTTTCCCCTCACCACTTTCTCGCTTCGCAAATCGCCCCGCAGACCTTCGCCAATCCGAACAAACGCCCATTTCTTTTCATTCGTCGAGCAATGCAGGCCGATATGCATTGCAGGGGGATGCTATGAATCGATCAAACCAACGCCATGTGCGCGCGCTGCTGGCAAGCAGTTGCTTGCTAACCTGCCTGCTCTTCAGCAAAATCGCTGCGGCTGGCCATCCTCAATACTGGACCATCGGCCGGCATCAACCGGGCGATCAGGTCGAAGCACTCCATCCCAAAGGTTACGCCTACGGCTGGTTCGGCGCGAGCGCTCGCCCACAGGCGCAGCGGCAGACCGGTTACTACGGTTTGTACCGGCAGTGGAGCATTAAGTAGCGATTAGTCATTCGGTCGTTGCGACGCCGCCCGCCGTCCTTGCCACACACGCCCCGGCGAACCGCTGCTATCGGTCGCTTCAAAATGGGCCTCGGGATGCGACGGGTGCATGTACTCGATCATCGCAAAGTTGGCCGCGTCGATCAGATACTCGGTGTTCCCCGTCTCGGCATACTTCTGCAGCCGCAGCTGGAGCGATTTGAGCGCATCCACTTTGTGCGGATAAGCGTCTTCGACGCTGCCGTACTTATGAAACGAAACGAGCATGCGATTGCGCATGTACTGCACGAACTGCTCGTCAAATTCGGACTTTGGCAACAGCGGCGGGGCGGTATTTTTCATCGGGGGTTCTCGCTGCCGATCATTTTACGGCGAGGTGGCTGGAGCAGCAATCCAATGCAATCGCTGAGCGTACTATGATGCGTGAATGGACGATCGACCACGAACTTCGCTGGCTGGCATCTTCATCGCGGTGACAGCGATTGCACTAGCACTTGGCTTTTGGCTCAATCATCCACGAGGACCGCATCCCAGTCCGGCGCCACCGCTTGTCGGTATTAGCGTCATTGCATTCTGCGGCGCTTTGCTAACGCCCTATCGCTGGATTGGAATCGTACCTGGAGCAATTCTTGGCCACGTCTGGGCATTCAATTGGCGACTCGTAGGGGACATTGCAACCAATGTCGAAGGTTTAATTGGCATCGCGCCTTTTATGTTCCTGCCCATGATTTTCGGAGTCGTTCTGGGAAGCTGGCTGCGTCGCAAACTTAGGGTCCGTACGAAGTCCGGCTAGGTTCAGGTTCGTCGCTCTTACGTCATGCCCAATCATTATTCCTTCTTCGCATGCGTCTGTTCATACACCGCGAGCAGCACCGCTTCGACGTCTGCGAACTTGCGTTTGCCCTTGAGCACTGCGTCGAGCGCTTTGCGAGCATCGGGGGCGCTGTGACCGAGCGCGCAGAGCGCTTCGTAAGCTTCTTCGACCACGTCGCGCTTGATATCGGCGTCGTACTTCACTTCCTTCGCTACGAGCAGCGCGAACTTCGACATTTTTCGCCGCAGCTTGGCAATGATCCGTTCGCCCAGCGCGACGCCAATACCGGGGAGCGAAGCGAGGCCCTTCGCATCTTGTTCTTCGATCATCTCGGCGATGTCTTGCACCGGACGAACCATGGCCCGCAACGCCTTCTTGCCGCCGACGCCGTCGACGGAGCAGAACATTTCAAAAAACTCCCGCTCCACATCGGCGAGAAAACCCGTCAGCCGCGGCGTGACTTTGCCGCGCGACGGATCGCCGTCGATGGTGTAGATCGTCTGCAGCGAAACGACCTGGCCGATCTGTTGGCCCAAGTTCCTACGCGTCGATTCGGAAATAAAGACCTGGTACTCGAACGGCGACGCCTCGAGCAACACAAAGTCTTCTTGAACCTTGAGCAGTTTGCCAGTGATGCGAGTGATCATGAAGTTGACAACAAAGAACAAAAAACCAGGAACAAAGAACAGCGAACTATGAACCACGAACCCCGAGCCCCATCATCCCTTTGTGGTAGTGATGACAGAGGGCGATGGCCAGCGCATCGGCAACGTCGGGCGGTTCGGGAGCCTGCGCGAGTTTGAATGGTTGAATGATGGCTTGCTGCATCTGGCTCTTCGGCGCGCGGCCGTTGCCGGTGAGCATTTTTTTGATTTTGGTCGCGGCGTAGCTGGTGACTTCGATGCCGCCGAGCTGGGCGGCGAGCACAATTACGCCGCGGGCATGGCCCATCATGATCGCCGTCGTCGGCCGTTCGTAATGCGAATAGAGCTGCTCGAGCGCCATCACGTTGGGCTTGAGTTCCTCGATCACATCGCGCACGCCTTCATGAATCTCTTGCAGCCGCGCGGCGAGACTCCCTTTGGTCTTACCGCGGACCACGCCGGCTTCGATGAGCTTCACTTGCTGGCCGAAGCTTTCGATCACGGCATAGCCCGTCGTGTTGAGGCCTGGATCGATGCCGACGATTCGCAGCCGCGGTTGCTGATCCAGCTTGGTCATGTGCCGCCGCCGATGCGCCACTCGGTGGGGCCGCCCTTTTTATCTTCGAGCGTGATCCCCGCTTCGGCCAGCTTGTTGCGAATCAGATCGCCGGTGGCAAAATCCTTGTTCGCGCGGGCGTTTGCGCGAAGCTCGATCAGCAGCGGCATTACTTTCTCGGCGATGCCATCGCCACCGCCGCCACGCTTGGGTTGCAATGTCTTGAACACACCGAGAATCGCAGTCAGTTCGCGCAGAATGCGAGTTCCCTTCACGAGCGTTTGCACATCGGGATCCGCGAAGACTTCGGGGCCGGGCAGGATGGCTGCGAAGCGTTCGAGATTCTTTTGATCGATGAACTTGTTCAACTCGCGAAGCATATCGAACAACTCGGCAATCGCGCCGCCGGTGTTGAAATCGTCATCCATCTTGTCGAGGAAATTCTTCCGCTGCTCAGCGAGCGTTTTCAGCAGCGGCTCCTTCGTATCGATCTCATCACCATCCTTGCGAGTTACGGCGAACGGCAGATTGAAGTACCGCTGCTTCGTGATCTTTTGAAAGCGTTCGAAGAAACGATAGAAACCATCGAGCGATTTCGCCGTCTCGGCGAGACCTTCTTCGCCGAACATGACCGTGCTGCGGTAATGCGTGCTGAGCAGGAAGAAGCGGATTCGCTCGCCGCCGAGACGAGCGATGTCATCGGCAAGGCCGCCAGCGCCTTTCGAACGGCTAACCTTGCCGCCGTCATCGGCAGCTTCGGCAGCGCGTTCGCCTTTGCCGCCGATCTTGCCGGCCGACGCTGCTTTGCGGAGCAGGCCGTTGTGCATCCAGTACTTCACCATCGGCTTGCCGTGGCAGCATTGGCTTTGGGCCAGTTCATTTTCGTGGTGCGGAAATTTCAGATCGAGGCCGCCGCCGTGAATGTCAAAGGTCTCGCCGAGAATCGCCTTGCACATCGCCGAGCACTCGATATGCCAACCGGGCCGGCCTTTGCCCCATGGACTATCCCACGCGGGTTCGCCGGGCTTGGCGCTCTTCCACAACGCGAAGTCGCCAGGGTTTCGCTTCTTTCCCGCATGGCCGCCACCTTCGCCTTGCTGATCTTCAGCGCTGCGGTTGTTCAGCTTGCCGTAGTTCGGATCCTTGGCGACATCAAACAACACATCGCCGTCACTTACGTAAGCGAAGCCCTTTTCGATCAACTTCTTGTTGAAGTCGATGATCCCTTGCATGTGCTCCGTCGCCTTCGGCATGACATCGATTTGATCGACGCCGAGGCCCGCAAGGTTGTTGAGATAATCGATGACCATCTCATCGGCGATCTGGGCCATCGGAATGCCGCGCTCGTGCTGCTGCTGAATCAGCTTGTCATCGACATCGGTGATGTTGACGACCCAGGTCACGATGTAGCCGTTGTAGTTGAGGTACCGCTTAATCGTGTCGAAGATCACCGGCCCGACCATGTGGCCGATGTGGCTCTCTTTGTAAACCGTCGGCCCGCACAGATAGATGCCGACCCGGCCCGGCTTGACGGTTTCGAAGACTTCTTTTTCTTGAGTCAGAGTGTTGTAGACGCGGATGGGCATGGAATTAATTCGTAGTTTGGAATTTGTAGTTCGTAGTTTGAAATCAATGAGTCTTACTCCCTCTCCTCGGTACTCCGGGGAGAGGGTTGGGGTGAGGGGATGGCGCTGCGCTAGACCTTCTCCAGCAAACAAACACACTCCGCACTGATCGCTTCTTCGCGCCCGATCGGCCCGACGCTTTCGCCGGTCTTCGCCTTCACACCGATTTGTTCGATCTTGACTGCGAGAATCTCCGCAATGCGGGCGCGAATCGCTTCGCGGTGCGGCAGGATCTTCGGCTTCTGAGCAAACACCACACAGTCGAGGTTGCCAATGCGGTAACCGGCCGCTTGCACGCGCTCGTGAGCAAGTTGGAGCATGTCGGCCGAGTCGCGGCCTTTGTTCTCGGCAGCAGTATCGGGAAAGAGCTCGCCGATGTCGCCCAAAGACGCCGCGCCGAGAATTGCATCGGTGATGGCATGCAACAGCGCATCGGCGTCGCTATGGCCGATCAAATGGCGATCGTGAGGGATCGAAATGCCCCCCAGCCTTAACGGCCCGCCGTCGCCCAATCGATGCGTATCGTGACCCAACCCCACGCGCATACCGAGGAAATCCTTCTCCGCAGCGTCCCTCAAAAAGCAGGCCCCAACAACGGAGGCAAACTGCATAAATTACGCGGGCGATTATATCGCGAGGGGGGGAAAGCGACAATGCGAAGCTGGCAAGCACGTAAGCTACTGCGGCACAGCCGTCTTTACCTTTTCCATCACGCAAAGATTTCCGCGGCCCAGGTAATCAACCCGGGTCATGAACGTGCGGATCAGCAGCACGCCGCGGCCGTTGGGGCGGTCGAGAAATTCATCTTCGGTTGGATCAGGCAATTTGGCCGGGTCGAAGCCGGCTCCTTCGTCTTCGATTTCCATCAACAGACGATCGTCGTTCAGATAAAACCGCAGGCCAACTTCTTTGGTCAGGTCGCTGCGATTGCCGTGGCGGATGGCGTTGACGAGGGCTTCTTCGAGGGCGAGATGAATGCCGTAGATATCGCGCGTTGTCCAGCCGGCGTTTTCAAGTTCCGTCAGCAGTTCGGCAATCGCAGCGTGTCCAGGCGCGGCATCGCTGGGGAATCGGCGCTCCAGTTTCCATTTCCAATCCGGCGGAGGCATGTCTCGTCCGTACTGCGAGGAGCAAATTGCGGCGGCAGTGCTGATCAATCTCGGCAGATTACTTTCGGCGGGGCCGATCAATCACAGCAGTTGTCCACCTTGGAAACACGACGCGCTGGCAGGACGGCCGGGCAAAGCAGGTGCACAGTTCGGGCACTTCAGTGCGATGGGGACTTTTAGAAGCCGGTCAAGGCTTCGCCTTCGGTTCCCTTGATGTCGAACAGTTGATTCAAACGGGTGATGGCGAAGACTTCATAAATTTCCGGCCGCAGATTGCACAGCCGCATTTTGCCGCTGTGAGCTTTGACCTTCTTTTCGAGAATGATCAGCTTGTTGAGGGCGGCCGACGACAGGAACTCGACGTTGGCAAAGTTCAGCACGAGCAACTTCTTGCTGTCCTTTTCGACGAGCGCGAAGAGCTCGTCGCCCAACTCTTGAATGTTGGTGGCGTCGATGATCTTACGATCGACAAACCGGACCAGCGTCACGTCGCCGCTGGTGCCGCTGAAACTGGCCAACTCGATCCGCCGATAAACCGTCATACAGACTGCTCCTCTAGGTGCTTCGAGCTGTGCTCGAAGTCGTTCACCAAGCCGCGCCAAACGCACAGGTGGATCAAGCGGCGGTGAAATGAATTGCTAATCGTCAAGCTACTCCACGCCTTTGGCCATTGCAATCGGCGTGTGATAGCGGCTGCTCGTTGCAGCGACGCCAGAAACGTTAAAAACTAACGTGGCTTCTTCTTGGCCAGGCCCTTGGGATCGGGCTTTTTACCGGCGGATTTGGGGTCCGACTTGGACTTGTCCTTGGGCTTGTCTTTGCTCGCGTCCTTCGCGGGCTTCGCCTGTTCTGCCTTGGCAGCGGCCTTCGCGGCTTTGTCTTTGTTCTTTTCCTTCTCCGCTTTTTCCGCGGCAGCTTTGTCGGCGGCCTTGGCCTTTTCGATCCGGGCAGCGGTTTCTTTTTCCTTGTTGGCCTTCGCTTCGGCTGCTGGATTGGGCTTGGGTGTGGGAACCGGCAGTTCGAACGGCTTTTTCTCGCGCACGACGGGCAACCTGGCGAACGCTTCGCGAATCGCAATCCGCTTTTCGAGCCGCTCTTTGTATGTGCCATCGATCTCCGCGAGAATCGCGCGGAGCTTGCTCGAGCCAGGCGAAGCAGCCAGATCAGCGCCAAATTGCTGCAACAGCGAGCCGAACTCGACTCCCTTGTTTTTAGGAATGGCTCGCTCGGCGCCAGGGACTAGTCCCTTTTCGGCTTCACTGTCGCTGATCACACCGACCGCATACATCGCATCGACGGCGCCGGCGTTGACGGGAATCGAATGCCCACCGAGTGCATGCTGCACCACATAGGCGCGGACGAACGCGGACGAACCGACGATCTTTTCCAGGTCCTTTTCGGCTTTACCCAGGTTCTGCTTTTGCAATGGATCGAGATCGAACGTGTAGCTGGCTTCGAACACCGATTGCAACGACTTCTTGATCCGCGTGGCTGCGGCTGGTGCGTCGGGAATGCTCGTCATCACTTCGGCCAACTCGGTGGTCGTGGTGACGCGGACTTCGTTCCAGTCGAAGAACAATTCCTTGAGCTTGGCAAAGGCTTCGTCGGCAGCTTCGACCCGTGCGTTCTCCAGACAGCAGGCATAGAGCAGATGCTCCAGCACATTCCGCTCGGCGGGGGGCACGGCGGGCTTATAGTGCTTCTTGAGAACCTTGTGAACTTTGCTCAGAATCGCAGCGCGATTGGAACCGGTCATGCCTGCCTCAGCCATCAATCAAAAGTGGTCGGTCGGGTGTGGGTTTTGTGGAGTGGTTGGCTAGTTGTCTTCTTCAGCCGCATCGTTCAGTTCAACCGGCTGCTGCGATGTCGCTGACTGCGTACTCGCGGCATCGGGCGGCAGCACTTCCTTGAGAATTCGCGCGACTTCGAGCGAGTGCTTGACGCCTTTGTCGATGACAAACGTCAAACGGGGCGTGTAGCGAGTATCGATCTTTTCGGCGATCACGCTTTGCAAAAAACCGGCGCTGTGCTGCAAGCCTCGCAGCGCGAGCGTTTGCTGTTTTTCGTCCCCCATAATCGAAACGAGCACCTTGGCCGATTTCATATCGGGCGCCACTTCCACGGCAGTGACCGTGACGTGTTTGACGCGGGGATCGCGCACTTCCGTGAGAATGGCCATGCTGACCACTTCACGAAAAGATTCTGCAGCTTTGAGTAATCGGCGAGAGGTCATAGGGAAAACAGCAAGGGCTTTGGCGAACCGCCAAAGCCGGTTATTGGCCGGGCGCACCCGGGTAAATCGGGAGCACCCGTGAACAGCGAAACAAACTACAACGTACGGGCGACTTCTTCGACTCGATAAGCCTCGAGCACGTCACCTTCCTTGATGTCGTTGAAGTTTTGCAACTTGATGCCGCATTCCATGCCGCGGCTGACTTCTTTCACATCGTCCTTCTCGCGCTTCAGCGTATCGATGGCATAGTCGCCGATGGTCCGGTTTTCGCGGTTGATGCGAACGCGGCAACCACGTTCGATGCTTCCTTGAATCACCTGGCAACCGGCAACCGTACCGACGCGGCTGATCGAGAAGGCTTGCTTGACCAGTGCCCGACCCAATTCGACGATTCGCTCTTCGGGCTTGAGTTTGCCTTCGAGAATCGCCTTGATGTCATCGGTCAGCTTGTAAATGATGTCGTACCGGCGAATCTGCACGCCGCGGTCGTCCGCGAGAGCGCGAGCCGTTTCGTCGGGAATGACGTTAAAGCCAACAATGACCGCGTCTGAAGCTTGAGCCAAGGTGACGTCAGCGACAGTTACGCCGCCGACCGAAGCCTGCAGCACCTTAATCTTTACTTCGGGATGCTCGAACTTGCCGAGTTCCTTCAGGATGGCTTCGATCGAACCGCGAACGTCCGCACGGACGATGAGGTTCAGTGTGGCCACGTCGGCAGAATCGTGCAGCTTGCCTTCGGCCAAGCGCTTCGAGAACTCTTCGAACGTCACCTTCACCGTGCCGCCGTCGAGCGACGACTTGCGCACCAAGGCCGCGCGGCGTTCAGCCAGTTCGCGAGCTTCCGAAATATCCGAGAGCACGTAGAACTTGTCGCCGGCACCCGGAGCAATGTCCAAACCGGTGACATTCACCGGTGTGCTGGGACCCGCTTCCTTGAGCTGTTCGCGCTGCTTGAGGGTGTTATACATCGCCTTAACGCGGCCATGAGCTTCGCCGCAGACGACGATATCGCCTTCACGCAGCGTGCCGTTCTGCACCATGAGCTTGGCAATGACGCCGCGACCTGGTTCTTGTTCGGCTTCCATGCACATGCCCATCGCCGGTCGATTGGGATTGGCTTTGTATTCGTGCAGTTCGGCCGTGACCAGCAACGTTTGCAACAGGTCATCAATGCCTTCGCCGGTGATAGCGCTGGTCTTGATGACTTCAACGTCACCGCCCCATTCACTGGGCAACAAGCCTGCCGTGGCCAGCTGTTGATAAACGCGATCGGGATTGGCGCCGGGCAGATCGATCTTGTTCATCGCCACCACGATTGGCACTTCAGCGGCCTTGGCGTGGCTGATGGCTTCTTCGGTTTGCGGCATCACACCGTCGTCGGCAGCAACCACGAGGACCGCAATGTCGGTGACGTTGGCGCCACGAGCCCGCATTTCGGTAAACGCTTCGTGGCCGGGAGTATCGACGAAGGCAACGCGGCGGCCATCGGGCGTGGGAATGGAATACGCACGAATGTGTTGCGTAATACCACCCGCTTCGCCAGAGACCACATTGATGCCGATGATCTTATCGAGCAGCGACGTTTTGCCGTGATCGACGTGACCGAGCACTGTAACGATCGGCGGCCGTGGTTGCAGGTTCGCCGGATCGTCTTCGGTGGCGAACTGCTGCTCGAGCAATTCTTCCGGAGTTGGAGGCTGCTTGACCGTGATGTCGAGCCCCAATTCAGCCGCGAGCAATTCCACGAACTGCTCAGGGATCGGCCCGTTGATACTGGCAGGAATCTTGTTCGCCATCAGCACCTTGAGAACCGAGGCAGCGCCGACGCCTGTTTGTTCGCAGAACTCGCGCACGCTGCAGGGTAGCACGAGTTCGATCTTTTCTTTCCGCGGAGCGGTTGGCCCGCCGTGGCGCTTGGTGCGGACCAGCGTGTTGCGGCGACGTGAGTACGAATCGTCGTCATCGCCACCAATGCGAGGCTTGTTCTTGCTGTTCCGGTCTTGCTGCCGTTTGGCTCGCAGAGAGCCGATGTCACCCAGCCCCTCCTCGCCAAATTTGGCACCCTTGCCGCCCTTGCCTTTGCCCGTCGTTTCGGCAGGCATGGGCATGGCCGTGCCTTTGGCGCGGGCTTCCTGCAATTCGCGACTCTTGCGATCGGCATGGGCCTTTTCGGCGGCCTGCTTAAGCGGTGCAGCGGTACCCTTCTTATTATCTTTGATGAGGTCAGCCGAAATCCGAATGATCGGCTTTTGAGCGACAGGTTCGGCCGCTTTGGCGACGGGCTGAGGCTGCTTGACCTCAGGCATCGAGGCCACGCGAATGGTTGGCCCTTTGCGCTCCGGCGGTTTGGCTGGACCCTTGGGCGCATCTCCTTCCGCAGCTTCCTTTTTCTTACCACCCCCGCCGAGCACCTTGATGGCAGTGCGACGTGAAGGAGAGAAGGGATCGCCACGCTGCGGCGCATGTGGGGCCGTTGAAGGCGTGGTCGGAGCGGGAGTGGAGAATGTTTTGCCGTGCGCGCTAACCGTTGGGGGTGCGGCTGGAGGCGTGACTGGAGGAACTTCGGGAATAACTGGCGCGGCTGGCGCTTTGGTAACAGGGGCAATGGGAGGCGGGGGGGCAACCGGAGCAGGCGCTACGATCGTGGGCTGAACAACCACCACCGGTTCGACAACTTCAGGTTCCGCCGGCTTTGCAGGCGCGGGCGACTTCACTACCGGAGCCACTGGCTTGACGACCGGAGCAGCGGGAGCAGCTTCAGCAGCTACGACAGGTGGCTCGGCAACAGCCACGGCCGTATCCGCAAAATCGGGAGTCTCAACCGGCGCAGAACCCGGTCGCGGGCGGCCTGGAGTGGCGCGCGGCGGCGGTGGCGGAGTCAGCGTCGTGGCCGAAACAGGTGCACTAAGTACCGCTTTGACATTGACCGCGGGGGCAGTTGAGGCAGGAGCGGTACGCTTAGCTGCGTGACCGTCCAGGTAGGCCTTAAGCTTAACAACCTCGTCATCTTCCAGACTGGCCAGCGCCGAACCTTTGCCGGGAATCCCTGCTTTGGTACAGAGATCAACCAGTTCCTTACTATCCAGCTTCAAATCTTTAGCTAAGGCGTAAATCCGTGTGGGCACATTGCCCTCCTCAGGCCCACTGGCGCAGCGACAAATGTTTCGCGCCAGTTCGGCGATACCGCAGGTCAAATCATAGAACGCATCTCCTCGACAACCACCGCCAACAGACGCAGCAGTGGAATGCCTAAGTCCGGGTCGCGAGGAAAGACAATTACGATTAAAAGCCCGTGTTGATGGCTGCCGCAATCGCCCGCTCGCTACCAAGCAAAACAGCACACGACGCCAGCCAAGGCCGTACTTCGGGCTATCCGCAGATTTGGGAGTGACCCGCTAATTTACCCGATTACTTGCCAGTTGACCAGTTGGCAAATTCGGTTTTTTCGAGATAGTCACCGGTCGCTCCGCGGTCGATGAATCGAGGTCGAACAACCGCTGTCGGCTGAAACAAGCTGTACTCCGCGGCGTTTCAGCCGTACGCGCGAGGAGCCGGAACTGCAGGTCCGGCCGCATTCATCGTTCGCAAGAGCGAGCGACGACTTACCGTTCACTCAACTTCTTCCAAACCTTCGGCGGCGACATTGGTAGCTCGGTGAAGCGCACACCCGTTGCTCGTTGCACTGCGTTGGCCACCGTCGCCGGCGGCGGCACGATCGGCGTTTCGCCCACGCCGCGCACACCATACGGATGACCTGGATTCGGCACCTCGACAATGATCGTTTCGATCATCGGCACATCAAGGCAGGTCGGCATGCGGTAGTCGAGAAAGCTGGCGTTCCGCATCTGATCCTTGCTGTCGAAGAAATACTCTTCGTTCAGCGCCCAGCCGATTCCTTGCACCGCGCCACCTTGCATCTGCCCTTCGACATAGCTCGGGTGGATCGCTTTGCCGGCATCTTGAATCGCCGTGTACCGCAGCACCGTCACTTTGCCCGTTTCGGGATCGACATGGACATCACAGATGTGCGTGCCAAAGCCGTTGGTCGAGCCTTCGGGTGAAACACTGCTTTTGCCGACGATCGGTTCCATCGCCGATTGGCTGATCTTCGCAGCGAGCTCTTTGAATGTCGCTTTCTCGTTCTGATACGAGTAAACGCCGTCTTCCACTTTCACTTCCTCTGGCTTGCACTTCCACAGCCGGGCTGCACGATCCTGCATCTGAGCTTGCAGATCGAGGCCCAGTTTGTAGGCTGCCAAGCCGGTCGCGAACGTGACGCGGCTGCCGCCCGTGAGAAAGGTGTAGCCGACGCTGTCCGTATCAGCGACCTGCGGGTTGACGTCTTGGGCGGTGATCCCCAGCACTTCGGCCAACTGCATGGCAATGCTCGTCCGTGTGCCGCCGATATCGGTCGAGCCTTCAATGAGACTCACGCTTCCATCTTCCAGCACGCTGGCCGAGCAACTCGACGCGCCGCCGATGTTGAACCAAAAACCACTGGCCAAACCTCGGCCGCAATCCTTGCCGGGGAGTGGCGACTTCCAATGATCTGAATTCCGGGCGGCTTCGAGCGTTTCGATAAAACCGATCCGCGGATAAACCGGACCATCGACGCGGCGGGTTCCTTCTTTCGCGGCGTTCTTCAGGCGAATGTCGATCGGATCGAGCTTCAACTGCAGCGCAAGTTCGTCCATCACTTGTTCGGTCGCAAGCGCCGCCTGAGTGCTGCCCGGCGCGCGATAAGCCTGCGTCTTGGGTTTGTTGTTCACGACGTCGTAGCCATCGACGCGGGCATTCGGAATGTCGTAGCAACTGAAGACGCACATGCTGCCGGGACCGATCATGCCGCCCGGATAAGCGCCGCAGTCATAAGCCAGCCAGGCTTCGCCTGCGACAAGCGTGCCGTCTTTCTTCGCGCCGAGTTTCACCCGCACGAAGGAACCGGGCGTGGGACCGGTTCCTTCAAAAACTTCGTTCCGCTGCATCGTCATCTTCACGGGCCGGCCGCACTTCTTGCTCAGCAACGCTGCAACCGGTTCCAGATACACGGTGATCTTGCCACCAAACCCGCCGCCGATTTCGCAGGGCACGACGAGGACTTTCGACACCGGAATTTGCAGCAGTTCGGCCACTTGCTGTCGGCAGGTGAACGAACCTTGAGTCGCCGTCCAGATCTTCAGCTGGCCATCTTCGTTCCACAGCGCGACGGCGGCGTGCGGTTCGATGTAGCCCTGATGCACGCTTGCCGTTTTGAACTCGCGCTCGACAACCAGATCCGCCTGCTTGAAGCCCTCGGCGATGTTCCCTTGCTCGAACACGAGATGCACGGTGACGTTCGAAGGTTTTTCGCTCTTTTGGCCCATCTCATCGGTGCGCAAATCGTCGTGCAGCAGCGGCGCGTCGGCCTTCATCGCATCGAGCACCCACGTAACACTCGGCAGCGGTTCGTATTCGACGACAATCTTCTTCGCTGCTTCTTCGGCTTCATGCAGCGTCTTCGCCGCAACCGCTGCGACTGCGTGGCCTTTGTACAGGACCTTGTCATGCGCCAGGCAGTTCGCCGACAAGTGTTGCAGGTTGACCGCGCCCGCTTCGCCCATCATGGCGATCTTTTCTTTCAGGTCGGGAAAGTCCTTCCCGGTCACAATCGCGAGCATTCCCGGCATTTTTTCCGCCGCCGACGTCTCGATCTTCAAGATCTTCGCATGCGCATGTGGACTCCGCACCATCTGAGCAAAGGCCATGTTCGGCAGTTGCAAGTCCGCCGTGTAGACTGCCTTACCGGTAACCTTGTCGGCCCCATCGTGCCGGATGGGCCGTTGGCCGATGACTTTGTAGCTGGTCTTGCCGAGATAGAGGTCTTCCATGGTATTGCTTCTTTAGTTTGATTTTGAATTCCGCAGCAAAGCGAGGAGTAAGGGAGCCCGACGCGAAAGCGAGGAAGTGGCGTGTACGCAGGTCTTCCTCGCTTTCGCGTCGGGCTCCCTTAGTGCTATTGCACCGCTGCCGCCGCTTGCACTGCTTTCACAATCTTGTCATATCCCGTGCAGCGGCACAGGTTGTTGGCTAGGTGAAATCGAATATCGTGTTCGCTGGGCTGCGGATACTTTTCGAGCAATGCTTTCGTCGCCATCAGGAAGCCCGGCGTGCAAATGCCGCACTGCAACGCCGCTCCTTCGAGAAAGCATTGCTGCACCGGTGCTAGTTGGCCGTTCTGCGCGAGCGACTCAACCGTTTCGATTTTGGCACCTTCGACTTCCACGCCAAGCACGAGGCAACTGAGCACCGGCTTGCCGTCCATCAGCACCGTGCATGCGCCGCAGTTGCCGTTGTTGCAACCTTCCTTGCTGCCGGTCAGGTGCAGCGTATTGCGGAGCACCTCCAACAAACTCTGCCGCGGCTCGCACAGAAACTCGGTGTTGCTGCCATTGATCTCTGCGGTAACGACTGTCTTCTTGGCCACTCGATGATTCCTTTGATTCTTTTGAGAGGCGAACGGTTTGGGAGGGCGAGGCTCCTGCCGAGCCGCGACTTGCCGATCGATATTTCCATGTGATTCCACCCGGAACGGCTCTGCAGGAGCCTCGCCCTCCCTGGGAATTTCACTTACGGATTCGTAAACGCTTTTGCCCGTTCCACTGCCTTTGCCAATGTCCGCTTTACCAAAACCCCCACCAGATGTGTGCGATATTCGGCCGTGCCGCGCATGTCACTGATTGGCGTCGCGCCTTTTTTTGCCAGTTCACCCGCTTGGGCATAACTGGCCTCGGTCGCCGGTTTGCCCGCCAGCCACTCGCTCGCTTCCTGAGCATATTTGGGTGTCGGCGCTACCGCACCCAAACCGATGCGGGCGAACTCGATCGTGTCGCACTTCGCATTCAACTGCACGCGCGAGCCCACGCCCACGACGGCGATGTCCATTTCATTCCGCGGAATGAACCGCTCATAAGCCGACGAACAATGCGACAAGTCAGGCGGAAAAATAAGTGCCACTAGCAACTCGCCCTTTTGCAGCACATTCTTTCCGGGACCAGTGCAGAACTGCTCGACAGGCACATTTCTCTTCCCAGCGGGACCGATCAGTTCGCAGTAAGCATGATGTGCGATGAGGGCTGGAATGGTATCTGCAGCCGGCGACGAATTGCATAAGTTGCCGCCGATGCTGGCCCGGCTTTGAATCTGCCAGCCGCCGACAATTTTCGCCGCATCGACCAAGGCTGGATAAGCCCTCACGAGGCGGGCGTCTTCGTAAACTCGCGCACAGGGAACCGCCGCGCCCAATCGAAGCCCATGTGTGGGCGAAAACGACAATTCCTGCAACTCCGGCAGCTTCTTGACGTCGACAACCAAATCGGCATCGCGCATCCCTTCGCGGAGCTGCACAATCATATCCGTGCCGCCGGCCAGCACCTTGGCCGAGCCATTACCTTCGTTCAGCAACTTCGTAGCGTCGGCCAAGGAGGTGGGGGCCGCGTAGGCAAAATCTTTCAAGGCAAGCTCCTGAGAGAGGCGTGAGCAGCGAACTCGCAATTCCGCAGCAAGCGCGGATTATAGCGTGGCAGCCAACGCGGTGGGATTGGGGAGACAGGATGGGCGGGTGTGATTTGACCGCCACAGATCAAGTCGTGTGCGCATAAAAAAACCCGCGGCAGAACGGTATGTCCAGCCAGTTCGCAGCCTCTCGTCTCTGAGGGTGCCAAACGGATCGACCGAGACTTCCCATTGTCGATCCCACACGAACTGGATCAATCCGGCGAACATCGCAATGTTAGGCGGCGGCGTATTTGCCGAAGATCATGCGGCCGGCGCTGGTTTGCAGGACGCTGGTCACCGCGATTTTGACTTCCTTGCCCACGAATTCGCGGCCTCCTTCGACGACGATCATCGTGCCGTCGTCGAGGTAGCCAACCCCTTGGCCCATTTCTTCGCCTGCTTTGACGATGCGGACGGCGAGGGCTTCGCCAGGGAGAAATACGGGCTTCAGCGAGTTCGAAATGTCATTGAGGTTGATCACCTGCACGTTGTGCAGCTTAGCCACCTTGTTGAGGTTGTAGTCACCGGTGACCACTTTGCCGCCCAGTTGTTTGGCGAGCAGGACTAACTTCATATCGACGGCCTGGTTGGCCAACTCGGGGGGTTCGCGATCGTAGATCTTCAGATCGATTTGCGGATTGTTTCGCAATCGATTGAGAATGTCCAAACCGCGACGACCGCGGGCCCGGCGGAGTTTGTCGCTACTGTCGGCGATTGCTTGCAATTCGCTGAGCACGAACCGAGGCATGATCAGCTGACTATCGAGAATGTTGGTCTCGGCCAGATCGGCGATGCGGCCATCGATGACAACGCTGGTATCCAGGATGTAAGGCTTGAGTCCTTTCACTTCCTTGGCAAATTCCACATAAGGAATGATGAAGCGAAAGTCGTCTTTGGTTTGCAGGAGCACGCTGATGCAGGTGTAGCAAAGGACCATGCCTAATAACAATTGCGCAACAATGCGAGCAATCGGCAGCGTATCACTTTTAGGATCTGGCTCCGGCAACATCGGCGCGAGCGCAAGCATGAGGATGTACGTCAGCAATACGCCGATGAGCAGGCCGAAATAGACGCCTGAGATGACATCGATCTGCTTGCGCGGAATGAACACATCGGCGCCGATCACGGCGACGGCGAGAGCCAAAATGCCCACGAAAATCATCCACGGAATCGCGGGCGAACCGACATAGTCCTTCAGCAAGCCGACGAACAACGTGGCCACGCCGATCGCGACAAGCATGAACACGCAGCGAAGTACGAGCAGTGGCATCTGGCTGAAGATCTGCGGTTAAAAGGGAGGGCTCGGGCGAAAGTGCTTCTTCTCTGTTCGCGTT
This sequence comes from uncultured Pirellulaceae bacterium, assembly GCA_964394305.1. Classification (GTDB taxonomy): domain Bacteria; phylum Planctomycetota; class Planctomycetia; order Pirellulales; family Pirellulaceae; genus Anatilimnocola. Next base: position 284,343 of record CAYMWL010000002.1, read on the forward strand.
CGAGGGGAATCGGCAAGCCATTCCCTCTCGAAGTATACGTGATAAATGTCCAGCTCACCACTGCTAATGCGGGCTTGGGTGAAAGCCTGTGAAATGCGCCTGCTTCGATCGCTGCAGTCGGAACGACCGGCTCTGTCATTACTGTCTGGATATCGATTGCCACAAAACGGGCAGCCGTTACTTCGCGGCGAGCAAATTCCTTAAGTCAACAACGATTGGCGATCGCTGAGATTGGAAGCGGCGATATTCGGACGTGGAATGCGAATCGTTTGCGAAGCTGCGGTTTGATTCGACAAGGTTTGCGATACGGCGCGGATCGTTTCGCGGACCGATGCGTCGCGCTGGGCGGCCGTTTGGGCTTCGATCGTTTCGCGACTGGGCACAGCGACGACAGATCGGCCCGTGTGTTGGAACACCTGGTTCCGCCCGGCAGCCTTCGCCGAATAGAGAGCCGCATCGGCGCGGGCCAGCAAGCCGGCCGCAGTGTCCTGCGGCATGACTTCGGCCACGCCGCAGCTCACGGTGACAGGAGAAAGTCGTTCGATGGTCGTGCGCATCCGCTCGGCAAACGCCGCGGCGCCACTAAGGCCGGTGCCCGGCAGCAACACGATGAATTCCTCGCCGCCGTAACGAAAAATGACGTCCGATTCGCGAGCATATTGATCCAGCACTTGGCCCACTTGCTTCAGCACCTGGTCGCCGCGGCACTGGCCTTGTTCATCATTCAAATGCTTGAACAGATCGATATCAAACATGGCGAGTGAGCAGATCACACCGCATTGCCGCTGCATCATGATTTGCATCGACAAGGTTTGTTCGAAGGCCGCACGATTGCCGAGGCCGGTTAATTCATCTGTCCGTACTTCGCCGTTGAAGCTCATCAGCTGATCGGCTTGTTGGCGGATCATTTCATAAGCTTGGGTAAGGCGGGTGGTGAGGTGCATGGTGGGCTCGAGCATTTTGTCGGTTTCGCAGGCGAGCAGATCGATGGGCTCTTGTTCGCCGGCATCGCACAGATCGCGCAGCCGCGTGCGAAATTTGCCGAGGCTCCCTTGATGCTTCGCCAGGTCGCGACGGACTTGTTGGGCAACTTTCTCCAAGTCGCGAATGATGCCGCGGGCGCGTTTCAATTCGCGCCGCAACTGGGCTTGATCGCTGGCTAGCGGTTTGGTCCGCTGACCGAACATGTATCCCAACAACACCACTGCCGCGAGGGCAACCGTCGCGGGCAAACCGAGCATCAAGAATTCCATGGCAACACTCCCGGCCGCAGGCAGTTGCGGCGCCGTCGCGGTTACATCCGCGAGTTCATCGTTCGCATGCAACCAATTCCGACCACGAGCAGCACGGCGGCCACTCCGATCCAGTGAATCATTTCAAATTGCCCTACCTGGCGAATCACCGCGTCCAAGTACCTGGATGCCTTGTCCATGCTGAGAACTCCCGAAAAAAGCACCGCCGGCCCGCGTTCAAAAGTGCGGCCAAATCCAGCGGTTACGTCAAACCTAGCTCACAGATAATTGCCACACGACTGCGGTTCGGCTGAAGTTGACCGTGGTTTTGCGGTGCAATACGGCGGCAGAAGCCGCAAAATCGGCATGCATGAACTCGGTAGGTGAAAACGAACCCAGGAAGATCGTCCCCGCCCTTGCGAGCCCTGGAGAGGATGATAAAATTACGTGTCTATCCAGGGGCCGTAGCTCAATTGGTTAGAGTACCGGACTGTCGATCCGGTGGTTGCGGGTTCGAGCCCCGTCGGCCTCGCTGGTAAGGCTCGTTGTCATTCTGTGGCAACGAGCCTTTTTTTGTTGGTGCAGGTCGTTACGAACCCGTTACCACATTCGCATTGTTTGTTGCACCACAGCCGCCATACATTGAGGTGATGGAAAGTTAGGGGCAATCAACAGCACGGAGCGATCTAATGTCGACGGCAGCTCCTTATTATCGTGTGCCAGCGGTAATCTTTGCGGTGTTGGTCGGCGGGCTGTATGTCTATGCCAAATCAGGCGGTGCGATCTTCCGATCCCGAACGCAAGTGACACCCGCCACAAATGCGAACAACGAAGAACTCGCGCCTCCGCGGATCGAATTCATGCTGGGGCCGAAATCGGCGCCGGCGTTTGCTGGTGAGGGACCTAAGTATTCTCGCTTCGCTGACGAAGTGCCGTTCTCAAGTTCCAATGCAGCGACTCAGCCACGGCAAAAAATGCTGCCTGGATCCAAATCAGACGTGGTCTTCCCTTCAACACGGTCTACTCCTTCGCCGCCTTCAAAGGCATTTCCTGCGAACACAGCAACAATCCAACGAAGTGTATTTCCCGGCACCAAATCAGCGATTTTGGTCGATCCGGCGGAGCTAACGCCGGCGCTTCAACCGGGTACTCCCGGCAAGCAACCGGGTACTCCCGCCAAACCATCGACTCTGCCGGCGAACGATCGCCAACCTGACAACAATGGCCCGAACAACGCAGTTCCGGGAAGTTACCTAACGACAAACGCAGCGCCACAACCACGGCCCGCAGCGTTGCCCGGATCAAAATCAATGATTCTGATCTCGCCTGAGGCGATCCAGCGGGCGACGCAAAACAACCCGCCGACGAAGGGACAGCAACAACTGCAATTACCGGCGAACCAAGTAAGGAGATCTCGATGAGCGAAATCCTCTGGCAGATCATCAGCCTGTTACTTGCCACGGGACTCAGCGTCGTGTTCCTCGCGGTTCTGTTTTGGCCGCTGGAATCGGCTTATCCCGCGCGGCCTGATCAAAAGCGGTTTCGGCCTCACTGGTTCACCGACCTCTGCTTTTTATTGGGACAGTATCTGATCTTTAACGGCTTGATCCTCGGGCTGCTGACACTCGTTTCAATTTGGCTGGATGGCGTGGTGCCCGCCACCTTTCGCAGTTTGGTACGCAGCCAACCCTGGTGGCTGCAAGCACTGGAAGTCGTCACGCTTAGAGCCTATCCCAAAACCCCTGCGGCGGCGTAGCAGATGAAGGCGCAGGCG